>NZ_JABWGQ010000030.1 GCF_014595975.1 Sphingopyxis sp. LK2115 | reverse complement strand
CCACGGCCACAGCCGAAATTACACCACCTTGACGGACGCGACCGTCCACCAAACCGGCAGCAGGCCACGGATCCTGTATGGCACCGTCTTGATAAGCACGCGCAGGAACGCTGCCGCGGCAAGCTTGGTCGCCCGGCGATAGATGCGGGCGAACACCAGCTTCGAGGTGCGGTCCACTTCGACATAGAGGAAGCCTCTTCCGCCTTCATAGCGCAGTTCCGCGATATCGACGTGGAAGTAGCCAATCTCATATTTCTTGAACTTCTTCGGCTTCTCCCGATCGGCTTTGGGCAACCGACTGATCCCGTGGCGTTGCAGGCAACGGTGCAGCGACGAGCGTGTCAGGTGTGGGATCACGTCCTTCAGCGCGATGAACACGTCGTCGAGCGGCAATCGCGCCTGCACCGGACACCGGATGTGTTCGAGGTGCTGGAACGGGGCTGCGCGCAAGTGGGTTATCCCGCCTCGATCAGGGCTGACAATGGCAGCGAATTTTATCTCCCGCGAGCTCGATCTGTGGGCCTACATGAAGGGCGTGACGCTCGACTTCTCGCGGCCTGGCAAGCCCACCGACAACGCGTTCATCGAGAGCTTCAACGGCAAGGAATGCCTTAACGCCCACTGGTTCATGAGCCTGGATGACGCGGTGCGAAAATGCGAGGCTTGGCGTAGGGACTACAACGAGGTACGACCGCACAGCGCGATCGAGAACAAATCACCGATATCGCTCATGTTGGCATCAGCGGCACATGGCCCGCCCTGATGTCAGCACGCTGGAAGGCTGCCAGCAGGGCGGTCCAGAAACGGGTAGCAGCTCAGAAGCCATCGAGTATCTTGGCAAGTTCTGGACGATCCTGGGATGTCGGTTTGCCCCGAACTTCGTCGTTCTGATCGCAATGCAACTCGGGTACGCAAATCCTTGTCCCTGGTTCACTTGACAAATTTTCAGAAGTAGCAATTTTAGCTCCTATCCTGAGTAGCAGGTAAAGATTGTGCTGTTCTTGACTGATTTTCAGCAGGGACTCGAACCTCGGCGCGCAGAGGTTCCTGGGCGCGTTCAAATTCGCCGCGGTGTGCAGCCCATCCTGCTCGTCTGCCGATATGAGTCCAGATCAGATATTCGATGTCGGCCCATTCGAATGGCGCTGGATCGATCGACGAAGCTTGGCTGTAGTCAGGGTCCAACAAGGGAAGAAGGACGAACGCGGGCGCGAGACGGAGCGCCGCTGCGCAACGTAAATGGTCATCGAGCGCCACGGCCGGGTTACCGCTCTCGATCTCTCGTAGCCAACGAACGCTCAATCCAACTCTGCGGGCAAGATGCTCCTGACTCAAGCGACGGCGAAGACGCTCGCTTTCGATGCGCCGCCCAGAGAACTCCTTGAGCTGATCCAGCGAAGCGACGCCGCCCTTCTCGCATGTCCTGGTGTCCGACATGAGCTTCCGTCCGAATAGTATGTGGTGCGCTAGCGCTCCATGCGAGGCTGGCTATCGCTGAGCGACACAGCAAGTAGAGATGCTTTCAGTCTATTAGCTTCGTTCATCTTCAAGGATTTCAGTCTGTGTCGCGCCTGACGCAATTCCCTTCAATTCATTGATTCCAATATGAAAGTTGGAATCACGATGCTCGGCTGCGGCACAATCGTGCCGCCTTGGGGAACGCGCCTGCCCTCACGATTGCCGCTGGCTCACAGCGCGTCCATCTATCCCTCCGTTCCGACCGGCTGACTTATCACTGGCTGCCTCATCGGACGTTCACGCAACCCACATCGAACGGGCGCCGTCGCGCCAGGGAGGACTCATGTCATGCGATTCCGCGAACGATCGTGCTGCGCCTCGATTCCGGTTATCGTCATTATCGGCGAACGGCCCCTTCAAGAAACCTGCCGTCTTACTGGCGGCGGCCGCACTTCTCGCCTCGCCGGTCGTTTGTGCACAAGAGAAGACGGAGAAGGTGTTGCTGGCAAAAGCCGCAGCGGAGGCGGAGCAGCAACTCAAGCAAACCTTCACAAATCTCCAGTTCGATGATTTCGAACCGGCGCCGGTGAAAGGCGCGATCTATCAAGCGAGTGCTGGCGGCCGGATCGTCTATTATGCGCCCGAGAGCGAGCATCTCTTGTTCGCGTCGATCTTCGACAAGAACGGCGTCAATCTGACAGCCCTCGCGCAGGAAGCCGGCATCTCCAACCGTCTGAAATCGATAGACTCCTCACAGGCGCTTGAAATCGGCCCCAAGGATGCGCCGAAGGCTGCCGACGCTTTCGCATCATCGGAGATGGCAATTGCAGTAGCGCGCCGCCGATCTTCACCGCGCGCTTCGAAGTCAGCGACCCCGCGAAGCTCCTGTCGGCGCGGATCGTCGAGATGGGCGCCGACGACTGGGTCCAGGGCCGCATCAACGGCCGCGTCGTCGGCTCCGCGGGGCCGCGTCCGTGGCTGACGACAGGATTGCCTTCAGGCGACTGCCGCACCGATGGCGGCGCGGCGCGCAATTACACCTCCTATGATTTTACCACCGACCTGCGGGCGGGGCCGACGACGGTGTCGGCACGCGTGCGCGGCGGCGGCGGCGGTGCGCCTCTCACGACCGAATGGGGACTGGTCGACGTCGAGATTCGCGTTTCGGACGCATGCGAACCGAGCGACCGGCTCGTCGACCAGTGCGAAGATATTGGCGCCAATCAAAAGTGCCGCCTCGACAGCGAGAGCGTCGATGGCGTCCAGACGTTTCTGAACGGCGTCGGCACCGGCCTTCGCCCCCTCCCGCGGTCGCGCCAGTTCGGCACGGGCAGTTGCACCGCTACCCTTACCCGCGACTTTTTCCTGCGCCAGCGGACCTATAAATGCGCGATCGACACCGGCGCGATGCCCGAACCCGACCTGTCGCGCGGCGCCTATATCATCGATCGTTCGACCGAGACGCTGCTCGCCGACCGCGTTCGGACGGCCGACGGCGGCAGCGCCGCGTCTACGCGCGCCTTCGCGCTTCCCGATCGCGGCTCGGTTCCAGCTTGCGAGGCGGTCTGCAAGACGCGCTCTGCGAAAGCCAATACCGACGCGGCGCCTGCGGGCGTCGTCGGCGCGCAGCAGACCAGCCCGACCGGCTTCGACACCTTCTATCACGCCTGCTCACCGGGCAATGTCTGTCCCGCCGGTCCCGGCGAGACCATCGTCACGCCCTGCGGCTGCCTTGATACCTTTCCCGAGGCGGTGGTCATGATGCAAACGGTCAGGCTCGCTGGCGCCGATCTCGCCTGCACGGCGACAGCGCGATGATGGGCCGCTTTCTCTTCTGGCCGTCGCGCCTCGCGCTGATCCTGTTCGGCATCGTCGCCTTCGCGCTCGCCGTTTACGCGTCGGCAGCGCAGGCGCAGCAGATTTGCGCGGTCGACCTCAATGGCAATGGTGACGCCGACGACGCGGGCGAGACCGCTAGCTGCGTCGGGATGCAAGGTGGTAGCTGGCAGTGCCCGATCGAACGGGCATCGTGCGCGCCCGAGCCCGGCGGCGCGTCGTCCTGCCCGCTTGGTTCGCAATATGCGTGCGAGACGCTGGCGAGCGGCGGCGTGCCGAGTTGCTCGCCGAACGCCTGCATCGATACCGCGGCAAACCCGATCGAGGATGAACCCGTCGTCGACGATCCGGGCGCGCCCGCCGACGGCGAAGTCGACACCGACGGCAATTGTCTCGGGAACATCGAGATATTCGGCGGCCGCGCGCTGCGCTGCCGCCCAGCGGGCCTCAAGACAACCTTTTCCAACTGCTGCAAGGACAAGGGTAAGATCGTCAAGGACGGAATGGGCTCGTCGATCGCGTCGACGCAGACGAAGATCGCGATCGCCAAGGGCGTGTTCACCGGAGCCCAAGCCGCCTATGCCGCCTTCCAGGCGGGCGCGACGGCAAGCCAGGCGGCGAGCGCGGGCGCCAATGCGATCATTGTCGGCATCGATCCGACCTCGATCGCGATCAGCCTCGCGGTCAACGTCATGATCGAGTTCCTCCTCTCCTCCTGCGACCAGCAGGACATGGAGACGGGCATGCTACGCGGCTCGGGCATGTGCGTCGAGGTCGGCTCCTATTGCTCGTCGAAGATCCTCGGCATCTGCGTCCAGAAGTCGCGCAGCCATTGCTGCTTCAATACCAAGCTCGGCCGCATCATCCAGGAACAGGGCCGCCCGCAGCTGAAGTCGTTCGCGGATGGCTGGGGACCGGTGAAGACGCCGAACTGCCGCGGGTTCACGCCCGAAGAGTTCCAAGCGCTCGACTTCAGCCGAATGGACCTCTCCGAATATTATTCGGAAGTTCAGGCCCGCGCGCAGGCCGACATCCAGTCAGACATGAAGGATCGTATCGATGCCTATATGCAGGCCATCGGCCGCTAGGCGCCGCGCCGTACTCGCGGTGGCGCTCGCCGACGTAGCCGGCATCGCCGGCCTTGCCGCAGCGCAAATATCGCCGGGCATCGACGACAACCCGTCGGCGCGCGAGAAGGTAGAACGCGAGGGCGAAGCGGCGATGGACCGGCTGAAGGGCGCGGTGTCGCGCCGCAAAGCCCAACAGCAAAACGGCCCATCTGACCTGCCGAAGCCGAGCGAGGTCGAACGCCGGCGCGCCTTCGAGGCGATGCGCGACCGTGCCAAGTCGCCAGCGATGGAAGCCCGCGCCCGCGATGCGCTTGAGACCGGCAAAGACCGCTTCGCCGCAGAGCGCGAGGCGATGGCGAAGCGGCTCGGCCAGGCACTCGGGCTCGAAGCGCCCGAGATCAAGGCCGTCGCCGATGCCGGTCCGGCGCCGGCGGCGAAAGGCTGGGTGCCTGTGCTGTTCGTCTCCTCGTCGATGCCGTCGTCAACGCTGCGCACCTATGCAGCGCAGCTCGAGAAGGCACGCGGTGTCCTCGCGTTTCGCGGCATGCCGGGCGGGATGGCCAAGGTCGCGCCGATGGCGAAGCTCACCGCCGAGATTCTCCGCCTCGATCCCGGCTGCGAGGGACCGGCATGCGTGATGCGCGACGTGCAGGTGATCGTCGACCCGCTGGTCTTTCGCCAGCACGGCGTCACCCGCGTGCCCGCGCTCGCCATGATCCCGGGCGATCCGGTGCTCCCCTATTGCGAGCGCGAGGAGGAAAGTCCGCGCGGGAGCCATATCGCTTACGGCGATGCCGCCCTTTCCGGTTTGCTCGAAGAAATTGCCCGCCTCGGCGGAAAAGAGGAGGTGCGCGATGCTCAGTCTCGCCTGGAAGGCCGGTAAGCATCTGGCGATCGGTTTGAAGGGACTGCCGCGGCGCGCAGCCGTTGCGCTCGGCAGTCCGGGGCTCGGCGAGCCCGCGCGCCCCGACCGGCTCTGGAAGGCGACGGCGATCGTTGTGCCACTCGGGCTTCTGACGTGCTGGGCGATGCAGCAAGCCATTCTCGTGATGTCGCCGTCGATCGACGCCTGGGCGGTGCGCGCGGCGCCGGGGCCGATCGAGAAGGGCGATTTCGTCCTGTTCATGCTCTCCCATCCGCTGGCCGGCCCCGAACCGGTCAAGGTGACCAAGCGCGCGCTTTGCATGCCCGGCGAGCGCATATCGCTGATCGAGAAACCGTCGACGATGGAGCCCCACGCCATGGACGGGTGGTATTATTGCGACGGCGTCCTGCTCGGCGTGACCAAGCCCTACGGGCGAAATGGCCAGCGGCTCGACTATTGGCGGCCCGATCACGGGCTGATCCCGCCGGGATTGATCTATGTCGGCTCGCTGCACCCGAGCGGGTTCGACAGCCGCTATTACGGACCGGTGCCGATCGCGCGCCTCACCCGCATGGAGAAGCTGCTGTGATCCGCCCTGCCCTCCTCGCGGCGCTCATCACGGCCTTCCCCGCCGCCGCGCAGCCGACCTCACCCACCCGCGAACCGAAGCAGGGCTATTGGTGGTATCAGGCACCGCCGCCGGTCGAAGATGCGGATGCCGAGCCCGACGCGCTGATGAAGCCGGCGATACCGCCGATGGCGGAACTGGCGACATGGACGCCGCCCAAAATCCGCAAGCTGATCGAGCAGCAACGCGACTATGCAGCGACCGTGCTCACCGTCGACGCGGTCGCGGACTTCTGGCGGCTGCAGGACTTCGCGCGGCGCAAGGCACGTGCGTTCGCAGGCGTGACTCAGATCGCCTTGCTTCAGAACCCCGAACTCAATGCCAAGTCCGCCAACCCGATCGTCGGCGACGCGCGCGCGGCGATGGGTGCCGAGAAGGAAGCGGTTCGCCGCCGGTATCTCCGCGCCCACGCAAGCCAGTTCGCGCTCGTCATGTTCTCGCGGAATTCCTGTGGCTATTGCCGGGTGCAATGGCCGATCCTCGAACGGTTCCGCGAGGAGACGGGCTGGCAGGTCACACAGATGGATCTCGAGCGCCGACCGGAGCTCGGACAGCGCTTCGGCGTCGAGGTGACACCGACGACGATGGTGATCCGCCGCGACAGCTCGGCAAGGATGGTGATCGCGTCGGGTGTCGAATCCTATCCCAATCTCGCGCAGACCACATACCAGGCCGTGCGGCTGATGCTCGGCGACATTCGGCCCGAACAGTTCCTGACCGGCGCGGGCGAGGAAGATGGTTTCTTCGACGCACTCGGCAATGGGCCGGTTTCCGCGACCGATCCCCGTGTGTTGGGCGGCGACCTCGTCGGTGCGGGCTTGGAGCCGCGTCGATGACAGCGTCTATTGCCGAGCAGCGCAGCGCAGTTGGATCAAGCTTTCGATTGATCGGGGTTCATCGCAGATTGCCCATGCTTTGCCAGAAGGCCAACAGCGCCTCGATCGAAGCTCACGAAGGTCTCGCCTCCCAGCCATTGGCCATCGTGGGCGATGACCCCATCAGCGAAGTCTCCACCTTGCTCCAGTATTGCAAGCCCCGCTTCAACAGCCTGTCGGTCCGCTGCGACATTGCCGGCGTCGATAAGCAATCTGACCGATGCAGCGACCCTTGCCGCCTCATAGCGATACACTTTTCTGAGCACCCAGCAGAACTCGCACAAGGCCGGAAGCGTCACAGCAACAAGTTCTGCTTCCTTCAGGAGCTTTTTTGCCAAGGGGCTTTGAACGGGATCGTCCAGCGTTGCGGATCGGACGAGGATATTGGTGTCGGCAGTAATTTTCACAGCTGTCCGGCCCAGCCCTTTTCAATGGCCTCATTCATCTCCTCGATCGAGATGGGCCGCTGGCCTTCCCGCTTGAGTGACCCGAAGAAATCCTCAATCTTTCCGGAAGGCCTGATGGCCCGAATCTTGATTTCACCGCCGGGGAGTTTGTCAAAGCTGATCTTGTCGCCTGGATGGACGCCGAGATGCCTGAGCAATTCCTTCCGCAGCGTGACCTGCCCTTTCGCGGTAATGGTAACAGCGTTCATGTGGCGAGTCCTTTCAATAGCACAAGGTAAGAGCAAATCCCCTTACCTGCAAGGCGAGTTCAGTATGTTGGCGCGATGTGCAAGCGCGCTGAGCATGAGCATCCTAGTCATTTCGCCCGGCATGGCGCAGACTGTCAGCCGCGAGGATGCAGCGCGCGCCGCGATCCATCCGGTCGGAACAACTGCGGCGATGAACCACTGGCTCTCGCGCGTTCCGGTGACGCGCGCTTTCCCGCCGGACTTTACCGAGGAACTGCGCGGACGCAGTTCGGCCTTCGTCGTCGAGATGAGCACCGCGCCCGGCTGCGTTCCCTGCGCCGATCTCTGGACCAAGCTCGGAAGTCTGGGAAGGCGATATGGCTGGCAGGTCCGCGCCATTTCCGCGCAGGAAGCGATGCTGCGATCGGGCCGGCTCGGCTTGCCCTGGATCGGGCATCCGGTCGCATGGGTGCGTCCGATGAACGATACGAACCGGATCATTCCAATCGCCGTCGGGACCGATCATGCGCCCAATTTAGCGCGCAACCTCTATCTCGCCGCGAAGATGCTGACGGGCGTTCGCCCAGCGGTAGGCGTCCGCGCACTCTCGAAATTCACTGGAATCGTTGGGGGCCCGTCGCGATAAGCCGGACGGAACTTTCTTAGCTCTGGCGCGGAATCTGCTTGAAACATCAAAGCCATGATGCATGCTTCATAAGCTGAATCTGGTCTTGTCATTATTGCCTCGCGTCGGGCGTAGGACGCGACCTGAGCGAGATTCTTGTTTTGATAACCGCTCGCGACTATATGAAAACAACGATCCAAACAGGATCGTGTTATGAGTGGAATGATGGCAAACGCTGTAACTCAAGTGCTGACGACGGTGAACGCCCCTTATGGGGCGGCCGTTTCCGCACATCAGCTTGCTGCCATGATCGTCGACTTGAAGAGCGCGATTGACTGCAACGCGCCGGTTTTCGCTTTCTTCTCCGAAGTGCCGCTGAACGTCCAGGAACAGTTCATGGCAGCGATGGGCGTAGACGCAAGTCAAGCGAGCCAAGTCGCCGATAAAATCTCCGAACTTTCGGGCTACACGCTACCGCTGGCGGCCTGACGCCGTGTCTGCAAAGCGGCCGAGCGAATGGCCGGTCCTTTTCAATCTCGCCGTAGATATTCTTGACCATTTCAGGAAGGCGAACGGCTTCGCGCCTCAGTGGAGCTTCGGCGGCGGAACCGCACTGATGCTGCAGATCGATCATCGTGAAAGTCACGACATCGACCTGTTTCTGGACGATCCACAAATCCTCCCATTTCTCAATCCGGAAACGCAAGGCATCAAACTCGATCACGCTCCTGACAGCTATCAGGCAGGCACCGATATGCTGAAGCTTGCTTATCACGATCTGGGCGAAATTGATTTCATCTGCTGCGACAGCATCATTCCAGATCCAACACGAGCGCACGACGTTCAAGGTCACGCCATCGCGCTTGAAACGCCAGCGGAAATCATCGCTAAAAAGGTCTTCTATCGCGGTTGGAGTTTCCAGCCGCGCGATATGTTCGACCTTGCAGCGGTCGCCGAGCATTTTGGACCCGACTATGTAGTCGGGGCTATTGAGCATTGCGGCCGCGCGAGGTGCGAAACGGCTCTGGCAGTCATCAACAAAACGAATCCCGCCTATGTTGAAGGGATTATTGGCCAGCTCATGCTTCGCGAAAAGACGCGCAATCTCGTTGCCCACTCCCGAGAAATCAGTCGAGACCTGATCGGACGAGCTTCAGCGAAACAGCCTATCCTGAATCCGGATACCCGGCCGCATGAGTCCGACCGGTGAACGATACGAACCGGATCATTCCGATTGCCGTTGGCACCGAATCATGCGCCCAATATCGCGCGCAATTTATATCTCGCCGTAAAGATACTGACCGGCATGCGCCCTGCAAGCCGGGGTCCGGGCGTTTTCGAAATTCACGGGAATTGTTGCTCAAGGGCCGGACATCTCACCGCAACGCCGAGCAAAGCCATAACTTCGAGCTTATTCCGGTTGGATATCCGTTCAGGGCGAAGAAGCGAAATCGAGCAACGACTTATCCCTGCAAATCTGGAGCTACGATCCAGATTTGCAGGGATCACATCATCGGCGTGCGTCCGACATGGCCGACGAGAGTCCGAGATGTTCCACGAAAGGATCAAAATCGCGGTCGCTGTAGAGCAGTGCTAACCCGTCTTCTATGCAACGGGTGGCGATAAGCGTATCGATGGTCTTGCGAATAGTGGCCCCTTTGCCGCGTAGTGCCCGAAAGTTTCGGGCCGCCTGGATCGCGATATCGCGACCTCCGATATCGATCTGGTCGAGAGACCCCATCAATCTCAGCCCGACGTTGAAGTCGCGGTCGCTGGTGAAACCCTGCAGGACTTCAGCCAGAATGATGTCGCCGGTCAGCAGTGGCTCGGCGCCTAGCAATGCGTCTAATCGTTCCGTCTGCGGTGTGGCATCGCCCCGGAAATAATCGATCCAGACGCTGGAATCGACGAGGATCACCCGTCGGTTCTCATGGCATCAAGATCGCCCGTCCAAGCGAGCTTACCCCGAAACTTCCGAATCTCGTCCTGTTTGCGAAGCCGAAGCAACGTCCGCAAGCCGAGCTCAACGGCCTCACGCTTTGTCTTGAGGCCCGTTGCCCGGAGAGCTTCGCTCATAAGATTATCGTCGATGACGATGTTGGTCCGCATGATGTGTATCCTTTTCTTAGATCATACACATACGAACCTTTGAAAGCGTTTGCAATCCATCACGGCATCTTGCCGACCCTGAAACATGGGACGAGGCGATGATCGACATGGCAGTGGCCCATTTCGCGTGGGACATATTGGCGGAAGGACCTTGCCTCTGAGAGGCGCGTACGTGCCTCTGCCCTTGTCGCGAGAGGTCAACACAAGCGACCCTGAGCGGGTTCAGCCTGCCACATCCCGCCCCTGAGAAAGAACGCTGATGTCCTCGCTTGGCGGCCGCCGCGCCATTATGATCGCCCTCATCCTGTCAACCTGCGGAGCCGGCGCGCCGGGAGCCTATGCCCAAAGCTGGGCCGAGCATTGGTTCGACAATGTGACCTACACGTCGCCCGGCAGTTTCGAGGACCATCCCTGCCTGCCCGCGTCAGGACACCGAAGGCGTCGAGGATTTCCTGACCGGACGTGTCCAGGCCCGGTCGCTCAACGTCCCGCCGACCAGCGCTGACTGCGCGACTGACGGGCCGGGCCGCGGCGCGCTCGTCCTCGCGCGTGAACGGATGCAGACGATCGCGACCAAGATCCGCACCCGCGCCGCGCTGACTGCCGAAGAGCGCCAGTTCGTCGCCAATGTGAAGACGCTCCCCATCTACCGGATGCTCGAATGGGGCGTGCGCGAAGGCGTCGAGGATGCCGTGATCGGCGATACCGACGAACTGGTCGCCCTGACCCTCGCCTACCAGATGCTCAATGATCTCACTCGCAGCATCGATTTCGCGCTGTCGAATGCCGAGCGCGGCACGTCGGCCGCCGGTGCCGCCGACGCAGGCAATGCCAATATCTGCCAGACGCGCATCCTCACCAAGGGGATAGAGCAGCTGCGCGATCTTCGCGAGGAAGTGCTGCGCCAGCGCGCGCAGATGCGCCAGTCCTATATGGCGGCGCTGAACCAGGCCAACCTCTCGGCGAACTATGCCGGGCTCGTCCGCCAGCGCGACCGCGACGCGCGCGACGCCGCCGGTGCCGCCGCTAACCGCAATCGCTGATCGCGATGTGCTCCCGATTCCTTTCCGCGCTGATCGCCGCCCTCGCCGCCACCGTGCCGACCGCTGCGCTAGCGCTCGAAACCAGCTTCCACACCTATGACGGGTTCAACGAGACCGTCGACGCGTTCCGGCTCGTCTCGATGATCTTTGCCGATCCGCGCTACGAAACGCTGGTGCTCATCGTCGCGGTCGCCGGGATCGCGCTCGGCGCGCTACTCGCGAGCGTGCGCGGCAACGGCATGGGGATCGTCGCTTTCGGCTTTCAGACGCTCGTCGGCATCGGGCTTTTCGTCGGCATGGTTGCGACCACGGGCACCGTCCATGTCTACGACCGGGTCCGCAACGCCTATCAGCCCGTTGGCGACGTCCCGAACCTGATCGTTCTCGTCGCGGGCGTCACCAATATGATGGAGCGGGCGATCGCCGAGACGATCGACGATAATACGATCGACCCCAATGCCAAGCTCGAGTTCGGTGCGGGTGGTCACAGCTTTGACTTGTTCCTGAACGCTGTTAGCCCGCGAGGGCCGATGACCGACACCTTCCTCGATGCAACGATCAAGGATTATGTCCGGCAATGCTATCCCGTCGCGCGCGTCTCTCCCGCCTATGGCATCGACGACGATCAACTCTTTCGTACCACGAACGATCTTCCCGCGGCTTTTGCCGCGATGTCTGGGCCGGCGACCTTCAGCACCGTCTTCACTGCCACCGACAAGGGCGGAACAACGGTGAGCTGCACCGAGACTTGGACGCATATCTCGGACCGGCTTTCCGATCCGTCGCTGTTCCACGGTTACAGTCAACAGGTCTGCGAGCGCACCGGCTATGACGTCTCGAACGCGGCTCAGCTCCAGCGCTGCCGGTCGAACCTCGGAGCGCTCGGTGACAAGATGCTCGCGACGCCGCTGACGCTCCAGCAGCTGATGACGAACATCAACCTCGGCAACGCCGTCGGCGACGTGCTGTTCGAAGATAGCCCTGCGACCGCCGCGCGCGTCATGGCGAACCGTGCCGTCGTCTCGAGCGGTCTCGCCACCATGTCGACGGCGAACGAATGGATGCCGACGACACGCATGCAGGGGCTGCTGCGCAGCGAGGGCATCAACATGACCAAGCGCGAGCTCGCCATGGCGCAGAATGGCGATCTCAATCTCAATGTCTCGCCCGACGTCGCGCGGCAGCTCCGCGCCGCAGGCCTCATCAACGACAGCCAATATGGCACGATCGCCGAGGGAGGCCGCGCCCGGTTCAGCTTCGCGGACAACGACCTGCTCGTGTCGAGCAGCACCGGGTTCACGCAGTCCGCACGCAGCGACACCAGCACCAAATATGAGGCCGGCAAGCAAGCCGGACCCGATACCATCGAAAACATGCTAAGCAGCGGACCCGAGGGTCAGGCGATGATGGCGAACTGGCTGCGCGGTGGCTTCGAAATGGACCGCAACGGCGAGTGGCGGCTCAATCCGCAGGTTGCGGATACGCTTCAACGCGACGTGTCGGCGATCATGGCCCAGACGGGATGGCAGCGGGCTATATCTCGCTCGGCGCAAGACCAAATCTCAATGGGAACTGCGGTTGGCGGCAATGTCGGCGCAAGTGCCCAAAGCAGTGACTATGCGTCGCGTGGTGGTCCGGCCAAGGGTAAGGAACGATCACAGACAGCAACGTCAGGGAGCGTCGGCGGGAGCTTGGGATATAGCAGCAGCGACATGGGCACGAGTAACGAGACAGCTCGGGCCTCGCTCGATATCGTAAACTATGATGTACGCGAGGCGATATCCGCCGCAGAGCGGGCGGCTGCGCGCTCTGCAAACCCTGAAATGACATTTACGAGCGAGCTGAACCGTCAGGTGCTTGGCCCCGAGGGGCTGCGAAATCGCTACCTTGGGCAAGCCGATTCCGCACGTGGAACCGCCGATATTACTGGACCGATGACGTCGCTCGAACAATCCTCGATCTTGAGCAGTGGCCGATTTTCGACCGACCTAGCAAATGGTCCATTCGACGGAGATAGCAGCTACAAGAAGCGCTAATCTCGACGTCCAGGGTGCTGAAGGCTGAGTGGGTTGCCGATATATAGTCCGCCGGAGCGCGGATCATAGATGTCGACCGACCAATGAGGTCGCCCAAGACGCTCCCAGTGCTCGTCCTCCATCCTCATCTGCTCGAGTTCGCCGATTTCCTCGTCCGAGAGAGGCTCGCCAGATAGCGGCCTGTCGAGCCAAGCTTTGACGAACCCGAAACCAAGCACCAGTAGTGCCGTCGGCGGAAAGAACAGCATGTTGAGATAGCCTGCGAGAGCGCTGGTGTAGAACTCCGCCAGTGCCGGGACCTTCAGCGAGGCCACCGCGCCTGTCCAGTAGACCGGGATCGCCGCCCACCAGAGCTTCGCGTACCAAGGCTTCCAGAGCCAATTGCGCGCAACGGGCGGCCGCGCGGTCTCGGCTGTTGATACGTTGGAAGGTTGGCTCGCCTGCATGGGTTTTCTCGTTAGCGTCCGCGCTCGTGGTGTAATTTCCGGTGTAGGCGATGGTGTA
>NZ_JABWGQ010000013.1 GCF_014595975.1 Sphingopyxis sp. LK2115 | reverse complement strand
CCCTCGAGGGATCGCACCGCCTAGCTCTGCAATTACAGATCCTGACCCTAGACTATGCGACAAGAAATACTGGGATAAAACAAGCCATTCCCCCAGTTACCCGGCTACGGATCGTAAGAGTTTGCCCCCGCTTGCTTGCTTCTATCTCAGCTGATAACTTCGAAGGCTGTGCCGTATCCCACGTCGGCGGGGATAGTGAGGATGTTCTTGCCGTCTCGCTGGATGACTTCTGGAAGGACCGGCACGATTTCGCGAGCCTTGGCCCGCGCGACGCAATCGTCTGCGCTCGCAGCTTCGGCTAGCAGTTGCAGGTTCAATCGCGTGGGAAAGATGATCGTTCGTTCACCGCTGACACCCAGTTTCAGGGCTTTGCTTGGCGAAAGCCATTCCGCATCAACGGTTTCATATCCATCACATGCTGCGATCTGGCGCTCTGGGGCGCGAACGACGAAGAAATGAGTGTCGAAGCGCTTTTGCATAAAGCTGGGCGTGATCCACCGCGCGAACTCGCTCAGGCGATCAAGGCGCAGTTGCACATCGGCCTCGCGCACAATGTCGAAAAATTCGCGCTCGCCTCGCTCGACGGCTTTGCGGCTTTCAAGATCGCAAATATCCTCGAACTCGCTACCGTCGCGATGATCGGCCAGCAGGATGCCTGCTTCCTCAAAGGCTTCACGAATCGCGGCAATCCGAAGGGTGCGCTGCGTAGGATCTAGCGTTTTCCAGCCCCTGCAATAATCGGCCCATTCAGGCGCTTCATCGGCAGCAGAAGGCTTTCCACCGGGAAAGACCAGCGCGCCGGATGCAAAATCGATCTGGTGATGCCGCTTGACCATCAGCACCTGGAACTCCGGCTCGTCGCGAAGCAACAGCATGGTGGCTGCGGGGACCGGATCGACTGGCTTCTGCAGTGTCATCATAAACTCCAGTTCTCAGTTGGCCTGATATTGGACGCTGGCCCGTTCAAGCTGAGCAACGATCTTATCGCCATTTGCGCAGAAGAACCAACCCGGCAAGAGCCACTGCAACACTTGCAAGCACCCAGGATTGATTCGCAAGCAGCGCCGCGGAGACGATAAGTGCGGCCGCCACAGGACCTTTGACAGGCTGGCTCGCGCGGCGAATGGCTGCGAGCTTCTCAAAACTTGCCGGATCAATCTGGACAGGCACATGCCCGGACTTGGCTATAGCGGCGGCGTTATCGAGAAGGTCAGGCATGATCGCCGCTAGGGCGAGGAGTTGTCGGCGAACTTTTTTTAAATTGGCGCGATTCCTGCCAAGGGAGAATCTTTCTGCGAACAGCTCCAACATGATGGGGCGTGTTTCCTCCCCGATATTATAGTCAGGCGCAAAGGAACGCGCAAACCCTTCCGCCGTGAGCAATGTTCGAAGAAGGATCGCCAGATCAGGCGGAAGTGCGAGCTGATAGTCTCGCAGGAGATCGAACACGCGGCTGAAAATATGCGAGAACTCAATCCCCGAAAGGACCGTTCCCCTGAACTCACCGATCAGCTGGTCCAAATTCTGGGTGAGCCCATCACGGTCAACTTTCGGATCTCCAGCCCATTCGAGCAACACGTTCGCGACGTCTGCTGTGTCTTCGTCGGCTATAGCCATGACAAGTCGTACCAGTTCCTCGCGCCTCGCCTTTGTGAGAGTGCCGACCGATCCGAAGTCGATAAAGCCCACATCCTGTTCCCCGATAAGGAAAACATTGCCTGGATGCGGATCGCCATGAAATTCGCCATTCAGAATGATCATGCGCAGGACTGCATTCGCATATTGTCTCGCGAACGCCGCCACGCGTGGGTCGGTCGATTCGGCCTCGATCGCAGACGCGGGCGTTCCATACAGCCGCTCCTGGACGTTGACCCGTATCCCCGTCAGTTCCCAATGAATTGTTGGAGTCTTGATCCCAAGCGTATCAAGATAGCCACCGATACGCTCGCATGCACGAGCTTCTGCTGCCAGATCCATTTCCCAGGCAAGATTTCTGCCAAAGGTTCGCAGGAACTCTACGGGGCGATAGCGGGCGATTTCAGGGGATCGATCCTCGGCAACGGCGGCGAGGCGCGTCAGGAGCCGCACATCGGCCTCCATTCGCGCAGCAGTGCCCGGACGCCGCACCTTTATGATAACGTCGGCGCCGTCGAGCAGCGAAGCAGAGTAGGTCTGCGCTACCGAAGCCGAAGCCAGTGGTTGTTCATCGAATTGGGTGAATTCCCCTCGCCAGTCAGCTCCCCAGCTTGCGGCAAGGATGGGCTCGATTTCTTCGAATGGCACCGGAGAAACCTGATCGTGGAGCGTCGCGAAGGCAGCAATCCAGGACCTGGAAAACAGATCGCTGCGCGTCGCCAGCAGCTGTCCAAGCTTTATTCCGACCGGACCAATGTCGCGCAGGAGTGCGACGACCGCCGCCGGCCGCAATTCACCTGGATCGATTGACTTGGCCGGATGCGGAATGACTCCGAGAGCGCCCGCCAGGCTTTTGGCGCCGTGCCGGACAAGAATCTGTCCTATCTCGGCGGCGCGTGCGATGTCTCCTATCGGTTTATCTCGGAACCCAGGCATATGTCCTATTCCGCATCGGTCCGGCTCTGATCGAGATTCGACGCAATCCGCACAAGAATGTCCAGCAACGTCCGTTTTTCGTCGCGCGTGGCGTTCCGCCATAGGACCCTATGCAGCCCGTCCGCGGATTCTCTCAGTTGGGGCAACAACCTGTCGAGCTCCTGGGTCAGGATGAGCTGCCATGCCCGGCCGTCCGTTTTGGCTCGTCGCCTTTCCATCAATCCTTTCCCACAAAGGCCAGCGACGGCTTGACCGATCGTGGCGGATTCCAACTCTAGTCGCTTGGCAATTCCGGCCTGCGTCAACGATGGTTCGCGGAGAAGTTGTCCGATGATGCGCCACTGCGTCTGATTGAGGCCAATCTTGGCAATCCGTGCGTCATAAGCGCGCCTCGCCCCCCGACTAATCTCGTCCATCAAATATAGCATACGGTCGTCGTCGGTGAGGGCGCCTTCGCGAAGCCGTGGCGGCATTGTGTCGAGATTTGCGTTCATACCGCTGCCTAGTCCGTTTCGTGGGAATGCCAAAACGCAAATTACTAAACGATTTTACTAACCGGATGGAACGGTCTACGCCACGCCATGAAGCGACTTAGCACATGTCCAAAATCCTTCGAAAGAGGCAGATGACCGACGAACCAAATGAGCGGGAACAGGATCGCGCGCCCGCATCCAGCCTGAAATCGCAACCCAAATTTCGCCTCATCCTCATCATAGCCATCACTGCTGCGCTGATTGCAGGTGGTTGGTGGTATTACAGGCATGTCACCTATGGGCAGTACATGCAGTCGACCGACAACGCCTATGTCGCGGCCGACAGCGTTGTGGTTTCATCAAAAGTGGCCGGATACGTGGACGCGGTGCTCGTCTCTGAGAACGGGCGGGTCAGTCCCGGCGAGGCGCTCGTGCAACTGGATGTGCGAGATTATAGAGCCCAGGCGCAACAGGCGCGTGCGCAAATTGCGGCGACGCTGGCCGGCGCCGACACAATCCGCTCGCAAGTAACCGAACAGGACTCAGCGATTCGGCAGGCGCGGGCCCAACTCGCCGCCAAGCGCGCGGCGCTCGACCTCGCCAATGAGCAGGTAGCGAGGTATCGCCCCCTTGCCGCGACCGGTGCGGAGCCGCGAGAAAAGCTTCAACAATATGAGACACAGGCGCAGCAAGCGCACGCCGACTTTGTTGCTGCCCAGGCAGCAGTCTCTGCTGCCAACGGTCGGAGGGCCACCTTGTTCAAACAGATCGACCAGACCGAAGCCCAAGCTGACGCGGCCCGCGCGCAGCTGGAAGCGGCCGACCTAGATGTCACATCGACTCTGCTGCGAGCCAGCAAGGGAGGTCGCGTTGGCGATCTAACAGTAAGGGTCGGCCAATTCGTTCAGCCCGGTCAGCGATTGATGACGGTGGTTCCGGTAAACGAAATCTACGTCATCGCTAATTTCAAGGAGACGCAGGTCGGCCTTTTGCGGGCGGGGCAACCGGTCAGGCTCGAGGTCGATGCTCTTCCCGACTTTGAGATTGCTGGACGCGTTGAGAGCATCTCGCCCGGAACCGGAGCAGAATTTTCGATCCTGCCGCCCGAAAACGCCACAGGGAATTTCACCAAGATTGTTCAGCGGATAACGGTTCGTATCGCGATAATAGCCTCGCCCAAAGTGCGTCGTCTGCTCGTCCCGGGCATGTCGGTTGTGGCAGTTGTCGACACGCGAAACGCTGCCGGAGAGCTGAAAGAGATCTCGAGTACCGACAAATGACCGCCGAGTTGGCATCGAACAGCGCCTCTGGTACTCCGACTGCAGAAAGGCGGAATGCCGATATCACCGCGTGGATAGCGGTCGCAGCGGGTGCACTTGGCGCCATGCTCGCAACACTCGATATCTCTATCGTCAATTCCGCGCTTCCGGTGATCCAGGGCGAAATCGGAGCCAGCGGCACCGAGGGCACTTGGATTGCCACCGCATTTCTCGTTGCCGAAATTGTGGTAATTCCGCTTAGCGCCTGGCTTGAACGCCTTTTTGGACTGCGAAACCTGCTCATCATTGCGGTTTCCGCGTTCACCGGCTTCTCAATTCTTTGCGGTATGGCGACCGACCTCACGACCATGATCATCGGTCGCACGGGTCAGGGTTTCATGGGTGGTGCGCTGATACCAACTGCGATGACCATCGTGGCGAAAAGATTGCCGCCCCATCAACAGCCGATCGGCATGGCGCTGTTCGGCATGACAGTGATTCTGGGTCCGGTCATGGGGCCGCTGATCGGTGGCTGGCTGACCGAAAATTTGAGCTGGCACTATGCCTTCTTTGTCAATGTTCCAATCTGCGCCGTACTGCTGCTGCTGCTATTCGTCGGGCTTCCTCACGAAGAGCCGAAGTGGGAGTATCTGACCGATGCTGATTGGGCGGGCATTGCCGGCCTGATTCTGGGGTTGGGCGCTTTGACTGTGTTGCTTGAGGAGGGGCATCGCGAGGAATGGTTTGAATCCGCTCTTATTCGCTGGCTGGCACTCATTGCCGTTATCGGTTTCGCTTCACTCATATACGGGCAGCTGAACGCGTCGAAGCCCGTCCTGAAACTCCGCCTCCTTCTCAATCGCCAATTCGGAAGCGTTGCGGTGATGGCTCTCGCCCTGGGAATGGTCATGTATGGTTCGACCTACGTCATTCCCCAATTTCTTGCGATCATATCCGATTATAACGCTTTTCAAACCGGGCTCGTTATATTTTGGATGGGTATTCCGGCTTTTGTGCTTATGCCGATCCTGCCCTTCATGATCCGCAGACTCCACATTCGCATTGCCGTCGGTGTCGGAATGCTTCTGATGGCGGCCAGCTGTTTCGTCAGCATAAGCCTCACCGCGGAATCTGGGGGCGCCGTATTCATCGAAAGCCAGCTTATTCGGGGTGTTGGCATGATTCTGGCCATGATGTTCCTGAACCAGGCTACCGTAGCCTCGGTGGCAAAGACAGATGCTGGCGATGCCTCCGGTATTTTTAACGCCGCTCGAAATCTCGGAGGATCTTTCGCTTTGGCCGGACTGGCTTCGTTTCAGGACCAGCGGATCTGGCACCATAGCCGGCGCATGGAAGAGACGCTGAATGCCAACAGTGCTTCACTCCAGATTTATCTTGATGAACTCGCGAAAAGCTTCGGCGGGATGGAGGGTGCCATGTCGATGCTAGGCCGGACCATCCAGCGGGACGCGTTCGTAATGACCTACAATGATGTATTCTTGGTGATGGGCGTCCTGACCTTGATGACCGTTCCTTTGGTCATCTTTTTGAAGCCGCTTCCCAAGAATGTTTCCCTTTCGATGCACTGAGCCTGACATGATAAGAAAATCTGTAATATCGCTTCTCGCCTCGTTTCTGCTGGCCGGTTGTGTTGCGGGCCCAGACTACGCCGGGCCTCCAGAAGTATTCTCGGCGAACCGAAATGACGGCTTTGTCCGTGCCGGCGGTAACATCATCGATACCGAGCCCGAGCTGGCAGAGTGGTGGCTCCTTTTGAACGATCCGGAATTGACCAGGCTTATCGAGGCTGCGTTATCGGACAATCCTTCGCTTCAGGCTGCGCAAGCGCGGATTGCGCAGGCGCGGGCATCCGTGAGACAGGAGAAGGCCGGAAGATTTCCGACGCTTGGAACCCAGGCGACGGCTATTCAGGGCCGCTTGCCGGGCCTTGATATTCAGAACAGTGCCCCGCCTTCGGCGAGCGCGCCTGTTAGTCCGCAGGGACAGGCGGATGATAGCCTCAGTGTCTACAATCTCGGGCTCAACGCTAACTGGGAGCTGGATTTCGCAGGAGGAACGCAGCGACGGATCGAGGCCGGCAACGCTCAGGCCGCGGCAGCGGTTGCCAATGTGGAGGATGCCAAGGTCCAGCTGACCGCCGAAGTTGCCAATGCCTATGTCAACCTGCGCGAGGCCCAGTTTCGAGCCAAAGCGTACCGAACCGAGTGCGAGTTGCAGCAGCAAACCCTCTCGCTAACCTATCAACGGTATCAGCAAGGCGTGTTGCCCCTGTTCCCTCTCGGCAATGCAAATGCCGAGCTCGAGCTGCTCAAGTCTCAGCTCGCCGAGGCCGAAGCTGACACGGCGGTATTGCTCGATGCGCTTGCCATTCTAGCTGGACAGATCCCAGGGACAACGGACGAAGCGCTGAAACAGATCTTCGATGTTCCCCTCCCGCCGGAACAGGTCGCCGTGGGCGACCCCTCCAACCTTGTCGCACGTCGGCCCGACATCCGCGCGGCCGAACGCAGCCTGGCGGCAGCAACGGCTCGGATCGGTGTTGCGGAGGCTGCACGATTTCCGAAGCTGTCATTCATGGGAATCTTGGGACTTGGCGGAACGTCGCCAGACGATCTCTTTGATGTGAGCAATCCGTCAATTCTCGCCATTCCACAGTTGCAGTGGAACTTCCTCGATTTCGGAAGGGTCGATGCCTCGGTCGATCAGGCGAGCGCCGTCCGTGCCGAGGCGTAAGCGCTGTTCCGTGCCCACCTTGCGCGGTTGAAGCGTAGCGCCGAG
>NZ_JABWGQ010000002.1:52500-115890 GCF_014595975.1 Sphingopyxis sp. LK2115 | reverse complement strand
TCCGTGAAACCCTCGAGGGATCGCACCGCCTAGCTCTGCAATTACAGATCCCGACGCTGAATAAATGCCATGTGTCCCCGCGAAGGCGGGGACACATCTTGCGCGGGTTCAAAATGGCGCCGACCGGCGATGGCTCCCGCCTTCGCCGGAGCGCACAGCCTGTTCAGCCAAAGATGATCATGCTTTGGGGTCAGAACCCATCGCAAAAATCGCACGACGAGCTTGCGCCCGCGCGCACTGACCCCCAATAAGCCCCCATGGCTTCACTCGGCGTTCAGGCGCGCGGCGCAAGAAGGGCGGCGATGACCGCTTTCCCGCCGCAGCCCGCGTCGGGGGCGCATGGCTTGCGCTCCCTTTTCCATATCCTGCTCACGCTGCTTGCGATGATCGCCGTCGCGGCGCGCCCCGCGGCCGCTCAATCGATCCTGCGCGATGCCGAGACCGAGGCGCTGTTCCAGGACATGATGGACCCGCTGCTCGTCGCGGCGGGGCTCCAGCCGGGGCAGGTCCGCGTCCACCTGCTCGGCGACCGCAGCATCAACGCCTTCGTCGCGGGAAGTCAGGACATTTATGTCTTCAGCGGGCTGATCGAGGCCGCCGACAGCGCCGAAGAGGTGCAGGGCGTGCTGGCGCACGAACTGGGGCATGTGATGGGCGGCCACGCGATCCGCATCAACGACGGCGCAAGCGCCGCGACGAGCATTTCGCTGCTCAGCCTGCTGCTCGGTGCCGCGGCGATTGCCGCGGGCGGCGGCGAGGCCGGCATGGGTATCATGATGGCGGGGCAACAGGCGGCGCTCGGCAAGTTCCTCGCCTTCAGCCGCGTGCAGGAATCGACCGCCGACGCGGCGGGCGCGCAATATCTGTCGAAGGCGGGGATCAGCGGGCGCGGCAGCCTGGCCTTTTTCAAGAAGCTTCAGAATCTGGAGTTTCGCTATGGCATCAAGCAGGACGACGATCAGGCCTATGGCCGGACGCATCCGATGTCGGGCGACCGCATCCAGACGCTGCGTGAAGTCTATGTCATCGACCCGGCGTGGGACAAGCCGGCCGACCCCGCGATCGAAAAGCGGTTCCAGCGCGTCAAGGCCAAGCTGTCAGGCTATATGACCGAACCCGAACGGACGCTGCGCAAGTTCCCCGAAAGCGACGGCAGCATCCCGGCACGCTATGCGCGCGCCTATGCCTGGCACAAGAGCGCCTATCCGCAAAAGGCGCTGGCCGAGGTCGAGAGATTGCTCGCCACCGATCCCGACGATCCCTATTTCCTCGAACTCGAAGGCCAGATCCTGCTCGAATCGGGGCGCCCCGATGAGGCGATTCCCGCGCTGCGCAAGGCGGTGGCCAGGTCGCGCGCGCAACCGCTGATCGCCGCGACGCTCGGCCATGCATTGATCGCGACCGAAGACCCCGCCCATTATGCCGAGGCCGAAAAGGTGTTGAAAACCGCGGTCGCGCTCGACAACCGCAACCCCTTTGCCTGGTATCAGCTGGGCATCGTCTATGCGAACAAGGGCGATCAGGCGCGCGCCGCGCTCGCCTCGGCAGAACGCTATAACCTGGAGGGTAGACAGCCAACGCTGGCGCTGCGTAATGCCGAACTGGCGATGCAGGGTCTGCCCCAGGGATCGCCCGACTGGATCCGCGCACAGGATATTTCGCTGGTCGCTCGCGCCGAGGTGGAACGCGAGCGGAAACGGCGTTAGACTCGCACGAACCAGCGGGGGACCGCATCGCCAAATCGATGCGCAAGGGCGACAAGTGACGGACAGAAAAGACGATTATTACCAGCCTTGGCTGCGCGACCCCGCGCCGAAGCCGGGTGCGAGCGCGCCGCTGCACGGCGAGGGGCTTGCCAAGCCCAAGGACGAACCGCCGCTCGGCATCGATCTGACGCGCTATGACAAGGCCGAGACGCCGCGCCGCGCGCCGCTGGCGAATCCCGAAGCGATCGGGGCGGGCGCGACAAGGCTTTGGATGCGGATTCGACGCGGCGCCGAAACCTTTGCCGACTGGACGATTCGCGTCGGCGAGCGCGCCGATATTCCGGCGCGGGTCGAAGCCATGGAAATCCCGCGGCGCGCCGACGCGTTTGCGCGCAGGACGGCGGCGGCCGCCATGCGCGCCGCGCGGGCGGCGGGGCGCGGATCGGCCCGCGTGGGCCGTGCCGCGACGAAGGCGAGCGGCGACGCATGGGCGAAAATGGCGCTCGGCGACAAAGTGCGGACGCTGTCGAGCAAAGCCGGACGCGGGGTGGGCGAGGTCGCCGACAAGGCAAAGGCCGGAGTGGCGGACATCGCCAAGGCGGGCAGCGAAAAGCTGCGCCCCGCGCCGCGCGCGGAGTCGCCGCCGCCGCCTTCGGGGCTCGAACAATTGCTCGCGCGCGAAGCGACCGCGGCCCAAGCAAAGGCGCCCGCCGCGCCCGACCTGCCGCTTTTTGCAGGTGATGCCGCAATTCCCGTGATCGCGAAACCCGAACCCAAGGCGACAGCAGGCCCCCCGGACGGCGATGATCGCTCGCCGCTGGTCAAGGCGTCGAAGACGAGGCCAGCGGGCGACACGACCGTGTCGGCGGGGCGGCTGCCGACGTGGAAGGGGACGGATATGGAGCGCGGTTCGATGCACCGGTGGGCGCTGGCCGGGGGCGGCATCCTGCTGCTTGCGACGGCTTTCTGGCTCGGTGGGCGCTTGGGCGGCGGGCTCAGCAAGAGCGAGGTCGAAACCGTCGTCGCCGACTATATCAAGGCGAACCCGCAGATCATCCCAGAAGCGCTGCAAGCGCAGCGCGGGCGCGAAATCGCCAAGGCCATCGACGCGGTGCGCCCGGCGCTCGAAAAGCCCTATGCCGGGGCGTGGGCGGGCAATGCCGACGGCGACGTGACGCTGGTGGTCTTTACCGACTATGCCTGCGGCTTCTGCCGCGCGAGCGTGCCCGACGTCGACCGGCTGATCCGCGAGGACAAGCGCCTGAAGGTCGTGTTCCGCGAATTGCCGATCATCGCGCCGCAGAGCCGCGACGCCGCGATCATGGCGCTCGCCGCGGCGCGACAGGGCAAATATGACGCCTTTCACCACGCGATGTTCGCGGCAAGCTCGCTCGATCCCGATGCGATTGCGGCGGCGGCGGCGCGCGCGGGCGTCGTCACCGACGGCAGCGCCGACGCGACCGCGAACGAGGCGCTGTTCCAGCGCGAGATCGACAGCAATATGGCGATCGCGTCGCAGCTCCAGCTCAACGCCACTCCGACATGGATCGTCGGCGACCAGCTGCTGCAAGGGCAGGTCGGTTATGACGTGCTGCGACAGGCGATCGGCAAGGCGCGGGCGGCGAGCTGAGGCGCGGCATTGGCGACGATCACCCACGATGAGGCGCTCGCCAACGCCCGCCGGCTGCTGAACGGCCAGCCCGGCGCGGCGCTCGAACAGGCGCGCGCGATCGTCGCGGCGGTTCCGACATCGGCGGCGGCGCACCGCATCGCGGCCGAAGCGCTGCGCCGGCTGGGCCGCGCGGACGAAGCCGCCGACGCCGCGCTCGCGGCGGTTGGCGCGGCAGTGCACGACGCGGCGATGATCGCCGCGGCGCTGGCGCTTGCCGAGAACCGCCTGCCCGAAGCCGAGGCGGCGCTGCGCGCGCGGCTGAAGGAAGATCCGACCGACGTCGCGGCGATCCGGATGCTCGCCGAGGTCGCGGGACGGATCGGCCGCTATGGCGACGCCGAAAAGCTGCTGACACGCGCGCTCGAACTGGCGCCCGCGTTCGGCGCGGCGCGCGCCAATCTTGCCACCGTGCTCTACAAGCAGAACCGCTATGCCGAGGCGGTCGAGACGCTCGACGCGGTGCTGGCGGGCGACCCCGACAATCCCGCGCACGCGAACCTCAAGGCCGCCGCGCTCGGCCGGATCGGCGGTTATGACGAAGCGATCGCGCTCTATGCCCAGCTGGTCGAGCGTTTCCCCGGCCACGCCAAGCTGTGGATGAGCTATGGCCATATGCTCAAGACCGTGGGACGGCAGGACGACAGCATCGCTGCCTATCGCCGCGGCCTCGACGCCGAGCCGGGACTGGGCGAAATCTGGTGGAGCCTCGCCAACCTGAAGACGATCCGGTTCGACGAAGCCGACCGGCAGGCGATGGAAGCAGCGCTCGCCGCCGCCGATCGGGGCGGGGCGGCACGCGACGACGATCGGCTGCATCTGCATTTCGCGCTGGGCAAGGCTTATGACGATGCGGGCGAATATGCAGCGGCCTTTCGCCATTATGCCGCCGGCAATGCGATCCGCGCGGACCAGCTCGGCTATGACGCCGCCGAAACGACGGCGATCGTCGACGCGGCGATCGCGACATGCACGGCCGCCTTCTTTGCCGAACGCGCCGGACAGGGCGACCCCAGCGGCGATCCGGTATTCATCCTGGGGATGCCGCGCGCCGGATCGACGCTGATCGAACAGATTTTGGCGAGCCATTCGGCGATCGAAGGGACGATGGAACTGCCCGACCTTCCCGCGATCGCGCTCGGTCTTGGCCGCGAAGCGAAGGGCGAGGGGCGCCACTGGGTCGCCGCGCTGGCCGAGGCATCGCCCGGCAAGCTCGCCGAAATGGGCGCCGCCTTTCTTCGCCGCACCGCGGTGCAGCGCAAGACCGCCAAGCCGCTCTATATCGACAAGCTGCCGAACAACTGGCTCTATGCCCCGCTGATCCGGCTGATCCTGCCCAATGCAAGGATCATCGACGCGCGGCGCCACCCGCTCGATTGCTGCTGGTCCAACTTTCGCCAGCATTTCGCGAAGGGGCAGGCGTTCAGCTATCGCCTGTCCGACATGGGCGCCTATTATCGCGACTATGTGCGGTTGATGGCGCATCTCGACGCGGTGCAGCCGGGGCGCGTCCACCGCGTCATCCACGAAACCTTGCTCGACGACCCTGAAACCGAGGTGCGCGCGATGCTCGCTTTCCTGGGCCGGCCGTTCGAGGAGGGCTGCATGGACTTCCACGCCAATGCGCGCGCGGTGCGGACGGCATCGAGCGAACAGGTGCGGCGCCCGATCAACCGCGACGGGGTCGATCAGTGGCGGCCTTATGCCGAGTGGCTGGGGCCGTTGGTGGACGCGCTGGGGCCGGTTCTGGGCGCCTATCCGGCGGTTCCGGATGCCTATGGAGGCACCGCGAGCTGAATTAGTTGCCTTTGGGCAACATCTGGCGACATTTTCGACCAATGGCCGGGCGCACCGACGAACTAGGCTTGCGCTTGTGCTGCGCTGCGTCATTCTTCTGTCATATCGATGCCATCGAGGGGGGTTTCATGCGGAATATGTCGAAAGTGCTGGTGCGGAGCAGCGCGATGCTGCTGGGCGGCACGATCCTCGCCACGTCGGGCACGGCGCTGGCGCAGCAGGCGACGGTGGAGGACGATAATGACATCGTCGTCACCGCGTCGAAGCGCGAAGAAAATCTGCAGGACGTGCCGCTGGCGATCACCGCGATCGGCAACGAGCGGCTCGGCGAGTTGCAGGTCAAGGAGTTTCAGGACGTCGTCAAATTCCTGCCGTCGGTGACGATCCAGACGCTCGCGCCGGGGTTCAGCCAGGTCTATTTCCGCGGCGTCGCGTCGGGCGAGAATGCCAACCATTCGGCGTCGCTGCCGACCGTCGGCACCTATCTGGACGAAATGCCGATCACGACGATCCAGGGCGCGCTGGACATCCATGCCTATGACCTCGCGCGCGTCGAGGCGCTCGCGGGGCCGCAGGGCACGCTTTATGGCGCCAGTTCGATGGCGGGCACGATCAAGCTGGTCACCAACCAGCCCGACACCAGCGGCACCTATGGTTCGGTGGGGCTTGAACTCAACAGCGTGACGCGCGGCGGCATCGGCGGCGTCGCCGAAGGCTTCGTCAACGCCTCCCTCGGCGAGCGCGCGGCGCTGCGCCTCGTCGGCTGGTATCGTCACGATGCGGGCTATATCGACAATATCGCGGGCAGCCGGACCTATCCCAGCAGCGGCATCACGCAGGACAATGCGGCGCTCGTCGAAAAGGACTATAACGACGTCGACACCTATGGCGCGCGCCTTGCGCTGGGGATCGACCTCGACGACGACTGGACGATCCGCCCGACGCTGATGGGACAGGTGCAGGAAGCCAATGGCAGCTTTGCGCAGGAACGCTCGACCGCGGTGACGCGCAAGCTGCAGACGGTCCAGTACAACCCGGAATATAGCAAGGACAAATGGATCCAGGCTGCGCTGACGATCGAAGGCAAGATCGGCAGCTGGGATCTGACCGTTACCGGTGGTCATTTGCGGCGCAAAACGACGGTCGAAAGCGACTATTCGGACTATGCCTATTTCTATGACGCGCTCTATGGCTATGGCGTCTATTTCTACGATAATGACGGCGACCTCGTCAGCCCGAACCAGTATATCCAGGGCATTGACCGCTATAAGCGCAGTTTTGCCGAAGTCCGCATCGCATCGCCCGCCGACGCGCGCATCCGCTTTATCGGCGGACTGTTCTGGCAGCGCCAGTCGCACAATATCGAACAGAATTACATCATCGACAATATCGCCGATTCGATCACCGTCACCGGAACCGACAGCAATATCTGGCTGACCAAACAGCTGCGTATCGACCGCGACTATGCGGCGTTCGGCGAGATCAGTTTCGACATCACCGACAAGCTGACGCTGACCGGCGGCGGACGCGTGTACAAGTTCGACAACAGCCTGGTCGGCTTCTTCGGCTATTCGGCCGGCTATTCAAGCCGCACCGGCGAAGCCGCCTGCTTCACCGGGCCGATCATTTCGGGAACGCCGTGCACCAATCTCGACAAGAGCACGAGCGACACCGATTTCATCCACAAGCTCAACCTGACCTACAAGGTCACCGACGACGTGCTGGTTTACGCCACCTGGTCGCGCGGTTTTCGCCCCGGCGGCATCAACCGTCGCGGCACCTTGCCGCCCTATGGCCCCGACACGCTCGACAATTATGAATTGGGGTGGAAGACCAGCTTTGGCCCGGTGCGCTTCAACGGCGCCGTCTATCAGGAGGATTGGAACAATATCCAGCTGTCCTTCCTCGGCGCCAATGGCCTCACCGAAATCCGCAACGCGGGCATCGCGCGCATTCGCGGGATCGAGGCGGATTTGAACGTCCGCCAGGGCGGTTTCACGCTCAGCCTTGGCGGCAGTTACAATGATGCGACGATCCGCCGCGATTTCTGCCGCATCGCCAATGACAGCTTCGACTGCACGCTGCCCGGCAGCGACGGCGCGGCCAATGCCTTGCTGGCGCCCGCCGGTTCGCGCCTGCCCGTCACCGCCAAGTTCAAGGGCAATGCCGTCGCGCGCTACGAATGGCCGATCGGCGATATGGACGCGCACGTCCAGTTCGCGGTCAACCATGTCGGCAAACGCCGGTCGGACCTGCGGCCATTCGAGAATGACATCGTCGGCAATTTCGGCGCCTATACCACCGCCGACCTCAGCATCGGGGTCAAAGGCGAAGGGTGGAGCGCCGAGGCCTTTGCGACCAATTTGTTCAACAGCAACGGCGTCATCAACAGCGCGGTTCAGTGCGGCGAATCGATCTGCGGCGATCCCGACGGGATCAGCAACACGGGCGGCGTCTTTTACGACAATGTCGTCCGGCCGCGGCTGATCGGGATCAAGGTGAGCAAGGACTTCTGACCGGGTGACCGCACCCGCGAATCGCCCCGAAAGGCCGCGCCGCAAGCTCGGCCTTTCGATGGCGATCGCGCTCGTCATGGGCAATATGATCGGATCGGGGGTCTTTCTGCTCCCCGCCAGCCTCGCCCCCTTTGGCTGGAACGGCGTCGCGGGCTGGGCGATCACCATCGGCGGGGCGCTTGCGCTGGCTTTTGTGATCGCGCGGCTGACGATCGCCCACCCCGACGCGGGGGGACCGACCGGCTTCGTTGAGCGCGCCTTTGGCCGCATCCCCAGTTTCATGATCGGCTGGGCCTATTGGGTGTCGGTGTGGACCGCGAATGTGACGCTGGCAGTCGCGGCGGTAAGCTTTCTCAGCCTGTTCGTGCCTGCGCTGGGGCGGCATATGGCGCTGTCGACGATCGCGCTGATCTGGATCGTCACTGCGATCAACTGGCGCGGCGCGCGTGCGGCGGGACAGTTTCAGCTCGTAACCCTGCTCATCAAGCTGATCCCGCTGGTCACCGTCATCGTCCTGATCCCCATCGCCTTCGGGCGTAGCCAGCCCGTCGCGCTCGCCCCCTTCCCCGCCGACGGGCTGTCATTCGCCGCGGTGAGCGGATCGGCAATCCTGACCTTGTGGGCGCTGCTCGGCTTTGAATCGGCGAGCGTCGCCGCCGACAAGGTGGATGATCCCGCCGTCACCATCCCGCGCGCGACGATCATCGGCACGCTCGCGACGGGCATCCTCTATCTGATCGTCTGTTCGGCGATCGCGCTGATGCTGCCCGCAGACGAGGTTGCACGCTCGGCGGCGCCTTTCTCGCTGTTCGTCGAAACCTGGTGGGGTGCCGGACCCGCAGCGCTTATCGCCGCCTTCGCCGCGGTCAGCGCGCTCGGCACCTTGAACGGCTGGACGCTGATCCAGGCGGAACTGCCCGCGACGCTCGCTCGGCAGGGGTTGCTTCCCGCCTGGTGCGGCCGCGAGAACCGCCACGGCACCCCGGCCGCCGCGCTGCTGCTGTCGAGCGCGATCGCCACCGCCTGCGTCATCCTCAACAGCAGCAAGTCGACGAGCGAGATGTTCACCTTCATGGCGGTGCTCTCCACCTCGGTGACCTTGTGGCTTTACCTCGCCTGTGCCGCCGCTGCGCTGCGGCTGCGCGTCGCGATCCCGGTCGCGCTGATCGGCCTTGCCTATGCCGTCTGGACGCTGTGGGGCGCGGGCATCGGCGTCAGCGCGATGAGCCTGATCCTGATGGCGGCGGGGCTGCCGCTTTATGCATGGACCATGGCGTCGGCGCGAAGCCTAACGCCACCGGGGCGCGAAGAGCCCCCGGTCGCGTAGGATGACCGCGGCGGCGTTATGCCCCGGCGCGCCGGTGACGCCGCCGCCGGGGTGCGTTCCCGCGCCGCACATGTACAGCCCCTTCACCGGGCCGCGATAGCCGCCATTGCCGAGCACCGGGCGCGCGGCCCAAAGCTGATCGAGGCTCATATGGCCATGCATGATGTCGCCGCCGACAAGGCCGAACTTGCGTTCAAGCCCCTTGGGGCTGAGCCGGGTGCTGCCGACAATGCTGGCGCGAAAGCCCGGTGCGTGTTTTTCGACGGTGTCGATGATGCACTCGGCCGCGGCGTCCTCTTCATCGTCCCAGTCCCTGCCGTCGGGCAATTCGGGTGCGAATTGCTGGCAGAAAAGGCTCGCGACATGACAGCCTGCGGGCGCGAGGCTGTCGTCGACGGTCGACGGGATCAGCATTTCGACGATCGGTGCCTTCGACCAGCCATATTGCTTCGCGTCGAGGAAGGCGCGGTCCATATAGTCGAGCGTCGGGGCGAGGATGATCCCCGACTGGTGATGTTCGCCCGGTTCGGGGAGGCAGGTGAACTTCGGCAGTTGCGACAGCGCGACATTCATACGGAACGTCCCGCTGCCTGCCTTGAAGCCCTTGATCCGGCGCTGAAAGTCTTGCGGCAGGTCGGCGGCGTCCATCATCCGTTCGTAAAGCAGCTTCGGCCCGACATTGGCGATCACGCGCGCGGCGGCGATTTCCTCGCCGCCGACAAGCTTGACGCCGACCGCCCTGCCCCCGTCGACGAGCACCCTGGCGACGGGGCTTTCGAGGCTGATTTCGACGCCATGGTCGCGGCAGACTTTCGCCATGATTTCGGTGATCTTGCCCATGCCGCCGACGCTGTGGCCCCAGGCGCCCTTCTTGCCGTTCACTTCGCCGAAAACATGGTGGAGGAGGACATAGGCGCTGCCCGGTGTGTCGGGGCTGGCGTAGTTGCCGACGACCGCGTCGAAACCGAAAGCCGCCTTCACCGCCTCGCTCTCGAACCAGCTGCCCAGCATCGCGCTTGCCGACTTGGTGAACAGGTCGAGCACGTCGCGCTGCTGTTCGAGGCTGAGGGTGGCGAAGCGCCGCCCCTGCCGCGCCCCGTCGAACAGGGTGCGCAGCCCTTCGCCGACGTTGGGCGGGACGCGGAGCGCAAGGTCGCGGAGCAGTTCGGCGACATTTTCGAGCGCGTCATAATAAGCGGGCAGCATTTCGGCATCGCGCGCGCTGAACTTGCGGAACTCGGCCTGCGTGCGTTCGAGCCCGCCGCCGAGCTTGAGGTATCCGCCATCCTCCTGCGGCAGGAAATTGCTGATCGGCCGCTCGATCACGCGATAGCCATGATCGGCAAGGCGCATGTCGGCGATGACCTTGGGCTGGAGCAGGCTGACCGTGTAGCTTGCCACCGAGTTGCGGAACCCCGGCGCGAACTCCTCGGTCACCGCGGCGCCGCCGACGACGTCGCGCGCCTCGACGATCCGCACCTTCAGTCCGGCCCTGGCGAGATAGAAGGCACAGACAAGGCCGTTGTGGCCGGCGCCGATAATCAGCGCGTCATAGGCTTTGGTCATGCTTTGCTCCATCCCGCACGCGGGGGGTGTTCAAGGCGTGCCTCGGGAATGAGGTCGCGCATCCGAGAACAGAAATGCCTGAGGCAGACTTCCTTGTCGCTGAGCGGGCCCATGGTGAAGCTTTTCGACTGCATCCCCTGCTGAACGCGGGTGATGAGCGCGGTGTCCTCGGCATTGACCTGGCGGTTGATACGCCAGTTGAGATAGCGCGCCGCCCTCATCTCCCGCCGATCGTCGGGCAGGGCATAGCTGATTTCGCGGATCAGACAGCTCGTCGGGCCGGTCGGCAACCATTGCATGAAATCGACCTGGTCGGGATAGATGTCGAAGGCGACATTGGGCCACAGCTTGAAATAGAGCCAGTGGCGCTGGCGGTCGGCGGGCAGGTGCGGCACTGGCGGCAGCAGCCGCTGATACAGGCGTTCGGACCAGCCGGCCGACGGCCGCTCGATCAGGTCGCCCCACATGCGATCGACATTGTCCTTGGCCTCAACGCCATAGCTTTTGCCGAAAAGCCGGGTCAGCCCCGGATGCGCGACGGGAATGTGAAGGCCGTCCGAATAATTGTCGCCGACATTCTTCCAGTTGACCTCGCGCGGGCGCAGCGTGACGCGGCCGAGCGCGCCGAGTTCCGCAAAGCGATAGGGTTCGATCATCGCTTCATAGGGCGCCATCATCGACGCGACCGACGGGCCGCCGTCATCGGCAAGCCGCACGAACCAGAAGCCGCGCCATTGTTCGGCCTCGACCGCCACCAGCCCCGCCCGGTCCTTGTCGAGCGTGGGATAGCTTGCGCTGTCCGGAACGCCGGTCAGCCGCCCGTCGAGTTCATAGGTCCAGGCATGATAGGGGCAGACGAGTTTCTTCGCGCAGCCCGCGGCGCCATCGACAAGGCGCGATCCGCGGTGGCGGCAGACGTTGGTGAAGGCGCGCACGACGCGGTCGCTGCCGCGCACGACGATCACGCTTTCGCCGCAATAGTCGATACTGTGCCAGTCGCCGACATTCGGAATGTCGCTGTCATGACAGACGATTTGCCAGCTGGGGCGAAAGATGCGCGCCATTTCGGCGGCGTAGAAATCGGGGTCGCTGTAGGTCCACGCCGGGAGCGACCATCCGTCGAGCGGGTCGGTGCGCGAATCGTGAAGCGGTGCAGTTGCCATGGTCCGTTCCTTGTTATACAAGCGTATAACAACATGCCGCCCGCTCGCCAAGCCTTTAGGCGCGAAAGCGCCGACGCCCGCCGCGCCGACCTGATCGAGGCGACCGCGACATGCCTGGCCGAACAGGGTCTGGCGGGGACGAATGTGCGCGCGATCTGCGCGCGCGCGGGGGTTTCGCCGGGGCTGCTGCGCCATTATTTCGCTGGCATCGACGATCTGGTCGCCGCGACCTATCAGGCGACGAGCGACCGGATGGACGCGATTTTCGCCGCCGCCGTCGAGCGTGCGGGCACCGATCCGCGCGCGCGGCTGTCGGCCTATCTCACCGCCAGCTTCCGCGCGCCGGTGACCGACCCCGATCTGCTCGGCGCCTGGACCGCCTTCTGGGCGCTGGCACGCAGCGACGCGCGCATGGCCGCGATCCATGCAGGCAGCTATGCGGGCTATCGCGCGCGACTGGCCGAGCTGCTCACCGCGTGCGGCGCGGACGATGCCGGGCGGCTGGCGATCCTGCTCACCGCGATGGTCGACGGACTGTGGCTTGAACTGTCGCTCGACGCGACAAGTTTCGGCGCTGACGCGGCCGCCGGGATGATCGAGAGCGCCCTGACGGCGCTGCTGCCGCCGCCCCCTGGGCGGCGGCAGCCCAAACAAGGGGGATACTGACAACCCCCCTTGCCTTGCCTGTCATTCGGTCGGGAAACCGCGCTTTTCGAGCAGCGCCTTGACGTCGGGGTCGCGACCGCGGAAGGCGCGATAGGCGTCGGCGCGGTCGGTTTCGTTGCCGGTCATCAGCAGGATGGTGCGGAACCTGTCAGCCACCGTCCGATCCCACGGCCCCCCGGCTTCGGTGAAGGCCGCCCAGGTGTCGGCGTCCATCGTTTCGGACCAGAGGTAGGAGTAATAGCCCGCCGAATAGGCGTCCGAGCTGAACAGATGGCCGAACTGCGGCAGGCGGTGCCGCATGACGATTTCCTTCGGCATCCCGATTTCGGCCAGCGTTTCGCGTTCGAACCTGTCGACATCGTTCGGCGGCGTCGTGCGGTTGTGCAGCTTCATGTCGACGATGGCGCTCGCCAGATATTCGACCGTCTCGAACCCCTGGTTGAACTTCTGGCTCGCCAGAATCTTGTCGACCAGCGCCTGCGGCATCGGTTCGCCCGTCTGGTAGTGCGTCGCATATTTCGACAGCACTTCGGGGGTCATCAGCCAATTCTCGTTCACCTGGCTCGGATATTCGACGAAGTCGCGCGGCACCCCGGCAAGCGCCGGATATTTGACCTGCTGGAGCAGATAATGGATGCCGTGGCCGAATTCGTGGAACAGCGTCGACGCGTCGTCGATGCTGATGAGCGTCGGTTCGCCCTGTGCGCCTTCGGTGAAATTATTGTTGTTCGACGCCAGCACATTGCGTTCGCCGCCCAGCGACTGCTGGCTGCGATAGGTCGTCATCCACGCGCCCGACCGCTTGCCGTCGCGCGCGAAATTGTCGAGATAGAAGACGCCGACATTTTTTCCCGTCTTGAGATTATAAACCTCGAAGGTGCGGACCTTGGAATCGAAAACGGGGATTTGCCCCGTATTCTCGCGGAAGCCGAGGTCGTAAAGCTGCCCCGCGGCCCAGAACATGCCGTCGACGAGCTTGTCGAGCTGAAGATAGGGTTTCACCTCGCTTTCATCGAGGTCATATTTCGCCTTGCGGACTTTTTCCGCATAATAGCGATAATCCCATGGCTCGATGGTGATCTTCGGCCCCTTGCCCGCCTTGGCTTCGGCGTCGGCGATTGCCTGCATGTCGGCGACCTCTTCCTTCACGCGCGCGACGGCGGCGGGCCACACCTTCATCATCAGGCCCATCGCATTTTCGGGCGTCTTCGCCATCGTGTCGGCCATGCGGTAATGCGCGTGGGTCGGGAAACCGAGCAGCTCGGCGCGCTCCTGGCGCAGCTTCAGTATTTCGGCGATCGTCGCATTGGTGTCGTTGGCGTCCCCATTGTCGCCGCGGCCGACAAAGGCGCGCCAGACCTTTTCGCGCAATTTGCGGTTGGTCGCATTCTGCAGCACCGGCTGCGCCGACGAGCGCGTGTTCTTGATCGCCCAGTGACCGGCGTGGCCATTGGCCTCTGCGGCGGCGGCGAGCGACGCGACGAAAGCCGGATCGAGCCCGTCAAGCTCAGCCTTGTCGGTGACAAAGGTGTAAAGCTTCTCATCGCCGAGGAGTTTCGAGGAGAAAGCCGAAAATAACCCTTCGAGCTTCGCGTTCATCGCGACCAGCTTTTCCTTGTCGGCGGGCGACAGGTTGGCGCCGTCGCGGACCATTTCGTCATAGCTGCGCTCGACGATGCGGATCTGCTGCGCGTCAAGCCCGCTCGTGTGACGCTTGTCATACACCGCCTTGTAACGCGCGAAGAGCTTCGGCTCCAAGAACAGCTCGGTGTAGAAAGTGGTGAGCTTGGGGCTCCATTCGGCGTCGATTTCCTCGACACGGTCGTTCGATTTGTTCGACGTCTGCACGCCCCACATCGCAAAGACGCGCTCCATCGTCTCGCCCGCGAGCATCATCGGAACGTGGGTGTTTTCGAACGTCGGTTCGGCGGGATTGTCGATCACCGCCTGCACTTCGGCCTTCACCTCGGCCATCGCCTTTTGAAAGGCATCGGGGAAGAGTTCGGGGTCGAGCTTGTCCCAAGGCGGCACCCCCTGATAGGGACCGGTCCAGGGTTGCAGCAGCGGGTTCTGCCCGGCGGGGATGGTTTTGGCGGCAACGGGTTCGGCGGCGATGGCGGTGCTCATCGGGCTATAACCCATGATCGTCGCGGTGGATGCAAGCATGATCGACAGCTTGCGGGCAAGGCGGGGCACGCTGTGCGGCATATTCGGACTCTCCCGGTGGAAAAGGTTTCGGACGAAACCATGTCGGCGGGTGGATTAACCAGATATGACAGCGATGCGCAAGTTTCGGGTCAGCCCTGGCTTCACCCGGCAAACATTTCCTGCGCAAGCCCCGGCACCTCTACGTCGAACGTAAAGACGCCCCCCGCGTGCGGCTGGGCCTCGCGCTCCGCATCGGTCAGATTCTTGCCCGCGCTGGTAACGAAGGCGGTTTTGAGGTCGGCTCCGCCAAAAGCGATCATCGTCGGGCGCTGGACCGGCAGGTCGACCGAGTGCAGCAGTTCGCCCGCGGGCGACAGGCGCACGACGCGCCAGCCGTCCCACAGCGCCGACCAATAACAACCCTCGGCGTCGACCGCGGCGCCGTCAGGGCGGCCCTGGCCTTCGGCAAAGCGGTGGAACAGCCGCTTGCCGCCCAGCGCGCCGGTCGCCGGGTCGACGTCATAGGCATGGATGCAGTGCGTGGGCGTATCGGCGTGATAAAAGATGCGCCCGTCGGGGCTGAACGCCGCGCCGTTGCTGGTCATCAATCCGTCAAACAGCATGGTCAGCGATCCGTCGGGATCGAGCCGGTAGAGCGCTGCATCGCGTTTCGGCTTGTCGCTCGTCAGGCTGCCGACCCACAGCCGCCCGGCCGCATCGACGCGGCCGTCGTTGAAGCGCTGGTGCGGCTTGTCGGCCAGCACCGCCGGTCCGAAGGGCTTTGGCGCCGTGCCCCAATCGTCGATGATCGCGCAGCCGTTTTCGAGCGCGGCGATAAGGCCGCCCTGCGCGCGCGGCGCGATGCAGCCGACCTGTTCGGCGAGTTCCATCACGGCGTCGGTCGCCGTCGCGGGATCGGTCCGATGGATTTTGCGGCCCTCGATATCGACCCAATAAAGGCGCGCTTCGTGCGCGTGCCAGACGGGCGATTCGCCCAGCAGCGCGCGGGCGTCGAGAAGCAGTTGGACCATGGCGAGTTCATAGCGCGGGAGGGCGAGGGTGCCCAGCGATTGCAAAGCTATTCAGCGCCATGCGACCAGCGGCCTGCGGCGGCGCGCGCAACATCGCTTATGGCGGCGTCATCCCGGCGAAGACCGGAATGACAAAATATGGAGAGTGCCACCTGGCCCCCTGGCGTTACACCGCTGTGCGACCAGCGCCGCGCGCCGCGGCACTCGATAATGGGAACGGCGACGGACGAACTTTCATGCCGTAGCGGCATTTCTGCTTGACGTGGACGTAAACGTAAGGTCTCTTGACGGTCAACGATGCGGCCGACTCCCCGGCTTCGTTCGGCCGCGCCCAAGGGAAAGGAACCAGATGTCGCTCGATAGCCTCTCGCGCACCGCCTATACCGAAGACCATGAAGCGTTCCGCGCGACGGTGCGCCAGTTCCTCGAAAACGAAGTCGCGCCCAACCAGGCGCAATGGGCCGAGGACGGCATCGTGCCCAGGAGCCTGTGGCCCAAGGCGGGCGCGCTTGGCCTCCTCTGCCCGACGGTGCCCGAGGAATATGGCGGGCTCGGCCTCGACTTCGGCTATAATGCGATCGTCGACGAAGAAAGCGCCTATTATGGCCGCGTCACCACGGGCTTTTCGCTCCAGTCGGACATCGTCACCAACTATATCGTCCGTTACGGCAGCGAGGAGCAGAAGAAGCACTGGCTGCCCAGGATGGTGTCGGGCGAGGTCATCACCGCGATCGCGATGACCGAACCGGGCACCGGCAGCGACCTTCAGGGGATGCGGACGACCGCGAAAAAGGATGGCAATCATTATGTCATCAATGGCTCCAAAACCTATATCACCAACGGCCAGAACGCCGACCTGATCCTGGTGTGCGTCAAGACCGATCCCGACGCCCAGCCCGCGTGGAAGGGCGTGTCGATCGTGCTGGTCGAGGCCGACCGCGAAGGGTTCCAGCGCGGGCGCAATCTCGACAAGATCGGGCAGGACGAGGCCGACACGTCGGAGCTGTTCTTCAACGACGTTCGCGTGCCGATCACCAATTGCCTGGGCGAAGAGGGACAGGGATTCATCTATCTGATGAGCGAGCTGCCGCAGGAGAGGCTCTCGATTGCGGTCAGCGCGCAGGCATCGGCGCAGCGTGCGTTCGACGACACGGTCGAATATACGCGCGAGCGCAAGGCGTTCGGCAAGCCGATCCTCGATTTCCAGAACAGCCGCTTCGTGCTCGCCGATTTGAAGGCGAAACTGCAGGTCGGCTGGGCGCATCTCGACTGGGCGCTCGCGCGGCATCTGAAAAAGGAACTGACGCCGGAGGAAGGCGCCGCAGCGAAGCTGTGGCACACCGAACTGCAATGGGAAGTGATGGACAAATGCCTCCAGCTGTTTGGCGGCGCGGGCTATATGAACGAATATCCGATCGCCCGCGCGTGGCGCGCGGCGCGCGTGACCCGCATCTTTGGCGGCACGAACGAGATCATGAAGGAACTGATCGGGCGCAAACTTTAATGACCAACCCCTTCCCCCGAAGGGGATGGGCTTCAGGAAGAAAGGAACTCTCCCATGGCCACAGCCTATATTGTTGACGCCGTCCGCACCGCCGGCGGCAAGCGCGGCGGCAAGCTCGCAGGCGTGCACCCCGTCGACCTTGGCGCCGCCGTGTTCGACGCGATCGCCGACCGCAATGATTTCGACCCGCGCGCGATCGACGACGTCATCACCGGCTGCGTGATGCAGGGCGGCGAGCAGACGATGGACGTCGGGCGGAACGCGGTGCTCGCCTCGAAACTTCCCGACAGCATCCCCGCGGTGACGATCGACCGTCAGTGCGGATCGTCGCAGCAGGCGATGATGTTCGCGGCGCAGGCGGTGATGTCGGGCACGCAGGACATCGTTCTCGCCAGCGGCATCGAAAGCATGACGCGCGTGCCGATGGGCTCGACCGCGATGCTCTATATGAAGGAAGGCATGGGCAATTATAAATCGCCCCGGCTTGAGGAGAAATATCCCGGCATCATGTTCAGCCAGTTCATGGGCGCCGAAATGATCGTCAAGAAGCATGGCTTCACCAAGGACGACCTCGACGCCTATGCGCTCGAAAGCCACCGCCGTGCCAAGGCGGCGACCGAAGCAGGCCGCTTCGAGCGCGAAATCGTGCCGGTCGAGATCGATACCCCCGAAGGCCGTGAGTTGCACAAGGTCGACGAAGGCATCCGTTTCGACGCGACGCTGGAGGGGATCGCCGGGGTCAAGCTGCTCCAGGAAGGCGGCGCGATCACCGCCGCGACGTCGAGCCAGATTTGCGACGGCGCATCGGCGGTGCTGATCGTTTCCGAACGGGCGCTCAAAGACCACGGCTTGACCCCGCGCGCGCGCATCCACCACGTCTCGGTGACCGCGGGCGATCCCGTCATCATGCTCGAGGAACCCCTGTTCGCGACCGAAAAGGCCCTGAAGCGCGCCGGCATGACCATCGGCGACATCGACGCCTATGAAGTCAACGAAGCGTTCGCGCCGGTGCCGCTCGCGTGGCTCAAATATCTCGGCGCCGATCACGCGCGTTTGAACCAGCATGGCGGCGCGATTGCGCTCGGCCACCCGCTCGGCGCCAGCGGCACCAAGCTGATGGCGACATTGCTCGGCGTGCTCGACGCGACGGGGGGCAAATATGGCCTGCAAACGATGTGCGAAGGCGGCGGCCAGGCCAACGTGACGATCGTCGAACGGCTGTAACGCCCTTCAACCCCCCTTCCCTTCGGGGGAGGGGCATCAAGACCTGGTCCGGTGTCGGCCGGGCCCCTGGTCGAGCGGGGCGAAGGCCATCGGCCTTGCGCAACATCGACAGCCCAACCCCGACCCCTCCCCGGACGAGGAGGGGCTTTAGCTAGGAGAACCATATGAAACTCGATTCCACCGTTTCCGCCGTCGTCACCGGCGGTGCGTCGGGCCTTGGCGCCGCGACCGCGCGCGCGCTCGCTGCCAAGGGCGTGAAAGTCGCGATCTTCGATTTGCAGGAGGAAAAGGGCAAAGCGATCGCCGAGGAGCTGGGCGGCGTGTTCTGCGAATGCAACGTCACCGACGACGCCAGCGTCGACGCCGCCTTTGAAAAGGCGCGCGCGGCGATCGGGCAGGAGCGCATCCTCGTCAATTGCGCCGGCACCGGCAATGCGATCAAGACCGCGAGCCGCAGCAAGGAAGACGGCAGCATCAAGCATTTCCCGCTCGATGCCTTTAACTGGATCATCCAGATCAACCTTGTCGGCACCTTCCGCTGCATCGCCAAGTCGGCGGCGGGCATGCTGACGCTCGATCCGATGGCCGACGGCGAGCGCGGCGCGATCGTCAACACCGCGAGCGTCGCGGCCGAGGACGGCCAGATCGGCCAGGCCGCTTATTCGGCGTCGAAGGGCGGCGTCGTCGGCATGACGCTCCCGATCGCGCGCGATCTTGCGAGCGAGAGCATCCGCGTCAACACGATCCTGCCCGGCATATTCGATACCCCGCTGCTCGCGGGCGCGCCGCAGAATGTCCGCGACGCCCTTGGCGCCTCGGTGCTCAATCCGAAGCGCCTTGGCGTGCCGGACGAATATGCCCATCTGGCGCTCTGCATGATCGAGAACGGCTATTTTAACGGCGAGGACGTGCGCCTCGACGGCGGCATCCGCATGGGGCCGCGCTGATGCCCAAACCGGAAGGCTGGCGGCTGCGTGCCGCCAGCTATCCCGTTTGCATCGAGTTGCAGACGCGCTTTCAGGACATGGACATCAACGGCCACCTCAACAATGTGGCCTTTGCCGCGCTGTTCGAAAGCGGCCGGGTGCTGCTCAACCGGCAGGTGCGCCCGCTGGGCGAGCGCCCCGCGAACGAGCGGACGATGGTGGCGGCGGTCGAGATCAACTATCTGGCCGAGGGCCATTTCCCCGATCCGGTCGAGATCGCGACCGGCATCGGGCGGATCGGCACGTCGAGCTGGACGATCGTGCAGGCGATGTTCCAGAACGGCCGCTGCATCGCCACCTGCGACACGGTGGTCGTGTGTCGCACCGACGGGCAAGCGAAGCCGCTGCGCGCGGCGATGGTGGCAGAGCTGCAAGCGACGATGGCGAGGGCGGCCTAGATAAGCCATGCGCAGCTGCGAAGGCGGGTGCCCATCGCCTGCCGGTGCGCATTCGATCCGACCGGACCATGGTTCCCCGCCTTCGCGGGGACGCGCTGCGGATATAAAGCGGCGCTTACAGCTTCCTGTCCGCATCCGGCACCGACCGGATCAGGTCGCGCGCAAAGCCGATCAGCCCGATCTGGCGGCGGCGCTTCAGCCGTTCGGCGCGAAGGATTGCCATGACTTCGCCATAGCAGTCATCGACATGGTCGTTGATGAGCACATAGTCATAGCCGTCCCAGTGGCTGATCTCGTTCGCGGCGCGCGCCATGCGCGCGGCGATCACCTCGTCGCTGTCGGTCTTGCGCGCGCGCAGGCGCCGTTCGAGTTCCTCCATCGTCGGCGGCAGCACGAAGACGCGCACGACGTCGGGGCCGGCTTCCTGATACAGCTGCTGCGCGCCCTGCCAGTCGATGTCGAAGAGCACATCCTTGCCCGCGGCGAGCATCGCTTCGACCGGCGCGCGCGGCGTGCCGTAACGGTGGCCGAACACATGCGCCCATTCGAGAAACGCGCCATCGGCGGCCATTTTCTTGAAGGTTTCGGTGTCGACGAAATGATAATGCACCCCGTCGACCTCGCCCGGCCGCGGCGGGCGCGTCGTCGCGGAGATCGAGAGGGCGATGTCCCCGTCCGCCTCCAGCATCATGCGCGAAATGGTGGTCTTGCCCGCGCCCGACGGCGAGGAAAGGACGAACAACACGCCGCGGCGGTTGAGGTGGACGCTATCTGCCATGCGCGCTAATTGCGCGAGAGGGCACGCCGGTCAAGCGGCAAGCGGCGGACATGGGGGCGTGATGGTCGAGGGGATTTCACGAACGGGCTGGCTGGTCGCTGTGGCGCTGCTCGCGGTTTTTGCCGCCATCCTGTTCGCGATGGGCCGCCCGCCGATCTGCCCGTGCGGCACGATCAGCCTGTGGCACGGCACCGTCCAGTCGAACCAGAACAGCCAGCAGATTTCGGACTGGTACAGCTTCAGCCACATCATCCACGGCTTCATCTTCTACGGCCTCGGCCGCTGGCTGTTGCCGCGCCAGCCGCTCTGGGTGCTGCTTGCACTGGCAATCGGGGTCGAGGCGGCGTGGGAAATCCTCGAAAACTCGCCAGTCATCATCGACCGCTACCGCGAGGTGACAATGGCGTTCGGCTACAGCGGCGATTCGATCCTCAATTCGGTCAGCGACGCGCTGTTCATGGTTGCCGGCTTCCTTGCCGCGAGCCGGATGCGCTGGTGGGCGACGGTAGCGCTGGCGCTGGTGTTCGAGCTGTTCGCGCTGTGGGCGATCCGCGACAATCTGACCCTCAACGTCCTCATGCTCATCTCGCCGGTCGAGGCAGTGAAGCAATGGCAGGCGGCGGGGTGAACGCACCATCGCTTGAAACGGCATTCCGGCAAAGGCCTGAATGAAGGACGAAAAGCCAATCGGCGGCTTTTGACGACTTTCAGGGAATCGCCGGACGTTTCCTGTCGGGATCCGTCGGGATCGCGGGCAGCCGCGCATCGCCCTTCGCCTGCCCGGCGGTCGGCACGGTCGCGGTCCCGGCATAGCTATCGACCACGCCCGCTTTCGCGAGTTCAGGATCGGCGGCATGCGCCGCCTCGGCCGCGCGGCGCGCTTCGGCGCGTTCGGCCCATTTCTTGGTGAGGTATCCCGCGGCAACTGTCGCCGCCAGCGCGGCGTAGCGCTGCGGGAACAATCGCCGCGCCGCAAACAGCGCGCCCGCGCCGATCACGGCGCCCGCGACCGGATGATTGCCCTTGTGCCTGCCGATGGCGCTGCCCAATACGCCGCCCACGATTCTGCCGATCATGCCCATATCTCCTTCCCCCTTCTCAATCCGCGGACGGGGGGCTGGGTTCCGGCCCCAGCATCGTTCGCGGATCGACCAGCCGGTCGAACGTCGCAGCATCGACATAACCAAGGTCCAGTGCGGCCTCCTTTAGCGTGCTGCCGCTTTCATGGGCGTGCTTCGCGATCTTGGCGGCATTGTCATATCCGATTTCGGGCGCCAGCGCCGTGACGAGCATCAGCGAGCGGTTCATCAGTTCGTCGATGCGCGTCCGATTCGGCTCGATCCCGACAACGCAATGCTCGGTAAAGCCTGCCATGCCGATGCTGAGCAGTTCGATCGATCGCAGCACATTGGCGCCGATCAATGGTTTGAAGACATTGAGTTCGAGATGCCCCTGCATCCCGCCCACGGTGACCGCCTGATGGTTACCGATCACCTGTGCGGCCACCATGGTCAGCATCTCGCACTGCGTCGGGTTGACCTTGCCCGGCATGATCGAGCTGCCGGGCTCGTTCGCGGGCAGGTCGAGTTCGCCCAGCCCCGCGCGCGGGCCCGATCCCAAAAGGCGGATATCGTTCGCGATCTTGGTGAGCGCTACCGCCAGCGTGTTCAACGCGCCGGAGAAAAAGACGAGGCCGTCGTTCGACGCCAGCGCCTCGAACTTGTTGCGTGCGGGCGCGAAGGCGATGCCGGTGGCTTTGGACAGCTCTTCGGCCATTGCGGCGTCGAAGCCCGCGGGCGCGTTCAATCCGGTGCCGACCGCGGTGCCCCCCTGCGCGAGCTTGCAGATATTGTGCGTCAAGGCGCCCTCGATCCGCGCGCGACAGGCGATCAGCTGCGCCACATAGCCCGAAAACTCCTGTCCCAGGGTCAGCGGGGTCGCGTCCTGCAAATGGGTGCGACCGATCTTGACGATGTCGCCCCACGCCGCCGCTTTTGCCTCCAGCGCGTCGGTAAGCGCGATCAGCGACGGCAGCAGCCGCGCGATGGTTTCGACCGCGACCGCGACATGGAGTGCGGTCGGAAAACTGTCGTTCGACGATTGCCCCATGTTGACATGGTCGTTGGGATGGACGGGCGCCTTGCCGCCGCGCGTGCCCGCGAGCGCCTCGTTGGCGATCCCCGCGATCACCTCGTTCGCATTCATGTTCGACTGGGTGCCGCTGCCCGTCTGCCAGATCGCGAGGGGGAACTGGTCGTCATACTCGCCGGCCGCCACCGCATCGGCGGCGACCGCTATGGCGTCGGCGAGCCTTCGGTCCAGCCCGTGCGCGCGATTGACGCGCGCCGCCGCGGCCTTGATCCGCGCGAGCGCGTGGACGACGGGCATCGGCATGCGCTCGTGCGCGGGAAAGGCGAAATTATGGCGGCTGCGCTCGGTCTGCGCCCCCCAATAGGCATCGGCGGGCACCTCGATCGCACCGATACTGTCGCTTTCGGTTCGCGCTCTCGTCATGCGGCGAGCATCCTTGTCACCAACACCGCCCCTGCCCAGATCATCGCGACGAGGCCGAGCATCTGCCAATATCCCGAATCACCGACGCGGCGGCGCAGCCACGCCGCGGCGAGCCAGACGAGCAGCAGCGCCGGCGTCAGGACGAGCAGGCTGAAGCGCAGCAACCCGTCGGCAATCGCTCCGCGCGGCCCGCCGCTTTCGAACAATGCATAACCTTTGACCCCCCACCAGAAGGCAGCGGTCAGCACGACCATGCCCGCAAGGGCCCAAATTTGCCAGAAGCGCGTCGGCGGCCACAGCTTGGCCACGTCGCTATCTTTTCTTGCCGAAGTCCACCGTCACGACGTTCGACCCGTCTTCGGTCGATACTTCGGGGCGATCATTGTCGGCTTCGTCATGCGGTTCCGGCTCGGCGGCGCCATCGTCGCTGACCTGGAACTGCAGGCCGAAATCGACCGACGGATCGACGAAGGCGGTGATCGCGGCATAGGGGACGATCAGGGTCGACGGCGTCTGGTTGAACGACAGGCCGACGCTGAAATGATCCTCGGCAACGGTCAGATCCCAGAAGCGGTTCTGAAGCACGATCGTCATTTCGTCGGGGAATTTGGCGACCAGATGCGCGGGAATGTCGACACCGGGCGCCTGTGTCTTGAAGGTGATATAGAAATGATGCTCACCAGGCAGGCTGTCGGTGCCCTCGACCTGCGACAACACGCGGCCGACCACCGCGCGCAGCGCATCCTGCACGATTTCGTCATAGGGAATCAGGCTGTCGCGGACGTCGTCACTCATGGCCGAGGGGGATGGACGGGCGGCGTTCGCGGGTCAAGGGGGGAGAGTCGCCTTGCAACGCGAAAAATAGCGTCTAAGGGGCATGTCATGCGAACCGCCACCGTCCAGCGCACGACCAAGGAAACGGATATCGCGATCACCGTCAATCTTGACGGGACGGGCGATTATTCGGTGTCCACCGGCATCGGTTTCCTCGATCATATGGTCGAACAATTGTCGCGCCATTCGCTGATCGACATTTCCATGGCGGTGAAGGGCGACCTTCATGTCGACCAGCATCACACGGTCGAGGATTCGGCGCTCGCGCTCGGCGAAGCGGTCGCCAAGGCGCTCGGCGACAAGCGCGGCATCGCGCGCTACGGCGAGGCGCACGCGCCGATGGACGAAACGCTGACGCGCTGCGTGCTCGACATTTCGGGGCGCCCGCACTGCGTTTACAAATCGGGCTTCTCGCAGCCGCGCCTGGGCGAGATGGACACCGAGATGTTTCCGCACTGGTTTCACAGCTTTGCGCAGACCGCCGGCATCACGCTGCACATCGAAACGCTCTATGGCGAGAATAATCATCATATCGCCGAAAGCATGTACAAGGCGCTCGCACGCGCGCTGCGCCAGGCGGTCGAGATCGACCCGCGCAAGGGCGATGCGATCCCCAGCACCAAGGGGGTCCTCTAGGACTTTCGCATGAGCGTCATTGCCCTGATCGACTATGGCGCGGGCAATCTTCGCTCGGTGCAAAATGCGCTCGCCGCGGCGGGCGCGGACAATGTCGCCGTCACCGCCGATCCCGATGTCGTGGCCTCGGCCGACCGCATCGTGCTGCCGGGTGTCGGGGCGTTCGCCGCCTGCATGAACGGTTTGTCGGCGATTCCCGGCCTCATCGCCGCGATGGAGCAGCGCGTGCGGGGTAAAGGCGCGCCTTTCCTCGGCATCTGCGTCGGGATGCAATTGCTCGCCGACGCGGGCGAGGAACATGGCCGCCATCCCGGCCTCGGCTGGATCGGCGGCACGGTGCGCGCCTTCGCGCCCGCGCCGGGCCTGCGCATCCCGCACATGGGCTGGAACGATGTCGTGCCAGTGGCGGCGCATCCGGTGATCGCGGCGGGCGAGGCCTATTTTCTGCATAGCTATCATTTCGCCGATGCGGCCCATGTCGCGGCGACGAGCAGCCATGGCGGCACCTTCACCGCGGCCGTGGCGAAGGACAATATCGTCGGCGTCCAGTTCCACCCGGAAAAAAGCCAGGCCTATGGCCTCGCGACACTGGAGCGATTTCTCGCATGGCGTCCATAGTGCAGCCCCTCGCCTTCAGCGGCGGACAGCGAGCGGCGGGCCTGGTCCGGGGCGCCGCGAGCGGGCGCCAGAAGCCTTGCGCCACGCCGCGAGCGATCACCCCAACCCATCCCCTGAAGGAAAGGGGCTTCAGGAAGCAGCCATGACCCTGACCATCTTCCCCGCAATCGACCTGAAGGGCGGTCAGGTGGTCCGGCTGGCCGAGGGCGATATGGACCGCGCGACCGTCTATGGCGACGATCCGGCGGCGCAGGCGCGCGCCTTTGCCGATGCGGGCGCAACGCACCTGCATGTCGTCGACCTCGACGGCGCCTTTGCGGGCGCGAGCGTCAACGGCGCGGCGGTCGAAAGCATCATCGCGGCCTTTGCGGGCAAGGTGCAGGTCGGCGGGGGCATCCGCGACCGAGCGAGCGTCGATCGCTGGCTGGCGCGGGGGGTCAGCCGCGTCATCATCGGCACGGCGGCGCTCAAGGACCCCGATTTCGTCAGATCGGCGGCGCGCGACCTGCCCGGCCGGATCGTCGTCGGCGTCGACGCCCGCGAGGGCATGGTCGCGACCGAGGGCTGGGCCGATGTCTCCGACGTGCGGGTCGAGGATCTCGCGCGCCGCTTCGAGGATGCGGGGGTCTCGGCGCTGCTCTTCACCGACGTCGGGCGCGACGGGCTGCTGAAAGGCTGCAATGTCGAGGCGACGGTCGCGCTTGCGCAGGCGGTCGATATTCCCGTGATTGCGAGCGGCGGGGTTGCGGGAATCGAGGACATCCGCGCGCTGCGCGGCCACGTCGCCGATGGCATCGAAGGCGTGATTACGGGGCGCGCGCTCTATGACGGGCGGCTCGATCTGGCCGAGGCGATTGCGGCGGGCAGGCCATGACCGTCCGCGTCCGCGTCATCCCCTGCCTCGACGTCGCCGATGGGCGCGTGGTGAAGGGCGTCAATTTCGTCGATCTGCGCGACGCGGGCGATCCGGTCGAGGCCGCGCGCGCCTATGACGCCGCAGGCGCCGACGAGCTGTGCTTCCTTGACATCAGCGCCAGCCATCAGGGGCGCGGCACCCTGCTCGACATGGTCGCGCGCACCGCCGAGGTTTGCTTCATGCCGCTCACCGTCGGCGGCGGGGTGCGCAGCGCCGAGGATGCGCGCGCGCTGCTGCTCGCGGGCGCCGACAAGGTGGCGGTGAACAGCGCCGCCGTCGCGCGACCCGAACTGGTCGCCGACATCGCGGACCGCTTCGGCAGCCAGTGCGCGGTCGGCAGCATCGATGCGCGGCGGATTGCGGATGGTCGCTGGGAAATCTTTACCCACGGCGGGCGCAGGCCCACCGGGATCGACGCGCTAGGCCATGCGGTTCGCCTTGCCAACCTCGGCGCGGGCGAGCTGCTCGTGACCAGCATGGACCGCGACGGAACGAAGGACGGCTACGACCTCGCACTCACCCGTGCGATCGCCGATGCCGTGAGCGTGCCGGTGATCGCCAGTGGCGGCGTCGGCAAGCTCGACCATCTTGTCGCCGGGGTCGTCGAAGGGGGGGCGAGCGCGGTGCTCGCGGCGAGCATCTTTCACTTCGGCGAAGCGACGGTGGCCGAGGCGCACGCGCGGCTGGCGGCGGCCGGATTGCCGGTGCGCTCGCATTCGCCCCGTCGCTGACATCCCGTCCCCTGATTGGGGGAAGGATAGCCAGCCTTGCGCCGCAGGCGCCGAGCGGCGTTGGATGGGGGTGACGGCGTGTCCTTGCGCGGTTGCCGATGGCCGAGACCGCACCTTTACCGCGGCAACGGGCGATCAGCGCCGCACCTTTCGCCTGTCCCGCATCGGGGGGGGAAGGAATGCTCGCCTTGCGCGATTGAAGGCTGGCCTTGCGCGCAGGCCGCTGCAATATAACAGCCCGATGATCGCCAAGCTCCGCCTCGCCGACCGCACCAACGATCTGATGCCGATCATCGGCTTCGTCGCGGCGCTGGCCAGCCTGGCGATGCCGCTCAGCCCCTGGTTCGTCGCGGTCATCCTTGCCGGCGCGGTCGTCGCCGCAGTGCATCACGCCGAGGTGATCGCGCACCGCGTCGGCGAGCCGTTCGGCACGCTGATCCTGGCGCTCGCGGTGACGGTGATCGAGGTCGGGCTGATCCTGACGCTGATGCAGGCCGAACCCGACAAGGCGCAGACGCTTGCGCGCGACACGGTGTTCGCGGCCGTGATGGTGATATTGAACCTGCTGATGGGGCTGTGCCTTTTGAGCGGCGCGATCCGCCACCATGAACAGCGGTTCCAGCGCACCGGCATCGGCGCCGCGCTCGCCACGCTGACGGTGCTCACCATCGTCACGCTGGTGCTGCCCAATTTCACGTCGAGCGTGCCCGGACCCTTTTATTCGGCGACGCAGCTCGGTTTCGTCGCGGCGGTGTCGCTGGTGCTTTACGGCACCTTCGCGCTTATCCAGACGGTGCGCCACCGCGACTATTTCCTGCCCGACGGCGAGGCGCAGGACGAGGCCGACGCGCACGCCGCGCCGCCGGGCGCGCGGCGCGCCGCCGCATCGGGCGTCCTGCTGCTCGCCAGCCTGTTCGCGGTCGTGCTGCTCGCGAAGGCGGTGTCCCCGGTCATCGGCGCGCTGCTCGCCGACTGGGGCGCGCCGCCGGCGGTGCTCGGTGTGCTGATCGCGGCGCTGATCCTGGCGCCCGAAGGGCTTGCAGCGGTGCGCGCGGCGAAGGCCGACCGGCTCCAGACCAGCCTCAACCTCGCACTCGGTTCGGCGCTCGCGACGATCGGGCTTACCATCCCTGCGGTCGCGATCCTGTCGATCGCGATCGACCTGCCGATCGGCCTCGGCCTCGACGCGAAGTCGACGGTGCTGTTGTTCCTCTCGCTGATCGTCGCGTCACAGACATTGGCGAACGGACGCACCACGGTGTTGCAGGGGGTGATCCACCTGATGCTGTTCGCCATCTATCTGTTCACGACCTTTGTGCCATAAAAGCCGCATTTTATTTTCGTCATGCTGAACCTGTTCCAGTGTCCTCGGCGGGCGCTCTGATGCAGCGCCGCGTCTGGGGCGACGTCGGGCGATCGCGTCTGAAACAGGTTCAGGGTGACGGCGCGAAATACCGGGGAATCATGTCTTCCGCACGAAAACCGTCCCCGCCGAGTAACCCGCCCCGAACGAACAGATCAGCCCGGTGTCGCCCGCGACCATGTCGTCATGGTGAAGGTGGAAGGCGATGATCGACCCCGCGCTCGACGTATTGCCATAGGTGTCGAGCACCGTCGGGCTCTCGTCGTCGCTCGCCTCATGCCCCAGCACGCGCTGCGCGATCAGCCGGTTCATGTTGGTGTTCGCCTGATGCAGCCAGAGGCGGCGCATGTCGGCGCTCTCCAGCCCCAGTTTCGCCATCTCCGCGACGATCATGCTGGCGACCATCGGCACGACCTCCTTGAACACCTTGCGCCCTTCCTGGACGAAAAGCTTGTCGGTTTTGGGGCCCGACTGGTCGATGCCGCCGTGCGCGCGGTTCAGAAAGCCGAAATTGTTGCGGATATTGTTGGAAAAGACCGTTTTCAGCTTCGTGCCCAAAATGTCCCAATGCCCCGCGGGCGCAATGGCCTTGTCCTCGACGAGAATCGCGGTCGCAACATCGCCGAAGATGAAATGGCTGTCGCGGTCGCGCCAGTTCAGATGCCCCGAACAGATTTCGGGGTTCACGACGAGCACGCTTCTGGCGTGACCCGCGCGGATATAGTCGGCGGCGGTCTGGATGCCAAAGGTCGCCGACGAACAGGCGACATTCATGTCGAATCCGAAACCGTCGATGCCAAGCGCGTCCTGGATCTCGATCGCCATCGCGGGATAGGCGCGTTGCATGTTCGACGCCGCGCAGAGCACGGCATCGACCTCGCCTGCATCGCGGCGCGCGCGTGCGAGCGCGTCCTTTGCCGCCGCGACGCCGATTTCGGCCATGATCGACAGCTCGTCATTGCTGCGTTGGGGCAGGCGCGGTGCCATATGTTCAGGGTCAAGGATGCCCGCCTTGTCAACGACGTAGCGCGACCCGATACCGCTCGCCTTTTCGATGAACTCGACGCTTGATTCGGTCAGCGCGGCCATTTCGCCCGCCGCAATCGCCGCCGCATTTTCCCTGTTGTGCAGTGCAACATAATCGTTAAAACTGGCGACAAGGTCTTCGTTGGAGATGCGTTCAGCGGGGGTGAAAAGGCCGGTGGCGGAAAGGACCGGCTGCGGTGCGTGCGACATGGCGGCTCTCGTGTCTTATGGTTTCGGGCACGAGGATTAGGCCCGGTTGCGCCGCCGCGCAACGCCCCAGCACGCGCTGAACGCGCGCCGACACGATGGTTAACCTGCCGCTAACGATTTTGGTGGCATGGTGTCGGATGCAGGCCTCCGGGGGGATGGCTCCCCGGACGCCGTGCGGGAGCATGACCATGGCGACGCGATCCGGACCGGCCGCAGGCGACCTGTCCCTTTCGGAAATCAAGGAGTTCGCGGGCTTTCCCGCGGGAACCCAGCGCTATATCCGCCGGTCGCTCGACATCGGGCTCGACCGCGAGGACGCGATCGCCCGCTGGTCGCGCGACATGGTCGAGGAAACCGCGATCCGCGTTCAGGCCAAAGTATATCGGCGGCTCGACGAGATTCGCGCGCATATTCCCGATGACAGCGGGCTCGACGCCCTCGAAGGTTTTATGGCGCCGCTCGTGGCGGTGTCGGCGTTCGATCTTGGCCAGGACCGGCTGCCGGGCTTTTCCGCCTATCGTTTTCTCTATGAACGCCTGCTTGGCGCGCACGCGCGGCCGTGGCTGCCCGGCGCCTTTTGCGCGGCGGCATCGCTGCCGCACCTGCACCCCGACAAGCGCAAGGCGCTGCTCCAGTCGATCAGCGAAGCCGCTGCGACGGCCCCGGGCTGGTCGGCGCGCGAGCCGAGCTTCTATCCCGAATGGGTCGACAAGATCGACGAAACGCGGCCGGCCAACTGACGGCGGCGTTGGTGTCGGGATAGAGGGCGGACGTTCCACTGGCGCGGCGAGCGTTTGATCGGCGCCATTTGCCATTCCTGTCTCGACTTCGCCCGACGCGAACGGATTTAGGGCGCTGCCGATTTGGCGCACGACGCGCTGAACCGTCGCCCCCGCCTGCGTGGTGGCGACGGCGGGTTTCGGTCGCAACCAGCCGTTCAATCAGACCAGCGCCCGGTACAGCCCGAACGCGCTCGTCGCGGTCAGCACGATGCCGACCAGCACCAGCATGACTTTGGGCGAAAAACGCTTGGCCATCATCGCTCCCACCGGCGCCGCGGCGACGCCGCCGACGATAAGGCCCAGCGTCGGACCCAGAATATCTTCGGGTCCGATATGCCAGACGAAGGCCGCCGACACCGCGACCGCCAGGAAAAACTCGACGCTGTTCACCGTGCCGACGATCTTGCGCGGCTCGCCGCCCTGAACGAGCAGGTTCGAGGTCACGACCGGTCCCCAGCCCCCGCCTCCCGCGGCGTCGAGGAAGCCGCCGACCATTGCGAGCGGCGCGACGACTTTCGGCTTGGCAATCTTCGGCGGATAAAGGAGGCCGCGGATCAGCAGCCAGAGGCCGATGAGCACGAGATAGCCAAGCACGAATGGCTTTACGACCTCGGCGTCGAGCGATGTGAGCAGATAGGCGCCCAAGACTCCACCGATCACGCCGGGAATCAGCAGGCGCAGAAAGAGCGGCCAGTCGATGTTGCGGTGAACCAAATGGCTGAGGCCCGACGCGCCGGTGGTGAAAATCTCGACGACATGGATGCGTGCCGAGGCGGTCGCGGGCGGGACGCCGAGCACCGCGACCAGCAAGGTGTTGCAGATGACGCCGAACGCCATGCCAAGCGCGCCATCGACAAGTTGCGCGGCAAAGCCGATCAGGATGAAGGGAAGCAGCGCGGCGAGGTCGATTGCAGAAAGATCGATCATAGGGCTTCCCAACTCATTCGGTTGACAAGATGCTGCCGCGATTCAGTGCACAGCGCCAGCCCAATTTTTCTGCTGACGGTGAAGGGATTTATTTGTGCCGAAAGCCGCCGTCCACCACAGCTCAGCGGCTTATGTCGTCGGGAAGGTTGTCGCGCACATAGTCGATGAAGGCGCGCAGCTTGGGCATCACCTGCTTGCGGCCGGGATAATAAAGGAAGAGGCCCGATGTCGAGGCGGCATGGTCGGTGAGCACCAGTTCGATCTCGCCCGCGTCGACCATCGCGGTCGCCATCGGCTCGGCCATCATGCTGAGCGCGACGCCGGTGCGCAGCGCGACGAGCGCCGCGCTCCAGTCGTTCACGATCACCGGGCCGGTGACCGGGATGTCGAACTCGCGATTCCCCTTTTCAAAGGTCCATGGCAGCAGCGCGCCGGTCGCGAGACGGAAACGGACGCAGCGATGCTCGCGCAGCGCCTCCGGCGTTGCGGGGCGGCCATGGCGCGCAAAATAGGATGGCGCGCCTGCGACGACGAAGCGAAAGGGACCGGTCAGCCGCACTGCGACAACATCGGCGTCGAGCGATTCACCCATCCGCACCCCGGCGTCGAACCCGCCCGCACTCAGGTCTGACAGCGCATCGTCGGCATAGATTTCCAGCTCGATTTCGGGATAGGTTTCGCAAAAGCCCGCGATGATCGGTTCGAACAGGGGCTGCACCGCGCCGCGCATCAGGTTGATGCGCAATCGCCCCGCGGGCCGGTTGCCAAGGTTGCGCGCCGCCTCATAGGCATCGGCAAGCCCCGAATAGGCGGGCGCCGCGCGCTCAAAGAACATTTCGCCCGCCTGGGTTAACCCCACGCTGCGCGTCGTGCGCATGAACAATGGCGCGCCGACGCGCGCCTCGAGCGCCTTGATCGTCTGGCTGATCGCCGAGGGTGAAACGCCAAGGTCGGCGGCCGCGGCGGAAAAGCTGCGCCTTTCCGCGACGCGCAGGAACGCTTCGATCCCGTCGAGCGCCCCATGGGGAATTGTTAAATCCTGCTTCAAGGCACTTGCAGATTATAGAGGATTATCTAAGTGCGCAAGCGCGCCTATAAAGGTTGCACAACGAAACGAAAGGAACCTCTCCCATGTCTTACCAGCTCTCCTCTTTCCGTCATTTCCCCTCTGCCTTTGCCATCGTCGCCGCGTCGGCGCTCGCCTTTACCGGCCTGATGGCGTCGGCCACCCCCGCCTATGCCCAGTCGGGCGGCGATTATCGCTGCGCGGGCCTCGCCGAACAGGCGCATGTCGCGGCAAACGGCCTCGAAGGCGCCAAGCAATCGAGCGCAAAGCGCTTTGTTTCGACCGGCAAGAAGCTGTGCGAAGCGGGCAACGAACGCGCCGCCGCCAAGCAGTTCCGCGCCGCGCTGAAAATAGCCGGCGTCGCCGAAGTCGAAACCGACAGCCAGCTGGCCGCGCGCTAAGCCTGGCCGAGACCAATCTCCGGACCGTCCTCTCCCTCTCCCCCGACGGATCCACTAACTGGGGCGGCACTCGACAAGAGGCCGCCCCATCTGTTTGCACGCTAAATCCGCCGATAGCGGAAATACCAGACCTCGTGCCCCTGCGCGCGCGCCTTTGCCTCGTAGCGCGTTTCGGGCCAGCCGCCGGGGCGCAGCTGAAAATCGCGCGCATCCCTTGCCAGCCATTCGAACTGGTGGCGGTGACGGCGCATCACCATCAGCGCATGGGCGAGATAGACCGGATGGTCGGTGCCGAAACGGAACTCGCCGCCGATTTTCAGCTTTGCCGCGATCAGGTCGAGCGGCCCGTCGTTCATCATCCGCCGCTTGGCATGGCGCGCCTTGGGCCAGGGATCGGGGTGGAGCAGATAGACGAAGCTTAAGGCGCCATCGGGGATGCGCCGCAGCACCTGGAGCGCGTCGCCGTGATGGATGCGGACGTTGCCAAGCGGAGGGTGCGCGCCATGATCGCCCGCAACATGGACCAGCGCCTGCGCCACGCCGTTGATAAAGGGTTCGGCGCCGATGAAGCCATGGTCGGGCAGCATGTCGGCGCGCGCCGCCATATGCTCGCCGCCGCCGAAGCCGATCTCGAAATGCAGCGGGCAGTCGAAGTCGAACAGCCGCGCGGCGGTTACATCGCCCTCGGCGGGAACCGCAATCTGTGGCAACAGCGTATCGACCAGATCCTGCTGCCCCGCGCGCAGCGGCTTGCCCTTCGATCGGCCGTAGAGGCGGTTGAGGGTCGTCGGGTCGCCGGGTTTGTGCGCAGTCATGGCGCGCGCGTTAGCGCGGGCAGGCGGGAGCGGCAAGCGCCCCGGCCCGGATCAGACCGCGAGCGCCGCCTTCAGCTTGTCGACAAGGTCGGTGCGCTCCCACGGAAAGGCGTCGCCATCGGCCTTGCGGCCGAAATGGCCATAGGCCGCGGTCTGCTTGTAGATCGGCTTGTTAAGACCAAGGTGGGTGCGGATGCCCTTGGGCGTCAGGCGGACGAGCTGCGGCAACAGCGCCTCGATCCGGCTTTCCTCGACCGTGCCGGTGCCGTGGAGGTCGACATAGATCGACAACGGATCGGCGACGCCAATCGCGTAGGAGAGCTGGATCGTGCAGCGGCGCGCGAGGCCCGCGGCGACGATATTCTTGGCCAGATAGCGGGTGATATAGGCCGCCGAACGGTCGACCTTGGTCGGATCCTTGCCGCTGAACGCGCCGCCGCCATGCGGGGATGCGCCGCCATAGGTATCGACGATAACCTTGCGGCCCGTAAGCCCCGCGTCGCCGTCGGGCCCCCCGATTTCAAACCGGCCCGTCGGGTTGATGTGATAGACGGTGTTTGCGGTAAGCAGTTCGGCGGGCAGGACATCCGCGATGACGCCAAGCACATATTTGCGAAGCTCGGTATATTTCGCCTCGTCGCCTTCGCCATTGTGAAAATAATAGCCCGGCGCGTGCTGCGTCGATACGACGATGGCGGTCGCCTCGACCGGGCGTTCGTTGGCGTAACGAAGCGTCACCTGGCTCTTGGCATCGGGTTCGAGGAAGGGCGCGGTTCCGGCCTTGCGGTCGGCGGCCATGCGTTCGAGGATCTTGTGGCTGTAATCGAGCGTCGCGGGCATCAGGTCGGGGGTTTCGTCGGATGCATAGCCGAACATGATCCCCTGGTCGCCCGCGCCCTCATCCTTGTTCGCCGCCTCGTCGACGCCCTGCGCGATATGCGCCGACTGGCCGTGCAGATTGTTCTCGAAACGAAACTCGTTCCAGTGGAAGCCCGCCTGTTCATAGCCGATCTCGCGCACCGTCCGGCGCACCGTCGCCTCGATCTCGTCGAGCGCGCCGGGCGCCCATTCGCCGTCCTCGAACACACCCTTGCAGCGGATTTCGCCCGCAAGCACGACCAGCTGCGTCGTCGTCAGCGTCTCGCACGCCACGCGCGCTTCGGGATCTTTCGCCAGGAACAGATCGACGATCGAATCGCTGATCTGGTCGGCCACCTTGTCAGGATGCCCTTCGGACACGCTTTCAGAGGTGAAGAGGAAGCTGTTGCGCATGGGGAGCCTTTTTCCAGACGGATATAAAGAAAACTTTATGTTGGGCAGCTGTTAGCGTCCGCGCCGCCGAAAGGCAATGGCCAGCGCAAGCAGCGCGAACGCGAATCCGACCGGCAGCGCATTGCCGAAGCGCGCAAAGAGCGTCGGCGCATGCGCGGGCGGCACGATCGTGTCGATGCGCCCCGCGGCGTGCATCGGCAGCGATTGGGTGATGCGCCCGTCGGCGTCGATCACCGCGCTGATCCCCGTCGGCGTCGCGCGCACGACGGGCAGCCCTTCCTCGATCGCGCGTAGGCGGGCCTGGACCAGATGCTGCGGCGGGCCCCACGATCCGAACCAGGCGTCGTTCGACGGGTTGAAGACGAAGGCGGGGCGGTGGTCGCGGTCGACGACCTGGCCTGAAAAGATGATCTCGTAACAGATTTGCAGGCCGATGCGGCCAAAGGCGCCGAGGTCGATGGTGCGCGGTCCCGGTCCGGGCCAGAAATCGATGTCGCCGGGTGCAAGGCGCGACAGGCCGATCGCCGACAGAACCGGCCGCATCGGCAGATATTCGCCATAGGGAACCAGATGCGCCTTGTCATAGCGCGGCCCGAGCGTGCCGTCGGCATGGAGCGTCATCACCGCGTTGCGCGCGCCGACGACCTCGCCGCCCCTGTCCATTTCGAGCTTGAGCGCGCCGAGCAGCATCACGTCGCCCGCATTCATCAGCGCGGTGATCCGCCGCCGCGCTTCGGCGGGCGAACGATCGTAATAGATGGCGGGATAGCCCCATTCGAGATAATCGGGCACCGCCGCCTCGGGCCACAGGATCAGCCGCGGCGCGGCGTCCTTCGGCGTCGTCAGCCGCGCGAGCCTCGCGAAATTGGCGTCGGCCTTGCTGCCTTCCCATTTGTCCTGCTGGCCGACGTTGGGCTGGACGACGGTGATGGGCGTGGCGACACCCTGTCCTTCGCTGTCGCGTGCGCCGGCCGCCCGAAAACCGTTATGGTCGATCAGCAGGGTCGCCGCGACGATGGGCAGCGCGACCGCCACGGCAACGACCGCGGCGCTGCGGATGTGGCGGCTGGCCGCGAGAAGCAAGGCGGAAGCGCCCATAACGACCAGCGCCGAAGCCCCGTAGGTGCCGATCCAGATAGCGGGGGCGCTGGCATCCATCTGGATTGCGACGAGCGGATTCCACGCGAAGCCGGTGAAAAGCCAGCTCCGCAGCCATTCGGTGAGCGTCCATAGCGCCGCAAAGCCGAGAATGAAGGACGGTGAAATCCTCCCCGCAACGCAGAGGGCGACCGGCAAAGCCGCTGGAGAGGGCTGGGGGCCTTCCGCGACGTCGGCGGGCGAGCGCGCCCCCCCTGCGTCCGCGCTGCGCGCCGCGACCTCCCCGTTCCGGGAAGGGGTGAATTGCCACGCGCCCCACGCCGCCAGCGCGGGATAGACCGCCAGATAAAGCGCCAGCAGCAGAACCGCGATCCACCCCAGCCACGCGGGCATCGCCGCCTGATAGGTGAAGGCGGTCGCGATCCAGTTGAGGCCGACGGCGAAATGGCCGACGCCGAACGCCCAGCCGATGCCCAGCGCCCGCCAACCGCGCGGGCTGCGCGCGACCAGCGCCATCCAGCCGCCGAGCGCGAGCAGGGTGAGCGGCCACAGGTTCAGCGGCGCAAAGCCCGTCGCCGAAACGGCACCGAGCAACAGGGCGAGCGACTTTGGCCAGCGGTCGGCGAAAGCGGCGATGCGGGAACGGGTCGCGGTCACACGCGCTCTCTTAACGGCGTGGCGATGCCCCGACAATGCGGCTTGCACGCATCGGGCGAAGCAATATGCGCGGCTGCCGCCGGTCCAAAGCTGCCCGCTATCCGATCGTGATCCCCGCGAAGGCCGGGATGACGATCAAACCAATGGCGGGTCCACCCCAGGGCGGACTCCGGCAATGATCCGCTCGCCTACAGCATATATTTCATCCTGATCGACTGGCGGACGTCGCCCGCGACCGCAAAGCTTGCCGATTGGAAGCTTGGGGGGCCGACGGTGATCGTGGGGTTGCGCGAAAAACCGAATCCTTCCCTGGGCAGGAAGACCGCCTTGTCCATCTTGTCGTTGCCATTCTCGTCATGGACGAGGGCAATCGCATAGGTGCCCGCGGCGGGCGCGTGGACGTCGAAGCGCGCGGCCTCGGCGGCCCGCACGGCCATGCGCACCGACCCCTTGTCCTTGCTGCAATCGGGAAAGGCGCTGGCTTTTGCGGTCAGGCAGACGAGCAACTGTCCCTTGGCGCTGCGCAGTCCCGTGACGCTGACCTCAACCGTCGGCTGCGGCGGGGCGTTCGCGGTCAGGACGGCCAGCATCAAAGCGGCCAAGCCCGATGTCGGTGCCGCACGCGCGATCCCAGAAACGGAAATAAAGTCCATAATTCCCCCGGTAAGCGGCATGATGCGCCTGATGATGCGTCGCGGTTATCAGCCAGCGCCCTGCTGGTCCATGAACAAGCGCGCGCGGGAACATTTCCCACCCCATATGATTGCCGACCCCCATGATCGTCATGATCGCGAGCACCAGCCCCAGCACCGCAACATGGATGGGGACGATAAAGACGAGCGCGGGAATGACGACCGCGCCGGTGACGGCCTCGACGGGGTGAAAGCTCATCGCCGCCCATGCGGTCGGCGGTCGGCTGGCATGATGGACGGCGTGCGCGAGGCGAAAAAGGCGCGGGCGGTGCATCCAGCGGTGCGTCCAGTAAAACCATGCGTCGTGGAGCAGCAGATACAGGAGCAGGCTGACGGGCAGATACCACAGCGGGAAGGCATCGACGTCGGTATAGATGCGCGTCCAGCCATGCGCCTGCCATCCCCATGCGACCACCCCGGCGGGAATGCCGTAAATGGCGGCGCTCGCGAGGCTCCAGCCGATCTCGCGGCGCATCTGTCCTTCGAGCCCGCGATAAAGGCCGGGGCGCCTGATCCGCGTGGCGAGGGCAAAGGCGCCGCTGGTGACAAGATAGCGCACGCCGACGATCGCGGTCATCGCCAGCGCCGAAACAAGGATCGCCCAGCCGGTCATGGCGGAAGGCTAGCCGTTCGGCGGCGCGTTGCAATGGCTTTGCACGGGCGCGCTGCGCGGCTAGGGCAAAGACATGGTGGGGCCGAACATCGATAAATGCGACATCGCAATCGTCGGCGGCGGGCTGGCGGGCGGGCTGGCGGCGCTCGCGCTGGCGGCCAAGCGGCCCGATCTCGACATTCGGCTGGTCGAACCGGGGCCGGTCGGCGGCAATCACATCTGGTCCTTTTTCGACAGCGACATCGCAAAGAAGGACCGCTGGCTCGTCGCGCCGCTCGTCCGCCACCACTGGCCGCGCTACGACGTGCGCTTTCCCGCGCACGACCGGACGCTTGGCATGGGATATAAAAGCATCACCGGCGAAGCACTGGCGGAAGCGGTCGCGGCGGCGCTGCCCGACGGGCACATCATCGCCGATCGCGCAAAGCATGTCGCGCCCGACCATCTGCTGCTGGCGCGCGGCGGACGCCTTTCGGCGAAGCATGTCATCGACGCGCGCGGCGCGGCCAAGTTTCCGACGCTGACAAGCGGCTGGCAGAAATTCGTCGGACAGGCGCTGACGATCGCAGGCGGGCATGGGATCGAACATCCCGTCGTCATGGATGCGAATGTCGAGCAGCTGGATGGCTATCGCTTTATCTACCTCCTCCCCTTCGACGCGGAGACGCTGTTCGTCGAGGATACCTGTTACAGCGACGAGGCCCAGCTCGACGAAGCACTGGTGCGCGAGAGGATCGCCGCCTATGCCGCGGCGCAGGGCTGGCAGGTGACCGCGATGACGCGCGAGGAGAGCGGCGTGTTGCCCGTGGTGATCGCCGGCGATTTCGACCGGCTGTGGCCGCCGTCCGATCGCACCGCGCGGATCGGCGCGCGTGCGGGGATGTTTCACGCGACGACCGGCTATTCGCTGCCGCACGCGGTGCGCACCGCCGCGGCGCTGCCCGCGCTGGTCGGGCGCGCCGACCTGCCCGACCGGCTCCGCGCGCGCGCCGCGGCATCGTGGCGCCGCCAGCGCTTTTACCGGATGCTGGATGCCATGCTGTTCCGCGCCGCCGAACCCGATACGCGCCATCGCATCTTCGAGCGCTTCTATCGCCTCTCGCCGCGACTGATCGCGCGCTTCTATGCCGGGCGCTCGACCGCGACCGACCGGCTGCGCCTGCTTGCGGGCAGGCCGCCGGTGCCCATCGGCCGCGCGCTTGCGGCGCTTGCGAAACTGGACTGGAAATGACCCGCACAGCCATTGTCATCGGCGCCGGCTTCGGCGGCCTTGCGCTCGCGATCCGGCTCCAGTCGGCGGGCGTCGCGACGACGATCGTCGAGGCGCGCGACAAGCCCGGCGGGCGCGCCTACCATTGGCAAAAGGACGGCTTCACCTTCGATGCCGGGCCGACCGTCATCACCGACCCGCCGTGCCTCAGCGAGCTGTGGGAGTTGAGCGGGCAGGACATGACAGCCGACGTCGACCTGATGCCCGTCAGCCCCTTTTACCGGCTGAACTGGCCGGATGGGACCAATTTCGACTATTCGAACGACGAGGCCGCGCTCCGCGCCGAAATCGCGCGGCTGAACCCCGCCGATGTCGCGGGTTACGACCGCTTCCTCGATTATTCAAAGGGCGTTTACGAACAGGGTTATGTCAAGCTTGGCGCGACCGCCTTCCTCGACTTTCGGGCGATGATCAAGGCCGCCCCCGCGCTGATGAAATATCAGGCGTGGCGCAGCGTCTATTCGATCGTCTCCTCTTATGTGCAGGATGAACGGCTGCGGCAGGCGCTGTCATTCCATACGCTGCTGGTCGGCGGCAATCCGATGACGACGAGCGCCATCTATGCGCTCATTCACACGATCGAGAAGGACGGCGGTGTCTGGTTCGCACGCGGCGGGACCAACCGGCTGGTCGCCGCGATGGTCCGCCTGTTCGAACGGCTGGGCGGAACGCTGCGCCTCGGCGATGCGGTCACGGCGATCCACACCGCGGGCAACCGCGCGACGGGGGTGACCACTGCGAGCGGCTGGCGCGGCGAGGCCGAGATGATCGCGTGCAACGGCGACCTGATGCACAGCTATCGCGACCTGCTCGCCGATCATCCGCGCGGGCCGAAAACGGCGCGCCGCCTGGCGCGCAAACGCTGGTCGCCGTCGCTGTTCGTCGTCCATTTCGGCGCGAAGGGCGACTATCCCGGCGTCGCGCACCACAGCATCTTGTTCGGCCCGCGCTATCAGGGGTTGCTTGCCGACATCTACAGGAACGGCGTCGTGCCAGGCGATTTCTCGCTCTATCTCCATCATCCCAGCATCACCGATCCGGGCATGGCGCCGCCGGGGCATTCGACCTTCTATGCGCTCGCCCCCGTTGCGCATCTGGGCAAGGCAAAAGCCGACTGGGACGGCGATTTCGGGGCGCGCTTTGCCGACGCGATCGTGAAAGAGGTCGAGCGGCGCGTCGCCCCCGACCTTAGCGCCAATATCGTCACGCGCTTTCACTATACCCCCGCCGATTTCGGCCGCGACCTGTCGGCGCATCTCGGCAGCGCCTTCAGCCTCGAACCCCTGCTGTGGCAAAGCGCCTGGTTTCGCGCGCACAACCGCGACGACAGGATTGCCAATCTTTACTTCGTCGGCGCGGGGACACATCCGGGCGCCGGCATCCCCGGCGTCGTCGGCAGCGCGAAGGCGACGGCTGCGCTCATGCTTGAATGACAAAACTCCATTCGCCCTGCGCTTGTCGAAGGGCCGTTCTTCCTTCAAAGGCGGCAAGAGAAGGACAGGGTTTCGACAAGCGCAGCCCGAACGGAAAATTGTGAAAGCCATCAAGCGATGAAACGCCTCGCCGTCTATTGCGGGTCCGCGACCCCCCACGATCCCGTCTATATCGAAACCGCGCGCCACGTCGGGCGCACATTGGCCAAACGCGGTATCGGCGTCGTCTATGGCGGCGGGCGGCTGGGGCTGATGGGCGCGGTCGCCGACAGCGCGCTGGAGGCGGGCGGCGAAGTGATCGGCATCATCCCCGAGGCGCTCGTCGGCGCCGAGGTCGCGCACCGCGGCTGCACCCAGCTGCACGTCGTATCGGGCATGCACGAACGCAAGAAGATGTTCACCGACCTGTCGGACGGATTCCTGACCATCCCCGGCGGCGTCGGGACGATGGACGAGCTGTGGGAAGCGATCAGCTGGGCACAGCTTGGCTATCACAACAAGCCCGTCGGGCTGCTCAACGCCGCGGGTTTCTATAACGACCTCATCGCCTTCAACCGCCGGATGATCGACGTCGGCTTCATCCGCCCCGCGCACGCGGGAATCATGATCGTCGATGCCGGGCTCGACGAGCTGCTGGACAAGATGGCGAATTACGAGCCGCACCAGACGATTTTCGCGATGAAGGCCGAAAATCTGTAATGGAGGCGGCGGGGGCCTATGACGCGCACGCCCTCCACGGTTTCGCGCACGACAGCATCGCGCGCGGATCGAAAAGTTTCGCCCTCGCCAGCCGGTTGTTCGACCGCGAAACCCGCGAGCGCGTCTGGCTGCTCTATGCGTGGTGCCGCGCCGCCGACGACCTGACCGACGGACAGGACCATGGCGGCACGATGCGGCCAGGGCACGATCCCGCGGCCGCCGTCGGGCGCATCCGGGCGCTGACCGACCGGGCCTTTGCGGGCGAGCCAACCGGCGAACCCGCCTTTGACGCGCTGGCTTTGCTGCTCACAAAGGTGGCGATTCCGCGCGCGGTGATCGACGACATCATTGCGGGCTTCGAGCTGGATGCGAAGGACTGGCGACCGCGCAGCGAAGGCGATCTGCTCCGCTATTGCTATCATGTCGCGGGCGCGGTCGGCGTCGCGATGGCGCTGATGATGGGAATCGACCCCGACGACGAACGCACGCTGGACCGGGCATCGGACCTCGGCATTGCGTTCCAGCTCGCCAATATCGCGCGCGATGTGGCCGAGGATGCCGCGGCCGACCGCTGCTACCTGCCCGTCGAATGGCTGGTCGAGCTCGACATTCCGCCGGGGCAGCATATGCACCCCGCCTTTCGCCCGCGGCTGGCGGTGATGGCGAAATGGCTCGCCGAAATGGCCGGGGAATATGAAGCATCGGCGCGCTGGGGCGCCCGCAAACTGCCCCCGCGCAGCCGCTGGGCGGTGCTGGCCGCCGCGGGCATTTATGGCGACATCGCGCGCGAGGTGCGGCGGCGCGGCGACCATGCGTGGGACCATCGCGCCGCCAGCTCGCTTGCCGCCAAATTGGGCTGGGTCGCACGCGCGGGCTGGTCGGTTCTCCGCCGCCCCCCGCAGCGGCGGATCAGCCGCGACGGGCTGTGGACGCGGCCCCGGCCGGACGCAGGTTGCAACGGCGCATGAATCCCGTCGAATGGATCGCCGCCGCCTTCGTGCTGGCCAATGTCGCGCTGGTCGCGCTGCGCAGCGTCTGGAACTATCCCTGCGCGCTCGTCGCGGTGACGCTCTATGCCTTCGTCTTCTTCGAAGCAAAGCTGTACAGCGACATGCTGCTCCAGGGCTTTTTCTTCGCGCTCAACCTTTATGGCTGGGCGGCGTGGACGCGTGCGCGGACGACGAGCGGCGTCCCCGTCGGCTGGATGCGCCGCCGCGCGCGCTGGGGCTGGGGGCTGGGCACGCTCGCCGCCTGGGCGGGGTGGAGCTATGCGATGGACCGCCACACCGACGCGGTGGCACCGTGGATCGACGGCGCGATCGCGATGATGAGCGTCACCGCGCAATGGCTGCTCGCGCGGCGCCGCGTCGAAAGCTGGTTCCTCTGGATTCTGGTCGATCTGATCGCGATCCCGCTCTTTGCCGCGCGCGGGCTTTACGCGACAAGCGCGGTCTATGTCGTGCTGCTCGGCCTGTCGATCGACGGGCTGATCCAGTGGCGCCGGGCCGCGGCGACGGGGCGCATCGCGCTATGACCCGGCACATCTGCCTGCACGGCGCCGAAAGCACGGGCAAGTCGACGCTCGCGCCGCGGCTCGCGCTGCGGCTCGGCGGGCTGGTCGTCCCCGAATATGGGCGCACCTATGCCGAGATGCACGGAACCGAGTTCGACGCGATCGACCTGCTCGCCATTTTCGACGGCCACCGCGCCGCGACCTTGGCGGCGCTTGCCGAGCGCCCCGACTGGCTGGTGTCCGACACCGACCCGTTGATGACGCAGGCGTGGGCGATCATGCTGCTCGGCCGCCGCCTGCCCGAAATCGACGCCTGGACCGACGTGGCCGACCTTTACCTTGTTCCCGCGACGGACCTGCCCTGGCGCGAGGACGGCACGCGCCTGTTCGGCAGCGAACTGGCGCGGCGACAGTTCATGGATGTCGCGATCGGCGAACTCGAACGGCGGCAGCTCAAATGGGCGTGGATCGAAGGCGAAGGCGATGCCCGGATCGACAACGCCGTTGCGGCGATCGAGGCGGCGGGGTTGCTATAGGCCTCGGTGGCGGTTTTCGGAGTGGGGAGCGACCATAAGGCCCTCTCCGCCGCGGCCAAGCGGTAGGCTGCCGAGCCTGCCTGTCCCTTCCCTGAAGGGGAGACAGCCCCAAAATGCCAATGGCGACGTCCGGTCGCCACCGGACATCCATCCTCCCCGCAACGCGCCCCGCTTTTCCACAGCCGGTCCATTACCCCCGCTTGCTCCCGACTCCCTAGATGGTTAAGGCCGGTCCATGACCGTCACGCCGCCCGCCGTCCGCATTGCCCCGTCGATCCTCAGCGCCGATTTCGCCCGGCTGGGCGAGGAAGTGCGCGCGATCGAGGCGGCGGGCGCCGATTGGGTGCATATCGACGTGATGGACGGCCATTATGTGCCCAATCTGACGATCGGGCCGATGGTGGTAAAGGCGCTGCGGCCGCATTCGGCGCTGCCGTTCGACGTCCATCTGATGATCTCGCCGGTCGATCATTTCCTTGACGCCTTTGCCGCGGCGGGCGCCGACATCATCACCGTCCATCCCGAAGCCGGACCGCACATCCACCGCACCGTCCAGCATATCAGGTCGCTGGGCAAGCAGGCGGGCGTCTCGCTCAACCCCGCGACTCCCGCCAAGATGCTCGATTATCTGATCGACGACATCGACCTGGTCCTGATCATGAGCGTCAATCCGGGTTTCGGCGGCCAGAGCTTCATTTCCAGCCAGCTTCGCAAGATCGAGGCGGTGAGGAAGATGATCGAGAAATCGGGCCGCGACATCAGGCTGGAAGTCGACGGCGGGATCGACGCGGCGACTGCGCCGCTCGCCATATCGGCGGGCGCCGACGTGCTCGTTGCGGGGACCGCCACCTTCAAGGGCGGCGTGCAAGCCTATGCCGCCAATATCCGGGCACTGCGCGGCGGCGCCTGATCGATGGAGGGGAGACCGCTCAGCACCGCCCCCGCCGACCCGCCGCCCGATCCCGGTTACGACGGCGCGCCGATCGACGATACGATCGAACCCGGCAAGCGGCTGATCCGCCTGCCCGCCGACAAGGGGTTGTCGCTCGGCGACCGCGTCGCCAATGCGATCACCCGCCTGACCTGGCGCACGCCGCTCCATGCGCTGCGCCTCAAAGGGCGTTTTCCGCTGAAACTGCTCGGCGTGCCCGCCGACCCCGTGCCCGGCGATGCGCGCGCGGGCACCGCGATCCGCGCCGGTCATTTCCTGCACCGCGGGCTGAAACTGCCGCTCGGCGAACTCGATTTCGCATCGTTGGCCGTCGCGCCCGCCTTTGCCGATTATCTGCACAGCTTCGCCTGGCTGCGCGACCTTGCCGCGACGGGCACCCGCGCCGACGGCGCGCCGATCGCCGAAGCCGTGGTGCGCCACTGGCTCGCCACCAATGGCGAGACGGTGAGCGAACCCGCGTGGCGCGCCGACAATACGGGATGGCGCATCCTGTTCTGGTCCGCCCATGCGCCGCTGATCCTGTCATCGAGCGACCTTGTCTATCGCTCGGCGGTGCTCAACCATCTCGCGCGCGCGGCGCGGCACCTCGACCGCGTTGCCGACAAGACGCGGCCGGGCACCGGGCAGATCGTTGCGTGGGTCGGCATCGTCGCCGCATCGCTGCTGATGCCCGGCGGCGAACCGCGGCAGGTCTTCGGCGAGGCGGGGCTGCGCAAGGTGCTCGAGACAAGCTTCTACGCCGACGGCGGCAATATCTCGCGCTCGCCGCAGGCGCAGCTCGATGCGATCATGGCGCTGTCGATGCTCGCGCGCACCTATGAGATGCGCCGGATGGAGGTGCCGTCCTTTGTCCAGGAAGTGCTCGCGCGCGCCGTTCCCGCGCTGCTCGGGCTGCTCCACGCCGATGGCGGCATGGGCAGCTGGCAGGGCAGCGGCGCGACATCGGCGGCGCATGTGCAGGCGATCGTCGCCGCCAGCGGCGTGCGCACCCGGCCGCTCAAGCAGGCGCGCGACTGGGGCTATCAGCGGCTCGTCGCAAACAAGGTGGTGCTGCTCGCCGACGCCGCGCCGCCGCCGATCGCCCGCGTGACCGAGGCGGGCTGCGCCTCCACCCTTGCCTTTGAACTCAGCGACGGCGACGAGCGTATCGTCGTCAATTGCGGCGGCGCGGCGCTGTCCGGCGCGACGATCCCCGCCGAACTCGCGCGCGGGCTGCGCACCACCGCGGCGCATTCGACGCTGACGCTGGGCGACAGCAATTCGACCGCGATCCTGGCGGGCGGCGCGCTCGGCAAGGGCGTCACCGAGGTCGAGCTCGACCGGCGCGAGACGCCGCAGGGCAGCCGGCTCGAAATGAGCCACGACGGTTATGCGCGCCGCCACGGCCTGATTCACCGCCGCCTGCTGATCCTGTCGCCCAACGGGCGCGAGCTGCGCGGCGAGGACATGCTGCTTCCCGCCCCCCGCACGCGGCGCAAGGGCGACAAGCTTTTCACGATGCGCTTTCACCTTGGCCGCAACATTTCTGCGAGCCTGACCGCCGACGGACTGGGCGCGCTGCTGCGCATCAGCGGCGGGCCGCTGTGGCAGTTCCGCACGTCCGACGGCGCGCTGGCGATCGAGGAAAGCCTGTGGGTCGACGGCGACGGTCGCCCGCACCCGACCGAACAGCTCGTCATCACCGGCACCGCACCGGCGGGCGGGGCAAGCGTGGGGTGGATTTTCAAGCATATCGGATAGCTTTGCCCGTCGGTGCGAGCGAAGCGGGGCAAGGACGATCAGCGAAACAGCAGCCGACGCCCCAGGGACTGAGCGTCGGCTGCCGAACCTTTGGGCATCGTGCGCCAGATGGGCAACGCTTCGATTCCGTTCTTGTCGAACGGGACGGTGGCGCTGCTTAACCGCTCGCCGCTCTAAAAGGCGTATCGCGCCATCAGCTGGAACACCGGCCCGGCCTTTTCGCTTTCGAGCTCATATTCATCGAAATCGCGGTCGAGCTGGTCTTCGAGATTGTCGAACTTGTTGAACACCTCGCGCTTGGCGCCGTTCAAAAGGTTCGAACCGACCGCCCGGATGGTGAAATTGCTGCCGATCCGCTTTTCGACGAAGATTTCAAGGTCGGCGCCATAGGTGGTGCGCACTTCTTCGCTGATGACGCGGTCATAGGCCGCGCCCTGTTTGCGGTGCGTCGCGCCGAACGCCACACCCCACGCCGGAATGTCCTGGATAAAGCCGATGTTGTAGACATAGTCCGACTGGCCATTGAACCGGCGCGTGCCCGCAAAATCGGTGATCTCGCTGTCCAGCCACGAGATATTGCCGAAAATGCCGGTGTCGGGCAGGCCGAGGAAAGCAAGGTCGGTCGACAGGTCGAACTCGACACCCCACACCTTGCCATCGCCGACATTCTGCGGCTGGTAGACGAAGGTGCCCGCGCCTTCCGATCCCTCTTCGCCGGTGTTGGTGAGCTCGATAAGGTCGGTGACGTCGCGGTAGAAGGCATTGATCCCGACAACCCCGGTGCGGCCGATGCGCCGCTCATAGCCGAGGTCGAAGCCCCACGCCGTTTCGGGGCCGAGTTGCGGATTGCCGAGCAGGTCGCTGTCGCCCACTTCCTCTTCGAGCAGCGCCGGCGAGATGAAGTTGAAATCGGGGCGGCGATTGGTGCGCGCGACGGACGCGGTGATGCGGTCGCGCGGGGTCAGATCGAACTTGATCGACGCCGACGGCAACCATTTTTCATATTCGTTGCGCTGTGTCGGCACCGCGGCGGCTTCGGTAAAGTCGGTGATGTCGAAGCGCGTCGTTTCATAGCGGATGCCCGCCTCCCACGTCAGCCCGCCCGACTTGCCCTGCACCAGCGCGAAAGCGTCGAGGCGGCGCTCCTCGATGCTGTTCACCCCGCCGTCGGCGGGTTCGAGCTCGCCGAACGGAGCCACAAGCTCGGCCGGATTATTGCGGAACTGGTCGTAGCGGCCCTCCAGCCCGGGGAACTCCGCATCATCGTCGGTTTCAAGAATCGCGGTGCGGCGATCCTTGTCCTGATACAGGCCGCCGACGACCAGCTGCGTATCGCCGCCCAGCTCGAACGCATGGTCGAGCTTCACCGAAAACTCCTTGTCAGCGATGTCGGTGGTGAAAAACTCCTGCTCGAACTCGGGATCGTCACCCTCGTCGTTGAACTCGATCTGATATTCGCTTTCGCTCTGTTCGTCGTCGAAGCGCGCGAAACCGACGCGCAACGTCGTCTTGCCGAGCGACCATTGGTGCGACAATTTGGCGTCGATGCTGTAATTCTGCTGGTCGATGTCATTGTCGTTGGCATTGTCGCTGAGCAGATTGCCCGTCGGCAACGGTCCGTTCACCGCAACCGGATCGTCATATTCAAAGCTGCGCTCGCTTTCGAAGCGGTCGGTGCGGACGAAAAAGCCGCTCAGGCGAAAATCGGTGGTTTCGCCGTCGATTTCATAGCTCGCGTTGGCCGAATAATCCTTGCCGTCGCGCGTGTCGGTCTGATCCTCGCGATTGTCGAACTCGTTGGTCGCGAAATCGGGATCATTCTCAGGCGAATCGCCATAGCGGAGCGAGAATTTCTTCTTGGGATTGTGGCGCCCCTGAAAATTGAGGCCGATCAGCAGGCGGCCCGGCCCGACCTGGCCGCCATAGACGAGGCCGAGGCTCGGTTCGAGCTCCTCGTCATCGTAATAGAGCGCGCCCGCGCGGACATAACCGCCGTCGAGCGCATAACCGTCGCGCAATTCGATATTGATCGTGCCCGCCACCGCGTCGCCGGTGCGGCGCGCCGACGAAGAGCGGACGATCTCGACGCGGTCGATCAGCTCGGCGGGGATACGGTCGAGAAAGAAGCTGCGGTCCGACGCATTGCCGGGCACGCGCTCGCCGTTGATCAGGATCTGCGTATAGCCCGGCGGCAGGCCGCGCAGCCGCGCCCCATCGCTTTCGATAACGTCCGACAGGAAGGTCACCGACGGCACGCGCTTCAGCGCGTCGCCCGCCGTCAACGGCTCGAAGCGCTGGAAAAATTCGCTGTCATAGGAAAGGATGGGCTCGGCCGCGTCGCTGCGATTACGATAGCCGACGCTGCCAAGCACGACGATGTCCTGCGAGGTCGTGATTTCGCCGTCGTCGCGCTGGATCGGCGCAGTGTCGGCGGGCGTCTGCTGCGCCGCGGCGGGGGCGGCGGCAAGCGCGGCGACGATGGCGAGAGCGGCGGTGGAACGCAGGCTGAAAGTTCGAATCATTTTGACGAGACCCCCCTTGTGGTTGCCGGCCGTCTAGGGGCGGCGTGTGACAGTTTGCGGCGAGTCAAATGACACTTTAGAGACAGTTAAGTGACGGAAATATTGTGCAATTGACGCGGGCGCGCTTTGCTGAAAGGGGACCGACCGGGCGCGGGGCTGCGCCGATCTGACGCCGATGTGACGAGGGGAACCACCATGACCGCAACCCGCCAGGCGAAGCTGTTGACTTCGTTCGTCTTTGCCACGCTGCTCGCCGCTTGCGCCGCGAGCGGCCCGGTCATCACCGGCCTGCCGCCGGTGCAGGTCACCGCGAGCGGCGAGACGCAGCCCGTCGGCACAGGCCGCGCCGATGCCGCCGACGATCCTGCGGTCTGGATCGATCCCGCCGATCCCGGCCGCGCGCTGATTATCGCGACCGACAAGAAGGCGGGGCTGCACGTTTATGACCTTGCCGGCAAGGATGTCGCCTTCATCAGGGCCGGACTGGTCAACAATGTCGACGTGGCGGGCGACATCATCGTCGCGAGCGACCGCAACGACGGCGTCAACGCGCATCTCGCGGCCTTTCGCCTCGACGGCGCGACGCCCGCGGTCGCCGCGCTCGGTCGCGCGGCGGCGGGACCGGGCGAAGCCTATGGCCTGTGCGTCAAGAAGGGCGCGCCGGGCGAACCGATCACCGCGGCGCTGATCGTCAAGGACGGCACGGTGCGCGTCGGCACACTGACCATCGACGGGACGCCAAGCTTTGCCGTGCAATGGCAGTATAAGATCCCGACCCAGTCCGAAGGCTGCGTCTTCGACGGCGACACGCTCTATGTCGGCGAAGAAATCGGCGGATTGTGGGAACTGAAGCAACAGGGCCAGGGCGCAGCGGCGCGCCTGGTCGCGCCAATCGACAATCAGCGGCTCGTCGCCGACCTCGAAGGGCTGGCGACGATCGACCACAAGGGTCAGCGCTATCTGATCGCGTCAAGCCAGGGCGACAATGCCTATGCGGTGTTTCGCCTGCCGTCGGTCGAATATGTCGGCCGCTTTGCCGTTGCGGCGGGCCAGTTCGGCGCGACGAGCGAAACCGACGGGATCGAAGCGGTCGCGGGCCATTTCGGCCCCGCCTTCCCCGACGGCATCTTCATCGCGCAGGACGGCGACAACACGCCAAGGGCGCAGAACTTCAAGCTGGTGCGCTGGGACCGGATCGCGGCGGCGCTGGGGCTGTAGGGCGCCGCGTCATGAAACGGGCGCGCTCCCGCAAAGGCGCAACCCGTGTCCGGTTGGTTCCATTTTTTTCAACCGGCAGGTGATGGTCTTTCCGCCTTCGCGGGGGCACGGCGCATTTATGGGCCGACCACGCTTGCGATAGCTCGCGCACGCGCCTAGGGGAGCCGCGTCTTTCCCGTCTTCAAAGGCCGCCTTCCCATGACCGACCTGATTCCCGTCCGCCGCGCGCTTTTGTCCGTCAGCGACAAGGCAGGGCTGGCCGAGCTGGCCGCCGCGCTCGTCCGCCACGGGGTGGAGCTGGTATCGACCGGCGGCACGGCGAAAGCATTGCGCGAGGCGGGTCATAGCGTGCTCGACGTCGCCGACCTCACCGGCTTTCCCGAGATGATGGACGGGCGCGTCAAGACGCTGCACCCGGCCGTCCACGGCGGCATCCTCGCGGTGCGCGGTGATGCGGCACACGTCGCCGCGATGGACGCGCACGGCATCGGCGCGATCGACCTGGTCGTCGTCAACCTCTATCCCTTCGCCGCGACGGTGGCGAAGGGTGCTGCGCGGGACGAAATTATCGAAAATATCGACATCGGCGGCCCCGCGATGGTGCGCTCGGCGGCCAAGAACCATGCATTCGTCGGCATCGTCACCGAACCGCAAGATTATGCCGCACTGATCGCCGAGATGGACGCCAACGGCGGCGCCATGACGCTGAACCTGCGCAAGCGGCTCGCCGCGACCGCTTTCGCGCACACCGCGACCTATGATGGGATGATCGCGAGCTGGTTCGCTTTCGCCGACCAGGGCCAATTGTTCCCGGACACGCTGCCGCTGACCGCAAAGCTCGATTGCGAGCTGCGCTACGGCGAAAACCCGCATCAGAAAGCGGCGCTGTATCTGCCCGCTGGCCCGTCGGCGCGCGGCATCGCGCAAGCCGAACAGGTGCAGGGCAAGGAACTGAGCTATAACAATATCAATGACGCCGACGCCGCGCTTGAACTCGTCGCCGAGTTTCGGGATGCCGATCCGACCTGCGTCATCGTCAAACATGCCAATCCGTGCGGTGTCGCCACCGCCGCCAGCCTGGCCGAAGCCTATGACGCGGCGCTGAAATGCGATGATGTATCGGCATTCGGCGGCATCATCGCCGTCAACCGGCCGCTCGACGGACCGACCGCCGAAGCGATCAGCGCGATCTTCACCGAAGTCGTCTGCGCCCCCGACGCCGACGCCGACGCGCGCGCGATCTTCGCCAAAAAGAAGAACCTCCGCCTGCTGTTGACGGGCGAATTGCCCGACCCGGCGCGCGGCGGGTTGATGATGAAGACGATCGCGGGCGGCTGGCTGGCACAGAGCCGCGACAATGGCCGCATCTCGCGCGCCGACCTCAAGGTCGTGACCGCGCGCGCGCCGACCGAGGAAGAACTGGCCGACGCGCTGTTCGCCTGGACCGTCGCCAAGCATGTAAAATCGAACGCGATCGTCTATGCCAGGGGCGGCGCGACCGCGGGCATCGGCGCGGGACAGATGAACCGCCGCGACAGCGCGCGGATCGCCGCGGCAAAGGCGCGCGAGGCGGCCGAGAGCCACGGCTGGGCAAGCCCGCGCACCGTCGGCAGCGCGGTGGCAAGCGACGCCTTCTTCCCCTTTGCCGACGGGCTGCTCGCCGCGGTCGAGGCGGGCGCGACCTGCGTGATCCAGCCGGGCGGATCGATCCGCGACGACGAAGTGATCGCGGCGGCGAATGATGCGGGACTCGCGATGCTGTTCACCGGGATGCGGCACTTCCGGCATTGATGGACCGCGCGGCATCGACCAGCCGGGCCGCCTCGCGCCGACAATCGTAGCGCAGGCCCGGTTCGCGGCAGAAGTCGGGCCAGCGATTCTCGCGCCGCCGCCCGGTCGGTGTGCGACGTGCGACCCGATCCCGAATCGCTGGCTCGCAAGATATCGGTCGAGCGGTGCTATGACACCGCCCTGACCGACGGGCGCGAAGCCGGACGCGAGTTGATTGCGGCGCGGCAGGCAGGGATCGAGGTCGCCGCCGCGGCGACCATCACCATCGTCAGGCGCTGACGATCCGGCAGCCGCTTCGCACGGACGCTATCGCTGCCCCATGCTCCCCTCGTCCCTGGCGGGAGCCGTGCCGGGATCGCCATGCGGCGATCCCGGCGCATTCTTTGCTGCCTTCAGCGCTATTCGTTCGCCGCCTGGTGCAGCCAGTCGGCGTGACGCGGGGCCTTTTTGGTCCGGCTCCATTCCTCCAGCATCAGCGGCGCGACCCGTCTCAGTTCGGCATATTGTTCGTCGGTGCCGATGTCGCACGCCAGCTCGACGCGGTGGCCGTTGGGGTCGAAAAAATAGATCGACTTGAAAATGCCATGGTGCGTCGGGCCGAGCACGTCGACGCCGTTCGCTTCCAGATGCGCCTTCGCCGCGACGAGCTCGTCATAGCTGCCGACCTTGAACGCCAGATGCTGCACCCACTTCGGCGTATTTTCGTCGCGGCCCATGTCGGGCTGGTTCGGCAGTTCGAAGAAAGCGAGGATATTGCCGTTCCCGGCATCGAGAAACACATGCATATAGGGGTCATATTCGCCGGTCGACGGCACATGATCCTCGGCAAAGGCGGTGGTGTAGGTCATGCCCAGCATGGACTCATACCATTCGACCGTTTCCTTCGCATCCTTGCAGCGATAGGCGGCGTGGTGGACGCCGCCGAGTTTGATCGGGCTCGTCATTCGGCGGGCTCCGCTTCGACGTTGAGCGCGCCGCGGCGGATCTGGTCGAGTTCCATCGACTTGAACAGCGCGGTGAAATTACCCTCGCCGAACCCCTCGTCCTTCTTGCGCTGGATGAACTCGAAAAAGACCGGGCCGATGACGGTCTGGCCGAAAATCTGGAGCAGCAGGCGCGGGTCGCCCTCGGCGGTCGATCCGTCGAGCAATATGCCGCGCGATTTCAGTTCGTCGACCGGCTCGCCATGGCCAGGCAGGCGTTCGGCGAGCAGTTCATAATAGGTTTCGGGCGGCGACGGCGCGAACGGGTTGCCAAGCGCTTTCAGTCTGTCCCACGCGGCATAGAGATCGTCGCAGGCAAAGGCGATGTGCTGGATGCCCTCGCCATTATAGGCGCGCAGATATTCCTCGATCTGGCCGCCGCCGCCTGCGCCTTCTTCGTTCAGGGGAATGCGGATCTTGCCGTCGGGGGCGGTCATCGCCTTCGACGTCAGCCCGGTATATTCACCCTTGATGTCGAAATAGCGGATCTCGCGGAAACCGGCGATACGCTCATAGAAAGCGGCCCAATGCGCCATGCGGCCGCCATAGACATTGTGCGTCAGATGATCGATCAGCTTCAGCCCCGCGCCGACCGGATGGCGATCGACGCCCTCCTCGTAAACGAAGTCGATATCATAGATGCTGAGGTCGTCGCCATAACGGTCGATGAGGTAAATGATCGAACCGCCGATGCCGCGGATCGCCGGCAGGCGAAGTTCCATCGGGCCGGGCGTGGTTTCGACCGGCTCGGCGCCGCGCTCGATGGCCTCGACATAGGCCTTGGCCGCGTCGCGGCAACGCCATCCCATGCCGCACGCCGACGGGCCGTGCTCGGCGGCGAAATAGGCGGCGGGCGAGCGGGGTTCGTAGTTGGCGATCAGATTGATGTCGCCCTGGCGCCACAATTGCACGTCTTTCGAGCGGTGCCGCGCGATGCGGGTAAAGCCCATGCGTTCGAACACGGGTTCGAGAATGCCCTTTTCCGGCGCCGAAAACTCGACGAACTCAAAGCCGTCGAGGCCCAGCGGGTTTTCGAACAGGTCGGCCATGGTCATTCCCTCATATGGTTTCAATTGAAACTATTATGATGGAATGCGCGGGGCGAGTCAATGCTGACCGCATTCAAGGCAAGCCGTCGCCGCCGCGAAAGCGGGGGCGACGGGAAGCACTCAGGCCGCCGCGGTCTCGATGGCCTCCAGCGCGTCCATCCACGCCGCCTCGGCCGCCTCCAGCTCGGCCGCCAGCCTGCCGCGGCGCTGGGCAAGCTCGCCCATCGTCAGTTTCGCGAGTGCGGGTTCGGCGCTGGCAGGGTCGACCATCGCGCGGTCGATCGCGCGGATCTGCTGCGCGAGCTTTCCGGCCCTGGCCTCCAGTTCCTTCGCACTCTTGCGCAGCTCCGCCTGCGCCTCGCGCGCCTTCGCCGCTTCCTGCCGCGCGGCTTTCGCATCCCTCGGCTTTGCGGCGGGCTTTGCATCGTCGTTCGCCGCCGATTTGCCCAGAATAAAGGCGACATAATCGTCCAGGCTGCCGTCGAACTCGCGCGCGGTGCCGCCATCGACAAGCACCAGCCGGTCGGCGGTAAGTTCGAGCATATGGCGGTCATGGCTGACGATCAGCACCGCGCCGTCGAAGCCATTGAGCGCCTGCACCAGCGCCTCGCGCGCATCGACGTCGAGGTGGTTGGTCGGTTCGTCAAGGATCAGCAGATGCGGCGCGTCGCGCGTGATCAGCGCGAGCGCGAGCCGCGCGCGTTCGCCGCCCGACAGCTTGCCGACCTCGGTCGTCGCCTTGTTGCCGGTGAAGCCGAAACGCCCCAGTTGCGCGCGCACCGCGCCCGGCGTCTTGCCCGCCATCACGCGCGTCATATGGCCCAGCGGGGTGTCGCTGCCGTCGAGTTCCTCGACCTGATATTGGGTGAAATAGCCGACGCGCATCTTGCCCGACGCCGCCATGGCACCGTCCATCGGCGCCAGCTGCGCCGCGAGCAGCCGCGCGAGCGTCGTCTTGCCATTGCCGTTGCGGCCGAGCAGCGCGATGCGATCGTCGGGATCTATGCGCAGGTTGAGCCGTGTCAGGATCGGTTTGCCCGGCGCATAGCCGACGCTCGCAAGGTCGAGCGTGATCAGCGGCGGCTTCAGCGCGTCGGGGCTGGGGAAATCGAAGACAAGGCCGGGGTCTTCGGCGACCGCGGCGATCGGTTGCATCCGCGCGAGCTGCTTGGCGCGCGACTGCGCCTGTTTGGCGGTCGAGGCGCGCGCGCTGTTGCGCGCGACATAATCCTGAAGCTTGGCGCGCTGCGCATCCTGCGCCGCTTTCGCCGCCGCAAGCTGCGCGATGCGCTCGGCGCGCTGCCGCTCGAAATCATCATAGCCGCCGGGGTAAAGCGTCACCTTGCCGCCCTCCAGGTGGAGGATATGGTCGACGACATTGTTGAGCAGGTCGCGCTCGTGGCTGATCACGACGAGCTGGCCCGGATAGGATTTGAGGAAGCTTTCGAGCCACATCGTCGCTTCGAGGTCGAGGTGGTTCGATGGTTCGTCGAGCAGCAGCAGGTCGGGGTTCGAAAAGAGCAGCGCCGCAAGCGCAACGCGCATCTTCCACCCGCCCGAAAAGCTGTCGAGCGGCTGTCGCTGCATCGCCTCGTCGAAACCCAATCCGATCAGGATGCGCGCGGCGCGCGCGGGCGCCGTATAGGCATCGATCGCGATCAGCCTTTCGTGAATGTCGCCCAGCTTGTGCGGGTCGCGCTCGACCTCCGACGCCGCAAGCAGCTCGGCGCGTTCGGTGTCGGCGGCAAGGACTGTCTCGAACGGCGTCGCGCTGCCGCTCGGCGCCTCCTGCGCGATATAGCCGACGCGCGTCTTGCGCGGCATTTCGATGCCGCCCTCGTCGGCTTCGAGCTGGCCGATCATCACCTTCATCAGCGTCGATTTGCCCGCACCGTTGCGGCCGATCAGGCCCGTGCGGCTCCGCCCCGGCAGGCTTGCGCTCGCGCGGTCGAGGATGGTGCGCCCGCCAAGCCGCACGGTAAGGCCGTTGATCGTCAACATGGCGCCGCGCCTAGCATGGTCGCCGCCGAAGCCCAAGCCGCGAGGCGCAGCGTCAGGATCCTAGTGCGCCGCGCCCATCGAGACTTGCTTGGGTCTGGGCGCCATCCAGACGCTCGCCGCCGCAATCACGAACACCACCGCTGCCGCGAGGAAGATGTGGATCACGCCAAGCGTCAGCGCCTGCACCTCGACGAGCCGGTCGAGCAGCGCGCGCGCCTGTTCGAGCGTCAGCCCCGCGCGTTCGAGCGAGGCCATGAAGCCGCCCGAATCGTTGAGCGAGGAGACCAGCTCCGACCGCGACGTTCGCCCCGCCTCGTCCCACGCGGTCGTCGCGACCGCCGTGCCGATCGCGCCGCTCAGCGTGCGCAGAAAGCTCATCAACCCCGCGGCCGACGTCTGATCCCGGACCGGCACCGAGCTCAGCACCAGCGCGGTGAGGCCGACGAAGAAAAAGGGCATGCCCATGCCTTGCAACACATGCGGCAGCGCCAGCGTCCAATAATCGACATCGGCGTTCCAGCCGGCGCGCAGCACCGACATCGTCGCCATCCACAATATGCCCGCGCTCACCGTCAGGCGGATGTCAAGCTTGCCCAGCGTTCCCGCCGCGATCGGCGAAAGCAGCACCGCGAAACAGCCAAGCCAGGCGACGACATAACCCGTCTCGGTCGCGGTATAGCCCGCGACCTGTTGCAGCCACAGCGGGGTCAGCACGACCTGCGCGAAAAAGGCGCCGAAACCCAGCGACAGCGCGACGGTGCCAAAGGTGAAACCGCGAAAGCGAAAGATGCGCAGGTTGACGATCGGATTGGCGTCGGTGAGTTCCCAGATGACGAAAGCGGCGAAACCGATGGCGGCGACGATCGCGAGCGTGACGATCCACGCCGACCCGAACCAGTCATGCTCGCGGCCCGTGTCCAGCATGATCTGGAACGCGCCGACCGACACGATAAGCAGGACGAGTCCGACGACGTCGATCGGCGCTTTTGCGCGCTGCGTCTCGAACGGCATGAGCAGCATCGCGACGCCAAAGGCGCAGATGGCGACAACCGGCAGGTTGATAAAGAAAATCCAGTGCCAGCTCCAATTGTCGCTGATCAGCCCGCCAAGGATGGGGCCAAGGATCGGCGCGGTGGTCGTGGTCATCGCCCAGATGGCAAGCGCGATGCCCGCCTTTTCCCTGGGAAAGACGCGCAGCAGCAGGATCTGCGACAGCGGCATCAGCGGCCCGCCCGACAGGCCCTGGAGGATGCGGAATAGGACGAGCGCGTCGAGCGTCTGCGCGACGCCGCAGAGCAGCGAAAACAGCCCGAAACCGAAAATCGAATAGAGGAACCAGCGCACCGTGCCGAAACGATAGGCGAGCCAGCCGGTGAGCGGCACGCTGATCGCGTCGGCGACCGCATAGCTGGTAATCACCCACGTCCCCTGCGTCGGCGACACAGCGAGGCCGCCCGCGATATGCGGCACCGACACATTGGCGATCGTCGTGTCGAGCACGACGACGAAATTGGCGAGCGCGAGCGCAAAGGCGGCGACGAGCAGCCGCACGCCCGAAAGCGGCTGCGCCTCGGCGGCGATCGCGGTGGAGGCGGCGGCAGTTGCCATGTCAGTTGCCGCGCGTGTCGATCGTCGCTTCCATCGACAGCCCGACGCGCAGCGGATGCTCCTTCAACTGCTTCGGATCGAGCGCGATGCGCACCGGCAGACGCTGAACGACCTTGACCCAGTTGCCCGTCGCATTCTGCGCGGGGATCAGCGAAAAGGCCGCGCCCGTGCCGCCGGCGATGCCCACCACCTTGCCGCGATAGACGACGTCGCCGCCATAATAGTCCGACGTCAGTTCGACCGGTTGGCCGATGCGGATGTCGCCGAACTGGCTTTCCTTGAAATTGGCGTCGACATAGGCGGTGGCGATCGGAACGATCACCATGATCGGCGCGCCTGCCGCGATCCGTTGGCCGACCTGCACCTGCCGGTTGGTAACGATGCCATCGACCGGCGCGCGGATGACCGTGCGCGCAAGATCGAGCCGCGCCTTTTCCAGCCGCGCTTCGGCCGCCGCCACTTCAGGGGCAGTGTCCACCGTCGTCCCGCGCACCACCGCCTCGGCAGCGCCAAGATCGCCGCTTGCCGATCCGCGCGTCGCCTCGGCCGCGGCGATCGCCGCGGCGGCAAGGTCGCGCGCGGCCTGTGCCTGCTTGACCGCCGCGCGCGCCGCGGTCAGCTCCTCGGCCGACACCGCGCCGGTGCCTGCGATACTCTCGCGCCGCGCCAGATCGGCGCGCGCGCGTTCGACGCTCGCCTCGGCATCACGCAGCCGTGCGCGCGCCTGCGCGACATCGGCGTCGCGGGCGGCGACGCGCGCGCGCGCCGCGTCGGCATTCGCATCGGCCTGCCCGTAACGCTGGCGTGCAAGGCGCAGCGCCGCCTCGGCGTCGGCAACGGCGATGCGCTGGTCGGCATCGTCGAGGATGACGAGGATGTCGCCTTTCTTCACCGCCTGCGTGCCGCTGACGCGCACCTCTTTGACCGGGCCGGAAACGAGTGCGGTGACCTGTGCCGAATCGGCGCCGACATAGGCATTGTCGGTATGAACGCGCCCCGCCTGCGTCAGATAATACCAGGCGCCCCACAGGGTCGCGGCCGCCAGCACGACGAGCGCAAGAATGCGGAGCAGCGTCTTGCGCCGCGCGCCATTGATCTGGAGCGCAGTATCGGGAGCGCCGGTTTCGGTCGCAGCCGTTTCGTCGGCCATCATTCGTCTCCTGTCGGGGTGTCGGTCCTGTATCCGCCGCCAAGCGCCCGGATCAGGGCGATATCGAGTGCCAGTTCGCGCGCCTCCAGCTCGGCGACCGCGCGGCTCGATGCGACCATGGCGTCCTCCGCGGTCAGTTGCTCAATCTGGTTGGCAAGGCCCGCGCGATAGCGCAGCGTGGCGAGTTTCGACGCTTCGGCGGCGGCCGCCAGCGCTTCGCGGCGCCCGGCGAGCTGGCGCGCCGTTGCGGCGCGGCCCGCGACGATGTCGGCGACTTCGCGCAGCGCGCCGGTCAGCGTGCGGTCATAGGTGGCGACGGCAGTGTCATAATCGGCGCGGGAGCCGCGATAGCGACCCCGCAGCCGCCCGCCATCGAAGACCGGCAGGCTGATCGCCGCACCGCCACTGCCATATTCGGACCCCGCGTCGAACAGCCTGGAAAGTCCGAGCGATTGCAGCCCGACAAGCGCCGACAAGCTGATGTTGGGATAAAAATCGGCGCGGGCGACGTCGATGCGCTTCGCCGCCGCCTCGGCGCGCAGCCGCGCGGCAACGATGTCGGGGCGGCGGCCGATCAGGTCGATCCCCGCGCCGGTGGGAAGGTCCAGCGCCGGTCGCTTCATCTGCGGCCGGGTGATGCTTTGTCCGCGGTCGGGACCGGCACCGACGAGCGCGGCAATCCGGTTGCGCGTCGTCGCGATCGCTTCGTCGAGCGCGGCGACATCGGCGCGAGCCGACGCCGCGCGGCTTTCGGCCTGCCGCTCACTCGCCTGGTTTTCAAGACCCGCGCGCGCGCGTTGGCCCGACAGGTCGGCGCTGGCGGTGCGCACGCGCACCGCATCACTGGCAACGTCGTGCGCGCGATAATAGCCCGCCAGATCGGCATAGGCCGACGCGATGGCGGTCGTCAGCATCAGCCGCGCCTGCGCCGCATCGACGCGCGCTGCCTGGGCGTCGGAGGTCGCGGCGGCGAGCGCGGCGCGATTGCGGCCCCACAGATCGAGATCGAAGGCAAAGGTCGCGGCGATATGTCCCGTGTCCTGCACGCCCTCGGGAACGAACTGCGGCGGAACGCCCATGTTGCGGCTTTGCCGAACCCCGCCAGCGCTTGCTTCCGCGCCGACGCGCGGCAACAGCGCGGCTCCCGCCTGCTGCGCCAGCGCCTCGGCCGCACGCACGCGCGCCGCGGCGATGGCGACGTCGGGTGACCCCGCGAGCCCCTCCGCCATCAGCGCGTCGAGCTGCGCATCGCCAAAGCCGTGCCACCAGCCTTCGACCGGCCATGCGGCCCCGGTTCCGGCCAGCGTGACGTTCGACGCGAGCGATTCGGGCGCCGCCGCGACCGGCTTCGGGCCGAGGTCGGGAACGCTTGCGCAGCCCGCCAACAGGCTGAAAACGACGGTTGCAATAAAAATCGAACGAAGCATGGCTTCCAACAATACTAGCTGGTATCATGCGCCAATGAACTCTGGAGGATGCGTTGTCAACGAAAATGATACCAGATAGTACGGCTGCTGCCGACGACGCCGCCGCCGCGCGCCGCAAGGCGTTCGTCGAAGCGGCGCGCGATCTGTTCTTCGCCAACGGCTATGCGGGAACGACCATGTCATCGATCGCCAGCAAAGTCGGCGGCTCCAAAACGACGCTCTGGACCTATTTCCCTTCCAAGGAGGATCTGTTCGCCGCGGTGGTCGACGATATTGTCGAACGGCATGGCCATGCGCTGACCGTCGACCTGCCGGTCGACGCGCCGGTCGCCGACGTGCTCCGCAATTTCGGAATGATTCTGATGACCAAGCTGGCCGCCTCGCCGCTGCTGTCGCTCTACCGGCTGGTCGTCGGCGAGGCGGAACGCTTCCCGCATCTGGCCGAAACATTCTATGATCGCGGGCCGCGTCGGGGCAAGGCGCGCGCCGCCGCTTGGGTCGCGGAAAAGATGGCGCGCGGCGAGATTCGCAAAGGCGATCCGATGCGCGCGGTGCAACAGTTCGCGGGCCTCTGCCAGTCGGGACTATATCAGTTCGCGGTGCTGAGCCTTCCCGAAAGCCGCGATCTCAGCCGCCTGGCGGAAGACGTCGATGCCGCGGTCGACACCTTCTGCCGTGCCTGGCTGGCGGAGACGTGATTGCTTGCGCCCGGACCATTGATCCGGGCAAAGCCAGTCCCGAGACGCAAAAAAGCCCGCCGGATCATCGACCTGGCGGGCTTTTTGTTGGTTGCGGGAGCAGGATTTGAACCTGCGACCTTCAGGTTATGAGCCTGACGAGCTACCGGGCTGCTCCATCCCGCGTCAACCAGTCCGGCGATCCCTGGCAGGATCGCCAAAACGGCAAAGGGCGGCCAACGCCGCCCTGACTTTGTGAATGGGTTTCTTTCGACCTTACGCCGGCCACAATGCCTGGCAACGTCCTACTCTTCCGGGGCTTCAGCCACAGTACCATCGGCGCTGTCAGGTTTCACGGCCGAGTTCGAGATGGGATCGGGTGGGTCACTGACGCCATGGTCACCAAGCAATGAAGCCGGCGTAGGTCAAAAGGGTTCAATCGATGCCCGTGCTATTAAGCTTGCAATACTGTCTGATCAATCATCCGTCATTTCCGGACAAACCTGTCAGGCCTGTCGTTGATGGCGGGACTCTTAAGTGCGAATAGGACAATTAGTATCGGTTAGCTCCACGCGTTACCGCGCTTCTACATCCGATCTATCAACGTGGTGGTCTTCCACGGTCCTGTGAAATCTTATCTTGAGGGAGGCTTCCCGCTTAGATGCTTTCAGCGGTTATCCCGTCCATACATAGCTACCCTGCTGCGCGGCTGGCGCCACGACAGGTACACCAGAGGTATGTTCAACCCGGTCCTCTCGTACTAGGGTCAACTCCTCTCAAATTTCGACGCCCACGGCAGATAGGGACCAAACTGTCTCACGACGTTCTGAACCCAGCTCACGTACCACTTTAATTGGCGAACAGCCAAACCCTTGGGACCTGCTCCAGCCCCAGGATGTGATGAGCCGACATCGAGGTGCCAAACGATTCCGTCGATATGAGCTCTTGGGAATCATCAGCCTGTTATCCCCGGCGTACCTTTTATCCGTTGAGCGATGGCCCTTCCACTCGGGACCACCGGATCACTATGACCGACTTTCGTCTCTGCTCGACTCGTCAGTCTCGCAGTCAGGCAGGCTTATGCCATTGCACTCTAACAGACGGTTTCCAACCGTCCTGAGCCTACCATCGCGCGCCTCCGTTACTCTTTAGGAGGCGACCGCCCCAGTCAAACTACCCGCCACAGAGGGTCCCTGATCCAGTTTCATGGACCGAGGTTAGACATCAGAAAACAACAGGGTGGTATTTCACCTATGGCTCCACACCGGCTGGCGCCAGTGCTTCAAAGCCTCCCACCTATGCTACACAGTTCTTTCCTAATGCCACTCTGAAGCTGCAGTAAAGGTGCACGGGGTCTTTCCGTCTAACCGCGGGTACTCCGCATCTTCACGGAGAATTCAATTTCGCTGAGCATCTCCTGGAGACAGTGGGGAAGTCGTTACGCCATTCGTGCAGGTCGGAACTTACCCGACAAGGAATTTCGCTACCTTAGGACCGTTATAGTTACGGCCGCCGTTTACCTGGGCTTCATTTCGGAGCTTGCACCCCTCCACTTAACCTTCAGGCACCGGGCAGGCGTCAGGCCCTATACGTCGTCTTGAAGCCGACTTAGCAGAGCCCTGTGTTTTTGCTAAACAGTCGCTACCCCCTGGCCTGTGCCCCCCACAAATGGTTGCCCAAATGTGGGGCCTCCTTCTTCCGAAGGTACGGAGGCAATTTGCCGAGTTCCTTCAGGAGACTTCTCTCAAGCGCCTTGGTATACTCTACCATCCCACCTGTGTCGGTTTAGGGTACGGTCTATAATGGAGGGGCTATTTCCTGGAACCTCTTCAAAGCCTGACCAATCCAATAAGGCCAGACAATTTACGAGATCCGTCACACACCTCCAGGCCCACGAATATTAACGTGGTTCCCATCGACTACCCCCTTCGGGCTCGTCTTAGGGGCCGGCTTACCCTGCTCAGATTAGCTTTAAGCAGGAACCCTTGGGATTTCGGCGAGAGGGCATCTCACCCTCTTTATCGCTACTCATGTCAGCATTCGCACTTCCGATACCTCCACGACCCATTACCAGATCGCTTCATCAGCCTACGGAACGCTCCGCTACCGCGTGTATTGCTACACACCCTAAGCTTCGGTGCATCACTTGAGCCCCGTTACATTTTCGCCGCAGGAACCCTTGTTTAGACCAGTGAGCTGTTACGCTTTCTTTAAAGGATGGCTGCTTCTAAGCCAACCTCCTGGTTGTTTTGGGATTCCCACATGCTTTCCCACTTAGTGATGACTTGGGGACCTTAGCTGTAGGTCAGGGCTGTTTCCCTTTTGACGACGGACCTTAGCACCCGCCGTCTGTCTGCCGGATATTACTCTTGGGTATTCGGAGTTTGGTTAGAATTGGTAGATCTCGCGACCCCCGCATCCATCCAGTGCTCTACCCCCCAAGGTATTCATCCGACGCTCTACCTCAATAGATTTCGCGGAGAACCAGCTATTTCCCGGTTTGATTGGCCTTTCACCCCTAAACACAACTCATCCGACAATTTTTCAACATTGAACGGTTCGGTCCTCCAGTGCGTGTTACCGCACCTTCAACCTGGTCATGCCTAGATCACCGGGTTTCGGGTCTAATGCAACAAACTCAGTCGCCCTATTCAGACTCGCTTTCGCTGCGCCTACACCTAACGGCTTAAGCTTGCTTGTTACACTAAGTCACTGACCCATTATGCAAGAGGTACGCAGTCAGGCCTCAAGGGCCCTCCTACTGCTTGTAGGCGTTCGGTTTCAGGTACTGTTTCACTCCCCTCATCGGGGTGCTTTTCACCTTTCCCTCACGGTACTAGTTCACTATCGGTCATACAGGAGTACTTAGGCTTAGAGGGTGGTCCCCCTATTTTCAGACAGGGTTTCACGTGCCCCGCCCTACTCAAATCCTTCAACATCAGTTTCGCATACGGGACTGTCACCCGCTATGGTCACACTTTCCAGAGTGTTCTGCTACTTGAATTGAAGGCATTGGCCTGGTCCCGGTTCGCTCGCCACTACTACGGGAGTCTCTGTTGATGTCCTTTCCTCCGGGTACTGAGATGTTTCAGTTCCCCGGGTTCGCTTCACCAAAGCTATATATTCACTTCGGTGATACCCTTCCCATTTAACCTTCGATGCCGACGGATC
>NZ_JABWGQ010000002.1:0-47500 GCF_014595975.1 Sphingopyxis sp. LK2115 | reverse complement strand
TGGTGTTCCTGTCGAGCGGCAGCGGCCACGACGAATCGATCGAAGACCCGTTCGAAAACGACCCGGATTGGAAACCATGACCGAATCCACGCCCACGGTCGCCCCGCGCGACCCGATTCTGCGCGTCGTCCCGCGCCCCGCCGACATCAACGCCAATGGCCACATCTTCGGCGGCTGGGTGCTGAGCCAGATGGACATTGCGGGCGGCATCGTCGCGGGGCGAATCGCGCAGGGGGCGGTCGCGACGGTCGCGATCGAATCGATGGAGTTCATCGCGCCGATCCTGCTGCGCGACATCATCTCGGTCTATGCGCATCTTGAGCGTCGCGGGCGCACGTCGATGGCGATCCGGATCGAGGTGATCGCGACGCGCGACGGCGGGCGCACCGAGGAAAAGGTGACGGGCGGGCTCTTCACCTTCGTCGCGCTCGACGAAAATCACCGCCCCCGCCCGCTGCCGCCGGTTTGAAGCGTCAACTCACCTCGGTCGGTCATCCCGGCGCAGGCCGGGATGACGATTCCGCGAAATGACCGCGCCCTGATCCTCCGCTTCGGGCGGCAATGAAACCTCCTGCTGGCGCTCGCGGGCACGCGGGCGCTCCAGCTGAGCAAGCCATGCGGCGGGGCAATGTCCGTATCCGCGAATCGAGCCCGTCATGGTCTTCGACAAGAAAGCCGGTCTCGACATCGGCCGGACATGGATTCGCATGGGTCACCGTCACGCGGCCGGATCTGCGCCGACGCATCGGGAAACGCCTGCCGCGACGATCAGCGGAAGGCAAAGCGCTGACAAAGCACACGTAAAACCTCCCCGCGGTCATGCCGAGGGGAGGCTATGGCATGTCGAACGAAAGGCCAGCGCGAAGTCGCGCGCTTATTCGGCCGCCTCGACGTCGGTATTCCGCGCGGCCAGCGTGCGGCGCGTGCGGCGCGGCTTGGCTGCGGGGGCTTCGTCGGCGCTGTCGGCTTCGGCGGGGCGTTCGCTGCGCCCGATCGCGGGCGGCAGCACCGCCGTGTCGATCCCGGTATCGGCGGTCTCGCCGCTGTCGTTCGGTCGCGGCCGACGCGTCGGGCGCCGCGCCGCGCGCGGGGCGCGCTCGGCTTCGACCTTCTGATCATGCGCGTCGTCATCGCTGCGCTCATCGCGCTCATCGCGCTCGTTGCCGCTGTCGGCATCGTCGCGGCTGCGCGAGCGGCCACGCGATGACGGCCGGTTACCGCGGCTGTCGTCGCCCTGATCGCCGCGCGGTTCGCGGTTGCCGCGATTGTCGCGCTGACCACGGTCGTTCCGGTCATTGCGGTCAGCGCGGTCGTTGCGCTCGTCCCCCTGATCGTCGGTGCCGTTGTCGCCTTCGACGTCGCCATCGGTGTCGTCATGGCCGTCGAAATCCTCGACCCCGCGAATCTCGCGGCTGCGGTCGTGGCTGCGTTCCTGTCCGTTCGCCGCGGCCTTTTCTTCCTGGCGCGCGCGAAAATCACTGACGACGCGGAAATAATGGTCGGCGAACTGGAGATAATATTCGGTGAGAACACGGTCGCCGGCGAGCTGGGCATCGCGCGCGAGGTTGCGATATTTCTCGATCATCTGCGCGGCGTTGCCGCGCGCCCGGCTGTCGATGCGGTTCGCCTGGTCGACGCCTCCGCGCCCACCCGACTGCGACCGATTATTGTTGTTATTGTTGTTGCGGCCGCGACGGCGACCGCTCTGCCGGTTGTTCATGTTCAACTGAGACATCCTGTCGATAAGCTAATAGCTATGCCAACCCCTTTTGGCCGACAGCGCTCCTTGCGCGTCGCGTCCGCGCTTCGTGCGCGGCCTTGCCCTTTACCGCCTGCGCCGGACCCCACGGTCCCGCACGAGCATCGCAATTGGGAAGCAGACCCGCCGGACCAGTATCGGTGCGCCGCACCGCCAAAGGGACCCTGATCAGGCCTGTGAGCCGCCCCTACCGCGCTTTGCCGCCAAAACCAAGCGATTTCTTGTGCGCGGGTCAGTCGCGGGTCAGCAAAAGCGCCCGGTCGCGGCCAGCGAGATCCTGTTTGCAGGCAACGGCAAACCCCGCGGCGCGGGCCAGCTCGCTCACCGATATGCGTTGCGCGTGACCGATTTCAAGGATCGCCGCGCCGCCGGGCGTCAGCAGGCGCGGCAGGTCGGGAATGATGCGGCGATAAGCGCCCAACCCATCGGCGCCCGCGAACAGCGCGCTCGCGGGTTCATGGTCGGCGACATCGGGCATCAGCGCTTCGTCATCGGCGATATAGGGCGGGTTGCAGAGGATAAGGTCGAACGGCTCCTGCACCTGGCCCGCCCAATCGCCCGGCATCAGGCGCACCCGGTTTTCCAGTCCCAGCCGGACGGCATTTTTATGGGCATAGTCGAGCGCGATGTCGCTGGCGTCGATGCCTACGCCGATCGCCGTCGGCCATTCGGCGAGCGCCGCGAACAGCAGCGTGCCGGGACCGGTGCCGAGGTCGAGGATGGTCTGCGGCGGTGCAGCCCGGAAATGATCGACCGCCGCCTCGATCAGCGTTTCGCTGTCAGGCCGCGGGATCAGCACGCCGGGGCCGATCGCCAGCCGGATCGTCCAGAAATCGCGATAGCCGATGATATAGGCGACAGGCTCTTGCGCCATGCGCCGCTTGACCAGCGCGTCGAAACCCGCCGGGACGTCAAAGCGCGCCGGGTCAAGCAGCAGCGCCTGTCGCTCGATCCCCAGCGCATGGGCCATCAGCAGTTCGGCGTCGAGCCGCGGCGTATCCGACACATCCGCCAGCCGCGCCGCCGCCTCGCGCAGCGCGGCCGCGACCTCAGTCACCCAGCCCCGCCAGCCGCTGCGCCTGATCCTCGGCGATCAGCGCGTCGATCAGCTCGTCCATCGCGCCTTCCAGTATTTCGGGCAGGCGGTGGAGCGTCAGGTTGATGCGGTGGTCGGTCACACGACCTTGCGGGAAATTATAGGTGCGGATGCGCTCCGACCGGTCGCCCGACCCGACCATCGACCGCCTCGCCGACGCTTCGGCGCTGTGGATCTTCTCGCGCTCGAGGTCGTAAAGCCGCGCGCGCAGCACCTGCATCGCCTTGGCGCGATTCTTGTGCTGGCTGCGCTGGTCCTGCTGGATCACGACAAGGCCGGTCGGGATATGCGTGATGCGGATCGCCGAATCGGTGGTGTTGACGTGCTGCCCGCCCGCCCCCGACGCGCGATAGATGTCGATCTTCAGGTCATTATCGTTGATTGCGACATCGACCTCCTCGGCTTCTGGCAGCACCGCGACGGTCGCGGCGCTGGTGTGGATCCGCCCGCCGCTTTCGGTGACGGGGACGCGCTGGACGCGGTGGACGCCGCTTTCGAACTTCAGCTTCGCGAATACCCCCTGCCCGCTGACCGATGCGACGACTTCCTTGTAACCGCCGACCTCGGCCTCGTTCGCCGATATGATCTCGACCTTCCAGCCCTGCGTGTCGGCGTAGCGGCTGTACATGCGCAGCAGGTCACCCGCGAACAGCGCCGCCTCGTCGCCGCCGGTTCCGGCGCGGATTTCGAGCATCGCGGCGCGCTCATCAGCGACATCCCTGGGGAGCAGCTTGACCGCCAGCTCGTGCTCGGCGGCGGGAAGCGCGTCCTCGATCGCGGCGATTTCCTCCTCCGCCATCGCCTTCATTTCGGGGTCGGCCAGCATTTCCTTGAGCGCGGTGAGTTCCCCGCGCAACCGCACGACTTCGCGCGCCGCGGTGGCGACGGGTTCAAGCTCGGCAAACTCCTTCGACGCCGCGACAAAATCAGCGGGTGCCATGTCGCCCGTCGCCATACGCGCCTGAAGGGCCGCGTGACGTTCGATGATGGCGTCGATCTGGCGGGCGGAAACGGAGGTCATGGGGCGATTGAAAGGAAAAGGGCATCCACGCGGGCGGCGATTTCGCTACCGTCGGTCTTGCTCCGCGTGAAGCGGCTGCCATCTCGCACGCCCACTGAAATCAGCGCGCGCGCGGGTATTTTCGCAGCCTTGTCAAACCGCTTGCGCGGCGAACCCGTCGCGACGATCTCCGCAGAAAAGCCGCCCGCGCGAAGCGCCGCCAGAGCCTTGGTTGCAAACGCAAGTTCGGAGTCGTCCTCGACCGCGATCACCGCGTCGAGCCGCGTGTCGATAACATCATCGGCCAGCAGCATCGCCAATCGCTCGATCCCCGCCGCCCAGCCGACCGCCGGGGTCGGCGGCCCGCCCAGATTTTCGATCAGCCCATCATAGCGCCCGCCGCCGAGCACCGTTCCCTGCGCGCCCAGCCGGTCGGTGACGAACTCGAACGCGGTGTGGCGGTAATAGTCGAGCCCCCGCACCAGTCGCGCATTGCGTTCCCACGCGACGCCCGCGGCATCGAGGCCCGCGGTCACCGCACCGAAGAAGTCTTGCGCCTCGCCGGTGAGGAATGCGTCGATGTCGGGCGCGCTGTCGGCAATCGGGCGGTCGCGCGGGTCTTTGCTGTCCAGAATCCGCAGCGGATTCTTGTCGAGCCGCGCAAGACTGTCTTCGGACAGATCGCCACGATGTGCCTCGAAGTGCTCGACCAGCGCCGCGCGCCAGGCCTCGCGGCTTTGCGCATCACCCAGCGTGTTGAGCGTCAAGGTCACGCCTTCGGCGATCCCCAGCTGCTTCAAAAGCTGGTCGGCGAACACCAGCAACTCGGCATCGGCCAGCGGGCTGTCGCTGCCGAGCACTTCGGCGTCCAGTTGGTGGAACTGGCGATAACGCCCCTTCTGCGGGCGCTCGTAGCGGAACAGCGGTCCGTGCGTCGCAACCTTCAGCGGCGCGAACTGCTGCCAGCCGTTCGTGATATAGGCGCGCGCGATCCCGGCGGTGAATTCGGGGCGCAGCGTCACCGATTCGCCGCCGCGATCGTCGAACGAATACATTTCCTTCGACACGACGTCGGTGGTTTCGCCCAGGGATCGCGCGAACACCGCGGTCGGTTCGATCACCGGCACCTCGATCCGCTTGAAGCCATAGAGGCGCCGCACACGCTCGAACGTCTCGACGACATGCGCGAAACGATCGGCGACATCGCCCAGCATGTCCTGCGTGCCGCGCACCGGCTGCGGCGTCGGGATTTTCGCGGCCTTATCCTTGCTCATGGCGGCGGCGTCTAATGGTTTTTGGATGAAAGGCAAAGAGTCGCCGTCAAACCTTCTCCCCCTTGAGGGGGAGAGGAGCGAGGCTGGACCTCCCCCTCGTTTCCTGCCTAAAGAACAGCCCATGAAAACAGCAGCATTCGCCGCCGCCGCGCTCCTTGCCGCGCCCACCGTCCCCGCCGCATCCGCGCAGGACCTGAACAGCCGTCCACAGCCGGTCGCCCAGCCGCTCACCATCCCGCTGCCCGCCGACAAGCCCTATCCGGGGACGATGCAACTCCGCGTCGATGCCACCGACGTTGCGCGCGGCATTTTTCGCGTCCGCCAGACGATTCCGGTGGCAAAGGCGGGCAAGCTGACCCTCCTCTATCCCGAATGGTTGCCCGGCAAACATGCGCCGCGCGGCGCGATCGCCGAAATGGCGGGGTTCACGGCATCGGCGGGCGGCAAGCCGCTCAGCTGGACCCGCCAGCCAACCGACGTTTACGCCTTCGACATCGACGTGCCTGCGGGCGCCAAGACTATCGAGGTCGGGTTCGACTTTCTGTCGCCGACGCGCAGCAGCGAGGGCCGCGTCGTCGTGACCCCGGCGATGATGAACCTGCAATGGGAACAGGTCAGCCTTTATCCCGCCGGATATTTCACGCGGAATATCCCGGTGCAGCTGGAGGTGACATTGCCCGAAGGCTGGACCGGCGTCGCGGCGCTCGACGGACTCAAGACGACCGGCAACCGATACAGCTATGCGCCGACCAGTTACGAGGTGCTGGTCGACAGCCCGATGTTCGCAGGAGCCCATTTCCGCAAATGGGACCTTGGCCACAATGTCACGCTCAACGTTGTCGCCGACGAGCCGCAATATCTGGCGGCAAACCCCGACCATATCGCGCGCCACGCGGCGCTGGTGTCGGAAGCGATCGCGCTGTTCGGCGTGCGCCATTTCGACCGTTACGAGTTTCTGCTGGCGCTTACCGACGAACTCGGCGGCATCGGGCTCGAGCATCATCGGTCGAGCGAGAACAGCCGCGCGGTCGATTATTTCACCAAATGGGACGAGAATGACTGGGAACGCGGACTGCTGCCGCACGAACTGGTGCATAGCTGGAACGGCAAATATCGCCGCCCCGACAAATTATGGACCCCCGATTACCGCACGCCGATGCAGGACAATCTGCTGTGGGTTTACGAAGGGCAGACAAGCTTCTGGGATCTGGTGCTGGCGGGACGGTCGGGGATGCAGGCGAAGGAGACGATTCTCGGCGAATGGGCGAGCCATGCCGCCAGTTACAGCGTCCAGCCGGGGCGCAGCTGGCGCTCGGTCGAGGACACGACGCTCGACCCGATCATCGCCGCGCGCAAGCCCAAACCCTTCGCAAGCTGGTCGCGGACCGAGGATTATTACAACGAAGGGTCGCTGATGTGGCTGGAGGCCGACATGCTGATCCGCGGCGCCACCGACAACCGCAAGAGCCTCGACGATTTCGCGCGCGCCTTTTTCGGTGGGCGAGAGGGTGATTGGGGGCAGTCGACCTATGATTTCGGCGATGTCGTCGCGGCGCTGAACGCCGTGCATCCTCACGACTGGGAGCGTTTCCTGCGCGACCGGATGCAGACGTCGGGCCGCCCGGCACCCACCGGCGGGATCGAGCGCGCGGGCTACCGCCTCGTCTGGCGCGACACGCCGAACGCCTATGACCGCGACCGGATGGCGCAGGGCAAAAATGTCGACCTTACCCACTCGCTCGGCCTGGCGATCGACAAGGACGGCGTCGCTGGCAGCATCCTGTGGAACGGTCCGGCATTCCGCGCCGACATCGTCAACGGCACCAGGATCGTCGCGGTCGATGGCATGAGCTACAGCCGCGAGCGCATCGAGGCCGCGATTCGCGCCGCCGCCGACGGCAAGACGCCGGTGCGCCTGCTCGTCGAGCGCGGCGGGCGTTATCGCACGGTCGAGATCGCCTATCACGGCGGGCTGCGCTGGCCGCATCTGGAAAAGGTCGAAGGAATGCCCGACGGGTTCGACCGGCTGTTCACCCCGAAACGCGCGCTTTGACGGATCAGCCTTTCGGCCGTCGCCACATCCCGATCGCCAGCCCCGCGACCGCGCCGAGCGCCGCCAGCGCCATATCCTTTTGCGCGTCCCACATATCGCCCTGTTGCCCGTTATAGCGGTCGGCGGTTTCGCCCGCCGCGGCGAGGGTGAGCAGCCATTCGAACACTTCATAAAGCGCCGAAACGGCGAGCACCCAGCCCAGCACCGCCAGCATGGCGCCCCGCGCGCCCAGTCCGCCCCAGCGGCGCGCGACTTCTGCCACCGGAACCGCCGACAAGCCGCCGAAGGCGAAATGGACGAGCCGGTCATAATGATTGCGCGTCCAGCCCAAGCCGTCGGACAGCGTCGCCCCGGTCAGCGCGCGGGCCCAATCGTCATAGGGCACATTGCTGTAGGCATAGCGTCCGCCAAGCGTGTGGAGCGCCAGGAAAAGGGCGATGCACGCGACCGACCCGGTCGACAGCGGCCAGCGGCGAAGCAGCCACGGCGACGCGACAAGAAGCAGCATCGTCGGGATATGCTGGAGCAGCGCGACCTCGGGATAGGGCTGGTCGATCTGCGCGATAAGGAGCAGCGCGAGGAGCAGGCCGATCAGGCGGCGCTGCGCGAACGGGATGGCGGACACGGACGGCACGCCCACACCCTACCCGTTCGTATCGCGCAAAGTCGAGATAGGCTGATTCCACTGCGCCCCGGCAAAGGCAGGGGCGCAGCATCCTGCCCTCAGCCCTTCTTCAGATGCCGCCGTCCCAGCAGCTCGGCGATCTGCACCGCGTTCAGCGCCGCACCCTTGCGCAGATTGTCAGAGACGCACCAGAGGTTGAGACCATTTTCGACCGTCGGATCCTCGCGCACACGGCTCACGAAAGTCGCGAAATCGCCGACGCATTCGACGGGGGTGATGTAACCGCCGTCCTCGCGCCTGTCGTGGAGCACGACGCCGGGGGCTTCGCGCAGGATGCGCTGCGCGTCCTCGGCCGACAATTCCTTCTCGGTCTCGATGTTGATCGCTTCCGAATGGCCGACGAAGACGGGCACGCGCACGCAGGTCGCGGTCACCTTGACCTTGGGGTCGAGGATCTTCTTGGTCTCGACGACCATCTTCCACTCTTCCTTGGTCGAGCCGTCATCGAGGAACTTGTCGATGTGCGGGATGACGTTGAAGGCGATCTGTTTGGTGAACTTGTTCACATCCTTTTCGTCGCCGACGAAGATCTGGCGCGTCTGGTTCCACAGCTCGTCCATGCCCGCCTTGCCCGCGCCCGACACCGACTGATAGGTCGAAACGACCACGCGCTTGATCGTCGCGGCATCGTGGAGCGGCTTCAGCGCGACGACCATCTGCGCGGTCGAACAATTGGGGTTGGCGATGATGTTTTTCGCGGTGTAGCCGTCGATGGCGTCGGGGTTCACCTCGGGCACGATCAGCGGCACGTCGGGGTCCATGCGATAGAGCGACGAATTGTCGATCACGACGCAGCCCGCCGCGGCCGCCCTGGGCGCGTAAATGGCGGTCGCCTCGCTGCCGATCGCAAAGATCGCCATGTCCCAGCCCGTCCAGTCGAAATTCTCGATATTCTGGCATTTCACGGTCTTGCCGCTGTCGCCGATCTCGATCGTGTCGCCCTGGCTGCGGGGCGATGCGACCGCGGCCAGTTCGTCATAGGGAAACTCGCGCTCGGCGAGGATGGCGAGGACTTCGCGTCCGACATTGCCCGTCGCACCCGCGACGACGATCCGGTAACCCATGAAACTGTCCTTTATCTTGTCCGTGAAACGAAAAACGACCGGTTCCGCCCCTTGGCCGAACCGGTCGTTTTGGAAAGCTGTTTCGGCTTTGGGTGAGAAAAGCTCTCCTTAGCCTTCGCCGGCTTCCGACCGGTAATCGCGGCGCTCCGCAATTCGTGCCGATTTACCAGTGCGCCCGCGCAGATAGTAAAGCTTCGCACGGCGGACGGCGCCCTTGCGGACGACGGTAATGCTGTCGATGTTGGGCGAATAAAGCGGAAAGACGCGCTCGACGCCTTCGCCGAACGACAGTTTGCGCACGGTGAAGTTCGACCCCATGCCCTTGTTCGAGCGCGCGATGCACACGCCCTCGAAGTTCTGGACGCGGGTGCGTTCGCCTTCGACCACGCGCACGCCGACGCGCAGCGTGTCGCCGGGACGGAAGGTCGGAATGTCTTTGCCAGCCTTGGCGATTTCTTCGGCTTCGATCGTCTGGATGAGGTTCATGGCCCCTGGTCCTTCTTCTTTTGCCGCGCGCCAGAGGCAGGTCGGTCCCGAGCGCCCTCATGGCGCTCCCAAAGGTCCGGCCTGCGTAACCGTGTTGTCTCTTCCGCCTGTTGTTTCCGCCAGGCGGCGATCTTCGCATGATCCCCCGATCGCAGCACTTCGGGGATCGTGCGCCCTTCCCATGTGACGGGCCGGGTATAGTGCGGATATTCGAGCAAACCGTTTTCGAACGATTCGTCGTCGCCGCTGGAAGCCGCGCCCATTACGCCGGGAAGCAGCCGAATGCAAGCGTCGAGGAGCAATAGCGCCGCCATCTCGCCGCCCGACAGGATGATGTCGCCCATCGAGACCTGTTCGATCGGCCGCGCGTCGAAGATGCGCTCGTCGAAACCCTCGAATCGGCCGCAGAGGATGATCGCGCCGGGACCGGCGGCGAGGTCGCGCACGCGCGCCTGCGTGATCGGGGTGCCGCGCGGGGTCATCGCAAGGACGGGCAGCCCAGGATGGGCCGCGGTCGCATGGTCGATCGCGGCGGCAAGGACATCGGCTTTGAGCACCATCCCCGCCCCGCCGCCCGCCGGCGTGTCGTCGACGGTGCGATGCTTGTCGGTAGCAAAGTCGCGGATCTGCACCGGCGCGCAGGTCCACCTTCCCGCCTCAAGCGCACGCCCCGCCATGCTGTGCCCCAGCGGGCCGGGGAACATGTCGGGATAGAGGGTCAAAGGGACGGCGGTGAAGGTCAAGGCAGCGTCCAATTCTCGACCCTCAGTCCCGGCACGCGACACCAGAGGGTCATTGCGGTTCACGACAAGCGCAATGCTGGCATGGCTATTCGGCAGATATTTCGCGCGCCGCCAGCGATTTTCCCGATTTGCAAACCCTGGCCTTGCGCGGGCTTTTGTCGCCGGATTTCAGCCACGGGGCGGAACCAGATACCCGATTCAGTGCGAATCCGTGCCATTCCCCATTCACTTCGTTGCGCTTCGTCACCATTCATCGCCGTATATGCATCGTGCGTATACATTGCGCTCGCTTATGTCGAGGCGATCTGGTCCGGCGGCTCCCACAGCGCCTTGGGAAGCAGGTACCGATCCTTGGCCAGCTCGGCGCGCAGCCATTCGCGAAAGCGCTCGATCTTGCGCACCCCGACGCGGTTCTCGCGGTGAACGAGCCACATCGCCAACCCCGATATATGGAGCGTGTCGAAGGGCTGGACCATGCGTCCCGCGGCGATCTCCGCCTGCCAGAAAAGCGGGGTCATCATCGCGACGCCGAAACCCGCCTGCACCGCGCTGGCTTCCTGAAGCTGGCTGTCGAGTTCGATCCCGCGGCGCGACGGCGCGATCGGCGTCACAACCCCGGCGGCGGCGAACCAATCGGCCCACCAGCTGTCGTTGGGCGCCAGCCGCTCGACGCGCAGCAGGTCGGCGGGTTCGCGAATGCGATGTTTTTCGAGAAAGGCGGGCGAGGCAAGCGGCGCGACATGCTGGCGCATCAGAAAATCGCTGCGCAACCCCGGCCATTGACCCCGCCCCATGCGGATCGCGACATCGACGTTCGAGGCATCGAAATCGATCAGTTCATTGCTCATCGACATGCGGACCGCAAGGTCCGGGTAAAGAAGCTGGAATCCGCCGATACGCGCGCTGAGCCAGGTGCCGCCAAAGCTGGTCACGGCGTTGATTGTCAGCACATCGGCCTCGTCGCTGCCCAGCGCCGCGAAGGCATCGTTCATCATCGCAAAGGCGTTGCTGATCGCGGGGAGCAGCCGCCGACCCGTTTCGGACAGGTGCACGCGTCCCTTTTCGCGCACGAACAATGCGCGACCCAGCCGGTCCTCCAATTGACGAATCTGATAACTGACCGCCGCCTGCGTCATGCCCAATTCCTGGGCCGCGCGCGAAAAATTCTGCAAGCGTCCGGCCGCTTCAAAGCTACGGACAGCAGCAAGGGGCGGGATTCGGTTCATGCGTCACCATAAGCTGACCTTATGATGAATAGCAAAGCTTTAGTTGGCGCTCGCGCCGGCAAAGGCGCATCTTCATGGCATCGAACCGACAGGAGCAAGACGATGATGGATGAAATGTGGATGCGGAACTGGAACAGCGGTCACGAAGCGCTTTGCGCCGATCTCGACCGCTGCCTTGCCGGGATCGCCGGCGCCATATCGCGGCTGCGGCGGCGGCGCGACCTTCGCGACCGCAACCTGCGCGCGCGGATGGGGGTGCCAACCCCCTGATCCCGACACCGGAGAATCGCGGGCGCCGTCCCCCAAAGGCCCGCCGCGAAGCGGGGCGGCGCTGTCCCTTGCACAGCGCCGCCCCGCCAGTCTTACAGACCGTCCAGCCCCTTGCTGACCAGCACATTCACCGCGACACGGCGGTTCTGCGCCTTGCCTTCCGGGGTGCTGTTGTCGGCGGCCGGATCGGCTTCGGCCATTCCGGTGGGCGTCAGCATCCGATAGGGTTTCCAGCCGCACGCCTGTTGCAGATGGTTGACCACCGCTCCCGCGCGCTTTTCGCTGAGCCTCTGGTTGAACTCCTGGCTTCCGGTTGAATCGGTGTAGCCGACAACGAGCAGCAGCGCATTGTCCATCGCATCCGCCGCCGTCGCCGTCGCGCAAAGATCGGCCTTGGCCTGCGCCGACAACGCAGCCTTGCCGACGTCGAAGTTCACGTTCGTCGTGCTTTTGACATTATATTGATCGATGTCGCCGACGCGGCTGCGCAGCGCCTCGGTCGCCGCGGTCTGTTCGGCGAAGCGCTGGTCGGTGCCGGTGTGGATCATCGACGCCGTGCGCAAATCCTTGCTCTTGAGGTCGACTTCGCGGGCGAACAGGCCGCCTGCCCATTGCCGCGTGTCGACCTTCACCGGCAGGCCGTTGAGCAGCGCGTCGGTCGCAAGCTTGTTGCGGCTCAAACCAAGGAAGCCGCCGCTGGATTTCACGCGCGTATTCTCGTTGACGATGACCACGGTTTTCGCGCCGTCGGCGGTCGTGATCTGGATCTGGTTGCCGCTGCGGGCCGAGATGATGCCTTCGAGTTCTGGCCCTTTCGCCATCTGCGACGGGTCGGGCATCCGCTCGCCATAGACAGTGGCCATGACACCGTCCTCTGCCCCTTCGTCCTGCGCCTGCGCGGCGAGGCTGCCGGTCGTCGGCGCCACCAGCATGGTCAACAGCAACAGCCATTTCGGACTTTTGGAAACCGCACTCATTACCCTACTCCTTCAATGAGCCGCCCCCGCGTGATCGGTTCGCCCTTTCCGCGAGCCGATGACGCGGAGCAAGGGCCTTGACGGGCCACGCCGCCGATTGGAGTGCATTGTGCGGCGAAACGAGGGAAGCCACACCGCCCCCGGACCGTTTTGACGGCGTCGAGGTGGGCGCGCGGCGCCGGTGGCCACGCGGCGACCGCGCGATTATTCGATGAATGCCGCGTTCACCGTCACCCCGGTTGCGTCCCACGTCGGCACCGCCTGCTCCGTCATCGGCACCATGAAACGCCTGCCGTCCGGCTTTTCGATATCGAGGATATCGCCAGCGCCGAAATTGTCGATCGCGGCGACATGGCCGACCAAGGTGCCGTCGGTCGACACACACGGCAGGCCGATCAGGTCATGGTGGTAATATTCGCCCGGCTCCAACGGCGGCAGCGCCGCGCGCGGGACGGTGAGCAACGTGCCGCGCAGCGCTTCGGCCGCACTGCGGTCGGCGATTTCGGCAAAGGTCGCAACGGCGCCCTGATTGGCAGGACGCACCGACTTCAGGGTGAGCTTGCGGCCACCCGCGTCAAAAACGGAAAAGGCGCGGAGGGCCTCCGCGCCTTCGCCGAACAATTTGAGCCGCACCTCGCCCCGCACCCCATGCGCGCCTGCAATCGCGGCCAGGGTGACGGGGCGGTCGGCGACCACAGGGGTTTAGCCTTCGGCCTTTTCTTCGGCTTCGGGAGCGACCGGGCCGCCCTCGGCGACTTCCTCGGCAATCGCCGCCGCGTCTTCGGCGGTCGCGTCGGCCGGCACTTCCCCGGCGACGGCTTCGGCAACCGCCTCGGCGGTCGCCTCGCTCTTCACCGACCCGGTTGCGTCCGATTCAGCGGCTTCAGGAGTCGCTTCTTCGGCAGCGGCGGCAGCAGCGGCGGCGGCTTCGGCCGCCTCGGCCTGCTTCGCGGCCTTTTCTTCGGCGCGTTCCTTGGCCTTCTCGCCGGGCTCGGCCTTTTTGGGGTTGTTGCGCGCGGCGCGTTCCTTGACGCCCGCGGCGTCGAGGAAGCGGGCAACGCGATCGGTCGGCTGCGCACCCACCGAAATCCAGTGCTTCGCCCGTTCGGTGTCGAGCTTCACGCGCTCCGGATTGTCCTTGGCGAGCAGCGGGTTGTAGCTGCCGATGCGCTCGATGAAGCGGCCATCGCGCGGGCTGCGCGAATCGGCGACGACGATCTTGTAATAGGGACGTTTTTTCGAACCGCCGCGTGCGAGGCGAATGGAAGTAGCCATGAATAATTCCTTCTAAGTCTAAACAGGATTGTCTGGATTATTTCTTCTTGTTCATCAGCTTGGCGAGATCGGGCGGGACCGCCCCGCCGCCGAGACCGGGCAGCCCGCCAAGGCCGCCACCGCCCATTGCGCCGCCGCCAAGCCCGGGCATTCCCGGAATGCCGCCGCCGCGCCCGAACAGTGCGCCGAGGCCCTTGAGTCCGCCCATCTTGCGGATCTTCTTCATCGCGGTCGACATTTCCTGGTGCATCTTGAGCACCTTGTTGACCTGTTGCACCGTCGTCCCCGACCCGTTGGCGATGCGAATCTTGCGCTTGGCGTTGATGATTTCGGGCTTCGCGCGCTCCTTCGGCGTCATCGACCCCATGATCGCGTCGAAGTGGACGAGCATCTTGTCGTCGGCGCCGCCCGTGGCCATCGCCGCCTGCGCCTTCTTGATCCCCGGAATCATCCCTGCGAGCGCGCCAAGGCCGCCCATGCGGCGCATCTGGTTCAATTGGGTGCGCAGGTCGTTGAGGTCGAACTGGCCCTTGGCCATTTTGGCGGCCATCGCCTCGGCCTCTTCGGCCTGGATGGTTTCGGCGGCGCGTTCGACGAGGCTGACGACGTCGCCCATGCCGAGGATGCGGCCCGCGATACGTGCCGGCTGAAACATTTCGAGCCCGTCGAGTTTCTCACCCGTGCCCGCGAACTTGATCGGTTTGCCGGTGACTGCGCGCATCGACAGCGCGGCGCCGCCGCGCGCATCGCCGTCCATGCGGGTGAGCACCACCCCGGTCAGCGGCACCTGATCGCTGAAGCGCTGCGCAACCTGCACCGCGTCCTGGCCCGTCAGGCTGTCAACGACAAGCAAGGTTTCGACGGGGTCCGCCGTGCGCGACACCGCCTGCATTTCATCCATCAGTTGCTGGTCGACGTGGAGGCGGCCCGCAGTGTCGAGCATCAGCACGTCGAAACCCTGAAGCTTTGCAGCCTGCATGGCGCGCTGCGCGATCTCGACCGGCTGCTGGCCCGCGACGATCGGCAGCGTCGCCACGTCGATCTGGCGGCCGAGGACGGCGAGCTGTTCCTGCGCGGCCGGGCGGTTGACGTCGAGCGACGCCATCAGCACCTTCTTGCGTTCTTTTTCCTTCAGCCGCTTGGCGATCTTGGCGGTCGTGGTGGTCTTGCCCGACCCCTGGAGGCCGACCATCATGATGACCGCGGGCGGGGCGACCGCAAGGTCCAGCTCGGCGGTTTCCGAGCCAAGCATTTCGGTCAGCGCGTCGCTGACGATCTTGACCACCTGTTGCCCCGGCGTGACCGAGCGCAGGACGTTCTGGCCGATCGCGAGTTCCGTGACCTGGTCGACGAAGCTGCGCACGACGGGCAGCGCGACGTCGGCTTCGAGCAGGGCGATTCGCACTTCGCGCATCGCCGCGCGCACGTCGGCTTCGGTCAGCGCGCCGCGACCGCGGAGCTTTCCGAAAACATCGCCAAGCCGATTGCTCAGACTGTCGAACATGCGCCTTTTCAACCCTTCTGACGACCGCAACGCAAAACACGCCGGTGAGCGAAACCTCGCCAACCAGCGGCTATCCGTGGACAGATTTCCGTCGCGGATGTCGATATGTCCCGGCGCAAGATGCGCCCGGACGTCGCGGCCCTACAGCAAGCAGCGCGCAAAGGCAAGGCCAAGGGATAGAGCCGCACTTAACCCAAATTTCATCGCTTCACCCGCATAAGCCGGATCGAGGGTAGGACAAGTTCATATGTATTCGACGCCAAAGTCACTCGACCGCAGCGAAGGCGCCAAACGCGATATCATCACCGGTGGCATTGTTGTGGCCGCGATCCTGTTGTTCATCGGCACGGGCGGCAACGTGATGCAGGCCGTTGTGCGAGCGCTGATCGGCATCGGTGGCGGACCCGATCGCGTGCTGGCCACCGCGCTGGTGCTCAATGTCGCGCTGATCCTCTTCGGCTGGCGTCGCTACAATGATCTGAACCGCGAAATCCGCGAGCGCACGGAGGCCGAGCAGCGCGCGCGCTATCTGGCCGACACCGATCCGCTGACCGGCTTTCTCAACCGCCGCGCGCTGCTCGCATCGGGCCAACGGATGATCGCCGAAGCCGCTGCCGAAAAACGCGATGTCGCGCTGTTCCTGCTCGATCTCGATCATTTCAAGACCGTCAACGATGTTCACGGCCACGCCGCGGGGGACCGCGTGCTGCAAGTCGCGGCCGAACGCATCGCCGCCGTGCTGCCGCCCAGCGCCACCAAGGCGCGGCTCGGCGGCGACGAGTTCGTCGCGATGATCGCATTCGACCCCGCGGCGCGCAGCGACATCGATGCGCTGGCGGCCGAACTGGTCGCCGCGCTCGACAACAAGATCATGCACGGCGCGCAACAGATTCGCATCGGCGCGTCGCTCGGCATTGCGCTTGCGAGCGACGCCAGCGTGTCGATGGAAACCATGGTCCGCCAGGCCGATATCGCCATGTATCACGGCAAGGACGAAGGGCGGAACCGCCATGTCTGGTTCGAACAGGGCATGGAAATGGCGGTGCAGGTGCGCAACCAGATCGAAACGGGCATTCGCGAGGGCATGCCGCGCGGCGAGTTCGTGCCACATTTCGAACCCCAGGTCGACATCGCGTCGGGCCGCCTCGTCGGCTTTGAAATGCTGATGCGATGGGAATCGCCCGAATATGGGTTGATCCCGCCCGAACGCTTCATCCCGGTCGCCGAGGAAAGCGGGCTGATCGGCGAATTGTCGCTCAGCGTGATCCGCGACGCGATGGAGATCGCCAAGCGCTGGGATCCGTCGATCATCCTTGCGGTCAATATCGCGCCACAACAGCTGAAAGACCCCTGGTTCAGCCAGAAGCTCACCAAGCTGCTCGTCGAAACGGGCTTTCCCGCGGCACAGCTTGAGGTCGAGATCACCGAAAGCTCGCTGTTCGAAAATCTGCCGCTTGTGCGGTCGATCGTCACCAGCCTCAAGAATCAGGGCGTATCGCTCTCCCTCGACGATTTCGGCACCGGCTACAGTTCGCTGTCGCACCTGCGCGCGCTGCCCTTTGACCGGATCAAGATCGACCGCAGCTTCGTCGCCGCGATGCGCGGCAGCCCCGATGCGCAGGCGATCGTGCTTGCGATCGTGCGGCTGGGCGAAAGCCTGGCGATGCCGATCACCGCCGAGGGTGTCGAGGACGAGGCGACCGCAATCGAACTGACGCGGCTCGGCTGCGCCAAGGGCCAGGGCTGGTATTTCGGCCGCGCCGCTTCCGCCGCCGACACCGACCGCCTGCTCGCCGACCGCGGCCTGCTGCGCGGTGTCGGCGTGCCGTCGGCCCGACCTGTCACCGACGAGACAGAGCCGCTGCGCAAAACGGCGTAATGCCTGCGCCTCGCTAGACTTCGCCCGCCCGCGCCCTTACATGCGCGGTCTATGGCGGATCGCTTCACCAAGATGCACGGCCTCGGCAACGATTTTGTCGTGATCGACGCGCGCGAGGCTGCCGTCGAAATGACGGCGGCGCGCGCGCATGCGATCGCCGACCGGCGCCATGGCATCGGCTGCGACCAGCTCATCCTGCTCGAACCGTCGAACAGTGCGGATGTAAAGATGCGCATCTTCAACGCCGACGGCGGCGAGGTCGAGGCGTGCGGCAATGCCACGCGCTGCGTGGCGACGCTGCTCGGCAAGCCCGCGGTGATCGAGACACTGGGCGGGATGCTGCGCGTCACGCCGGCCGACGGCGGCGCCGAAGTCACGCTGGGCGAGCCGGTGTTCGACTGGGAGCATATCCCGCTTGCGATGCCGATGGACACGCGCGACATGCCCGTCGCGTGGGACGAGCTGGAGCATGGCGCCGCGGTCAATGTCGGCAATCCACACATCGTCTTCTTCGTGCCCGAGGCCGATGCGATACGCCTTGACGAACTCGGCCCGCGGATCGAGACCGATCCCCTGTTTCCCGAGCGCGTCAACGTCAATGTCGCGAGCCTCGACGGCGAGAACCAGCTGCAATTGCGCGTATGGGAACGCGGCGTGGGTTTGACGCAGGCGTGCGGCACCGGTGCCTGCGCTACCGCCGTCGCGGCGGTTCGGGCGGGCCTCGTCCAGTCGCCGGTGACCGTTGCGCTGCCGGGCGGCGACCTCGTCATCCGCTGGGCGCCGGGCGAACCGATCGTGATGAGCGGCGCGGCGACGCGGGTGTTCGACGGCGAGACCGATTGGGCGCGGTTCGGATGACGGCAAAACTCGCCGACCGCGTTCAGGTCGTCAATTTCGGCTGCCGGCTGAACATCGCAGAAGGCGAGGCGATTCGCACGGCCGTCGAGGCGGCGGGCAAACCGGGCACGATCGTCTTCAACAGCTGCGCCGTGACCGACGAAGCGGTGCGCCAGGTGCGGCAGGCGGTGCGGCGGACCTTGCGCGAACGGCCGGGCGCCGAGGTCGTCGTTACGGGCTGCGCGGCAGAGCTTGAGGCCGGGCGCTTTCGCGAAATGGGCGCGCGCGTGGTGCACAACGATGCCAAGGGGCTGGCCGAGAGCTACAATGACAGGAACGGTGCGTCGACAAGCTCAGCACGAGCGGATCGGGGGGACGAGCTATCTGCGGCACATTTCGCCCTGAGCTTGTCGAAGGGCCGTCTTTCCTACACCCCCGCCCTATCGGGGCCAGACCACGCTCGCGCCTTTCTCGGCGTCCAGACCGGCTGTTCGCACAGCTGCACCTTCTGCGCGACGGTGCTCGCACGCGGCACCGCGCGGTCGGCGACCACCGAAGCGGTCGTCGAGGCCGCCCGCACCGCGCTGGACCGCGGCCAGCGCGAGATCGTGCTCACCGGGGTCGATCTGGCGAGCTATGGCGACGACAGCGGGACCAGTCTGGCCGCGCTGGTCGAGGCGCTGCTGGCGCTGCCGGTCGAACGCCTCCGCCTTTCCTCGCTCGACCCGGACCGTATCGACGACGCGCTGTTCGCGCTGCTGAGCGGGGAACCGCGCGTGATGCCGCACATCCACCTGTCGTTGCAGGCGGGCGACGACATGGTGCTGACGCGGATGAAGCGCCGCCATCGCCGCGCCGATGCCGTGCGGCTCATCGAACGGCTGAAGGCCGCGCGCCCCGAAATCGCGATCGGCGCCGACCTGATCGCGGGCTTTCCGACCGAGGACGACGCGATGTTCGCCAATTCACTGGCGCTGATCGACGATTGCGACATCGTCTTCGGCCATATTTTTCCATACAGCCCTCGCGCCGGGACGCCCGCCGCACGGATGCCGCAGGTCGGCCGCGCCGTCGCGCGCGAACGCGCCGCGGCGCTGCGCGCGGCCAATGCCCGACGCCGCGAACGCTGGCTCGACGCGCAGGTCAATCGCACCGCGGCAATGCTCGTCGAGCGCGACGGGATCACGGGCCACGCCGAAAACTTCGCATCGCTGGCGCTGGTCGCGCCCGCCATGCCCGGCACCATCATCGACGTGCGCCTGCTGGCGCGCGACGGCGACCGCCTGGTCGCCACCCCCACGCAAGCAAAGGACATCGCCGCATGACCGGCAAAAGCTGGAGCGAAAGGCTGCTCGGCGGCTTTCGCCGCACCTCCGAACGGCTCGGCGAGAATCTCGCGGGCCTGACCGGCAAGGCGCGGCTCGACGAGGCGGATCTCGACCGGATCGAGGAAGCGCTGATCACCGCCGACCTTGGCCCCGCGATGGCGGCGCGCATCCGCGATCGCCTGTCGGAGCGCCGCAACGTCGCCGCGGACGGCACCGAGGAATTGCGCAAGATCGTCGCCGACGAGATCGCCGCGGTGCTGCGCCCGGTCGCCGAGCCGCTCGACATCGACGCCTTTCCGCGCCCGCAGGTGATCCTGGTGATCGGCGTCAACGGGTCGGGCAAGACGACGACCATCGCCAAGCTTGCGCATCTGTTCCAGGAACAGGATTATGGCGTGATGCTGGTCGCGGGCGACACGTTCCGCGCCGCCGCGATCGGCCAGCTGAAGGTCTGGGCCGAACGGCTCGGCGTGCCGATCATGGCGGGGCCGGAAGGCGGCGACAGCGCGGGGATCGTGTTCGACGCGGTCAAACAGGCGACCGCGACCGGCATCGACGTGCTGATTGTCGATACCGCCGGCCGGCTTCAGAACAAGCGCGAGCTGATGGACGAACTCGCCAAGATCAAGCGCGTGCTCGGCCGCCTCAACCCCGCGGCACCCCACGACGTCGTGCTGGTGCTCGACGCGACGACGGGGCAGAATGCGCTGGCGCAGATCGACGTGTTCCGCGAGGTCGTGGGGGTCACCGGACTGGTCATGACCAAGCTCGACGGCACCGCGCGCGGCGGCGTGCTCGTCGCCGCGGCCGAACGCCACGGCCTTCCCATCCACGCGATCGGAATCGGCGAGACGATGGAGGACCTGCGCCCCTTCGACGCCGACGAGATCGCCAGCATCATTGCAGGAAATATCAGATGAGCGACGTGCTTCCCAGCGGCCCCGAACCGGTTCCGGCGCCGCCGCCCGCCAAGCATGGCTGGCTCAATTTCGCGATCGATTTCGGGCCGCTGCTTGTCTTTTTCCTGACCTATAAATTGTCGTCGAACGGCGATGGCGCCTTTGCGGCGACAGCCGCGGCGATCAAGGGGACGGCGGCCTTCATGGTCGCGATCGTCATCGCGATGGCTGCGTCGAAATGGAAGCTCGGCAGGATTTCGCCGATGCTGTGGATGTCGAGCATCCTCGTGCTCGGTTTCGGCGCGCTGACCATCTGGTTCCACGACGAACGCTTCATCGTGATGAAGCCGACGATCATCTATGGCGCCTTTGCCGCGATGCTGATCGGGGGCTGGTGGTTCGGGAAACCCATGCTCAAATATCTGCTCCAGTCGGCGCTGGAAGGGCTGACCGAAAAGGGCTGGCTGCTCCTGTCACGCAACTGGGGCCTCTTTTTCGCCGCGCTCGGCATCGCCAATCATGTGATGTACGAACTGATCCAGGCGAAACAGATGAGCTTCGACCTGTGGCTGACGATCAAGGTATGGGGCGTCACCGCCCTTTCCTTCCTCTTCACGCTGAGCCAGGTGCCCGTCATGCTGAAGAACGGCCTCGCCATGCCCGAAGAGGCTGCCGCCGACAAAAGTTGATGCCGCCCCCCGTCGCTGGCATAGCTGCGACACCGGCACCGGGTCGCACGCGGCGCCGCGATATAATGGGGGAAATGCCATGGACAAGTTTTTCGGTAATCTGCACGCCGTCCTGGGCGCGGGGCTGCTGCTTGCAATCGTCGTGATGTTCGGCCTCAACGGCCAGAATTTCGAGGATGGCGTCGCCGCGGGCAATGCCATCATGCGCTGGCTGCACACCTTCTTCGGGGTGTTGTGGATCGGGCTGCTCTATTATTTCAACTTCGTCCAGATACCGACGATGCCCAAGATTCCCGTCGAGCTGAAGCCCGCGGTCGGCAAGCACATCGCGCCCGCCGCGCTGTTCTGGTTCCGCTGGGCGGCGCTGCTTACCGTTCTGCTGGGCATCGGCATTGCCGGCCACGCCCAATATCTGGCGCCTGCACTGGCGCTCCAGGACCCCTACAAGCTGATCGGCGTCGGCATGTGGCTGGGCCTGATCATGGCGTTCAACGTCTGGTTCGTGATCTGGCCGAACCAGAAGAAGGCGCTGGGCATTGTCGAGGCCGATGACGCAACCAAGGCCAAGGCGGCAAAGACCGCAATGATCTTTTCGCGGACCAACACCCTGCTGTCGATCCCGATGCTTTATGCGATGGTGAATTTCAGCTGAGCCGCCGCCGCGGTAAGTCGACAGGGGCGCTTCGGGAAACCGGAGCGCCCTTTCCTTTCCGGTCGTGTCGAGCAAAGCCGGGACGTCGGGAGGTCGTGCGCCATCGACGGGCATCGGCTTTGCCCGATGCGAACGGATTTCTTCCGATCTACCCCTGTTCCACCGCCGCCTTGTGCAGCCGCCCGTTCGTCACATAATGCGCGACGCCCAGCTGCATCCCGGCAGCCTGTGCATCATCAATCTCGCGCACCCGCCGCGCGGGCGATCCAGCCCATAATTCACGAGCAGGTATCTCCTTATTCTCGGTGAGCAGCGCCCCTGCGGCCAGCATCGCGTCGCTGCCGATGCGGCACCCATTCATCACCGTCGCTTTCAGCCCGACGAACGCCCGGTCGGCGAGCGTGCAGCCATGCACCATCGCCATATGGCCGATCAGCACATCCTCGCCGATGATCGTCGGAAAACCCTGGGGCCGGTGCGGCATCGGGCCATCGCAATGGACGACGCTGCCGTCCTGGATGTTCGACCGCGCGCCGACGACGATATGGCTGACGTCGGCGCGCAGCACGCAATTATACCAGATGCTGACGTCGGGTCCGATCGTCACGTCACCGATAATCCGGCAGCCGGGCGCGATAAAGGCGCTGGGGTCTATCCGCGGCGTTTTGCCGTTGACGCTGATGATGCTGACGTCGTTCATTCGTCGCGGCCTCCGATGATATTCTTCCAGATGAGGACCGGCAGCGTCGAGGCATAATCGTCGGTCCAGCGTTCGAACCCTGCGCGCGCTTCCAGCGGCACCCAGGCGCCGTCGGCAAAGGCCTGATCGCGCGGGCGCACGCCGCCGGTGAGCTGCCGCATCCGGGCGGGCGTCGCGGTGAGCGCAACCCAGTTCGACGCGGTCAGATCGTCATAGTCGCCGCCGCTTGCGGGGCCTGGGTCCATGCGGATCGCCGCGCTCCAGCCCCGCGCCTTCGCCTCGGCCGCGAGCACGGGTTCAAGCCCGAAAAAGCGGTTCGAGATATGGACGAGCAATATGCCGCCCGGCTTCATCGCACGCGCGTAGATGCCGATCGCCTCGCTGGTCAGCAGGTGCAGCGGAATCGCGTCGGACGAAAAGGCGTCGATGACGACGATGTCGAAGCGCCGCGGCGACTGTTTGGCAAGTTGAAGCCGGGCGTCGCCGATCACGATCGCCGCGTCGGGGGCGCAATCGGACAGGAAAGTGAATTTTTCCGGGTCGCGCGCAATGTCGACCATCACCGGATCGATCTCGAAGATCGTCCAGTCCTGCCCCGGCTTGCGGTAACAGGCCAGCGTGCCCGCGCCCAGCCCGACGATGCCGATCGCGGCGTTCGGACCCGCGAGTGCCTCCGCCTGTGCCAGCGTCAGGCCGACGCCCGATTGCGGACCATAATAGGTGGTCGGGTCGCGGCGGTGCGCGGCATCGGTGCGCTGGAGCCCGTGAAGCGTCGTGCCATGCGCGAGGCGGCGCTGGTTGGCGTGCGGATAGTCGGTGACCGTATAGACGCCGAAATAGCTGCGCACGCGCGCGCCGGTGAAGCTTTCCTGAATCGTGTCCCAGCCCCCGACACCAAGCATCAACAGCGCCAGCACCGGCACATAGGCCCAGCGCCAGCCGCTCACCAGAATGCCAATGACAAAGATCGCAATGCCCCATGGCGCCACGTCGCCATCGGCGCGACCCGTCCAGTTGTCGACCATATGCCATGCCGCAAAGGCCGCGAGCGCGACGAGCAGCGCAACAACGCCCGCTGCGGTCTTTGCTTCCAGCCCCAGCCATTTGTCCCACGGGAGCAGGGCGGGCAGCGGCAGCAGCATCGCCGCGGCGAGGATCAGCAGCGGATGTTCATACACCCAGTCGAACAGCAGCGGCGCGACGAGCGCCGCAAACAGCCCGCCCAGCACGCCGCCCGCCGACATGAGAAGATAGAAAAGCGTCAGATGCTGCGGCGCGGGGCGCAGGAAATAGAGATAGCCGTGGAGCGCCACCGCAACGATGAAAAGCATCGCGAGGCTGGCGAGCGCAACCGTCAAAGACCCGCCGCCCGAACTCAACAGCCCCAGCCCGCCGATGGCCAGCAATATGACCGGCGCGATCAGCGTGACGATCTCGGTCGGCCGTTCGAGACGCGAAAAGGCGATGACGAAGCTGAGCAGATAGAGGCCGAGCGGCAGCACCCAGAGCAGGGGCATGGCGACGATGTCGGTGGTAAGGTGCGTCGTCGTCGACAGCATCAGCCCCGACGGCACCGCCGCGATGAGCAGCCAGTGAAGCTGGCGGCGGAGCGTCGGGCGCGGTTCGGCGGCATTGGTGGCGGCATGGCTTTCGGCGCCGCCGCGCCAGCGCGCCGCCGCGGCCCCCGCGACGAGCAGCAGCAGCAGCGCATAGCCGCCGGTCCAGCCCCAGCTTTGCATCGCCAGCGGCATGTTGGGTTCGACGAGCGCCGGATAGCTGAGAAGCCCCGCAAAACTGCCAAGGTTCGAGGCGGCATAGAGATAATAGGGATCGCCCGCCTGCGGATCGGCCGCAAACCAGCGCTGCATCAGCGGCGCCTGCGCCGAGACCACGAAAAATACCGGGCCGATCGACGCAAAGAGCAGGAGCGGCACCCACAGCGCCTCCTGCCCCGGTCCGGGCGGCGCGATGGCGGCGATGCCGATGGGCAGCCACAGCGCGGCGACGAGAAAGAGCGCAAGATGGATCGTCGCCTGCCGCCGCACGGTGAAGCGGCCGAGCCAATGTGCATAGGCATAGCCGCCGAGCAGCAACGCCTGATAGACAAGCATCGCGCTGTTCCACACGGCGGGCGCGCCGCCCAGCCTGGGCAGCACCATCCGCGCGACCATCGGCTGCACAAGGAACAGCAGGAAGCTGCCGACGAGGATCGTCAGCACGAACAGCCAGCGCCGCGGCGATGCGGTGTCGGTCACGATATCAGGCGCCGATCAGCCGCGCCGCATGGAGCGCATGATAGCTGAGCACCCCCGACGCCCCGGCGCGGCGGAAAGCCAGCAGGGTTTCGAGCACCAGCGCATCGCGATCGCCCGCGCCCGCGGCGGCCGCGGCCTCGATCATCGCATATTCGCCCGACACCTGATAGGCATAGACCGGCACCGCGAAATGCTCCTTCACCGACCGTATGATGTCGAGATAGGGCAGGCCGGGCTTGACCATCACGCTGTCGGCGCCTTCGGCCAGATCCTGCGCCACCTCGCGCAGCGCCTCCTCGCTGTTCGCGGGGTCCATCTGGTATGACTTCTTGTCGCCCGTCAAAAGCCCGCGCGAGCCGACGGCATCGCGGAACGGGCCATAGAAGGCCGAGGCATATTTGGCGGCATAGCTCATGATCTGGACATGAGCGAAACCTTCGGCCTCCAGCGCCTCGCGGATCGCGCCGATACGGCCGTCCATCATGTCGCTGGGCGCGATGATGTCGGCGCCCGCGCGCGCCTGGTTCAGCGCCTGCCCGACAAGCACTTCGACCGTTTCGTCGTTGAGCACATAGCCCGTCGTATCGACCAGCCCATCCTGCCCATGGCTGGTATAGGGGTCGAGCGCGACGTCGGTGAGCACCCCGATGTCGTCGCCGAGCGCATCCTTGATCGCCGCGGTCGCGCGGCACATGAGATTGTCGGGATTGAGCGCCTCGTCACCATTCTCGCTGCGTCGGTCGGGCTGGGTATAGGGAAAGAGCGCGAGGCACGGAATGCCCGCGGCCGCGGCCTCCCTTGCACGATCGACCAGCCGGTCGACCGACCAGCGCGACACGCCGGGCAGGCTCGCGACCGGCTCCTGGGCGTCGGCGCCGTCGCACACGAACAGCGGCCAGATGAGGTTCGCCGGCGACAGATGCGTTTCGCGCACCATCGCGCGGCTCCAGGCAGTGCGACGCGTGCGGCGCAGTCGCAGGTCGGGGAATGCGGCGTGGGTCATGCCGGGTGCATAGCCGGGAGCGGGCGCGGGGCAAATGGATAATGGAGCGACCAAGGCACCCTACCCTGAAGGGGAGGGGCTTTATATCCCCCCGCCCGCCCGCTTCGACGCGACATCGGCGAGGCTGCCGAGCTTCGGCCGCTCGACCTGTTTCGGCGCGATCGGGGTCAGCGCGGCGCCCGGTGCGATCGCGGTGAGTTCGCGGATGCGCGCGCGGAAGGCGGCGAGTTCCTTTCCTTCGAGCAAGGCACGGGTCACGAAGGTCACCGACGACGGATTGACCGCGCGGCCGTTGCGATACAGCTCATAATGAAGGTGCGGACCGGTCGACAGGCCGGTCGAGCCGATATAGCCGATCACCTGGCCGCGGCTGACGCGCTGGCCCGGCCGCACCGCGACGCGGCTCATGTGACCATAGCCGGTGCCAAGGCCATTGCCGTGGTTGAGCCGGACATAATTGCCATAACCGCCGTTGCGCCCCGCCATCGTCACGACGCCATCGGTCACGGCATAAATGGGCGCGCCATAGCCACCGGCAAAATCTATGCCGCTGTGCATCCGCCGATAGCCGAGGATCGGGTGACGCCGCATCCCGAAGGTCGATGTGATCCGGCCGTTGGTGGGTCGTGCCATGCCGCCACGCTGTTGCCCCACGCCCGATGCCTCGAACCATTGCGACCGCCCGCCCGCCCGCCATTCGAGCATCGAAACCTTGGGCCTGCCGCCGCGGATCAACCCTGCATAAAGCAGCTTGCCGGTTTCGCTTTCGCCCGTTTCGGCACGGCGGTGCTCGACGATGATGTCATATTCGTCGCTTGCCTGAATGTCGCTGCCGACCGAAATCTGCTGGCCGATGACGCGCAGATAGGACTGAATCGCTTGCGGCGGCGCCCCCGCGGCGCGCGCCGAGCGGTAAAGGCTGTCGCCGACCCGCCCGCGAACACGCAGCGGCGTCGCATCGACCGCGATCGGGATCGATCGCAGCACCAATTGACCGCCGACCCGCTCCATTTCGATGCGCAGGTCGAATCGCGCGCGCATGGCCAGCGCGTCGACCGGGCGCGGCATGGTGCGCGCCGCGCGGCGGCCGAGGATCAGGTCGATGCGCGTTCCCGGCGCGATGTCGGTCAGCGGCACCGCCCCCGACACCTTGTCGGCGATCGCCTGTGCCTCGGCGCCGCCGACGCCCGAACGTTCGAGCACGCGCGCGAAACTGTCGCCGCGGCCCAGCGTGGCGGTGAGCTCGATCTGCGGCCGTTCGGGGGTCTGGGTCAGCGGGCGGACCGCGTCGGTCGCCGCCATGTGGCGCCCCGTATCGCCCCCGAAGGCCAGCGGGACGATCATCTGGCCGCGCGCTTCGTTGAAATCGGCGGCGTCAAGCGCCGGGGTGGTCGTCACCGTCAGCGGGCGGACGCCCGGAAAGGTCGCTATTGCGGTTCCGCAAAGCAGGGTGAGCGTGGCCAGTCCGCGCCACCATTCGGCCGACCCGATGTTGCTGCCAAGGTCAGGGACAAGGTCGAGCTGCGCCAGACGGTCGCGCCAGCTCGGCCGGTCGGGCGAATCGGCCGCCGCGCGCCGCAGCGGGATCGCCTGCGACATCGTCAGGGCGGCCGCATTGCCGGACATCCCCGCGATGGGTTCGTGACGCTGGAACAAGAAACAACCCCCGCCCGGCAGCCCCCCTTCGCACCGGCTGCCGAAAGATAGTATCGAAGGACCGTGTGTAAAGAAAGGTCGTTAAAGTCAATTTAATGGGTCGAACAACGTCCCGCGTTGCGACGGACCGGTCCGCCGCCGCGATATGATGCGGGCATATGCCGGGCCTTTGCCCCCGCGATCGTGAAAAATGCCCGCCATCGCCGCAACCCGTCGATCCCCTGTTGCGCGTCGTGCCCGCCCATGCCAGCTTGGCCCCAAGACAATGACGCCCTCTTTCTCCCAGCCGGTCAAGGCTGTCCTTGGCCCCACCAACACCGGCAAAACCCATTTGGCGGTCGAGCGCCTGACCGCCCATGCGAGCGGCATGATTGGCTTTCCGCTGCGATTGCTGGCGCGCGAGGTCTATGATCGCGTCGTGGCGATCAAGGGCGCCGCCGAAGTCGCGCTGGTCACCGGCGAGGAACGGATCATGCCGGCGCAGGCGCGCTATCTGCTCGGCACCATGGAAGCCCTGCCGATCGAGCGCGATGTCGCCTTCGTCGGCATCGACGAAGCGCAGCTTGGCGCCGATCCGGAACGCGGGCACGTCTTTACCGACCGGTTGCTGCGCGCGCGCGGGCGCGAGGAAACGATGATCCTCGGATCGGCGAGCATTCGCGGCCTGGTCCGCAATCTGGTCCCGGAAGCCGAAATCATCACCCGGCCGCGCTTTTCGACCCTGAGCTATGCCGGATCATCAAAGCTGTCGCGACTTCCCAAGCGATCGGCGATCGTCGCTTTCTCGGCCGAAGAAGTCTATGCGATCGCCGAGATGCTGCGCCGCTTTTCGGGCGGCGCCGCCGTCGTCATGGGCGCGCTTTCGCCGCGCACCCGCAACGCCCAGGTTGCGATGTTCGAGTCGGGCGAGGTCGATTATCTCGTCGCCACCGACGCGATCGGCATGGGGCTGAACCTCGACGTCCGCCATGTCGCCTTTGCCAGCCTGCAGAAGTTCGACGGCCGCCGCCTGCGCCGCCTGACGGTCGCCGAAATGGCCCAGATCGCGGGCCGCGCAGGGCGTCACCAGCAGGACGGCAGCTTCGGCACGGTCGGACTGCCGCAGGGCGGCTTTACCCCCGAAGAAGTCGCGGCGATCGAGGGGCATCATTTCCCTCCGGTGCCGAGCCTGTTCTGGCGCGAGCCCAATCCGCGCTTCGGCTCGCTTGACCAGCTGCTCGCCGACCTGGCACAGCCACCGGCGCTGCCAGGACTGCGTGCAGCGCCCGAAGCGGTTGACCTTGCCGTGCTCAAACATCTCGCCGGCGACATGGAGGTGCGCGCGCGCGGGAGCGACTTCGACGCCGTTCAGCGCCTGTGGGATGTGTGCGGCCTGCCCGATTTCGAGCAATTGGGCGCCGAGCATCACAGCCGCACCGTGTTCAGGCTGTGGCAATGGCGCACCAGCGGCGACGGGATGATCGACCCCGACTGGTTCGCGCGGCGGCTTGCACGGCTCGACGATGTCGAGGGCGATATCGACCAGCTCGCAAGCCGCATCGCGGCGGTGCGCACGCTTTGCTTTATCGCGCAGCGCGGCGACTGGATCGCGGGCGGCGCAGGCTGGGCCGAGGCGACGCAGGCGCTCGAATCGCGCCTTTCCGACGCGTTGCATTCCGCGCTCGCGCAGCGCTTTGTCGACCGGCGCCTTGCGCTGCTGCTGCGCGACGCGGGGCAGCGCGGCAACAGCCTGCCCGTCGCGGTCGGCGCCGACGGCACGGTCGCGGTCGATGGCGAGGCGATCGGGACGCTCAACGGCTTTCAGTTCAAGGTCGATCCGATAGCCAAGGCGAGCGATCACCGGATGCTGCTCGCCGCGGCCGAAAAGCATTTGCGCGGCGAACTGGCGCGCCGCGCCGTCGCGCTGGCCGAAGGCGACGACGCCGCGCTGTCGCTCGTCGCCGAAGCGGGAAGCGCGCCGCGCCTCGCCTGGCACGGCCATATCATCGCCACGCTCACCCGCGGGCCGACGCTGGTGCAGCCGACGATCCAGCTCGATCCATCGCTGCGCCGGCTCGAACCCGCACAAGTGCAGGCGATGGCCGATCGGCTTCAGCGCTTTGTCGCCAGCCAGCTCGCGCGCCACGCCGCGCCGCTTGCCGCGATGGGCGAGGCGGCGGGCGACCTGTTCACGCCGCCGCGCGTTCGCGCGCTGCTCGCCGCGCTCACCGACAACAGCGGCACGATCGTCCGCGCGGTAGTCGAGGAACAGCTCAATGCACTGACCGCCGACGAACGGCCGCTGCTGCGCAAGCTGGGTCTCACCATCGGTTCGCTCGACATTTTTCACCCGCAGCTGCTCAAACCCGAGGCGGTGCGCTGGCGGGCGGCGCTGATCGCGGCGCAGCAGGGAAGCGCGATCCCGCCGCTGCCGCCGCACGGCGCGGTGCTCCAGAAGAACGGCAGCCAGGCCGGGCTGACCACCGCGGGGTTTCGCCGCTGCGCGTCTGGCTGGCTGCGGATCGACATGGCCGAAAAGCTCGCGCGGCAGGCCCACGCCGCACGGATGCAGGCGGCGGCGCCGCCAACCGCGCCGATTGGCGGCGGCGACCATCATCACGACGAGGTCGGCGAAGACACACTCGGCGCGCCGCCGCCCGGCTTCGTGATCGATCCTGCGCTTGCCACCTCGCTCGGGCTCGACGAAGACACGCGCCGCGCGCTGCTCGGCAGTTTCGGTTTCCGCAGCGTCGGGGAACCCGCCTTGCACCGCTGGCGCTGGTCGGGGCTGCGCAAGGCTGCCGACAAGCGGCCCCGCCGCAAGCAGCGGCAGGGCGGTGCCGATTCCCCGCCGCAAGCCGCTGTCAACGGCGACGCAAGGCGGGCGCCGGCCAAGGCGGCGAAGGCGAAACGCGGCAAGCCCGGCCAGCCCCGGCCCGACGCCCCGCACCCGCTGCGGCGCGACCGGCCCGACCGGCGCGGGCCGTCGCCCAACAGCCCCTTCGCGGGCCTCGCCGCGCTGCTCGCCGACGCGCGCAAGGACTGACGCACGGATGGCCAGCCCCGGCGCCGCAGGCAGCATCCGGCTCGACAAGCTGCTGTGGTTCCTGCGGTTCGCGCGCTCGCGCAGCGTCGCGCAGGCGATGGTCGCCACGGGGCATATCCGGCTAAATGGGCGCCGCGTCTCGCGTTCGTCGTGCGCCGTCCATGCGGGCGCAACGCTCGTGCTGCCGTTCGGCGAACGGATCGAGGTGATCCGCCTCGTCTCGCTGCCGCTGCGCCGCGGCCCGGCGACCGAAGCGCAGAGCTGCTACGTCCGGCTCGCCGGCAATGCCGGGCCGACGGCTATCGGCGATGATGAAAATGCTTTGCACGCCGGGGTGGCGGGGCGCGCTAACCAGTGAGAGTGATTCGCAACTGTCGCTTAGCGTTGACGCACCGCCTTTCAGCGGCATAGAGGCGAGCCGATATGAGTGTGTGACCGACCGTTTGGCGTCACTTGAGGGAGCCGGAAGCCCATGACCTATGTCGTCACCGATGCCTGCGTGCGGTGCAAATATATGGACTGTGTCGAGGTGTGCCCCGTCGACTGTTTCTATGAGGGCGAGAATATGCTCGTCATCAACCCCAATGAATGCATCGACTGCGGCGTGTGCGAACCCGAATGCCCCGCCGAGGCAATCCTGCCCGACACCGAAAGCGGGCTGGAAAAATGGCTGGAAGTGAACAGCAAGTTCAGCGCCGAATGGCCGAACATCACGGTCAAGAAGGACAGCCCCGCCGACGCCGACGAATATAAGGGGGTCGAAGGCAAGTTCGAGAAATATTTTTCGCCCGAACCCGGCGAAGGCGACTGATCGCCGCGAACCGACACCATGCCGGGGCGGGACATCCCGCCCCTTTTTTTGCCCCCTTGAAACAACCCCGCCTGACGCCGATGTAGGGCGCCGGAGGGGCAGCCCGCCGGTCCTCGGCCGGGCAACCCGATAATCGACAAGGATTCATTCGCATGATCGACCCGCTCGCCGCCCTTGTTCCCGTCGTCGTCGAGCAGACGAGCCGCGGCGAACGCAGCTTCGACATTTTCTCGCGCCTGCTGCGCGAACGGATCGTCTTTGTGACGGGCGAGGTCGAGGACCAGATGGCCTCGCTGATCGTCGCCCAGCTCTTGTTCCTCGAATCGGAAAATCCGAAGAAGGACATCTATATGTATATCAACTCGCCGGGCGGCGTCGTTACGGCGGGCATGGCGATTCACGACACGATGCAATATATCCGCCCGCGCGTCGGCACCGTCTGCATCGGCCAGGCGGCGTCGATGGGCAGTTTCCTGCTCGCCGCGGGCGAACCGGGAATGCGCGTCGCGCTAACCAACGCGCGCGTGATGGTCCACCAGCCGTCGGGCGGCGCACGCGGCATGGCATCGGACATCGAAATCCAGGCCAAGGAAATCCTGCGCATCCGCAAGCGGATGAACGACCTTTACGTCAAATATACCGGCAAGTCCCTGAAAGACATTGAGAAGGCGATGGACCGCGACACCTTCCTCGAAGCCGACGAGGCAAAGGAGTTCGGCATTGTCGACCATGTCTACGACCGCCGCCCCGCCCTGCCCGGCGACGACGCGCCGAGGGATGTGAGCGAAGGCCCGACGCCTTGACTTGCCGCTTGGCGGCACTGGCCGGCGGGTATCAGGCAAAGGTTTAACCGCGTTTGTTGACGCCCGCTTGGCGAATTGAGGCCAGGCGGGACATTGCGGCCATGTCACCCAATTGCCATATTGTAATTGGGTGGCCGGGGGCTAGGATAAGGATGGCAGCGCCCTTCTGGCGCCCGCCAAGGGATGATTTATGACGAAATTGAGCGGCTCGGACAGCAAGAGCACTCTTTACTGCTCCTTCTGCGGCAAGTCGCAGCATGAAGTCCGCAAGCTGATTGCCGGGCCGACCGTGTTCATCTGCGACGAATGCGTCGAGCTGTGCAACGACATCATCCGCGAAGAGATCAAGGGCGGGGTCGCCGCGCGCAAGGATGGCGCGGTGCCGACGCCGCTCGAAATCTGCCAGCATCTCGACGCCTATGTGATCGGCCAGAACAAGGCGAAGCGCGTCCTGTCGGTCGCGGTCCACAATCATTACAAGCGGCTGGCGAACAGCGGCCGCGGCGAGGATGTCGAGCTTGCCAAGTCGAACATCCTGCTGGTCGGCCCGACCGGCAGCGGCAAGACATTGCTCGCGCAGACGCTCGCACGTTTCCTCGACGTGCCTTTCACCATGGCCGATGCGACGACGCTGACCGAGGCGGGCTATGTCGGCGAGGATGTCGAGAATATCATCCTCAAGCTGCTGCAATCGTCCGACTATAATGTCGAAAAGGCGCAGCGCGGCATCGTCTATATCGACGAAATCGACAAGATCAGCCGCAAGGCCGAAAATCCCTCGATCACCCGCGACGTGTCGGGCGAAGGCGTGCAGCAGGCGCTCTTGAAGCTGATGGAGGGCACGACCGCGAGCGTGCCGCCGCAGGGCGGGCGCAAGCATCCGCAGCAGGAGTTCCTGCAGGTCGACACGACCAACATCCTGTTCATCGCGGGCGGCGCCTTTGCCGGCCTCGAAAAGATCATCGGCGACCGCCTGCAGGGCAAGTCGATCGGCTTTGGCGCGCATGTCGCCGGTCCCGACGAGCGCCGCGCGGGCGAGGTTCTCAAGCAGATCGAGCCGGAGGATCTGCTGAAGTTCGGCCTGATCCCCGAATTCGTCGGCCGGCTGCCGGTTATCGCGACGCTCGAGGATCTCGACGTCGACGCGCTGGTCAAGATTCTGGGCGAGCCCAAGAATGCGCTGGTCAAACAGTATAAGAAGCTGTTCGACCTGGAGGAGGTTGCGCTGACCTTTACCGACGATGCGCTGGTCGCGGTCGCCAAAAAGGCGATCGAACGCAAGACCGGCGCGCGCGGGCTGCGCTCGATCGTCGAGGCGATCCTGCTCGACACCATGTTCGACCTGCCCGACCTCACCGATGTCGTCGAGATCGTCGTCGACAAGGATGTCGTCGAGGGTCGCAAGGATCCGGTGCGCGTCTATGCCGACAAGGCGAAGGAAGCGGCAGGCGACGCCGCCTGAACCGATTCGCGCGCGGCCGCATCCACGCGACCATCCTGTTGCGCGACCGAATGCGTGCGACCATTATGTTGCATCGCAGCAACAGTTGCCGCGAAAAACGCATCCGCACCTGTGGATAAGATCGCGCGCGCGACGAAAATCGGCGGTTTTTTAACGTCCGCGTGACGCGCGCGCCGCTCGCCGCTTGCACTGTCACAATTGCTGTCACAATCGTGCCACATGCGGGCTTCAGGGGCGCTCGCAGGTTCTGGCGCGCCCCTTGTCGTGCGCCTGCCGATCGCATCAAAAGGGGACATCCTGACATGAAACTTCGTTATTCGATCGCTGCGAGCCTGATGGCCATCAGCGCCGCGACCGTCGTCGCCGCGCCGGCACAGGCGCAGGAAACCAGTTCGTCGGTTCGCGGCACCGTTGAATCGTCCAGCGGCCCGGTTTCGGGCGCTACCGTAACGGTCACCCATGCTCCATCGGGGACGGTCGCCCGCACCACCACGGACGGCGACGGCAATTTCAGCGCCAACGGTCTGCGCGTTGGCGGTCCGTTCACGGTGGAAGTGAGCGCCGACGGCTATGATTCGGCCCGCATTACGGACCTGTTCCTGCAGGCTGGCCAGCCCTTCCGCCTGCCGGTCATGCTCGAAGACACCGCAATCGTTGTAACGGCCTCGTCGGTCGGCGGCGCTGTTGAACAGTCCAACGGCCCGATCACGGCTCTGAACCGGGAAGCGATCGAAGGTGTCGCTTCGGTCAACCGCGATATCCGGGACCTTGCCCGACGCGATCCGCTGGTCACCATGGACCTGACCAACGCGCGCACGATCGAGGTCGCCGGCAACAACGGGCGCCTCAACCGCTTTTCGGTCGACGGTGTGCAGTTCAGCGATGATTTCGGGCTTAACAATGGCGGCTTGCCGACGTCGCGCGGCCCGGTTCCCTTCGATGCCATCGAGCAGTTTTCGGTCAAGGTGGCGCCCTTCGACATTGCGGAGGGCGATTTTCAGGGCGGTGCGGTCAACGTCGTGCTGCGGTCGGGCGGCAACAAGTTCCGCGGCGGCGCTTTCTTCACCTATACCGATGACAGCCTGACCGGTTCCCGCACCCGCGGGCGCGACGTTTCGCTGGATTTCGACAGCAAGCAATATGGCGCCAACATCAGCGGCCCGATCATCAAGGACAAATTGTTCTTCATGTTCGCCTATGAAAAGACAGAGGAAACCGACCCGTTCGACGACGGTTTCGGCCCCGGCTTCGCCAACCAGGTGCCGGGTCTGACGCAGGCCGTGATCGATCAGGTCAGCAGCATTGCCCAGTCGCGCTATGGCTACGACACGCTCGGCCTGTCGCCTAACGCGGTCGAGGAAGACGAGAAGATCATCGGCAAACTCGACTGGAACATCAGCGACACGCAGCGCGCCTCGTTGACCTATATTCGCAACGTCGGCACGCAACAGTTCCAGCAAAACACTTTCCTGACCTCGCCGTTCGCGCTCGGCTTTCAGTCGAACGGCTACGAGCTGGCAGAAGAGGTCAACACCGGCATCTTCGAACTGAACTCGACCTGGTCGGACCAGTTTTCGACGACCTTCCGCGCCTCGTATCGCGACTATAATCGCGATCAGACGCCATTCGGCGGTCGCGACTTCCCGCAGATGGAAGTCTGCACCGATGCCACATCGAGCGGTTCGGCCACCAGCTGCAACGGCACGCGCCTGTTTTTTGGTCCGGACGTGAGCCGTCATTCGAACGATCTGAACACCGAAAATCTGTCGTTCGATTTCACGGCCCGTGTCGACGCAGGCGATCACGCGCTGCGTTTCATGGCCGGCTATACCGATGTCAGCGTGTTCAACCTGTTCCTGCAGCGCTCGCTTGGCGACTTCTACTTCGACAGCCTCGCCGATTTTGCCGCTGGCAACGCCAACCGCCTTCGCTATGCAAATGCGGTCCCCAGTCTGGATCCGAACGATGCCGCGGCCAGTTTCGGCACGCAGAACTATACCCTCGGCATTCAGGACGACTGGCAGGTGACGCCCGACCTGACGCTGTCGTTCGGGATACGCTATGACCTGTTCGGCAACGATGCCAAGCCGCCGCTCAACCCGAACTTTCTTGCGCGGTACGGCTTCCACAACCGCGAGACGTTCAACGGCCGGGACGTGATCCAGCCACGCTTCGGCTTCAACTGGCAGGCCACCGACAAGCTGATCGTCCGCGGCGGCGTCGGGATCTTTTCGGGCGGCACGCCCGACGTGTTCCTGTCGAACAGTTTCTCGAATACCGGTCTGCTGACCAATCTGGTCGATATCAACCGCTCCAACTGCGCCGCTTCGGCAACCTGCGATGCGCTGAACGGGATCGACGACGGGACGATTCCGGCGAGTGTCGGCAATTTCCTGGCGCGCAATACCGGATCGCTCGCGCTGGCGCCGACCGACAATATCGATCCAGAGCTCAAGCTTGCGCGCAAGTGGAAAGCGTCGCTGCAGGCCGATTATGAAATCGCCGACGGCTGGTTCATCGGTGGCCAGTTCCTCTACGACAAGAATATCTATGGCTATACGTGGACCGACCTGCGGTCGGTGCCGATCGGTACGTTGCCCGACGGGCGCACCCGCTACGGTCCGTTCGGTGGTGTCGCAACGACCAATCGCGACCTTCAACTGACCAACAGCGAACGCGGCCGCGCCTATTTCGCGACGGCGCGCTTCTCCAAGGCGTTCGACTTCGGCCTGTCGATCGACGGTAGCTACACCTATTCGAACGTGAAGGATGAAGGCGCGTTGACCTCGTCGACCGCCTCGTCGAATTATGGCAATAACGCCTTTGTCGATCCCAATCGCGCCGCCTATGGCCGTTCGATCTATGAATATACCCACCAGTGGAAGGGCGGGATCGACTTCAAACGCAACTTCTTCGGCGATAATGAAACGCGCATCAGCCTGTTCGGCGAATATCGTTCGGGCCGTCCGTACAGCGTCACCATGCTGGACAACAGCGGCGGTCGCGGCGCGGTATTCGGAACCGTGGGCAATCTTGGCAACATGCTGCTATATGTGCCGACCGCGGGCGGCGACCCGAAAGTCCGCTTTGACTCGGCGGCCAGCGAGACCGCATTCAACGCGCTTATTTCCGAACTTGGCCTCGAAAAATACCGCGGTCGCATCGTGAAGAAGAACAGCCAGACTTCGCCTGACTTCTTCAAGGTCGACCTGCACATCAGTCAGGAAATCCCTGCCTTTGTCGGTAACGCCAAGTTCAAGCTCTTTGCCGATGTGGAGAATGTGCTGAACCTGATCGACAGCGACTGGGGTTCGCTTCGCCAGGTTTCCTTCCCCTATAACGCGGCACTCGTCCGCGTAACCTGTTCGGCGACCAGCGGCACCAACTGCACCCAGTATCAGTACAGCAATGTTCTGGCTCCGAATGAGGTGCTCACCAGCCGCGTATCGCTGTACGGGATCCGCGTCGGCGCGAGGGTCAGTTTCTAACCCTGTCGGCGTTCGCGAATCGGGGCGCGGGAGGTCACTCCCGCGCCCATTTTTTTGCGCAAAGCGAGGTCACACCGCCCGAAACGACGAAAACTGCCATGGGATGAAACGACCCCGGCGGGGACAGGCGCCCACGTCACTGGGCGTCAGTTTTTCGTCCCGTTCGCCCCGCCCTTTGCTTTCGGCGCCGCGGTCTTGGGTCTGTATCGGCAAAGGTCGGCGACCGGACAGCGCCAGCATTCGGGGGTGCGCGCCTTGCAGATATAGCGGCCGTGGAGGATCAGCCAGTGGTGCGCGCCGACGCGGAAGGGCGCGGGCGTGTCCTTCTCCAGCCTTTTTTCGACCGCCAGCGGCGTTTTCCCCGGCGCCAGCCCGGTGCGGTTGCCGACGCGGAAGATGTGCGTATCGACCGCAAAGGTTTCCGCCCCGAAGGCGCAGTTCATCACGACATTGGCGGTTTTGCGCCCGACGCCGGGAAGCAAGGTGAGCGTATCGCGGTCGGCAGGCACTTCGCCGCCATGGTCCCGGATCAGCATTTCGCTCAGCGCAATGACATTCTTCGCCTTCGCGTTGAACAGCCCGATCGTCTTGATATGCTGCTTCAGCCCGTCTTCGCCGAGGTCGACCATCGCCTGCGGCGTCTTGACCGCCTCGAACAGCTTGCGCGTCGCCTTGTTCACGCCCACGTCGGTCGCCTGCGCCGACAGCACGACCGCGACAAGCAATTGATAGGTGTTGCCGAACTGCAGCTCGGTTTCGGGGCTGGGGTTGAACGCGGCAAGGCGGCGGTAAAACTCGAAAATATCGGCCTTTTTCATGACGTGCGTTTCCGAAACGAGGCCATAAATGCGAACAGGACGGCAAGCTGCCATAACGACCAGATCACGAGCCAGAGGAAACTGAACGGCGCGGCCCGATGGACATATTGCCAGCCCTCCGCATCGGTCATCCGATAAAGCTGAAAGTCGCTGGCGAGCGCCAGCGCCAGAAGGACGCCATAGAGCAACCGGCTTTGCCGTTTGCGCGGCGACCGCACGGCCCAGAAAGCGAAAGGGAAGACAAAAAAGCCGATCAGGCTGATCCGGAACGGCGCATTCCATCCATGACCTGCACCCATCGCAAAAAAGGCCTGGATCAGGCAGATGACGGCCGCGACAAAGCCGATCAGAAGGGCGTGAAGGCCCTTGTTGTTCATCATGCCGGTGCGGCCGCCCGGTCGGACAACCCCAGCACCTGCGACATCGTGTAGCGCCCCGCCTTCTGATGGATCAACCACAACGCCGCCTTCACCGCGCCGCGGGCAAAGATCATGCGGTTTTCGGCGCGGTGCGACAGGGTGATCATTTCCTCCGGCCCCGCAAAGATCACGTCATGATCGCCCGCGACGGTCCCGCCGCGCAAGCTGGCGAAGCCGATCTTGCCATGCCCGCGCGCGCCGGTGACGCCGTCGCGGCCGCGTTCGGAACAGGTGGCAAGGTTGATCCCGCGGCCCGCGGCGGCGGCTTCGCCCAGCAGCAGCGCGGTGCCGCTCGGTGCGTCGACCTTGCCCCGGTGGTGCATCTCGACAATTTCGATGTCATATTCGGGGTCGAGCCGCGCCGCCGCCTCGCGCACCAGATGCGCGAGCAGGGTGACGCCGAGCGAGGTGTTGCCTGTCTGGAGCACGGCAATGTCGCGCGCGGCGTCGTCGATCAGATAATGGTGGCGTTCCTCCAGCCCGGTCGTGCCGATCACGATCGGCTTGGCGGCCGCAACGCAGGCGTCGAGCGTCGCTTCGAGCGCCGCGGGCGAGGAGAAATCGACGAGCACGTCGGCGCTTGCGGCGAGCTTCGCGACACTGCCGCCCCTGTCGACGCCGCAGCTGCGCTGCCCCGCTTCGGAAATCGCCGCGGCGAGCGCAACGCCCATGCGTCCCTGGCTGCCGATGATGCCGATGCTGGTCATAAGCCAAAACCCCCGCTTGCCCTGAGCCTGTCGAAGGGCCGTCCTTGCTAAACCGCCGCTTTGAAGGAAGAACGGTCCTTCGACAAGCTCAGGACGAACGGAGTCAGCGTGCCCCCCATCCAGAATATCGTCATCCTGACCGGCGCCGGCGTTTCGGCCGAAAGCGGCATCGACACGTTTCGCGACGCGGGCGGACTGTGGGAACAGCACCGCGTCGAAGATGTCGCCACGCCCGAAGCCTTCGCGCGCGACCCCGATCTGGTGCTGCGCTTTTACGACATGCGTCGCGCGGCGATCCAGACCAAAGAACCCAATGCCGCGCACCATGCGCTTGCGCGGCTCGATGCCGAATGGCCGGGCGAATTGCTGATCGTCACCCAGAATGTCGATGATCTGCACGAACGCGCGGGCGCGCGGCGGCTCGTCCACATGCACGGCGAACATCTGAACGCCTGGTGCACCGGCTGCGACACGCGCAGCCCGTGGACCGCGCCGCTGCTCGACCGGCCGTCCTGCCCCGCGTGCGGCGTGGCGGGACTGCTGCGCCCCGACGTCGTCTGGTTCGGCGAGATGCCCTACCGGATGGACGAGATTTATTATGCCATCCATCGCGCCGACCTGTTCGTGTCGATCGGCACGTCGGGCGCGGTCTATCCCGCCGCGGGCTTCGTCCGCGAGGCACGCGCGGCAGGCGCGCGCACGCTCGAACTGAACATGGAACCAAGCCAGGGCAGCCACTGGTTCGACGAGGCGCGCCACGGTCCCGCGACCTGGCTGGTGCCCGAATGGGTCGAAGAGATGCTGGGCGGGTGAAGCCGCGCCCTGTTGCAACGGCGGGTTTCGGCCGGAATCGGCCATAACCCGGAAAAGGCCCTACCCTGAAGGCGAGGGGCCTGAACGGCCGCTGCGTCCGCTGCCCACCCCAAAACGGACGCCGACCGCAATCAGCGTCGCGCGGCGAAAAAATCGCGGAGCAGCGCCGCCGCTTCGGCTTCGCCGATCCCGTCGTAAATCTCCGGTCGATGGTGCACCGTCGGTTGCGCAAACAGGCGCGGGCCGTGCACGACCGCACCGCCCTTCGGATCGTCGGCGCCATAATAGAGCCGCGCGATCCGTGCATGCGCGATCGCACCGGCGCACATCGCGCAAGGTTCGAGCGTAACATAAAGATCGCAGCCGCCCAGCCGCTCGGTCCCCAGCTTTGCCGCCGCCATGCGCAGCGCGACGATTTCGGCGTGCGCGGTGGGATCGTGCGATTCGCGCGGGCGGTTGTGACCTTCGGCGACGATCGCGCCATCCTTGACGATCACCGCGCCGACGGGCACTTCGCCCCATTCGGCGGCGATGCGGGCGAGTTCGAGCGCGCGGCGCATCGGTTCGGGAAGCGGGAATTGCGCCATGGCTTCCCCGCTAATCGCTTGACGAATCCCCTGCAAGCCGATAAGCGCGCGCCTTTCCCGGCCCAACCGGTCCCTGTGGCGCTTTCGGGCGCCCACCGGCACGCCGCCCAGATTTTGTGAGGACGAGAACGATGTCGCGTATTTGCGAACTGACCGGCAAGGGCCGCCAGATTGGCCACAATGTCAGCCACGCCAACAACAAGACCAAGCGGACCTTCCTGCCCAATCTGCAGAATGTGACGCTGATCTCGGACGCGCTGGGCAAGGGCGTGAAGCTGCGCGTGTCGACGCACGGCCTGCGTTCGGTCGAACATAATGGCGGCCTCGACAACTGGCTGCTGAAGGCCGGCGACGACCAGCTGTCGGCAAATGCGCGCAAGCTCAAAAAGGAAGTCGCGAAAAAGCTGGCCGAAAAGGCCGCTTGAACGCTTCCGCCTTGCTGACGCAAAGGGGCCGCCGGATCACCGCGCGGCCTTTTTGCTGCGTGGCGCTTTTCGAGGCGGCAGGTCGCCGAGTTCGAACTGGAGCAGCAGGCTGCGCTGCCAGACGTTGAAATTATCGTCGGAGACGAGCCAAAGCCAGGTGCGGCCGCGCTCGACCGACACCGCCGCGCCTTCGTAATTTTCGGCCAGTGGTCGCGGCACACGCCCGATCGTCCGCGAACGCACGACGGCGTCGCGCGCGATGTCGGCGGGATCGAGGACGGAAATGATCGTCGTGAAGACGGGATCGAAACCGAGCCGCCGGTGGACGAGCAGGACGCGCCCGTCGGGCAGCGGCGCCGCGTCGCTGACAAGACCGCGTCCGGCGGCGTCATAGAAGAATCGCACCGGCGGCATTCCCGGCACCGCCGGATCGTCCGAATAGAGCAGCGCCTCGCGCCCGCGCGGATCGTCGTCGGCATCTTCGGAAAAAAGAATCGTCCGCCCGTCGCCAAGCCGAACCATTGCCTCGGCCCCGCGATTCCTGGGCCAGCGCGGCAGACGGCGCCGCGATTCGATTCGCGCAAGCCCGGCATCGAGCCGCCAGACCTGATTGACCCCCTCCAGCGCGAGCCAGACGGTGCCGCCTGCCTGATCGACGGCCAGCGCCTCGACATCGGCCATCGTCTTGCGCGCCGGGCGGCCGTCGATTGTGGGAAGCGCGTCGATCCGCGCCGACGACACCGCGCCGCCGGAATCGAATGTCAGGCGCGTCCAATAGCCATTGTCGCCGACCAGCAGGAAGCGGCCCGGCCCCGTCCGCGCCAGCGCGGAAAACCCGCCAAAGCGGCTGTTCGGACTATCGAGGCGCCAGCCGCGCACAAAGCGCATCGGCCCTGCGGTTTCGGCAGCGAAGCCGAGCGGGCGCGCCACGGCGCGTTGCGACAGGTCGACATCGGCAAAGCGCACGGCCGTGCCGGGCATCGGACCAAGCACAGCGAAAACAAGGACAGCGGCAAACAGACGGCGCATCGCCGGGGGCGTAGGCCGCCGGGCCGCGAAAGGAAAGGCTTTCGCGACGACGAAGCTGAACGCCAGCCGACCGCCGCGTTCAGGCTTCGCTCAATGCGAATCGGGCACAAGCTCTTTCATCGACCACTGCCCCCAAGGGCCAAACGCGAAAGCAGGAGTATAACGATGCAAAAGATGGTGACCCTCTCGATCGCCGCCCTGATGTCCACCGTGACGCTGGGCGTGGCGACGCCGGCCGCGGCGCAGAACGGCTATTACGACCGCGACGGCTATTCGAGCTATTACAGCGGCTATGACCGCGACGACCGCCGTTATGACCACCGCGACTATCGCCGCTACGACCGCCGCGACTATCGCCACGACCGCCGTTATTATCGGGGCGACCGCCGTTATTATCGTCAGTGCGACAAGGGCACCGGCGGCACGATCATCGGCGCGATCGCGGGCGGCCTTGCCGGCCATGAAATCGCCGGCCGCGGCGACAAGGCCGTCGGCACGATCATCGGCGGCGCCGTTGGCGCCATCGCGGGCCGCGCAATCGACAAAGGCAATGACGGCTGCCGCCGCTGACGGGGAATGACGGCTGCCGCACAAGAGGCAGTCCCGACCTCCAATAATTTGGTCCCTCCCTTGCCCCGCCCCGGCCCCGCGCCGGGCGGGGTTTTGACTGTCTGCGGCGCCCCGGAGGAGACGCTTGCCATTGGCCCGGTGCGCGCCTAGGTTTGCCGGCAAGTGCACGCCCGCGGTTCTGCGGGCGCGTGAGCAGAACAGGTTATACTAGCCATGCGGCAAATGGCAGCGCCATCAGGGCGACCGCCGCGGCCCGGGTCGGCGGCAAAAGGACGGAACAAGGCGAACGCCCCCCGGCGACCGATTCCGATCGTGCGGCCGCGCAGCTATGCCGCAATCGATCTTGGCACCAACAACTGCCGCCTGCTCATCGCCCGGCCGCAGGACGGCGAGCTGGTCGTCATCGACGCCTTTTCGCGCATCGTCCGCCTTGGCGAAGGATTGCACAACAGCGGACGGATCAGCGAAGCCGCGATGGACCGCACCGTCGCGGCGCTGGCGATCTGTGCCGACAAGCTGCGCCGACGCCACGTCTCGCTGTCGCGCGCCGTCGCGACCGAAGCATGCCGCCGCGCGAGCAACGGCGCCGAGCTGGCCGAGCGCGTCCGCCGCGAAACGGGGATCGTGCTCGACATCATCTCCGCCGCCGAAGAGGCCCGGCTCGCCGTTCTCGGTTGCCATAACCTGATGGAACCCGGCGACGGACCCGCGCTGATCTTCGATATCGGCGGCGGCTCAACCGAGCTGATGCGCGTCGAGGTGTCGGACCATGACGTCCAGATTCGCGACTGGATCAGCGTGCCGTGGGGCGTTGTATCGCTGACCGAACATGCGCCGCTCCCCGACGACAGCATGGAGGGACGCCGGGCGGCCTATGCCCACATGCGCGACGTGACGCGCCAGGCCTTTGCCGCCTTTGCCGACCGCGCCGGGGCCTTTGCCGGTCAACCGCTGCGCCTGCTCGGCACCAGCGGGACGGTGACGACGCTGGCCAGCGTGTTCCTGAACCTGCCGCGATACGACCGCCGCGCGGTCGATGGCCTTGTCGTGCCCAGCGACGCGATGCGCGCGATCAGCCGCCGCCTCGCCGAGGCCAGCATCGCGGACCGCGCCGAGATCGCGTGCATTGGCCGCGAGCGCGCCGACCTGGTCGTCGCGGGATGCGCGATCCTTGAAAGCATCATCGACCTGTGGCCGGCGGCGCGCGTCGGCGTCGCCGACCGCGGCATCCGCGAAGGCATTTTGCGCACGCTGGCGATGCAGGGGCGCGACATTCCCGTAACCCGCCGCGAGTATCGCAAATGAGCGGCGCGCGCGGCAAGAGCGGCGGCGGCCGCGGCGGCCTGCATGTGCGGGTCAAAACCGCGAAAAGGCGCAGCGTTTCGTCTACGCGCTGGCTGCAACGGCAGCTCAACGATCCCTATGTCCGCCGCGCACAGGCCGAAGGCTATCGATCGCGCGCGGCCTATAAGCTGATTGAACTCGACGACAAGTTCGGTTTCCTCAAAAAATCGCGCGCGGTCGTCGATCTTGGGATTACGCCGGGCGGCTGGTCGCAGGTCGTGCGCAAGACGAACCCGCGCGCGCGCGTCGCAGGGATCGACCTGTTGCCGTGCGAGCCGATCGAGGGGGTCGCGATCCTCGAAATGGATTTTATGGACGACGCGGCGCCCGATGCCCTGATCGCCGCGCTCGGCAGCGCTCCCGACCTTGTCATTTCGGACATGGCGGCGAACACCGTCGGCCATCCGCAGACCGATCACCTGCGCACGATCGGCCTGGCCGAAACCGCCGCCGATTTCGCCGTGCAGAATCTGCTGCCCGGCGGCGCCTTTGTCGCCAAGGTGTTTGCGGGAGGCGCCGACCGTGAACTGCTGACGCTGCTCAAACAGCACTTCGCAACGGTCAAGCACGCCAAACCGCCAGCGAGCCGCAAGGGATCGCCCGAACTTTATGTGATCGCACAGGGTTTCAAGGGGCGCGGTGATGCGGCATAACCCCCTGTAAACAGGCATTGGGGTCGAAGCCGGGAGACGGGAAGATGATGGAATCCAGGCAATCGCTCGCCGCGGTGACACTGGCGGCGCTGCTGCTGGCGTCGTGCGGCGGCGGGGGTGGCAGTTCGAGCCTCGGCAGCGGCGGGCCGGTGACGGTCACGCCAACGCCAACACCAACGCCGACCGCGAATTGTGCGCTCGCCGCGCGGCAGAACTTTGCCAGGGCGGTGATCGACGAATGGTATCTGTTCCCCGGCGACGTCGCGGCGGGGGTCAATCCCGCCAGCTTCAGCGACGTCCAATCCTATATCGACGCGCTCGTCGCGCCCGCGCGCGCGCTGAACAAGGATCGCTTCTTCACCTACATCACCTCGATCGCCGAGGAGAACGCCTTTTTTTCGAGCGGATCGAGCGCGGGTTTCGGCGTTCGACTGGTCTATGACGCCGCGAACCAGCGCCTGCTGATCGCCGAGGCCTATGAAAGCGCCCCCGCCTTCGCCGCGGGAATCGACCGCGGCACGGCCATCATCGCGATCGGCACGACCAGCAGCAATCTGCGCACCATAGCCGAGATTGTCGCTACGGAGGGGACCGCGGGCATCACCAGCGCGCTCGGCCCCAATGACCCCGGCGTCACGCGCGTGCTGCGCATCGCCGACGCCGCGGGCACGCGCGACGTGACGGTGACCAAGGCCGATTATGCACTCGATCCCGTGTCCGACCGCTATGGCGCCAAGATCATCAGCGAGGGCGGGCGCAATTACGGCTATCTCAACCTCCGCACCTTCATCGGCTCGGCCAACGACCAGCTGCGCACCGCCTTTGCCGATTTCCGCGCGCAGGGCGTCACCGACATCGTCATCGACTTTCGCTATAATGGCGGCGGCCTCGTCTCCACCGCCAATCTGATGGGCGACCTGCTGGGCGCCGGGCGCAGCGGCCAGATTTTCTCGCAGACGCTGTTCCGCGCCAGCAAATCGGCGGAGAATGACGAGCATCGCTTCGCGCCCGGCAGCCAGTCGATCGCCCCGACGCGCATCGCCTTCATCGGCACAAGATCGACCGCATCGGCGAGCGAGCTGGTGATCAATTCGATGCTGCCCTATCTCGGCACCAACATGACGCTCGTTGGCAGCAACACCTTTGGCAAGCCGGTCGGCCAGATCGCGCTCGACCGCGCCGAATGCGACGACCGGATGCGCGTCGTCGCCTTTGCAACGGGCAATGCGGCGGGCCAAAGCGACTATTACGACGGGCTGGCGCCGAAAATCGCCAACAGCTGTGCTGCGGGCGACGACCTCAATTTTCCGCTGGGCGACCCGCGCGAGGCGTCGGTCCGCACCGCGATCGACTTCCTTGCGGGCAACGCCTGCACGACGCGTATCGCCGAGGCGAGCGTCGGCGCGGCGGCGCGAAGCAGCGGCGCGCGGATGAGCGTCGAGCCCGAAATGCTCGTGCCCGACCGGCCCAGCGCGGCGCAACGCGAACTGCCCGGCCTGTTCTGACCGACCAGTCCGACAGGGGCATTCCATGGCCGCGCTGATGCTGCAAGGCACCGGCTCCGACGTCGGCAAGTCGGTGCTCGTCGCCGGCCTCTGTCGCGCACTCGTCAACCGCGGCCTCCGCGTGCGCCCGTTCAAGCCGCAGAATATGTCGAACAATGCCGCGGTCACCATCGACGGCGGCGAGATCGGCCGCGCGCAGGCGCTGCAAGCCCTCGCCTGCCGCACGGCGCCGCACAGCGACATGAACCCGGTGCTGCTGAAACCGCAGGCCGACCGCACCTCGCAGCTGATCGTCCACGGCCGCGTGCGCGGCACATTGGACAGCGGCAATTTTCGCGAAGGGCGCGGCACGCTGATGGCCGAAGTGCTCGAAAGCTATGACCGGCTGCGCAGCGAGTGCGACATCGTCGTGATCGAAGGCGCGGGGTCGCCCGCCGAAATCAACCTGCGCGCGGGCGACATCGCCAACATGGGCTTTGCCCGCGCCGCCGATGTTCCGGTCGTGCTTGTCGGCGACATCGACCGTGGCGGCGTGATTGCAGCGATCGTCGGCACCCGCGCGGTGATCGACGCGGACGATGCGGCGATGATCAAGGGCTTCATCATCAACAAGTTCCGCGGCGACCCCGCGCTGTTCGACGATGGCTATCGCGCGATTGCCGAACGTGCCGGCTGGCCGGGGCTGGGGATCGTCCCCTGGCTCGCTGCGGCGGCGCGCTTGCCGAGCGAGGATGCGGTGATCCTCGAACGCCGCGCGCGCGCGAACGAGGGCCGCCGCATCGTCGCCTGCCCGATCCTGCCGCGCATCGCCAATTTCGACGATCTCGACCCGTTGAAGCAGGAACCCGGCGTCGCACTGGTGATGGTGCCGCCGGGGCAGCCGATTCCCGCGGACGCGGCGATCATCGTCCTGCCGGGATCAAAGGCGACGATCGCCGACCTCGCCGCGCTTCGCCGCGAGGGATGGGATATCGATATCAAGGCGCATCACAGGCGCGGCGGGCTGATCTTCGGCCTTTGCGGCGGCTATCAGATGCTGGGCAAGCGCATCGCCGACCCGCTGGGGATCGAGGGCGCACCGTCGGCGGTCGACGGGCTGGGGCTGCTCGATGTGTCGACGACGCTGGCCCCCGCCAAGACGCTCCGCCAGGTGTCCGGGACCGCATGGAACAGCCCGTTCGCGGGTTATGAAATGCACATGGGCGAAACGGCAGGCCCCGACACGGCACGGCCCTTTGCGCGAATCGAGGGCGGCGGAGCCGAAGGGGCGACCAACGCCGCGGGCAATGTGATCGGCACCTATATCCACGGCTTGCTCGCGTCGCCCGACCTGCGCAGCGCACTGCTGGAACGAATCAACGTCACGGGGAACGGACGCGATCATGACGCCGATGTCGACGCCGCGCTCGACGACATCGCCGCCGAGCTGGCGATCCATCTCGACATCGAGGCGCTGCTGCACATCGCCGCGCAGCCGGGATAGCGGGGTCGACACGCGGCGGCACCGGGCCGACGTCGGATATCGCACCGCGACAGCCCCACCCGACAGCCGCGTCGTTCCGGTATCGCACAACAGCTTTGCCCTTACGCTCGCTAATCAGCGTTCGGTCAAGGCCGTCCTGCTGACCTTCAAGACGGGTTTCAGCAAATAGCTGAGCACCGATTGCTTGCCGGTCAGATTAGGCCGTAAACTCATAAACGGCCTTGCGGGAAGGCCGCCGGATTGATTCA
>NZ_JABWGQ010000004.1 GCF_014595975.1 Sphingopyxis sp. LK2115 | reverse complement strand
TGGCCCACGGCCACAGCCGAAATTACACCACCTTGACGGACGCGACCAAACTTTCCGCCGGGCGCTACTATCTATCCGATATCGTACCGGAAGTGGCAGGTTTGCGCGCGGCCGTTCGCAATGGAGAAAAGTATCTGCACTTTTGAGATCGACGCAAGTAGACCAGTTCCAACGCATTGGGACGAAAGACTGCTCTTAATCAGCGGGTCCTAGGTTCGAGCCCTAGTGCGTCCACCAAAATCTCACTATAAATTAGCAACTTAGGCAAGTCGAAGATCCTCGCGAGAACCGGTGCGGCTCCGCTAGGTAGCTCTCTAGGTAGCAGGGGAACCAGTTCATATCTGGCAGAAGAATCGTACGCATGGGCAAGCCCCCTTGCGAAACGTCCGGCGGAATGGACTGATTTGCGTTGCAGCTCGGAGTGATGCTGGGCCGGCCCGGTCGGGTATTGTAGCTGTGCCCCGCCCTGTATCTGTGTAACCACGGTACTATGATGCGCGATACCGCCACCGCAGCGCCCGCTTGCAACCTGCCGATGGCATTTTGCGGCAGCGCAGTGATCCGTTGCCTCATTTCCCGGCGATACCGCGCATAGGTCGCTAGTCCTGCACCAAAGACGACTGCCGATGCGATCTTGAGCGGCGTTGCTAGACGCATGTTGCTTCTCCTTCAGGCCGAGGCGAACCTCGCCACGCGGGCTGCAGCCGATCATCCGCAATTCTCCGGAACCGGCAAGCTTCGTTTCTGGTACAAGCCTGAAATCCGGACGTTCGGCCAAAGCAGGATGTTCTCACGATGGCATCTCGCGCAAACGACCAGAGCCTCGGCTCCGCCAATCGTAGAAGCATGGCGCTCGAAAAAGGCGGTAGATTGCCCTGGTGGCACGAGCGTGTCGGCGAGCCCATCCGTCCCGCTGCCGTGGCTAGAAGCACCCCGCCGTGCCCATGGACGATCGCCTTGGGGAGGCCCGTGGTGCCGCTCGAATAGAGGATCCACAGCGGGTGGTCGAAGGGCAGCCATTCGGGCGTGAAGTCGGCGACCGCCGCATCGTCGCCGGCGGTGGCTCCGGCGAAATCGATGGTGCCGGCAAGCGCCTGATCACCCATTCCGGTGGCGATGAGGAACACCACCTCGATCGCGGGAAGCTGCTCGCGGATTGCCGCTACCGCCGCGCTCCGGTCCATCGCCTTGCCCGCATAGAACACGCCGTCGACGGCGATGAGCACCTTGGGTTGCGTCTGCCGCCAGCGGTCGAGCACTGCGTTGGTGCCCATGTCGGGCGAACACAGCGTCCACACCGCGCCGATGGCGGCGCAGGCGAGAAGGCCAATCACCGCTGCAGGAATGTTCGGGAGGTAGGCGGCAACGCGGTCGCCCGGCGCCACGCCCCTCTCGCGCAGGGCGAGCGCCAGAGATGCCACCTGACGCCGCAGTTCCGCCCAGCCGATCCTCATGATTTGCCCTCGCTCGTCCATGGCGACGATCGCCGGCTGACCTGCAGCCTCGGCCGCAGCCGTGTGGCTGAAGACATGCTGCGCATAATTGACCTGTGCGCCCTCGAACCAGCGGGCGTTGGGCATGGCGTCGGTGCTGAGGATCGCAGTCGGCTTGGTCGGCGAGGCGATGCCCTCGTAATCCCAGATGCTGCGCCAGAAGCCTTCCGGATCCTCGACCGACCATCCGTGGAGCTCGGCATAGCTGCCAAACGTCTGCCCGCGCGTATCCTTCAGCCAGTCGGTATAGAGGCGGATCTGGGGAATGGGGCCGGGTGCAACCACATTGTTCCTGAGACGGGTCATTGGGAGAGGGGCCTTGTCCTTTGTCTGATGCCGCTGGCGTCGGGCTCGCGTGCCGGTGACGGACGGCGGCATGCGTCCGTCACCGGGGTCGTTCAAAGCGAAGTGCGCAGGCTCATCGCCGCATATCGTCCGATCACGTTGTAGGTGCCGCCGATACCGTCAGTTCCTGGGAAAAACGGCGGGGTTGCATTGAACAGGTCGTTGATCTGCAAGCCCAGCTCGGTAGCCTTGAACATGCCGATATCGGGCAGTCGCACGTTGAGCCGCAGATCGACGGTGGTGTAGCCCTCCGACGAGAACAGCGCCGCGCCGGTGGGCGTCGCGTAGGATGCCGTGATGCCCGAGCGGTGGTTGACGAAGTTAACGAATGTCACCGGCCCCGCGGTGATGCCGAGCGTCGTGCGCAGGGTCGTGCGAGGGATGCCGGCATCGAGCGAATTGCTCACCGGAGAGGTAGGCGAGAGCTGGCTCTCGTAGTTGAGGATGTAGTTGCCCGCGATCCCGCCGAAGATCGTGGCCGCGCCGACGGACTGCCGGTAGCGCAGGTCGAAATCGAGCCCGTTGGTCTTGCGCACCCCGAAGTTGCCCTGCCGCAGATCGAGGATGTTGCCGATCGTCGGCACCGCCGCAAAAGTGTAGAAGAACGGCACGGTGTTGGTGATGTACGAACTCAGCTGCTGCTGGCTGGGGTTGCGGATGACGCGCGAGGCAAATGTCGGATCGCTGAAGAGCAGCGCGCCAAGGCCCGAGGGTGTGCCAATCACGTTGTCATACTTGATTTCGTAAAGTGTGACGCTCGCGGCAAGGCCCGGCGCGAATTTGGGGCGCAGGTCCGCCCCCACCGACCAGGTGCGCGCGGTCTCGGGGGTGAGCGCCCGGTTTCCGCCGAACAGCAGGATGGTGTTGACCTGCGCCGCCCCGCGCGACGGGTCGCGCGCACCGAAGGCATCCACCAGCGCCGCCGCCGAGTAGTAGGAGCCGACCGTCGAGCCGAGATCGCGCAGGCCCGGTGCGCGGAACGATTCACCGAAGCTACCGCGCAGGTTCAAGCCGTCGAGTGGCTCCCATGTCAGGCCGATCTTGGGATTGGTCGTCGAACCGAAGTCGCTGTAATGATCGTAACGGCCGGACAGCGAGAGCGTCAGGCTCTGCGCCAGCGGACCGGCATTGCCAGAGCCGACGATCGGCACGAACAGTTCGCCATAGACCGACTGGATATTGCGCGAGAGATCCTCGGGAAAACCGACGCCACCGCTCTGGCCGCGCTGCATGTAGGTTTCCCGCCGATATTCGGCACCGAGTGCGATCTTGATGTCGCCGCCCGGCAGCGTGGCGAGCGGGCCGTCGATCCGCGCCGCGCCCATGCGCAGGCGCTGGCGGTTGGTGAAGTCGGTCGGGTTGTCGAGGATCGCCGCGACGACGTTGGGCGCGGTTCGCGTGCCGAACGGGTCGAGCGCGGTTGCGGTCGTCGTTCCGGCAGCCGCCGCAGTCAGCGCGGTGGTGTTGATACCGGGTTGGAAGGTGTCGTTGCGCGACCAGTTAAAAGTGCCCGAAAGTGTCGCCCTGAAGTCGTTGGGCAGCGCGATGTCGAGCCCGGCAGTGGCATTGCCGGTGCGCACCCGGAAGGTCTGGTCGAAGTGATCCGTGCCGACCAGCCTGTCGGGCCGGAAGTCGAAGAATCCGAACGCGGCATTTGTGCCCGGCGGCGCGCGGAAGAACGGGTTTGCCGCAGTGATCAGCACGAAGGTCTGCCCCGGCAGCGCCGCCTGCACGATGTCGTTGCGATCGGAATAGAGCACATCGGCCCAAGCGGTGATCGTGCTCGTAACGTCCTGCCGCACGGAGACCAGCCCGGCGTGCGTGCGGTTCTGCGGAAGCAGGTCCACCGGGCCGCGCGGGTCGCAGCGGTTGACGCCCGGGGCAAGGTTCGGCGCGGCGTAGATCGTGCCGGTGAAGAGGTTGACGTTGGCATCGGGGCACACGGCCGAGCGTGTGTCGATCCCGCCCACCTCGCGGAAATCGAGCTGGCGGTATTTGCGGTCAGCCCCGGTGATGTTGCTGTTTTCCTGGTACTGATATGCAACAACCAGCGAGCCGCTGTCCCACGCCTGACCACCGATCGCGCCCGCGTTGAAGGCGTTGTAATCATCAGCAAAGCCGGAGCGGACGATTGCTTCGATCCCTTCCACCTTCTTGCGGGTGATAAAGTTCACCACCCCGGCAACGGCTTCCGAACCGTAGACTGCCGAGGCGCCGTCGGCGACGATTTCGACCCGCTCGATCGCGAGTTCGGGGATGAAGGGGAAGTCGGGATTGGTCTGCTGGGTGCTGCCCGAGATGAGGCGATTGCCGTTCATCAGCGGTAGGGTCGCGGCCGACGGAAGCCCGCGCAGGCCCGGCGCAAAAGAGCCGAGCCCGCCGTTGCTGACCCTCGGCGCGGTGTTGAAGCTGTTGAGCTGCGGCACGGTAGCGAGCAGCTCGGGCGTGCTCGCCGCGCCGATCAGCTTGGCATCCTCGCGCGTGACGGTGATGAGGTCCGATCCGATCGGCGGCACGCCGCGGATGCTCGAGCCGGTGACGATAATGACGTTCTTGGGCTCGGCGACGGTCGCGTCAGCTTGCCTGCGCTGGGCGGCCTGTTCGACCGTGCGCTCACCCCCGATCTCGACGCCGCGCAAATCCCCAACCGTGCACTGCTGGCTGCCACCTTCAAGCTGGGCTGGCTGATCGAGGATGGCCGCCTGCCGCCTGTGCAGGAGCACCGAATGATTGCGCGGGCCGTTGAGCGAGGGGTGGCTCCGGCCGTTATAGCCGAGGCCTTGGGGCTGGAGGTCGGGTCGGTACACCGCAAATTTCGCCTGCTGGACGGGATCTGCCCGGAAGCGGTG
>NZ_JABWGQ010000032.1 GCF_014595975.1 Sphingopyxis sp. LK2115 | reverse complement strand
ATACACCATCGCCTACACCGGAAATTACACCACGAGCGCGGACGCTAACGAAAGTTTGAGCGATCGAAAGCTGCTGTCAAAACGGGCGTCATGGTCCAACGCCGTGATCTGTCGCTCGATTAGCCAGCCGCATGTCATGACGGAAACCATCGTCAAATATGGGGAACTGGCCGCAAGCCTGTCGGAAATGCTGGCCGCTAGCAAATGATCAGTCAGTTGATCGACGTTGGAGACGAGGTCAAGAACTTCCGGACTTCTTGCCTCGGCCCTGACGTCCGCGATTAAACTGCGTATGCCCTCTCCGTGATCGTTCATCAGCTTTCGCCCGACTAGATCGGCCGCCTGAATGCCGTTAGTCCCCTCGTAAATCGGCGCGATGCGTGCATCGCGATAGTGCTGGGCAGCCCCGGTTTCCTCGATAAAGCCCATACCGCCGTGAACCTGGATGCCGAGACTTGCGACCTGACAGCCAATATCGGTCGCGTGCGATTTGGCCAGCGGGGTCAGCAGGTCGAGCCGTTTCTGCGCGCCATCAAGGCCTAAATGAGCCCGATCGATCTCCGCTGCGGCGGCATAGACCAGCGCGCGAATGGCCTGGGTCTGGGAAGTCATCCGCATCAGCATTCGGCGGACATCCGGATGTTCGATGATCGCGACAGGGCCGCGCCCCGAATCGCTTGCCAACGACGACTGGGTGCGTTCCCGGGCATAGGCGAAGGCCTGCTGGGTGGCGCGCTCGGCAATCTCGACGCCCTGCAGGCCGACGTTCAGACGGGCATTGTTCATCATGGTGAACATCGCGCGCATGCCTGCGCCTTCGGGGCCGATCAGCCACGCGTCGCATACATCGTTGTCACCAAAGGTCATTACGCAGGTTGGTGAACTGTGGATGCCGAGCTTGTGTTCGATGGACGCGCAGCGCACGTCGTTGCGCGATCCGTCGGGCCTGATCTTGGGAACGAGAAACAGCGAAAGGCCCTTGGTTCCCGACGGGGCATTGGGCGTGCGCGCCAGCACAAGGTGGACAATGTTTTCGGCCAGGTCGTGTTCGCCGAACGTAATGAAGATTTTTGTGCCCTTGACCATCCAGCCCCCGTCAGCTGTCGGGGTAGCCATTGTCCGAACCGCGCCAACATCCGAACCGGCTTGCGGTTCAGTCAAATTCATGGTCCCGGTCCATTCTCCGGTAATCAGTTTAGGCAGGTATTGCTGCTGAAGATCCGGCGAGCCGTGTGCGGCGATCGCTTCGATCGCACCGCCGGTAAGCATCGGGCACAGGTTGAAGCCCATGTTCACAGTGCCCAGATTTTCGGCCACCGCAAAGCCCAGCACTGCAGGCAGTCCCTGGCCGCCGAATGCCTTTGGCGCGGAAATGCAACCCCAACCGCCTTCGACATACGCACAATATGCGTTCTTGAAGCCGTGCGGCATGGTGACCTCGCCTGCGGTCCATTGGGGCGGTGAGCGATCTCCTGTACGGTTGGTCGGTGCCCAGACGTCCGCGGCAAGTTCTCCCGCGCCTGCGAGGATTGCGCCGACAAGATCGCGATCGAGATCTGAAAAGCGGTCGCTATTCACAAGGTCATCAATGCGGGCGACGTGATCGAGAACAAACCGCTGTTCCGCGATCGGTGGAAAGAAGGTCATGAATTGGTTCCAGTTTGACAATGCATGAGTTCAGAGCTTGCCGGTCAGTTCCGGCACGGCATTGAACAGGTCGGCGACCAGGCCGATGTCGGCAACCTGGAAGATTGGTGCGTCCTCGTCCTTGTTGATGGCGATGATGGTCTTGGAGTCCTTCATGCCGGCAAGGTGCTGGATCGCGCCCGAGATGCCGACCGCGATGTAGACTTCGGGGGCGACGATCTTGCCGGTCTGGCCGACCTGGTAGTCGTTGGGCACATAGCCCGCGTCAACCGCCGCGCGGCTGGCGCCGACACCGGCGCCCAGCTTGTCGGCGAGCGGGAAGATCGTGGCCTTGAAGGTGTCCGCATCCTTGAGGGCGCGGCCACCCGAGACGATGATCTTGGCGCTGGTCAGTTCCGGACGCTCGCTCTTGGCGATTTCGCTGCCGACAAAGCTGCTGGTACCGGCATCGCCGGGGCCGGACACGGCCTCAACCGTTCCCGAACCGCCGCTGGTCGCGGCCTTGGCAAAAGCGGTACCGCGCACGGTGATGACCAGCTTGGCATCGCTCGATTCGACCGTGGCGATGGCATTGCCGGCATAGATCGGGCGGGTGAAGGTCTTGGGCCCTTCGACCGACAGGATGTCCGAAATCTGCATCACGTCAAGCAGCGCGGCGACGCGCGGGGCGATGTTCTTGCCGGTGGTCGTGGCAGGCACGACGAAGGCATCGTGGTGCCCCATTAGATCCGCAACCAGCGGCGCGACGTTTTCGGCCAGCGCATTGGCATAGGCGGCATCGTCGGCCAGGTGGACCTTGCCCACACCGGCGATCTGCGCGGCCTGATCGGCCACGGCCTTGCAGCCCGATCCGGCGACCAGCAGGTGCACTTCACCCAGCGCCGCAGCGGCGGTGACGGCCGCCAGGGTAGCATCCTTGACCGAGGCGTTGTCGTGTTCGACCCAAACGAGAGTTTTCATCTCAAGCTACTCCCATTTCCTTGAGCTTGGCAACGAGGGCATCCACGTCGGCCACCTTGATCCCGGCACTGCGCACCGGTGGTTCGCTGACCTTCAGCGTCTTGAGGCCCGGCGCGATGTCCACCCCGTAGTCAGCCGGCGCCTTGGTGGCGAGCGGCTTGGACTTGGCCTTCATGATGTTGGGCAGAGAGGCATAGCGCGGCTCATTGAGGCGCAGGTCGGTGGTGACCACCGCCGGCAGCGCCAGCTTGACCGTTTCCAGACCGCCATCGACTTCGCGCTTGACCGTCACGTGATCGCCATCGACCGTCACTTCGCCCGCGAAAGTGCCCTGCGGGCGGCCCATCAGCGCAGCGACCATCTGGCCAACCTGGTTGCTGTCATCGTCGATCGCCTGCTTGCCGGTGATGATCAGGCCGGGTGCTTCCTCATCGGCGACGCCCTTGACGATCTTGGCGACCGCCAGCGGCTCAACCTCGACTCCGTCGTCGACCTGGACGAGCACCGCGCGGTCCGCGCCCATCGCCAGCGCGGTGCGCAGCGTTTCCTGGGCCTTGGCCGGACCGACGCTGAGCGCGACGATTTCGGTGACCACGCCCTTTTCCTTGAGGCGGATCGCTTCTTCGACGGCGATTTCGTCGAACGGGTTCATGCTCATTTTCACGTTCGCCAGATCGACGCCGCTACCGTCGGCCTTGACCCGCGGCTTCACGTTATAGTCGATCACGCGCTTTACGCAGACCAGGGCTTTCATCGAGTGGTCCTTCCTCTCGGGGGAATGGCCGGTTTAGCCGTACGCTTAAATTCAGCGCGGTCGCCATTGCCGCAGCGTTACTAAAGGTGGGAGACAAATGGGCTGAAGGTCAGTAACCCGTAATGCCCTTCACGAAGTCGCGTCGCTCTTCCCAAGGCGTCGCATCGACGTGCCGGGCAACGGCCTCGTCCGATTCCGTGACGAACCAGTGGACCTTGCGCCCCGCCGCTGCCGCCCGGACAGTGTCGGCCACTTGTGAAGGTTGAACGTTCACCCCGAGTATATCGACCGACTTGGCTTTCGAGGATGGATCCAGCACCATGGGCGTCGCGACATATGCCACCATCACATCGCAGACCCAGATGCCGAGCGCTTCGAATTCGATGTTCAGCGCCTCGGTCAGGCCGCGCACGGCGAACTTGCTGGCGGAATAGACGGCTTCTTCGGGAATGCCGTAGATCGCCGAGACCGAGGACATGTTGATGATATGCGGATCATGCCCTCTGCTCAGCCAGGGGATGGCTGCGTGAATGCCGTTGATCACGCCGATCACATTGACGTCGACGATGTCCTTCAAGCGAGTTGGGGTGGCGTCGGCGAAGGCGCGCATTTCAAGGATGCCCGCGCAATTGAAAATCGCATCCAAGCCATCTTGTTCTCCGCAAAAATCGGCGATCGCTTGCCGAAGGGATGGCAGATTGCGCACATCTGCCGGATGAACAGAAGCTCCACTGCCCAGTTCGCGCTGGAGATCGGCAAGGGCCGACAGGTTGCGATCGCACAGGCCGACCCGCCAGCCATCTGCCGCAAAACGTCGTGCGCTCTCGCGCCCGATGCCGGACGCTGCTCCGGTGATGAAAATGGAGCGCAGGATCATGACGGTATCTCCACAACCACGCGACCACGAATCTGGCCGGCAAGGATCGCCGGCGCCAATTCAACAACGTCGGCCAATGGCACTGTTGCAGTCATTGCTGCGAGAAGATCGAGGTCCAATTCGGCTTCAAGTGAGCGCCAGGCTTCTTTCCGGCACGCAAGCGGCGCGTAGACGCTGTCGATGCCGCAAATCGTGATCCCACGCAGCGCCAGAGGATACATCGTCGCGGGCAGTTCCGCGCCCTGTGCGATGCCGGTTGCCGCGACCGTGCCGCCATACTTGAGCGTCGCGCAGACGTTGGCAAGCGTATGGCTGCCAACCGTGTCGACCGCCCCCGTCCAACGTTCCGGTTGCAGCGGAGCGCCCTTTTCGCTGAAGCGCGCGCGATCGACAATCGACGCAGCGCCGAGCTTGTTCAGATATTGTTCTTCCGACGGACGTCCGGTCGACGCCACAACCGTATATCCGCGGCGAGCTAGCAGCGAGATGGCGACACTGCCGACGCCGCCACTGGCGCCGGTGACCAAAACCTCGCCATCCTCCGGACGCACACCTTGCCGCTCCAGTGCCATCACGCACAGCATCGCGGTGTAGCCGGCCGTGCCGATCGCCATGGCCTGGGCCGACGAAAAACGCGCGGGGCAGGCGACCAGCCAATCCCCGTTTAGCCGGCACTTGCCGGCATAGCCGCCCCAGTGCCGTTCGCCGAGCCCCCAGCCGTTGGCGATGACGCGGTCGCCGGGTTCCCAATCGGGATGATCGCTGAACTCCACGATCCCGGCAAGATCGATCCCGGGCACCATCGGAAACGACTGAATGAGCGGGATCGCCCCCGACAGCAATAGACCGTCCTTGTAGTTGAACGTCGATGCCTCGACCCGGACCAGGACATTCCCGGCCGGCAGATCCGCGTCGCTGATGCGGCGCAACGAAGCGGATTGCGCGCCGTCGACACGATCGATCACGAGTGCGGGGAACGTGTCCGTGCTCATGCCGTGTATCCCCCGTCGATGACAAGTTCGGCCCCGGTCATGTAGCTCGAATCGTCCGAGGCGAGAAAAACGGCGGATCGGGCGATTTCGGCCGCTTCGCCGAAGCGGCCGACCGGTATGCGCTGAAGTGTTCTCTCACCGAAGTCGGCGGGGAGATCGGCAAGGGCGTCCTGCACCAGTGCCGTGCCGACATATCCCGATGCAGGCTATTGATCCGCACCGGGTATCCCGAGCGGGCGCAATGCAGCGCAGCCGACTTGGTCAGCAACCGCACCCCGCCTTTCGATGCATTATAGGCCGGGACGAACGGGTTGCCGACAATGCCTTCGATCGACGAGACATTGATGATCGTGCCGCCGCGTTGTTTCATGGCGCGCACGCCAGCGCGGGTCCCCAGAAACACGGCATCCAGATTGACGGCCATGGTCTTGCGCCAATCAGAAAATGTCTGGTCTTCGATGGTTCCGGTGATGACGATCCCTGCATTGTTTACGATGATGTCGATGCTACCGAACGTGGTCACCACGGTCGCACAGATATCCTCCCATCCCGCTTCCAGCGTCACGTCCTGCACGGCAAAAGCGGCGCGAAGGCCCTCTCCGTGCAGGCCGGCCACAAGATTTGCGCCTTCGTCCGCGCGCAGGTCGGTGACAAAGACATGTGCGCCCTCTCGCGCCATTTCTGTCGCAATGGCCGCGCCAATTCCGCGCGCGGCGCCTGTGACAAGGGCAACTTTGCCCGCGAGCCGGTCAGCCATTGGCGTATTCTCCGGTGTGAAAAGAGGTGGGGTGGCCGTGTCACCACCCCACAGGGTGGAGATCAGAAACGGGCGGTGGCTTCGATGCCGTAGGTGCGTGGCATCCCGCGATTGAGATAGTCGAGGCCAAAGATGTTGATGTTCAATCCGTAATTGTAATAATATTTATTGGTCAGGTTCTTGCCCCAAACGGCCAACGACCAGCTGGGGGTTTCATAGGAAATCCGTCCGTTGAATAGCCAATAGCCCGGATTTCCGCAGGCGATCGCCGGTCCGGCTTGCAGGACATTGAAGCCGGGGGCAGGGCTGTCACAGGGTGACTGACCGTAGTTCTTGAACGGATCGAAATAGTATTTGCTCACATAAGTGGTGTCCCCGTGCAAGCGCAGTTTGTTGTCGCCTTGCTCGTAAGCGATCCAGTCGATCGACGAGGAGAACGTGACTTTCGACGCATTCGGGAACGGATTGCCGTTGATCGGCAATGTCGCGCTGCTCGGGTTGGTCGGATCGATCACATTGCCAGTGTATTTGGTGTCCAGTAGTCCCAGCGAGGCGTCAAGCCGCAGGCGCGAGGTCGGCTGCACAGTCAGTTCTGCCTCGCCGCCGAAAAGCCGACCGTTCCCGCTGCGGGTGAAGGTTGTTGCCCCGATCACCTGGGTAAACTGCTGGTTCTTATAGTCATAGTAGAACCCGGCGAGGTTGAGCTGAACGTGCCTGTCGAAAAAACGGGTCTTCAGGCCGCCTTCGTAGGCATTCACCGTCTCGGGCTGGATGTAGTAAACTTGGTTCAGGCCCTGGTAGGCGAGGCCGTTGTAGCTGCCCGCGCGATATCCGCGGCTATATTGCACATACCCCATGATCTGGTCGGTGAAATTGTAGCTCAGGTTGAAGCGCCCGGTGAGCCGGTTGGCCTTTTCCGCGAGATTCACCGCCGAAAGGTTGGGGTTGTACGGGAAGCTGTAGGGGATTGTGCTCGCCACAATATTCTGGGTCGCGTCCGTCAAGGTGGTGTAATTTCGGCTGTGGCCGTGGGCCAT
>NZ_JABWGQ010000058.1 GCF_014595975.1 Sphingopyxis sp. LK2115 | reverse complement strand
ACTCGGCGCTACGCTTCAACCGCGCAAGGTGGGCACGGAACAGCGCTTACGATGGACGTGGCGAAAGGTCCGGCGCAATCCATCCTCGTCCGACGGCACGGCGACGATATGCACATGGTTGGGCATCAGGCAGTAGGACCATATCTCCACCCCAGCGCGCCGCGACGCATCCGACAGCAGATCAAGATAGAGTTCATAGTCGCCATCCTCGAAGAAGGTCCGCTCGCGCCGATTGCCGCGTTGCGTCACATGATGCGGGATGCCGGGAAGCACAAGGCGCGGAAGACGGGCCATGTCGCGATGATAGCGAACGGGCGAACCAGCCTCAATTTAGGGGTTATTGCACCTGTTGTCTAATTGATTGGGACATTGTCGAAGCTTTGGTTTGTTGATTACCCGATCACCGATGGTTGTCTTCGAGGTCGTCGGACGGCGTTGGAGCCTTGGTGTCCGGGCCTTCCTGATCGCGGTCAGGCGGGGATGGTTGGACGTCTCTGTGTCACCGACGGGGTCATGAGCCGCTACAGGTACAACGAGATCGTCCGGCTTGCGGCTTCGGGTCTTCGCTTCGCTGGCTCAGGCCCAGCGGAACTCCTCACCCGAGAGCCAGAGGCTGTGAAGCAGCGCGGCGAGCTTGCGGGCGACGGCGACCTTGGCGCGTTTGGGGCCCTTGGTTTCGGCGAGCCGCTTGCCCCAGTCCTGAAGCGCGCAAGGCCGCTTGAGCCGCACCAGCACCGAGTTGGCCGCTTCGTAGAGCGCGGCGCGCAGCATCGCATCGCCCGCCTTGGATATATGGCCCTTGTAGTCGCGCTCCCCCGATTGCGAGCGGCGCGGGACGAGGCCTGCATAGGCCCCGGCATCACTGCTGCGGGAGAACCTGGCGGGATCTTCGACGCTGCTCTTGAAGGCCAGCGCGGTGATCGGCCCGACGCCGGGCGCGCTCATCAGCCGCTGGCAGACCGGATCGGCTTGGGCACGTGCCTCGAGGCTCTTCATCGAGCGGACGATCTGTCCATCGAGCGCCTCGATGCTCTCGATCAGCCCGGCAAAGACCGGCTCGAGATCAGGGCGCTGGCCGAACAGCGCCTTGAGCCGCTCGCGCCGCTTGCCGGGCGTGGTGACGTGGCCCAGCCTCAGGCCGAACAGTTTGAGCATGCCGCGAAGCTGGTTGGCCATGCCGTTGCGTGCCGACACGATCTGCGCCCTGATCTTGAGCGCCGCGCGGTCGATATGGGTCGCTCCGTCCTTGATGTGCACCGCCTTGAACCAACCGGTGCGGGCAAGCTGGGCGAGGCTTTCGGCATCGTTCACGTCGCTCTTGTTGATCCGCGCCGACAGCGCCCGCCTGGCATGGCGAGCACAAATGCAGATCACCGGCACTGCGCGCTCGGCGAGGCCATGATAGAGGAAGGTCGATAACGGTCCGGTCTCCAGCACCACCCGCACCAAACCGGGGCAATGCCGCTTCAGCCAGCGCGCCAGCAGCTCCGGATCGCTCGCCACAACATCGCGCCGCAGCACCACGCCTGCGCCGTCAACCACGCACAAATGCGTGGCCTTGTCACTCACGTCCATTCCTGCATAGATATCCATGGTCACCCTCCTCGTTCGGAGCGCTGCTCGCGACTCCGTGCCAACCAGGAGCGTGGCTACATCAATTACGCGGTGTCACCGTAATTCAATTCGAACTTGTCGGAGCTCATGATTTCCGCGAACAGTATCATAGCTGAGAATTTAGTATCTTTGAAGATACATCTCTAAAGTATTTTACACTAGAAGTAATACTAGATGAATGGACAAATATTATATTAGATTCACTCGGAATCATATCTATAAATTCATCAATTGAATCTCCAATATCTTCTAAACTCCAGGTTGTCATTATCCCTTCCAATGAACAATCTATTATTATGTCATCGACCATATCATGAAGAATTTCTGAATTCTCCCCGCAAATCGATATCAGCTTAAACTTAGATATGTTTCTTGAAAGAAAATTCAATATATCTTCATATGATTCAAGATCTCCTGATATAAAAATTGCCCATTTATTTCTAGACAAGCATATTTCACTCAAGAATTTTGAATTGCAGAACGATATAGCGTCGCCGTTCAACTTCATTTATCCCTTATATCTTTCGCAGCCTTTCTCAAAGACTCTGCTTCTTGACGTTTAATAGCTGCCTGAGTTCTGAACTCAGCGGCTTCCTTTTTCCAGTGTGCTATCCTAGCTTGTTGTTGCGCTGCTTGAGCTTCTTTCGACATGTTCTCCATTCCAGGCCGAACGGTCGGATTCTTTTCAAAATTTGCTCGCTTCATGTCATGCTCTACAGCTCTTTTCTCGAGAGACCTTGCCCCTCTTTCCAATTGGGCAATCCGAGAATCTATCGCTTTCAAAGCATTTCCAATATTCTCCCTTGATATCAGGCCCCGGAAGAACGGAACATATGCCACTGTTACCACCATTGCCACCCCAGCATTCATCGCACCTGCGGCTTTGATGCCGGCATTAGGGTCATCGCTACTATAAGTTGCTGATTTTGATACTTGAAAGTCTCCGAACAGAAGCGCGTGCTGCTGCCCATCTGTATCGACCTTATTCACCGGGTCGCCACCGACATAGGCATACCAGTTTATGCCATCCTTGTACCCGATGGGATCGGTCTGCATGAACCGCCCCAGCGTCGGCGAGTACATCCGCGCCTTGTAGTAATAGAGCCCGAGTTCGGAGAGCCACGCCTGCCCGGTGTACTGGAACCGCCCGAGGTTCGTCGCCTGCGGGATGCCATATTCGTCGTAGCGGTTCGCGGCGATACCGGCCCCGCTCGCGTCGCTCACCGCGATCACGCTCCCGCGCTCATCAGCGTGCAGCCAGCGCTTCGTGGTCAGGGTGGAGCCTTCATACCACAGCACCGGTTCGTCATCGCCAGGGCCGTGGACGTAGCGGCGCAGGATCGCGCCGCCCGCATCGCGCTCGATCACCAGCCGCGGGCCGAGATGCTCGAACCGCGTTGTGACGCTCGCCTTCACCAGCCGCGAAATGCGCCCAGTCGGATCATACCAGATCGACGCCCCGCCCGGCGCGGTCGCCAGCCGGTTCTCGCTCGTGTAAGTGTAGGCATCGCTCCCCGAGCTCGTCAGATTGCCGCGCCCGTCATAGCCCAGCACCGTCGCCCCCGCGCTCGTCAGCTGGTTGAGCCCGTTCCTGTTATAGTTTCGGTCCACGTTGAAATGCGCCGTCCAGGCATAGAGATCGTTCGATCGTGTCTGCGCAATGAGCTGGCTCGCCGGATTGTAGGACATGCCGGTCCCGCCAGCGGCGGGGCCGTTCACCGTCAGGTCGGCGTTCGCCCCCGCAAGATCCTGCTCGAAACGGCGCAATCGGCCGACCGGGTCGTAGACGAGTGTCGTCGACGTCCCGTTCCCGCGCGTAAGCCCCGAGCGGCGCCCAAGATCGTCGTAGCTGTAGGCGACAAGGCTCGCGACGCCATTCTCATTGATGCCCGTGAGATCAGCGGTGTTGTAAGTGTAGCCAAACCAGTTCCCGTCCGGATGCGTCACCCGCGTCAAGCGACCCGCCGCGTCATATTGCATCGCGATCGTCCCGAACGGACTCGTCTGCGCCGTCAGTCGCCCCAGCGCGTCGAAGGTTGAGCCGACGTTGTTGCTCGCCGTGTCGCTGACCAGCGTCGGCCGGTCGAGATTGTCGTAGGTCGTGGTGACATCATATTCGCCTGAAACGAGGTTCGGCACATTCTTGAACGTCATCCGGTTGAGATTGTCATAAGCGTAATTGATCAGCTGCGCATCGCGGAGCCGACGCTGCGTGATATTGCTGTTCGCATCATAGGTGAGCTGTTCGTAATCGGTCGTCGAACTCGCCAGCGCGCCCGTAGTCGTTACCGGATAACGCGTCTTCGACAGGCGATCGTGGCCATCATATTCGAAGGTCGTGCGATTGTTCTCGCCATCGGTGACCGTGGCGAGCTGTCCATTTGCCGTATAGCTGTTCGTTTCCTGATCGGTCTGAAGTGGTGTGCCATAGGCGAGGATCGTCTTGGTCACTTGTCCCGCCGCGTCATAGGTCAATTTGGTAATGCGATCAGGACCGAAGCTGCCTTGCGTTGCCAGCGTGCAAGCGCTCGCCGGCGGCGAGGCGAAGGTAGCCGGGTTCATTCGCACCGCCGTGCACTCAAGCCGGCCCGCAAGATCATAGCTATATTGGGTGAGCGACTGCGTCCCTTCGGACGCGCCGTAGGTCCACTCACGAACCTTGCGATCGAGCGCGTCATAGGTGATCTCGGTCGTCTGGAGCGGCGCGAAGGCCGTCCAGTCGGTGTCGGATTGGCTATTGACTGTACCTTGCTCGACTTTGGTGAGACGGCCGGCTGCGTCGTAAGTGTTGCGCGTCGCGCGGAACTTGTAGGTCGTTCCTGCCCCGTCGGGATCGGGTGTTATGACGCCAACGACCCGGCGCCGTGCGTCGTAGCGCCAGCGTGTCGTATCGGCGGTTCCGGCGAGCGGGCCGTCCTCAGTCAGCTTGTTGCCGAGCGCGTCATAGGTCCAACTCGTGGTCGCGGAGAGACTGCCGTCACCGGCCGCGACCGTTTTGGAAACCAGCAAAAGATTATTGGCGACGCCAGACGATCCATAGTTGAAGGTCGTGCGGGTTTCGTCCGCCGTGCCGACACAGGCAGGCGCCGCGCCCGTCCGGCATTCTGAAATCTCGGTGAGCAGATAGGTCGCATAAGGCGACTGGAGCAAAGTTCCCGCCGCATTCTTATACCAGGCGTAGAATTGCTGATAAGTGTAGCGCTTCTGCGGCCGCACCGCGCCGGTCGTCGGCGCGGCCCGTGTTTCGGTGAGCATCCCGCCGTGCGTCGACGACCATGTATAATCGGTGGTGATCCCCCTCGCGTCGGTGACTGTCAGCGGCTTGTCGCACGAGGGATAAAGATTGGTGCACGCCGTAGCGTCATAAGTTGCCGTCTCGACAATATCGGCAAGCCCCGATCCCGCCTTCGCGATATGGCGGATTTCAATCGGGTTATTGTGGGTGCCGTATTTCAGAGCAACCTTGTTACCTTCGGGGTCGGTCTGTGACTGCAGCAGCGTTACGAGGCATCGGTGATGCTCCGACGAAGGGAGGCCGGCCATGACGACCGGATCGCAATAGTCGCTGAGCGTTTCGCGTCCGAGCGGATCGACAATCCGCGTAGGCCCGCCCGTTGCCTGGTAAACGATGTCGCCATAATTTACGTAGGTATAGCCGCCCGCGGCACCCACGACACGCGGAGGATTCATCGATCCCGGCGTTTGCGGAAAACTGTAGCGAACCTGCGTCGTTTGGCTCAAAGCGTCAGTGTAGACGCCGCCCGCAATGGTCTGATAGCTTGACATAGAACCAAATGGATCGCCAGTTTCCGGAGTCAGGTCATAGCTATATGTATAACCCGAACCATCGGCGAAATCCTGCTCGGCAACATAGGGCATAAGCTCCCCATCAACCGTGTATCCGTACTCCATGCGGTTCGTCATCCAAGGCGAGCCAGCGCCGGGTTTGGTGAACGTCATGTTGAAGGAGCTTCCGGGCACGATCGAGGAGTAACCAAAACTTTCTGTCGTGCTGTCCGGCATCGTTGCGCTGGCGATTACCACCCGCGAATCAAGACCTGTGTAGCTGTAGGTTGCCGTTGAGGGAGCGGCGACGGGGCAGACATTATTGGTCGGCTTGGCAATGGACGCGAGATTCAGGATGCAGGCTTTGGAAACCTGATTCCAGCTAGCACCGTTCGCACCATATTCGAAAAGCAGCGCAAAGCCTCGTGAACTGGTGACGCTGCGCAGACGGGTCTTGTTGGCCACCGAAGCTGTCGTCGTTTCATATTCGAAATCGAAGCGCGTACCGTCAGGTTCGACGATATACGAGACAAATGCGCATTGATAGGCTGTCGGAGCTGTGACGCACTCCCCCTCGACTATTGGACGGAATACCGCAATCGTCCCGTCGGTCGCCCGAAATGTGTAAACCGCACCGACGGCGCCAATTGTGTTCTGCGTCGTCAAACGCGTATAATAATTCCGTGACTTCTGACGGAACACTGCGTCATTCAGATACAATTTTTCGAATGTCTGGGATCGTGCACCATAATTGACGTCAGCGAGGTAATCATATTGGCCGGGATATTGATCGATCGGGACAGGTTTTATTAGCAGCGTGATATCCCAATTGTGGGAAAGATTGCCAAAGGGAGCTGCATGGGTCGGAATCGGTGTCGGCATGGTGCGTTCAAGCGCAATCGCGCCGCTGCCTTCGTTGATCGATAGGTCTGTACGGGTGTAGGTCAACCGCCCGGTACGAATATCGACCCCGCCGGGGGTGATCGCAATCTTCTCAGGCGAAGGCGCGTTGAGGAATGTATTCGATTGTGCTGAGGCGGCTTGCGGCACGCCAACCAGAGTCACCCAGAGCGGTAAGAAAAGGAATAGATAAAAAAGTGCGCTCTGCGCCTTGCGCTCCCGATTGTCCCCCGCAGCCATCGTCATCTGTTGCGCCCCCGATCTATCGCCTGCCAGAACCTCTATTATACGGCCCTCTAATGGACCGAAGGGATCATGCTATGGCGGCGGATTGGGTGAGTTGGTCACTTTCAGCCGCGTGCGATTGTCCGCCTTGTCATGCTCATAG
>NZ_JABWGQ010000009.1 GCF_014595975.1 Sphingopyxis sp. LK2115 | reverse complement strand
CGATGGCCCACGGCCACAGCCGAAATTACACCACCTTGACGGACGCGACCAGGGTGCAGGGGCATGAAAGCCGCCTGCGCGTTGCCCAGAGCGCGCAAGCTCTGGCCGTGGGTGCCGGGACGCGGAAGTCTCCGGCGAGTGGTCGAGGGGTGCGATAACCCCTTGTCTGGTTCCAAGGACGACGTGCCTTGGTGGGGTCCGGGGGCAAGGCCCCGGTCATGGGTCGCAGGGAGCACGAAGGCTCCCCGCACGGGTGCAGGGGTGTGAAACCCCTTGCTCGGGAGGGATGCAACGGGAGGGCGAAGCGCCTTCCTTGCCAAGCCAGCGCCTTCAGGTGCGGGGTGCGGACGGTCAGTCCGCACATGGCTTGCACACTCTCCTAAGCCATAACTTAGGATAGCACGGGACGTGCTGGGGTGTGGGGTAGCGAGCGCTTGCGGCGAGGGCGGGTATCGCCGTCTGCATACAACCGTATGCGACTCGCTCGGCGCGGGATGAGCCGCAGCATAGCACGAAGGCGGGCAGTGCGGCGATGCTTTCATCCCGCGCGGCCCTCGTCGCCGCCGCCCGTGGCGAGCACGTCGCGGGCCTCGTTGAGCATCTGCGCGAAACGGGCGGAGCCGCCCGTGTCGGGATGCACCTTCTGCATCAGCCGCTTCCAAGCGGCCCGCACTTCGGCGGCGGTTGCGCCTTCCGCAAGGCCGAGAAGATCGAGCGCTTCCGCGCGCGTCATTTTGCCGTTGGGTTTTGCGGCGCGCTGATGCGCGCCGCCGGACTGGCGGCCCCCGTAACCGTCCCTTTGGCCGCCGTCCGATTTGCCGCCCCGCACAAAATACGGGTTGTCGTCGTAGGCTAAGGGCGGTTCCCAATAGAGATGCGGATAGGCGCTGGCGAGGGGCGCGAAGGCCTCGGGCAGCCGCCAGTAATCGACCGGACGCACATAGTGCGGACGGTCGGCGGGATTCAGGACAATGGCCACGTCACGGCCCAAGGCCAGCACCTCGTCGGGCATGAGCAGCGGGCGGCCTGTTTCTCCGTAGTTGAGGTTTTCGCTATGCCCGCCGCCGCCGGGGCCGAAGTTCTGGCCCTCGCCATGGCCGACCGTCTGCACGGTCACTTTGCCCAAGGTTTCGGAGAGGTAGTTCGCGCTCTCAAGGTCGTTGACGTTGCAAAACCATTTGTAGGCGCAGTTCGAGAGGATGGTACCCGCCGCCGCGCCGTAGAGGTCTTTGAGCTGGTCGAGGCCCTGCACAATCAGGGTGAAGTCGATGCCGTAGCCGGACATGGTGGCGATATCGCGGGGCAAATCCTCGATGCGCCCCAAGGCCGGAAACTCGTCCATCAAGATCATGCAGCGGTGCGGCGGACGCCCGCCCAGCGGATAGCGTTTGAAGGTATGCATGGCCGCCGTAGTCATGAGCCGGAGCCATGTACGCTGGGTGTCGATGCGGTCGGGCGGGATGACCAGATAGACCGTCACCGCCTCGCGGATGAGGCCCTGCATGTCGAAGGATGATTGGGCGGTCGCGGCCTTCACCTGCGGGTCGGACAGGAACTTGGTCGCCTCCGACAGATTGGACATGATGCCGCTGTAAGTCTCTTGGGCAAGGTCGAGATACGGGCTGACCATCTCCCGTATCGCCCCGCCGAAGGCGCTGCTGGCCGCCATCGGCACCAGAAACCTCTCCGTGAAATCCTTCCGGCTGAGGCTCACAATCTCCCGCGCGCGGGCGAGCGTCTTTTGCTCGCCCGGCTGGTCGGTAATCCACAAGAGCACGGCGGTCAGAACGTTGGCCGCGCTGCCCTGCCAATAGCGGTCTTTGTCGCCGGGGGTCGTTGGACAGACTGCCGCAGCAAGCGCCTGCGCCACCGCGACGGCGTTGGGGTCGTCGCGCACCAGCACATCCAGCGGATTGAAGGTCGCGGGTGCAAGGCCGCGCTCTTTGAACGTCTCCGCCAGTTCGCCCCACGGGTTGATGACGTGGACGGCGCTATTGAGGGTGCCGCGCCGGATGCGCGCCGTGATGGCGGCGTTTTCGCCCTTGGGGTCGATCACAATCGCCGAGCCGCCATAGCGCAAAAGCGTCGGCACGATGACGCGGGTGCCCTTGCCGGTGCGGGTGCGCGCGACAATCAGCGTATGGTGCTCCGGCGTCGAGAGCACGGGCGCGCCCGTCTGCTGCTCGATGGGGATGGCTGAAAGCTCCGGCGCGCTGCTCTTGCCGAAAAACACGCCCCTGTGACCGTCGTATTCATGGGCAAGGTTGGTGCGTACCTCCGCATAGCGGGCGGAGCCGTAGTTGTCGGACAGGGCGGGTTTCGGCTTCGGTTTGCGCCGTTTGTCCTTCACCAGCCAAATCAGCCCGACGACGCCCACGAGCACGGCCAGCGGGCCGAACAGGCTGGAAAACAGACTGCCGAGAAAGCCGATACTGTCTCGAAACAGGCCCACGGCCATATCCTTGCCAATCCCTGCAAGCGCGGTGACGTAGTTCCAAGGGGTCGGCTGTTTGGGCGGGTCGTATTGCGCCCGGAGCGCTGCCATGCGTTCGCGGGCGATGCTATCGGCGGCGCTGCTCAGCATGAGGTCTTGGCCCGTGCCGATGCCCCGCCATTTGAGGCGCAGGGCGGTTTCCGCTGCTTGCAGTTCAGCGGCGCGGCTGCGCCATGCCGCCGCGCCAATCTCGCCCGCCTTGTGGCGATACTCTCCTTCGGCAAGCTCTACGCGGATATCGGCCAGCGACGCAGCATCGCGGTCAAAGACACGCTGCTGCGCGGGCGGGAGCACCAGCCCGCGCGGCTCGCCGCCCTGCCGGAATATCGGGTTATCTTTCTGCCAGCTTGGCGCAGCCTCTTGCGCGGTGGCAGGCCAAGACGACGCGGCAAGCGCCAGCGACAAGGCGACGGCCCGCAAGGGCTTCGTCGCCGCGCGCATCAGAACGGCCCTCCTTCAGCGGGCGGCGTCCCGTTCGCCGCCGCGCCGGTCGTCACCGCCAGTTCCGGCGCGCCTTCGGCGGCGCAGAGGGCATTCCAGAGGTCCGCATAGTGCGGATGGCTGGTTGGGTCGGTTACGATGGTATGCAGCAGATTTTCGAGGTGATTGCTGACAATCTGCGCGAGCAAGCGCGACGGCGGCGCAGGATTCCGCCCGACTCGGGCCGAATCGAGTTTCTCGATGTGCGCGAGAAGCGCGAGTAATCCCGGTTGCACCTCCACCGTCACCGGCATGGCCTCGCCCGCATCATTCATCGCGGCGGAAAGCACGTCTTCCAAGCTGCATACATCGGTATGCGCGGCGAAGCGGGATTTGAGAGCGGCGAGTTTCGGGTGCGGCGGCTCATCAGGCGTATCGCCCGCGCCGCGTTCCCAAGCGCTTAGCGCCTCATCTCCGGTTGGTGCGCTTGGTTTGTCCTCCGGCATGTGGCCCCCGTTAGTAAACATACGCCTGTATGTTTGTGCAGAGCGGCAACCCGTCCCGGTAAATCTTTGCAAAGTCCTGCATCGTGGACAGGGCATTGCAGATGTACTTGCGCACAAACGTCTTTCCCCTTCACAATCTAAAGAGACAGGGGGCGCGTCAAGCTTACCATACAGAGGCGCGCATGCGCAGATGCCTCTACGGCATCGCACGGGTAGAGCGCCTCCGGATTGGGGGAGATGTGAAATGGCTGTCTTGCGGCACTGATTTCATCGTGGCGGACGTGATCCGCTGGCGCGAGCCGGTCTGGAAACCGCAGCCGCGCCATTCCAAGAAAAGGCCGGTCATCACCGGCCATCGCGTCATCACGGGTCAAATCGTCAAGATTGACCGGGGCGGCTGGGTGCATATTGAAGTGACGGCCTGCACGGTCGAGCCTGCGCCGCAATGGCTGCGCCCGCTCTATCCGCTCAAACGCGGCGAAGCGATACGCCGTCAGCGCGGGAAAATCGGCCAAGGCAAGGTAGACCGTCTGCATTGGAGTGATGAAACCGCGCGCGCCGCGATTGTCGGCTCGCGGTTCGTCAAGGTCTAACGCTGCGAGGGCGCGGCAATGCCGCGCCCCGCCGCAGATCGGCCTACCACCACGAGTCATAGAATACGGTCTTGCCCTCGGCGATGGCCGCGCGGGCGGTGGCGATGAACATCAAGTCGTCCTCGCTTTCGCTGCCGTCGGATTCGCCGAAGAAGAAACCGCTGGTTGGCGGCAAATGCCCAGCGCGCACGTCCGCTTCCAGACGGTCGAGGTCTTCTGCCGTCAGGGCGAGCGTGATGCAGTTGAACGTATCCGCGCCGCCCTTCTCGAAGTAGAGGCTTTCCATCCAGCCGTGCAGGTTCGGATGCTTGCGCCAGTAGTGGATTTCAGCGGCATCTTCGACCTTGAAGCCGAAGGGCGTTGCCGGTTTCTCGCGGGTCACAAGTGCATACATATCCAGTCCCATTTTATTGCTCCTTTTGTTTGGTGTTGTTCGTCCCGAAGGACGCGGCACCTCGGAGCGGCGGGGCCAAGCTGCTGCCGTCATGGGCAACACGGCCCGAAGGGGTGGTGCGGGCAGCCCATTGACGGCAAAGCGCCCGACGCCAGTAACGCGGCATGACTGAGGGCGGAACAACACCGCAGGAGCAAATGCGGAGATGGATGTGCCGTTGTGCCGGATGCCGGACACGGCTCACGCTTCAAAGGTTATGTAAAGCGTGTCTTTACAGGCAACGATCCGTCCGATAGGCTGACAGCCGATTCAAGGGGCAATTCAACCGGATACCGCACATGCCAAATCAGGCCGATGTTCGGCTAAAGGAACCCGCCCATCCGGGCGGATTCGTGAAGCATGAAGTGCTGAAACCGCACGGTCTGTCCGTGACGGATGCCGCCGAAGTGCTCGGCGTCACACGGCCCGCGCTATCTGCGCTGCTCAACGAGCGGGCGCACCTGTCGCCGGAAATGGCGCTCCGGATCGAGAAGGCGTTTGGCGTCTCCATGGAGACGCTGATGCGAATGCAGAACAGCTACGACATAGCCCAAGCGCGCAAGCGGGCGGGAGATATCAAGGTCGAGCGATATGCGGAAAAACCGCGCGATTCCTAGCCGAAGCGGCTGTAACCACGCGCAAAAGACTGAGTCGAAGGGGTTGTTAATGAAAAGTTTGCTCGAACAGTTGCCGTCCATTGTGGCCGAAGGGAAGCGCGAGGCCGAACGTGTCATGGAGCGCGCAGAGAGCAACTATAGACTCGGCTTGCAAACACGCGAATTGGTCATCCCGTCGCGGGATAGCAACTGGAAGGATTTACTTCGCAGTCCATTCCGCAATGAATTGAACGAAAATCCAAATCGACTAATTTACGGCGATAATCTTCTTGCAATGGCAGCACTTTTGGCTGGTGATAGGGAGCGCCCTTCACTTCGTGGGCAAGTCGATCTTATTTATATTGATCCACCATTTGATAGTCGGGCGGATTACAGGACGTCTATTCAATTACCCGGGGCTGATATCGATAGTCGCCCGACACCAATGGAGCAATTCGCTTATTCGGACACGTGGGCCGATGGTACAATCTCATATCTTGCCCACATGACGCCGCGCCTGTACTTAATGCGAGAAATGCTTAAAGAGACAGGCTCTCTATATGTTCACTTAGGACCAAATATATCTCATTACGTTAAGATTGTCATCGATGACATTTTTGGTCAGTGGCTATTTAGGAATGAAATAGTTTGGAGAAGAAGTAATTCCCACAACAAAACCACTGAGCAGTACGGACCCATACATGACGTGATTCTTTTTTACTCAAAGTCCGAGAAGTTTGAGTTTCATCCGGGAAAGCGCCCCTTCTCACGCGGATATATCGAGTCCAGATTTAAGTATCGTGATCATCGCGGAATTTATCAACCAAACTACCTCACTGGCCCGGGAGTGCGTAGTGGTGACAGCGGGAAGCCGTGGCATGGCTACGACCCTACGCGAGCACGACGTCACTGGGCCATACCATCTAAAACAATCGAGTTGCTGGATATTGATGTTAAAGGGCTGACAACTCAGCAAGTTCTTGATGAGTGCCTTAAGGCAGACCTTCTGGTTATACCCAAAAAAGAAGGGGGTCAGCCTATGTATAAGCAATATTTGACAGACGGAGTTCCTTATCAGGACATTTGGGCATACCAAGCAAATACTCAAGGAACTCTATACAATTCCGAAGAATGCATCGATCAGGATGTCAAGTGGCTTGAGCAGGAAAAAGAAAAAACAGGATACGATACTCAAAAGCCGGAGGGCTTGATCCGCAGAGTTATTGAGACCTCAACAAGTGAGGGCGGCCTTGTAGCTGATTTCTTTTCCGGATCTGGAACGACCGCAGCGGTTGCAGAAAAGATGGGCAGACGCTGGATTACGTCTGATCTCGGTAAGCCCGCGTGTATGGTCACTAGAAAGCGCCTTATCGATCAGGATGCGAAACCGTTCCTTTACCAGCACATCGGCGACTATCAGGTCGAGCAGATGCGCTCGACGATGGGTGCGAAGTTCCGCATCGGCGACCTCGCCGAAATCGTCCTCGGCCTTTTCGGCGCGCTGCCGCTGCCTGTCGAAGAAAACCCGAACAAGAACATGGGCCGGATTCAGGGGAGCAAGACGCTTGTTCTGGCCGATAGCCCGAACAAGATGACGGGCCTTGCCACGTTGCGCCGCGCCATTGAAATCCGCGATAACCTCATGGGCGGATGGGATAAGGTGGTGGTTCTTGGCTGGAACTTCTCGCCGACTATCGGACACGATATCGAGGCGCTGGGTCAAGGCGACCGGCTCGAAGTGCTGGTCATCCCGCCCGACCTTCTCGACCGGCTCAAAAAGAAGGGGCACAAGCTCAAGGCAGACGAAGTGCGCTTCTCGTCGCTGCAATACCTCAAGCTCGGCGCGGTTACGCGAACGCCGGAGGGGGATGGCGAGTCCCTTTCCGTCGAGATTGCCAATTATGTGTTGTTGTCGCCTGAGGCATTGAACTTAGACGAAGCCAATCGCGACAAGCTGCAAAAGGTCATCAACGCCGATCCGATGGCGTTGATCGAATATTGGAGCGTCGATCCGGACTATGACGGCGAGGTCTTCCGCTCTGTTTGGCAGGACTATCGCGGCAACATCGATAACGATAACGACCCTTACCGCGTCATCCGAACGGCGCGGCTCACCGGCCTCCCCAAAAAGAATGGCCCGCGCCGTATCTGTGTGCGCGTGGTCGATGTGTTCGGCTTCGAGGCCGAAGCAACGGTTGAGGTGGCGTGATGGCGAGCATCGACGATTTTTCGCTTGCTAAGGGCCTGACAGCCAAAGCCGAGGAAGCCTGCGTCGGTCTGGAAACCGGCGAGGCACCGATCCTCGATCAGGTTTCGGAAATAACGGCGGAACTGCTCAAGTGGTGGTTTCAGGCCGAGTTTCAGGACGCGCGGTCCTTCAACTTCCATCCCGGCCAGCGGCAGGCCCTGCTCAATGTCATCTACGCCCATGAAGTGCTGGGAATTTCGACGTTGCCGGAACTTTACCAGATTGCCGCGCCGGATGTGTTGCTGGCGAGCACGCGGGATTCCGAAACCATCCGCGCACCAAAAAACGCCTATCCCAAATACTGCCTTAAGATGGCGACCGGCACCGGCAAGACATGGGTGCTGCAAGCCCTTATGGTCTGGCAGGTTCTCAATGCCAATCGCGCGCCGGATGATGCCCGCTTTACCAAGAATTTCCTCGTCGTCGCGCCCGGTTTGATCGTTTACGACCGACTGCTTGACGCCTTCATGGGCAAGGAGCGGCACGGCAAGCGCGATTTTTCGATCTCCGACCTCTCCATCTTCCAAGAACTGTTCATTCCGGACGCCTATCGCGATGAGGTCTTCCGCTTTGTCCAAGGCGCTGTTTGCCCGAAGGAAGAAATTGGCCGCAAGGTTACGGCGGGCGGGATCATCGCCATTTCCAACTGGCATGTGCTTTCGGAGGAAGGCGAACCGCTTGAGGACGAAGAAATCGAGTCACCGGGCCAGACGGCTGACCCCAAGACCGTTGTGCAAAGTATCCTTCCGCTGACGCCGGGAACGAGTCAGGGCAATGACCTGAACGTGTTGAATCGACGTTATGAGAGAGGCGGCATTCTTTCCTATCTGAAAGACCTGCCCGCCCTCATGGTCTTCAACGACGAGGCGCACCATATCCATGAGTTCAAGCGCGAAGGTGAAGTAACGGAGGTTGAATGGCAAAAAAGCCTCAACCTGATCGCCGAGCCGAAGGGCCGCCGCTTTGTTCAGGTGGACTTCTCCGCGACCCCCTATAATGAGGTCGGCACTGGCCGGAACAGTCGAAAGTCCTTCTTCCCGCACATCGTCGTGGATTTCGACCTGAAAACGGCTATGCGGGCCGGGCTGGTCAAATCCCTTGTGCTCGACAAGCGCTCAGAGATTGGCGCGCTCAGTCATGAAGAGTTGGATTTCAAGGCTGACCGCGACGAAAACGGCAATCCGATGCTGTCCGAAGGGCAGCGGATCATGCTCCGCGCGGGCCTGACGAAGCTCCGAAAGCTCGAAGCCGATTTCGAGGGTCTCGATCCCGACAAGCACCCGAAGATGTTGGTGGTTTGCGAAGATACCACAGTGACGCCCCTTGTCGCCGAGTTCATGCAGCTTGAAGGGCTGGCCGACGATGAGGTGCTGAGGGTCGATTCCAACCGCAAGGGCGAATTGAAGCCCGACGAATGGAAGGTGCTGCGCGAACGCCTGTTCGACGTGGACCGGCATAAATCGCCGCGCGTCATCGTCAGCGTGCTCATGCTGCGCGAAGGCTTCGACGTGAACAACATCTGCGTGATCGTTCCGCTACGCGCGTCGAGCGCCGGAATCCTGCTCGAACAGACCATCGGTCGCGGCCTGCGCCTAATGTGGCGCGGCAACGAATACGATGACATCAAGCGGGAGAACCGCCAGCTTATCCGCAGCGGCAAAACGCCTTCCAACATGATCGACATTCTGTCTATCGTCGAGCATCCGGCCTTCCAGAGCTTCTATGAAGAACTGATTCAGGAGGGACTGGCTGCTGAATCGGACGATGAGGATGACAGGAATACCAGCGGCACTGGTGACCTGATTTCGGTCGGCCTCCGCCCCGACTTCGAGAATTACGATTTCGCCATTCCATTCATTCTGCGCGAGCAGGTGGAGGAACTGGAAGATACGCGGATTAGCCCGGACTCATTGGCGCCGTTCGGCGCTTTCAGCCTTGAACAACTCAAGAGCCAACTCGGGCACGGCGAGAAATTCCATTCCGAAGACGTTCAGGCGAAGACCCGCTTTGGCGACTATCGGGTGCATGGCGGCGTTATGACAGCCACCGGATACAACGACTATCTGTCGCGCATCACGCGCCGGATCACCGAAGCCGTGACGCTGACGGATACGACGTCGAGCTCAAAGGCCTTCGCCAATGCGAGCAAATTTCCCTACATCCAGATCAACCGCGCGGAGTTGGCCGAAGGTATCGACACCTTCATCCGTCATTACCTGTTCAAGCGTGAAGTGGACCCGCTTGTCGATGAAAACTGGCGCGTTTTGCTCATCGACCCGGTGACAGAGCACATTATCAAGGTTTGGGCGCGCGCAATTCTGGAAGCTGAGGACAGCGTAATCGTAGCAGACGCCGAAGTGGCGCACCGCCGTCTTTCCGAGGTTGCTAAGCTCGCCATGCGCGAAGGTTCATCGCTGGCTGTCGAAAAGGCGATTTACTTGCGCCTGCCATATCCTTCCCGCAGCGGCGGACTCGAACAGGCTTTCATGGAAAGCTGCGAGCGGGACGCCAGCGTCGATGCGTTCTGCAAGGTGAACGAGCAGAAGCACACCTTCGCTCGCCTTCGCTATATCAAGGAAGACGGCCTGCCTGCCTTCTATTCTGCCGATTTCCTCGTAAGGGCAGGAGATTCCATCTATTTGGTGGAGACGAAAGCGCAAAACCAACTCACGACGCCGAACGTACTTCGCAAGCGCAAGGCGGCGGTCGCGTGGTGCGACCGGATCAACGCCATTACGCCAGAACAGCGGAGCCATGCCGAATGGCATTACGTCCTCTTGGGCGAAGATGCGTTCTACGGCTGGCGGGACAAGGGCGGCTCGGTTGCCGACCTTCTCGCCTATGCCCGCCTGCGCCCTGTCGAAGACAAGGGGCAGGCGAAGTTTGCGTTCTGAGGGGGCAAGTTCATGACAACCATGCAGGGAGATATCGTCAATCGGGTCAAACGGTTTCCCAAGCCGTCGCTGGCAGCAGAGGCTCTACAGCCGGTATTTGAAGCGGTGAGCAACTCGCTTCATGCCGTCGAAGACGGTTTCGGCGAAGCTCTGTATCAATCGAATGGCTCTATTACCGTCACCATCCGCAACCCACGCTCTCCCGATGACATTGAAATTATCGTCGATGACAATGGGATTGGCCTTGAGCCTCCGCGGTTCAAAGCGTTCTGCACGACCGATACAGACTACAAGATGGCGCGCGGCGGCAAAGGCGTTGGACGCTTGCTCTGGCTCGATGCCTTTGAGCGGGTCAAAGTCATCAGCATCTACAAAGACGAGGGCAAACTCTTCCGGCGTTCGTTTTCATTTCGGCTAGAATCAACCGATCAAATAACTGACGAAGAAATTGCGGAAATCGACGGCGCTAGTGCCAACACCGGAACGTCTATCACCTTCTCTGGCTTGCGGGGGAGCGCATATCGCACGAAATTCCCCAGCCAAGCGGCTACCATTGTCAAACATTTCGGCTCGCACTTTTTTGCAGATTTTATTCTCGGAAAATCCCCACGAATTGTTGTCGATATCGACGGAAACAGCACGACGTTCCCCGAGGAAATCCAGAATCTCAAAATCGAAGATCGAGGCGTTGCAACGCTGCCTACCGACGACTTCGGCGACCTCTCTTTGGCAAGCTTCGTTTGCCACAAGAATGCCAGTGCGAACTTTGACGGCTCCCACCAGATTCATTTGGTTGCGAATGGCCGGACTGTCACTACCCGGAAGATTGATGGCTTAATCGGCATTGGACGCTTCGGTCCTGACAGCGACCGCGTGTATCACGGCTGCGTGTCTGGCGATTACCTTAATGAAAGGGTCAATCAAGAGCGCACACAGTTCAATTTTGACGAGTCGATAGTTGAGGAAATAGTTCGGCAATGCGCAGGGTTCGTTCGTTCCGACGCAATCGGTGAAGAGATACGGGAGTTCGACACGCAGCGTCTCGGCACGCTCCGGGACTTCGTAAAAGACTACCCCTCATTTGGGTTTGAGGAAGCGGAGCGGCTTTTGGAGCGCACTCCGAAAAACGCTATCAAACCCGAAGAGTTCGCAAGGGCGCTGATTCCGTTCCGCATTCGGCGCGATAAGGAACGGAACGAGACGATTCAAGAGATCGTCGCGCAGTTGGACGGAAAACAGACGATTCCGGCGGATTTTGCGGAAGCTGTACGGGAAGCCGCTGATGAAATCCGCGCGGAGGAACAGCGTCAACTTACAGAATATGTCCTTCGAAGGAAGACTGTTCTAGACGTGATGGAAGTTCTTCTTCGGCGCATTCGGGAGCGGGATAACGGCTCTCAAGACTACCAGCTTGAAGAGACGCTCCACCAATTCATCTGCCCAATGAAAATGCGGGGCGATGACCCCAGCAAGGTTGAGCAATCAGACCATGATCTATGGATCATTGACGAACGCCTCACATTCCAAAAGTATTTTGCATCCGATGTACCGTTCACGCAGATTCTGGAAGGCGAGAATAGCACCAAACGTCCTGACTTGCTGATTTACGACCGGCTTTATGGCCTCGGAGCGGAAGGTGACGAGCCGCTTACAAAAGTGATGCTTGTCGAGTTCAAGCATCCGGGGCGAAAAGACTACGAAGAGCGCTATTCGCCGATGAATCAGATTAGCGAGTATATAACCAAGCTCAAGGCGGGTCAGATTGAAGATTTCAACAACGCGAGAGTGAGAATCGCGGATGATTGCGTTTTCTACTGCTACGTCGTTGCGGATATTGTTGGCAAACTGGAAATCCACACAAATGGCTGGCGGACGACCGCAAACGGTCGGGGCCGTATTCAGGAGCTTGGCGGGAAATTCAGGGGCATGGTCGAAGTCATCGAGTGGAAGGATTTGCTGTCCGACGCGCGGCTCAGGAACCACGCTTTCCTGAATGCTGCCGGGCTCCGATATGACCGCCACCCGTAACGGACGGACATCCCCAATTATAACAGCGACGCGCAACTCACCCTCAAAAGAGGGTGAGCTGGCGGCCGGCGGCCTCGTGCAGCCGCCACGCCGGACTCGCGGCTTCCTCGTCCAGCCATGTCCGTACAAGCGCCACCGGCCCGCCCATGGCGGCGACGGCATTTGCCGTCGTAAAGTGCGAGCGGTAGCCGGTTTCCGTGATGGGAAGCGGTGCGCGCTCGGGCGCGATGGCCTCGATTTCGAGGTGGGCCGTGTCGAGGCCGTAATCGTCGGCAAGGCTGAGCCAGCGCGGTTCGTAGCTGATGGATATGGTCACGCCGTTCCAGACGGTTTCGTGATGCTCCGTATAGCGTTTGCAGAGGCGGCTCATGCTGCACCTCCCTCTGAGAGGGGAAGTTGGGCGGCTTCGTCCTGAGCCGCACCGACGATGTAGAGCACCTCTTGGAGGTCGCGGCGTGCGTCGCCGGTGATGCTATCGTAGTTGTCGAGCATAAAGCTGACATGGTCAAAGATGCTGTTAAGCCCACTGGAGAGGCGTTGGCTGCGGGTCATGCTGCACCGCCTTCCGCCGCTTCGTCGGCTTTCGGGGGGAGCAGAACAATGCGACCGTCCAGCGGATAGAGGTCGAGTTGCAGAGTATGGCCGTCGCCGTTCTGGTGCGGCCAAGCGGCCCCGATGCGCGTCCAGAAGGATTTGCCGCCTTTGGCTTCTCTGACGTGCCACGCAATCAGCGCGGGCGCTTTGGTTTCGGATTTTTTCGTCATGTTTTTTCTCCTTGGTTTGCATTTCCCTTTCGGGCGTGCCCACGGAGAGCCAGGCGCGATGGCGCGGCGTCACACAGGAAAATTGGGGGGACCGGACGCCTGCGGACGGGGGAGCCGAGGCTTCCTGTTGACGCCATGAGCGCCCGCGCATGGCAGGGGGCATGACGCTGCCCGATGGGGATGCAAACAAGACAAGGGGAATTCAGGACGGAGCCGAGAACAAAGCCCACGCCTGCAAAGGGTGCAGTGACAGTTCAAAAGGTCGGCAGCATATCCTGAGATATGGCGATTTTGGGGTAAAGATGGCCTGCATGAAGGCAGGCCCCGCTATCCATTGCCTCTGGTTCGCCAGCGGCTGAGGCAACGGCTTCGCGGAAAGACGCGATCACAGGGGCGCTTGAAGCTCGGCGCGCCTTTTTCCCGTGCCCGCTTGGCCGGACTCCACGACCGGGGAGCGCCAGCGGCGCGTCGTGACCTCCGGCAGAAACGCATAGCTCTGTTGCATCGGCCATCGAACTCGATGGCTGGTGCGATGCGCGCTAGCGTTTGGGGCGGTTCGGTTTGTCCGTCTGCTTGGCTTTGATGGACTGCACCTCTTTGGCCTTGGCTTCCAGCTCGTCGATTTCGGCGTTCATTTCGGCATGCATCGCATCCCATCCGCCGATGCCCATAAGCACGCGGTCGGCATGTTTGATGGTGTTCACATGCCCATAGTGCTGCTCGATCATCTTAACGGAGGTGCCCATTTGCTGGGCGAGGATATAGACATCCACCCCGGCGGAGAGCCGGAGCGTGGCGTAGGTATGGCGGAAGCAATAGGTCGTGCGGGGAATGCCGCTCGGCCCCTCGCGAAGGTCGGTGTATTTCAATAACTCTTCGACGGTGTCCCGATAGAGCCATTTTGCCGGTTTGCCGTTGATAATCGTAAAGACATGGTCGTCCGGCTTGGTCGCCTTGGAAAGCTCGCGGATGCGGTCGAGGTATTTTGCGACACTGATAGGGGCAATCAACTTACGGGTTTTGCCCTTGCCCTGAACGTAGAGGACAAGAATTTCCTGTCCGTCTTTGTCTTTTGCGGTGGTGATGTCCCGCCAGCGCAGGTTCTTCGCTTCTGGCGGGCGCATCCCCGTGTTGCACATAATGAGAATGAAATTGTAGCAGACTTGGCGATACCAGACGCCTTGCGGCGTGGTCGCCTCCTTCATCCACTTGCGGCCTTTGGTGTGGAGCTTGCGGTATTCCTCAAGCGTGAACTCGTCGCGGCGGTTCGATTTGAGCTTCGGCATGCCCTCGAAGCGATGATGCGCGGGAACGTACCGCTTGCTGATCGCAAAGTTCATGATGGCTGCGAAAATGGTCATCTCGATGCGGATAGTGGAATCGCTGATGACGCTCTTGCGACGGCCTTCGCCGTTTTCGCGTCGCCACAGCGGATATTCCGACCAGCGGTCTTGCGTAACCAGATGAATCTGTGTGCTGCCGACATAAGCCTTGAGAGGCCCGTCGATCTTGCTTCTTATATTTTTGCAGCGGGCTTGGCTGACCTCGCCCGCGTTGGCGCGCCGCTGTTGGGCGTCCGCATATTCCTCCGCCACCTGCGAGAAGGGGCGGTTGAATACGGGAACATCGTGTTTCACCCGAAAGCGGATATCGGCATACTCGTCCATCGCGCGGTCGCGGGCCGTCTGCCGGTCCGCCGTCCGCAGCGAAATTGTCTTGTAGCGGTCTTCGTTCTGGATTCTGATCCGGCAGTAATACTGGTCGTGCCCGACGTCGCCGCGTCGGAAGATGATAAGGCCGGGCTTGATCTGCTCTTTATCGAGGATGAAACTCATTTCTCCGCTTCCCACTGTGCAGAAACTGTGCAGATTGGCGGCGTAAGTGCTTGATATGCCGTACCTGTGTAGGTTCTGTGTGGGTCATTGTAGCAAAAAATATTGTTTATTTGTAGTGGCTTGTTATAATCCCTTCACCCGCTCCATTTTCCTGTCCGCCGATATTCGCAGGCGTCTAGACAAACCCCAAAAATCCGAGGCATTTAGAGGTTATCAGGTCGCAAGCGTTCACCCGCGTTCGCATTCAGCCACCAGCATCTGGGGGTATGATAGGGGGTATATGCAAAACGGCCAAGTCGATACCCCCATGTATTGGGGGTATATTGGGGGTATAGCCCCCGAAAGGCAGGCAATCCCGTGGCTTTGACCGATGTAGCCATTCGCAATGCAAAACCCGGCGCAAAGGCGATCAAGTTGGCGGACGGCGGCGGCATGTTCCTGCTGATCACGCCAGCCGGGGGCAAGCTCTGGCGGCTAAAGTATCGTGTCGATGGCCGCGAAAAACTGCTGGCCATCGGAGCCTATCCCGAAATCGGGCTAGGCGAGGCGCGCAGACGGCGTGAGGAAGCGCGGGAACTGATTGCCCTTGGCAAAGACCCGTCACGAGAAAAGCAGCGTGAAAAGGTCCGCGCGCGCATTCAGGCGGCGGATACGTTCAGGGCGATCTGCGACGAATATTGCGAGAAGCGGCGGCGCGACGGCATGAAAGGCTGGGCCCCCGCTACCGCCACGCGCAGCGAATATCTGCTGTCTCTTGTCTGCGGGTCCATCGGCAAACTGCCCATTGGCGAGATTGAACCGGCGGACGTGCTGACAGCCATTCGCCGGATCGAAGGCAAGGGAAAGCTGGAAAGTGCGCGGCGCAGCCTGCAACTGGCGGGGGCCGTGTTCCGCTATGCGGTGGCAACGGCGCGGCTGGTGTCAGACCCTACCCGCGATTTGCGCGGCGCACTGACTGCGCCGACCGTCACCCACTACGGCGCAATCACCGACGCAAAGAAGGCGGGCGAACTCCTGCGCGCCATCGACGATTACGAGGGAAGCGGGATTACAAAGCTTGCCTTGCAGATTGCGCCTCATGTGTTTGTCCGCCCCGGTGAACTGCGCCATGCCGAATGGAGTGAAATCGATCTGGACGGCGCGCTCTGGATCATACCGGCAGGCAAGATGAAATCACGTAAAACTCACCACGTGCCGCTTTCAAGGCAAGCGGTGGCTTTGTTCCGCGAAGTGCAGGCAGTGACTGGGCCTAGTGGCTACGTTTTCCCTTCCATGCGCACCCGCACCCGCCCCATGAGCGAAAACACAATCAACGCCGGACTGCGGCGGCTGGGGTATGCGACCGATGAAATGACGGCGCATGGCTTCCGGGCGATGGCTTCCACCCTGTTGAACGAAAGCGGAAAGTGGAACCCAGACGCAATCGAACGGGCACTTGCCCACGGCGACGCCGACAAGGTGCGCGCGGCCTATCGACTGGGTATCAGGCATTATCGAGTCCATGGATTGGGAGCTGACCAATTTTGAGCACCTGCGTATCGATTTCAGCGCCATCCGAATTCCCCGAAAGGATGCGGAACATCTGCTAAGCGAACTGGCGGGCAAGCCGAAGAAACGTGCAGGGCGGCCATCGGGGCCGTCGAATCCTTGGGAAAAGGAACAGGTGGCCGCTGCACTGCGCATGATCGATCGCGGAGACACACGCTCGGTCACCGCAATTGCACTGGTTCTTACGGATTCCGCGCTGACTGGCAGTAAGTTGCAAAGCCAACAAAGGCGACTTGCTTGGGGCATCAAAAGAGCCTTGGACGCGGAAGCGAAAAACTCAGTCCAGAATAAACGAGATTAACCGTTCGCGCCAATGCTCCAGCCGCGCGCTAAAAGTGCCTCCGCTGATGCCCGCCAATATCCGGGCGCAATCTGGAGGCGAAATGAGTATCGAAACCACTTCCGCAGATGCCCTTGCGCCGCTGGCCTATTCGGTCAGCGAAGCGTGAAAGGTCAGCAGCTTTGGCCGGACCTACCTCTATCAGTTGATCACTGAGGGGCGGCTTGAAGCCCGCAAGTTCGGCAAGCGAACCCTGATAACCGCCCGCAGCCTTCGCGCCCTGATCGAAGGCGAAGCGGCCTGACACAGCCCTATCCCGGCTGCATGCCGGGCACCCTCGCCGGGCGGCTGGATACACTGGCGGCGCGGGTGGAAATGCCAAACCAGTGGGGTCCGGTCATATTGGCAAGCCCAGTCCGAAAGGTGGAGGGGCGACCGGCGGCGCGGGGAACAGCGTCGTAAGCAACCACCAAGCATCCGGCGAACCCTCGCCCGGAAGCGTCCGAAAGCGACGGTCGGCTCCGACTGCCATGCTTGAACGGACCGGGCTGCCCTTGGCAACAGAGCGGACAATCTCCGCTCGCCGCCGGGGGTAGTTGTCCTGTGTCCGTTCGCTCCGGTCTCACCTGTCTGCCTTCAGCGCCAATGGCACAGATTTGAGGTTGTGATCTGTAATTGCAGAGCTAGGCGGTGCGATCTGTAATTGCAGAGCTAGGC
>NZ_JABWGQ010000017.1 GCF_014595975.1 Sphingopyxis sp. LK2115 | reverse complement strand
ATGGCCCACGGCCACAGCCGAAATTACACCACCTTGACGGACGCGACCTCCGGCGAGGCGCTGAAACGGTCGCTATGGCAACTCTCCACCCCAAGGCCGCCGCGTGCAAAGGGCCGCAATCTAGCCTTCGAGTTCGACATCCCAATAGAGCCAGTCGATCCAGCTCGTGTGCAGATAATTGGGTGGAAAGGCCCGGCCATTGTCCTGAAGCTGCCAGCTCGTCGGGCGCCACGGCTGGCGATGGAGCGGCATATGCGCCTGTTGCGGCGTGCGGCCACCCTTTTTCAGATTGCATGGCGCGCAGGCGGTCGTGACATTTTCCCACGTCGTTCGCCCGCCCAGTCGTCGCGGCACGACATGGTCAAAGGTCAGATCCTTGCCCGATCCGCAATATTGGCACGCAAAACGATCACGCAGGAACAGGTTGAAGCGCGTGAACGCCGGATGCTCCGACGGTTTCACATATTGACGCAGCGCGATGACGCTGGGGATCGGCATCGTCCGCGTCGGCGAATGAATCTCGCGCTCGTAATTTTCAACGATGGTGACGCGATCGAGAAAAACGGCTTTCACCGCAGTCTGCCAGGGCCAAAGGCTCAAGGGATAATAGCTCAGCGGCGTGTAATCGGCGTTGAGGACGAGCGCCGGACAGCTATCGGGATGCCGGGCAAGATCGGGATGGAACATGGCTGGGTAACGCTGCCCCCTTTGCTGCGCGGGATGGCGCGCCACTGCCTTTCCCGAGTGACAACATCATTACATGACGCATCAGAATCTGCCGTCAAGGGGGCATGTGCCGCAAGATATGGAATGATTCGCTTTGACTCGCCACAGTATATGGATTCATGGGAGAAATATGCTGACCCGCTTCGCGCCCAGCCCGACCGGCGAGCTTCACCTCGGCCACGCCTATAGCGCCGTGCAGGCGCACCAGGCCGCGCGCGCCGCGGGCGGGCGGTTCCTGATCCGCATCGACGATATCGACGGCAGTCGCTCGCGCGAGGAATATGTCGCGGCCGCGCTCGCCGATCTCGAATGGCTCGGCCTCGACTGCGACGGCGATGCCATGCGCCAGTCGAACCGCCTCGGCGACTATGCCGCCGCGCTCGCCGACCTCGACGCGCGCGGCCTTGTCTATCCCTGTTTCTGCACGCGCGCCGACATCGCGGCGAGCCTGTCGGCGCCGCACGGGCCGTCGGGCGCCATCTATCCCGGAACCTGCCGCAATCTGCCGGCGCGCGAGCGTATGCGGCGCATGGCGGCCGAACCGCATTGCTGGCGGCTGGACATGGCGCGCGCGGTGGCGGCGGCAGGCGATCTTTTCTGGGAAGATGCAGGGCAGGGGGCGCGCGCCGCCGACGCGGCCGCGCACGGCGACATTGTCCTCGCGCGCAAGGATGCCCCCGCAAGCTATCATCTCGCGAGCACGCTCGACGATGCCGCCATGGGGGTCACGCATGTCATCCGCGGCGCCGACCTGATCGCATCGACCGATATCCATCGACTGCTCCAGGCGCTGCTCGGCCTTGCCACACCGGTTTATCGCCACCACGCGCTTGTGTGCGGCGCCGACGGCAAACGGCTGGCGAAGCGCGACGCCGGGGCGTCGCTTGCGTCGCTGCGCGCGGCCGGCATCGACGGGACCGCGCTTGCCGCCGATTTGCGGGCCGGACGGCTTCCCGCTGGATATTCGCTGCGAATGCCCTAAATAGGGGGCATGGAAATCCTGCTCGTCCTTGGCGTCGTCATCGCCGCCGGTCTCGTCCTGTTCGCGCTGGCGCGCGGGCTTTTCTTTTTCGCACAGGGGCACCGCGCACAGATGGACGGCACGGTGCAGGAAAATCATCTGATGCAGAACCGGATGATGATGGCGCGGGTCAAATGGCAGGCGATAACGATCATCCTGCTCGTTCTGATCGGGGTGCTCGCCGCGAGCGGCTGACGCCTCATTGTCCTGTCCCTTTCCGCTCGATGCGAACGGGACAGCATGACCGGCAGACCTATGGATTAAGTGCATGGTCAAGCTCAACAAAATCTACACGCGCACCGGCGACGATGGCACCACCGGCATCGTCGGCGGGTCGCGCATCGCCAAATCGGCGCCGCTGATGGCGGCGATCGGCGATGTCGACGAAGCGAACAGCTGGATCGGCATCGCGGCGGTCGCGCTCGATGAGGCGCCGGGCGAGGCGGCGATGCTCATGCGCATCCAGAACGAGCTCTTCGACCTTGGCGCCGACCTTGCGACCCCGCCCGACGCCGAGCGCGGTTTCGGCCCGCACGACATGGCGTTGCGCATCGTGCCCGCCCAGATCGCGCGGCTTGAGGAAGAAATCGACGCGATGAACGCCGGGCTCGCGGCGCTCAGAAGCTTCATTCTGCCGGGCGGCACCGACGCCGCGGCGCGGCTCCACCTCGCGCGCGCCGTGACGCGCCGCGCCGAGCGGTCGGCGGTCGCCGCGGCGGCAACGCGCGACCTCAATCCGCTCGCGCTCACCTATCTCAACCGCCTGTCGGACCATCTGTTCGTGCTGGCGCGGCACATCAATGCGAACGCGGGCGGCGACATACTCTGGAAACCCGGCGCGACGCGCTAAAGACCGGCGGCTCCAAAGACCGGCGACCCGTTGCTTCGCGCGGGCGGCGGCGTTTGTTCACTAAATGTTCTGGACAAGTCGGTGCGGCATAACCATAATCGGTCGAACAGCGAAACCGAATCGCACTTCGGGGGATTGTCGTCACATGGCCTGCCGCACCGACGCTTCGACCCGCACGGACCCGATCGAGGTGCTGACCCGGCGTTTTGCGGCAACGCGGCGTCTCTCGCTCGGCCTGGTGGCGGGGCTGTCCGACGCCGACGCCAGCGCGCAGTCGATGCCCGATGCGTCGCCCGCCAAATGGCACCTCGCGCACACGACATGGTTTTTTGAAACCTTCGTGCTGCGCGATCATGTGCCGAATTATGCGCTCTTCGACGGCCGCTTCCCCTATCTTTTCAACAGCTATTACGAAGCCGAAGGGCCGCGTCATGCGCGCCCGCATCGCGGCCTTTTGACGCGGCCGTCGCTGGACGCAGTGCGTGCATGGCGTGCGCATGTCGATGCGGCGGTCGCGGACGCCTTGCCCGGCCTGTCCGCTGCGGCGCTTGCGCTGGTCGATCTCGGCATCCATCACGAACAACAGCATCAGGAACTGCTGCTCACCGATCTCAAACATCTTTTTGCGCAAAATCCGCTCGGCCCGGCGGCGTGGGAAAATACCGCAATCGCGCGTGAAGTTGCGCGGTTTTCCGCGATGGAATGGATTGAGGGCAAGGCGGGCATCGCCACGGTTGGCCATGCGGGCGAGGGCTTTGCCTTCGACTGCGAAGGCCCGCGCCACGAGGTTCTGCTCGCCCCGCACGCGCTCGCCAACCGTCCCGTCACCAACGGCGAGTGGCAGCAATTTATCGCCGATGGCGGCTATCGCACTCCCGCGCTCTGGCTCAGCGACGGCTGGGCGTGGGTGCAGGCGGAGGGCGTCGACGCGCCCGCCTATTGGCGCGAGGAACAATATTTCACCCTGTCGGGCTGGCAGGACATCGACCCCGCGGCGCCCGTGACGCACATCAGTTTTTTCGAGGCCGACGCCTTTGCCAGCTGGGCCGGCGCGCGCCTGCCGACCGAGTTTGAATGGGAGGCGGCGGCCACCGCGCTCGATCCCGGCGGCGGCGACCAGCTCGACGCCGCCGGGCCGGTGCGCCCCGCCCCTGCCAGCGGTGACACCGGGTTGCAACAGATGTTCGGCAGCGTGTGGGAATGGACCGGCAGCGCTTATCGTCCCTATCCGGGCTTCCGCGCCGCGCCCGGCGCGGTCGGCGAATATAATGGCAAGTTCATGAGCGGCCAGTTCGTGCTGCGCGGCGGCAGCTGCGCCACTCCGCGCGGCCACTGCCGCGCCTCCTATCGCAATTTCTTCTATCCCCACCAGCGCTGGCAATTCACCGGTCTTCGCCTGGCGAAAGACATTTGATCATGGGCGTTGTGCGTCAACTGCGACAGGTTTCCGCGGATGATGCGGGCGTCGACGTCGCTTTCCGCGCCGACGTTCACGCCGGGCTGTCACAGAATCCCAAGGCGATTCCCGCGCGCTGGTTCTATGATGCGACGGGTTCGGCGCTGTTCGAGGATATCACGGGGCTCCCCGAATATTATCCGACGCGCAGCGAGACCGACCTTTTGACGCGGCACGCCGCCGACATTGCCGGGGCCATCGGGCCGGGGCGCGCGGTGGTCGAACTGGGATCGGGCAGTTCGACCAAGACGCCGCTGCTTCTTTCTGTCATCGACCCTGCCGCCTATGTGCCCGTCGACATTTCGGGCGATTTCCTGCGCGGCAGCGCCGAGGCGCTTTCCGCGCGCTTTCCGCGCCTTCCTGTCTATCCGGTCGAAGCCGACTTCACGCAGAAAGTGGCCTTGCCGCGCGAAATCTGCGCGCTGCCCAAGCTCGGCTTCTTTCCAGGTTCGACGATCGGCAACATGGTCGCGCGCACCGCGACCGACCTGCTGCGAAGCTGGCGCGCGGTGCTGGGTGACGGGGCGCTGTTGCTGATCGGCATCGACCGGATCAAGGATGTGGAAACGCTCGAACGCGCCTATGACGATCCGGCGGGGGTGACCGCGGCGTTCAATCTCAACCTCATCGAGCGCATCAACCGCGAGCTTGGCGGCAATATGGCGACCGACAATTTCGCGCATCGCGCGGTGTGGAACGACACCCATGCGCGCATCGAAATGCACCTCGTCGCGAAATGCGACATGGACTTCACCGTCGACGGAAAAACCTATCATATGGCCAGGGGCGAGACGATCCACAGCGAGAACAGCCATAAATACGGCCCGCGCGACGCCAATCTGCTGCTCCGCGCGGGCGGCTGGACCCCGATCGCGACGTGGGATGACACCGATCCCGCCTTTGCGCTGATCCTTGCCGAAGCGACCGAGTTTCGTTCGGCCCCCTGAGCCGCGCCTCTTGACGCAAACGGTCGATCACGTAGGGCGACCATCCATATCGTCACCCCGGCGAAGGCCGGGATCCCGCCGTTTCCGTGAGACGCACCGGCGAGACCCCGGCGCTTTCGACTGGCTTGCAGGCACGCAGGACAGGCTTTGCCGGGACGACGGATTGGGGCTCAGGGTTTCTATTGGAGAACAAGATCATGATCGTTGGCGTTATTGGTGCGGGGCAGATGGGCGCGGGCATCGCGCAGGTATCGGCGGGCGCGGACCACGACGTGCTGCTCGCCGACATCGACCTCGCGCGCGCCGAAGCGGGCAAGGCGGGGATCGCCAAGGCGTTGGGCCGTCTCGTCGCCAAGGAAAAGATGACGCAGGCCGCCGCCGACGCGCTGCTCGCCCGCATCACCCCCGTCGCCGACCACGCCGCCTTCGCGCCCGCCGATCTGGTGATCGAGGCGGCGACCGAACGCGAAGAGATCAAGCGCGCGATCTTTGCCAGCGTCGGCCAGCATCTGTCGGCGACCGCCGTCCTCGCAAGCAACACCAGCTCGATCCCGATCACCCGGCTTGCACAATCCGCGCCCGATCCCGCGCGCTTCATCGGCGTTCACTTCTTCAACCCGGTGCCGGTGATGGGCCTCATCGAACTGATCCGCGGGCTTGCGACCAGCGACGACACGCTGGCGACGGTCGAGGCCTATGGCCGCGGGCTCGGCAAGGAAATTGTCCATGCGAACGACGCGCCGGGCTTCATCGTCAACCGCGTACTGATGCCGCTCATCAACGAAGCGATCTTCGCGCTGGGCGAAGGCGTCGCGACAATGCGGGACATCGACGCCGGGTGCCGCCTCGGCCTCAATCACCCGATGGGGCCGATTACCCTCGCCGACTTCATCGGCCTCGACACCTGCCTTGAAATCATCCGCGTGCTGCAATCGGGCACCGGCGACCCCAAGTTCCGCCCCGCGCCGCTGCTCGTCCAATATGTCGAGGCAGGCTGGGTCGGCAAAAAGGCCGGACGCGGCTTTTATGACTGGACCGGCGCCGAACCCGTGCCGACGCGGTGAGCGGCCCTGCGGAGCCGAAAGGCGTCTGGGGCGTTTGACCCTTAGTAAAACAGGGGATCGACATGACGATGCGTAACAAGGCCCTATTCATCCTGACCGCCATATGCTCGGCTGCGGCCATGCCCGCCCATGCCCTTCAGCAAGGCGCGCCCGAGGATTCGACGATCGAGGATGCCGCGAACAAGGTGACCGAGCCGTTCGACGGCAAGGAAGTGCCGCCGAAGCTGCTTGAAATCCAGGACGCGCCCTATTCGCTGGCGGGCCTCGGCCGCTGCGCGGCGATCATCCGCGAAGTGCAGGAGCTCGACGCGGTGCTCGGCCCCGACGTCAACGAACAGGTCGACAAGAGCCGCGCTGAAAAGCGGGAGGAAACCGCGGGCCGCGTCGCCGGCACCGTCGCCGGTTCGATCATCCCCTTCCGTGGCCTGATCGGCGAGATTACAGGCGCCAACGCCGAGCGGCGGCGCTACGCGCTCGCCGTTTATGCGGGAACGGTGCGCCGCGGCTTCCTGAAAGGCGTCGGGCTGGAGCGCGGCTGCAAGGTGCCGGCCCGGCCCTGAGCAACCTAGCGCGGAACGGCGACCTGACGGCAGGTTTCGGGCGCCGAGCGGGCGGCAGTGTTCCACATCGCCTCATTGCCCTTGGTGTGCAGGCGCCAGCCCTGATTATTTTCGTAGATGACGCCGCTTGCCGCCGGGGTTTGCCGCATCGGCACGGCACGCGCGCCGTTGACGCCGACGAGCGCGCGGTCGCCCACAAAATCGACCTTCAACCGCGTCCCGCGATCGCATTCATAATAGGTGCTGACGCCGGGCCCGCCGATGGAGGCGCAGGCGGACAATAGCAGCGCGGCCGCGCCGCCGACGAGGATATGGAAACCCGTCATGCCCGGTCCCATCAATATGCTGACCGGACGCACAGCACATCGGCCAGGTAGACGCGCCCGCCGACCGTTTCCATATGCTCGCGCGCTGACCCGTTCCAGCCGATCGAACGGCACCAGTTGTCGGCGGTGCGCGCTGCGCAACTGGCGGTTGCCGACCCCTGCGGGCAGGCGGGGACGCGCGTGTTGCCGGTCGACGGCTGGGTATGGAACTCGGCAAAATTGCCGCGCACGCTCTGGTCGTTGGCAGGCGGATATGGGTTCCAGCCGCCATGGTCAACCGGGCGGATCGACTGGATCGTCAACCCGCGCAGGATGTTGTTGAGCATCGGCGTGTCGCGATCGACGGTCCGGCAATTGCCGCGATAGCGCGTGCGCTCGCAAAGCTCCCAGCGGCCGCTGGCGACGCGGACCGAATTGACCGGCCAGGCGAGACCGAGGTTCGGCTTGGCCTCGCCGACAAAGACCGCGGGACCGCGGAAACCGGCATCGCGATAAATGGTCGCCTCTGGCGGGCGATACATTTTGTCTTCGGGGGGTTGAGCGTTCACGGTGGCGAGCGAGCCCGCCCCGACCGTTACCGCAACCGCAGCAAGCCACGACAAGGCATAAGCAGATTTCATGACAGCCTCCCTGTTGACGAACGCGACCCGGGATACGTCTTTTGTGCGGAGTTTAAGTCATTTGTTCGTGACCTGCAATCGTCACGCCTGTTTCCGGCCGATTATCCGATCGGTGGAACCAGACCGATCATCAGCCCGGCGAGCGCCGCCGACATCAGGTTCGACAGGCTGCCCGCAAGCAGCGCCTTCAGCCCGAGCTTGGCGATCATCGGCCGCTGATTGGGGGCCAGCCCCCCCGTCACCGCCATCTGGATCGCGATCGAACTGAAATTGGCGAAACCGCACAGCGCAAAGGTCGCGATCGCCACCCCGGTCATCGACAGGTCGCCCTGCACCCGGCCAAGATCAATGAAGGCGACGAATTCGTTGAGCACGACCTTGCTGCCGAACAGCCCGCCGACGATGGCGCTTTCGTCCCACGGCACGCCCATCAGCCACATCACCGGGCGGAAAATCGCCCCGATCACCGCCTGGAACGACAGGTCCGGATAGCCGAACCAGCCGCCGATGCCCGCGAGCAGGCCGTTGGCGAGCGCGACGAGCGCGACGAAGGCGAGGACCATCGCGCCGACCGCGACCGCCAGCTTGACGCCGGTTTGCGCACCTTGCGCCGCGGCCATGATGATGTTCGCGGGCTTTTCCTCGTCATGGCTCGCCTCGGGCATGATGACGGGTTCGATGCCCAGATCCTTGGGATCGTCGGGCATCATGATCTTGGCCATCAATATGCCGCCCGGCGCCGACATGAAGCTGGCTGCGAGCAGATAGGGCAGCAATTGTTCGCCGATCATGCTCGCATAGGCGCCGAGGATCGTGCCCGCGACCCCGGCCATGCCGACGGTCATCACCGTGAACAGCTGCGACGGGGTAAGGCCGGCGAGATAGGGGCGGATGACGAGCGGCGATTCGGACTGGCCGACAAAGATGTTGGCGGCGGCGCCGAGGCTTTCGACCTTGGTGATGCCCGTGACCTTCTGGATCGCGCCGCCGACCCATTTGATGACGAGCTGCATGATGCCGAGATAATAGAGGATCGAGATGAGCGAGGCGAAGAAGACGATCACCGGCAGCGCGGCGATCGCGAAACTGTTCGCCCCCATTTCGGGCGAGGCGAGCGGGCCGAAGATGAAATCGGTGCCCGCCTTGGCATAGCCGAGCAGGTTCGACACGCCGTTCGACATCGCCTGGATCACCGCACGGCCCCACGGCGTGCCGATGACGAGCACGGCAAAGCCCGCCTGGAGCAGGAAGGCGGGAATGACGACGCGCAGGCGAATCCAGCGGCGGTTCGATGAAAAAAGCACGGCAATCGCGAGCAATGCGACGATGCCGGCAAGACCGATCAGACGTTCCATGATGTCAGTGCGTCCCCCGCAAGTTAATGCGCCTGTCTAGCGGCCTTTGGCGGCGGGGCAAGGGGCGGTGCGGCCGTATGCTTCGCGGTCTTTCCACGCTGCGCAAAAGCGACTATCGGGCGGCATGACCGAACCGACCTCGGCGGCGCTGCCGCGCACGCTCTCGCCCTCGCTCTTCCTTTTCTCGATCGTCTATGGCGGCATGGTGGTGCTCGCGGGGGTGCTCGGCAACAAGCAGGTCGCGCTCGGCGACTGGCTGGCGGTCGAGGCGGGGATCTTTGCGTTCCTGATGCTCGTCGCGCTGTCCAGCGCGGTGTCCGAACTGCACGGGCAGACGGTCGCCAACCGGATCGTCCTGTGGGGGTTCGTTCCGCTGGTGCTGTCGATCCTGCTGACCTCCCTTGTCCTCGCGCTTCCGGCCTCTCCCGAAATGCAGCCCGAACGGCTGGCGTCGTTCGACATGATATTGGGGCAAAGCCCGCGTCTGATGGCCGCCGGCATCGTTGCATATGGCACGTCGCAATTCTTGAACGTCACCATTTTTTCGAAGCTGCGCGGGCGCGAGGGTGCGGGCACCGGAACGACCTGGCTGGCGATCCGCGGCGCGATCGCCAGCGCGCTCAGCCAGATCGTCGACACCTTGCTGTTTGTGACCATCGCCTTTTACGGCGTGTTCCCGATCGCCAACCTGATGGGCGGCCAGATGCTGGCCAAGGTCGTGCTGTCGGTGCTCGTCATTCCTTTCGTCATCACCGGGCTGGTCGCGCTGGGCCGCAGCCTCGATGCGAAGAACGCCGGATGATATCAATGACCGATCCTTCGAAAATGCCCGATTTGCTCGCCAAGGCCGAAACGCTCGTCGAGGCGCTGCCCTATCTGCAGCGCTATGCGGGCGAGACCTTCGTGATCAAATATGGCGGCCATGCGATGGGCGATCCCGAAGCGCAGCGCGACTTTGCCGAGGATGTCGTGCTCTTGAAGGCCGTCGGTATCAATCCCGTCGTCGTTCACGGCGGCGGGCCGCAGATCGGTTCGATGCTGAAACAGTTGGGGATCGAATCGACCTTCGTCGGCGGGCTGCGCGTCACCGACGCGGCGACCGCCGAGGTCGCCGAGATGGTGCTCGCGGGCAAGATCAACAAGGAAATCGTCGGCTGGATCGCGGGGCTGGGCGGCCGCGCGGTCGGCATTTCGGGCAAGGACGCCAATCTCGTCCTCGCTGAAAAGGTGAAGCGCGGCGAGGCCGATCCCAATTCGGGGATAGAGCGCCACGTCGATCTGGGTTTCGTCGGCGAGCCGGTTGCGGTCGACCCGACGATCCTGGCAAACCTCACGAACGACAATTTCATTCCGGTCGTGGCGCCCGTCGCGCTCGGTGCCGACGGGGCGACCTATAATATCAACGCCGACACGATGGCGGGGGCGATCGCCGGAGCGCTCGGCGCCAGGCGTTTCTTTCTGCTGACCGATGTTGCCGGGGTGCTCGACAAGGCGGGCGAACTGCTCACCGACCTCGACCGCGCGGCGATCGATGCGCTGAAGGACGATGGCACGATCACTGGCGGCATGATTCCCAAGGTCGAAACCTGCGTCGCCGCGGTCGACGCCGGGGTCGAGGCGGCGGTCATCCTTGACGGGCGCATCCCGCACGCGATGCTGCTCGAAATTTTCACCGCAAGGGGTGCGGGGACGCTCATTCACCGCTAGAGATGGCGCCATCGACCCTTTGGCCGGAGACAGTCCTTGTATTTCATGCTTCTCGATATTCTGTCGATCCTGCTCAACATCCTGTGGTGGATCATCATCGTCCAGGCGGTGATGTCGTGGCTGATCGCCTTCAACGTCATCAACACGCACAATGATTTCGTGGGGCAGCTCTGGTATGTGCTCGACCGGATTACCGAGCCGCTCTATCGCCCCTTTCGCCGCATCATTCCCGATTTCGGCGGCATCGACCTGACGCCGATGGTGGTGCTGATCCTGCTCATCATTCTCCAGGGTCCGGTGATGGCCTATCTTTACCGGCTCGGGATGCAGGCGGGGATGGCCTGACGCATGACCAGCGCCGTTACCGACGTCAAAGTGATCGACGGCAAGGCGTTCGCCGCGGGGCTGCGCGCGCGAATCGCCGGTGCCGTGCCGGCGTTCAGGGCGGCGACGGGACGCGTTCCGGGGCTTGCCGTCGTGCTCGTCGGCGACGATCCGGCGAGCGCGGTCTATGTCGCCTCGAAGGGCAAGGCGACGGTCGCGGCGGGCATGGCAAGTTTTGAACATCACTTGCCCGCGACGGCGACACAGGATGAGGTCGAGGCGCTGCTCCGCCAGCTCAACGCCGACGACGCGGTCGACGGCATCCTGCTGCAACTGCCGCTGCCCGGCCATCTCGACGAACAGGCGGCGGTGGCGACGATCGATCCCGACAAGGATGTCGACGGGCTGACGCCGGTGAGCGCCGGGCGGCTTGCGCTTGGCATCCCCGGCATGGTGCCCTGCACCCCCTATGGCTGCCTGTTGCTCCTCCAGGACCGGCTCGGTGATCTGAGTGGCAAGGAGGCGATCGTCGTCGGCCGTTCCATCCTTGTCGGCAAGCCGATGGGCCAGCTGCTGCTCGGCGCCAATTGCACGGTGACGATGGCGCACAGCCGGACCCGCGATCTGCCCGCGCTTGTCCGCCGCGCCGACATCGTCGTGGCGGCAGTTGGCCGCGCCGAGATGGTGAAGGGCGACTGGATCAAGCCCGGCGCGGTCGTGATCGACGTCGGCATCAACCGCCTGCCACCGGCTGAGGGCGCGGCGAAGGGGCGGCTGGTCGGCGATGTCGATTATGCCGCGGTGGCGGAGGTTGCCGAAGCGATCACCCCGGTTCCGGGCGGGGTCGGGCCGATGACGATCGCCTGTCTGCTGCGCAACACGCTCGTCGCCGCGCACCGCCGCGCGGGGCTGGCCGATCCGGAGGGGTTCTGATGCGCCTGCTGCTTGCCGTGATTGCGGCCTCGATGCTTGCGGCTTGTGCCGGGCCGCAGGGCGGGCCGCAGGGCGGGCCGCTCGCCGCCAACCCCAGCGGTTTCATCGCGGCCGAAATCGCCTTTGCCCGGCTCGCGCAGGAAAAGGGGCAGTGGACCGCGTTCCGCGAGACCGCGCATCCCGACGCCGTCATGTTCGTGCCCGAACGGGTCAGGGCGCGGGACTGGCTGAAGGCGCAGACCGACCCCGCCGAAGCCGTGAAGTGGCAGCCGCATGCTGTCTATGTCAGCTGTGACGGCAATGCCGCGGCGACGACCGGGGCGTGGCAGAAGGGGACGGCGAACGGCTATTTCACGACCGTCTGGTTGCGCGACCCCAGAAGCGGCAGGACCGAATGGATTCTCGACCATGGCGACGGGTTGGCGAACCCCCGCCCGGCGCCCGAGTTCATCGCATCGAAACAGTCGGCGTGCGGGTCGCGTCCCGCCGTGCCGATCGAGGCGGGCGGCGAGGGCGAGGACATGGCGGTCGGCCTGGCGCCCGACCAGACGCTCAGCTGGACTTCGACCGTCCGCGCCGACAAGTCGCGACGCGTCACCGTCCGGCTGTGGGACGGCAAGGATATGGCGACCGTCATCGACGACCGGGTCGCGGCGCCGAAACAGCCATGATCGACCTGTTCGTCTCGGCCTTTGTCACGCTGTTCGTCGTGATCGACCCGCCGGGCTGCGCGCCGATCTATGCCAGTCTGACGAGCGGGGCGAGCGCGCAGCAGCGCCGGTCGATGGCGATTCGCGCGACGATCATTGCCGGGGCGATCCTCGTCTTTTTCGCGATGTTCGGCGAGGCGCTGCTCGGCTTCCTGCACATCGACCTCGACAGTTTCCGTATCGCGGGCGGCATCATGCTGTTCATCATCGCGATCGACATGGTGTTCGAGAAACGCACCGAGCGCCGCGAGCAGCGCGCCGAAAAGATCAAGGCGAGCCCGGAGGTCGAGGATGTGTCGGTGTTCCCGATGGCGATGCCGATGCTCGCCGGGCCGGGGTCGATCGCCTCGGTGATGCTGCTCGTGTCGCAGAACAGCGGCATCGAGCGCGCCTTCGTCATCTTTGGCGCGCTGCTTCTCGTTCTTCTCCTGACGCTCGCGGCGTTGCTGGCGGCGGGGCCGCTGATGCGGCTGATCGGCCACAAGGGCGAGGCGGTGATCACGCGCCTGCTCGGCGTGCTGCTCGCCGCGCTCGCCGCGCAGTTCGTGATCGACGGGCTGAAGGCGAGTTTTCCGAGTTTGGCCTAAGCGCGCGAATAAGCCGCGTATCCCCGCGAAGGCGGGGATCCATCTCCCCCGTTCAAAAGGACCCCGACCGGCGATGCGCCCCCGCTTTTGCGGAGGCGCACGGAGTTTCCCTTAAGATCAGGCTTAGCCCGCCGCGTTGACGTCGGCCTGCGTCACTGGCGCAATGCGGATTTCGACGCGCCGGTTGCACTGATAATCGGCCTCGCTGCGTTCGGGCGCGCATTTCAGCTGCGATTCGCCATAGCCCAGCGTCGCCATCCGCGCGCGCTGGATGCCGCGCCCGGCGAGATAGTCGGCGACCGACGTGGCGCGGCGTTCGGACAGACCCTGGTTATAGCTGTCGCTGCCGGTCGAATCGGTGTGACCATAAACGTCGATATAGGTGCTCGGATATTCGGCGAGTGTCGCGGCGACATTGTCGAGCGCGCTGCGGAACTGCGGTTTCACGAGCGCGCTGTTATAGTCGAAGGTGACGTCGCCGGGCATGTTGAGCACGAGCTGGTCGCCCTGGCGTTCGACGTCGATGCCGGTGCCCGCGGTGCGTTCGCGAAGCTTCTTTTCCTGCTGGTCCATATAATAGCCGACGCCCGCGCCAGCGACCGCGCCGATGCCCGCGCCGACGATCTTTTCGGTGCGGTCGCTGCGCCCGCCGATCAGATCGCCCAGCAGATAGCCGCCGAGCGCGCCGCCGACGCCGCCGATCGCCGCCTTGGAAATCTTGCGTTCGCCGGTTACCGGATCGGTGACGCAGCCGGTCAGCGCGATCGCGCCGAGGCCGGTCAGAATTGCGAGCCTGGTCGTCCTGCTTTTCATCATGTCGCTCCCTTGTTCGGGCGGATGCCTCTGGTCCTGTGCACGCCGCTGTTTTCCGATAACATCTGGTGGGCGTTCTGGTTCCAGAAAATGACTGAACGGTGGCTGAGCCGGGCGTTCAGCATTGCGCCATTGTGCAGTGCCGCGCCTTTCGCCTATAGGGAGCCATGACCGAAGCCGACAGGGGCCGCACGCCGACGCGCCGCATTGCCGCCCGATGACCCCTTTTCCCTGGTCCGACGTCGCGATCATCGCGATCCTCATCCTCTTGAACGGCCTGTTCGCCATGTCCGAACTGGCGATCGTGTCGGCGCGGCAGCCGCGATTGCAGGCGGCCGAAAAGCGCGGCAGCCGCGGCGCGAAAATCGCGCGCCAGCTGGCGTCGGACCCCGGCCGTTTCCTGTCGACGGTACAGGTCGGCATCACGCTGATCGGCGTGCTTACCGGCGCCTATTCGGGCGCCAGCCTGGGGCAGCCGGTCGCCGACCGGCTTGCCGCCTGGCTGGGGCTCGATGCCGAAATGGCCGAGGCGGCGGGGTTCGCCGCGGTGATCGCGCTCACCACCTATGTCTCGCTGATCGCGGGCGAGCTTGTCCCCAAACAGTTCGCGCTGCGGGCGCCGGAACCGATCGCGATCCTTGTCGCGGTGCCGATGTTCTGGCTGTCGCGCATCGCGGCGCCGCTTGTCTGGCTGCTCGACAATAGTTCGGGGCTGGTGTTCCGTCTGCTCGGCCTCAGCCGCGAATCGGAAGAGCGGGTGACCGCCGAGGAACTGCATCTGATCGTCGCCGAAGCGTCGAAATCCGGGGTGATCGAGGAAAGCGAGCGCGCGATCATTTCGGGCGTCGTGCGCCTTGCCGACCGGCCGGTGCGCGAGGTGATGACGCCGCGCAAGGATGTCGACTGGATCGATATGTCGCTCGACGCGCGCGCGCTGCGCGACCGGCTGCTCGAAACGCCGCACAGCCGCCTGCCCGTCGCGCGGGGGTCGGTCGACGAGATTGTGGGCGTGGTGCAGGCGCGCGACATCGCCGCGGCGCTGTTCGCCGGCCAGACGCTTGATCTGGAACAGCTGATGCGTCCGGCCAAGGTCATCCACGATCAGATCGACGCGATGGACGCGCTCGAAGCCCTGCGCGTCGCCGAAGTCCCGATGCTGCTCGTCCACGACGAATATGGTCATTTCGACGGGCTGGTGACGCCGGCCGACCTGCTTTCGGCGATCGCGGGTGAATTTGCGTCGGACCAGGATATCGGCAGCGACCCTTTCGTGGTCGAGCGCGACGACGGCAGCCTGCTGATCGCCGGGGCGATGCCCGCCGACCAGATGGCCGAACGGCTGGGGATCGAACTGGCCGACGATCGCGACTATGCCACCGCGGCGGGCCACGCGCTCGCGATCCTGAAACATCTGCCCGAAGAGGGTGAAAGCTTTACCGACCGGGGCTGGAGGTTCGAGATCATCGACATGGACGGGCGCAAGATCGACAAGCTGCTCGTTACCGAAGTCCGCAAGCCGAAAGGGGCGGAGGCGGAATAGGCCGGAAAGACGCGGGGACGAAGCATCCCAGGGTTCGGGAAAGGTCAGTCTTGTGCGGCCGCCCAGGCCCCCATGCTAAAGGGAGGGGCTTTCTTTCGGGTTATGGCCGCTTCCGGTCGAATCGGGTCGTCAGAGATCACCTCCCAGCGCGCCATATTTCGCCTCGAACCCGGCCTTGTCGCCACGCGCGAGATAGCTGGCCTGGTCGACGAGATTGTCGCGCGCGATGCGTCCCTGAAAGGCGCCAAGCTGCGCGTCGATGCGCGCGACGTCGGCGTCGGTCCACTCCGCGATCTGCTGGAAACGCGTAACGCCGAGGCTGTTCAGAAGGACGACCAGCTTGGGGCCGACGCCCTTCAGCAATTGCAGATTGTCGGCCTTGACGGCCGTCGGCGCGGGTTCCGGTGCGGGCGGCGGGACGGTCGGCTCGGCGGGAATTGCCGCGGCGTCGGCTGGCGGTTTGGCCGCGACCTTTTTTGACGTGCCTTTGGCGGCCGGGGTTTTGGTTGCGGTTTTTTTTGCCGCCTGTTTGGGCTTTGTCGGCGTCTCGGCCACCGGCTCTGCCACAGGGGCCGGGGGCGGCGTGGCCGCGGGTCCGGCGGCAGGCGGCGGCGCGGGTGCGACGGGTGCCGGTTTGGGCTCGACCGGTTTGAAGCGCGCGGGTTCGGCGGCGATGATTTCGGGCTTTGCGGGTTCAAGCGGCTTCGCTGGTTTGCTCGGTTCCGCCGTCGGCGGCGCGATCTCGGTCGGCTTGGCGCGGCCGAAAAGCCACCAGAGGAGCAGGGCCGCCACGACAAGGCCGACGACCGCAATTACCCAGTTATCCTGAAGCCATATCATCACGATCTCCCTGTTTTGCAGGCCAGATTATGCGCACCCGGTCCTCGCGTCCAGCCCTGGCCATTCTTTATCCATCCCTCCGGCGACCACCGCGATACCGGCCTTCGCGGGGATGACGGGGTGGGCTATTTCGCCTCGCGCGCGACTTCGCGCCAGCCGATGTCGCGGCGGCAGAAGCCGCTGGGAAAATCGATCCTGTCGAGCGCGGCATAGGCGCGCGCTTGCGCCTCGGTCACGCTCTTGCCCGTTGCGGTGACATTCAGCACGCGCCCGCCCGCGGCGACGAGCGTGCGATCCTCGCGCGCGGTGCCGGCGTGGAAGACGCGCACGCCCCCCGCCTCGGCATCGGCGATGCGGCGTATCGCGCCGCCTTTTTGGGGGGTGCCCGGATAGCCATTGGCCGCCATCACCACCGTGAGCGCGTAATCGTGCGAAAAGACGGGCGGTTCGGCCGCGGCGAGCGCGCCCGTCGCGGCGGCGTGGAGCAGCGCGGCAAGATCGCCGCGGAAGCGCATCATCAGCACCTGGCATTCGGGGTCGCCGAAACGGCAATTATATTCGATGAGCTTCGGCCCGTCGGCGGTGAGCATCAGCCCGGCGAAAAGGACGCCGACATAGGGCGCGCCATCGGCGGCGAGCGTCCCCACCGTCGGGCGGATGATGCGGTCCATCACCGCGGCTTCGAGATCGGGGGTGAGCACGGGGGCCGGGCTGTATGCGCCCATGCCGCCGGTGTTCGGGCCGGTGTCGCCGTCGCCGACGCGCTTGTGATCCTGCGCACTGCCGAAGGCGATCACGTCCTGGCCATCGGAGAGCGCGAAAAAGCTCGCCTCCTCGCCGGTCATATATTCCTCGATCACCACCTCGGCGCCCGCGCCGCCAAAGGCGCCGGCGAACATGTCGGCGATCGCCGCTTCGGCGTCGGCGCGCGTTTCGGCGATGACGACACCCTTGCCCGCGGCGAGGCCGTCGGCCTTGATAACCACGGGAACGGCAAAGCCGTCGAGGGCGGCAAGCGCTTCGTCGGCGCTGGCGCAGCGGACATAGGCGGCGGTGGGGATACCTGCGCGCGCACACAGATCCTTGGTAAAGCCCTTTGACCCTTCGAGTCGCGCCGCGGCGGCCGAGGGACCGAAGACCGGCACGCCGACGGCGCGCAGCCGGTCGGCAAGGCCCGCGACGAGCGGCGCTTCGGGACCGACGACGACGAAGTCGATCGCGTGCGCGCGCACGAAGACGATCAGGCCATCGAGATCGTCGGCGGCGATCGGCACGCATTCGGCGTGGAGTTCGATTCCGGGATTGCCCGGCGCGGCATAGAGCTTGGCGCAGCTTGGCGATTGTGCCAGTTGCCAGCTCAGCGCATGTTCGCGGCCCCCCGACCCGATGAGCAGGATATTCATGGCAGTTCCTTTTCCCGATGAAGCGCCCGGCGACGGCACCGACGCGCGGCTGTTAGCCGAGGCGGCGCCCGGCGACAATGCGCCGCCGCTGTCCGTCAGCCAATTGTCGGCGGCGATCCGGCGCACCGTCGAGGACGGTTTCGCGCGCGTGCGCGTGCGCGGCGAGCTGTCGGGCGCGAAGCGCGCGGCATCGGGGCATTTTTATGCGGCGCTGAAAGACGACAATGCCCTCATCGACATGGTGATGTGGAAGGGGCAGGCGGCGCGGCTCGCCTTCCGGCCCGAGGACGGAATCGAGGTGATCGCGACGGGTAAGCTCACCACTTATCCCGGACGCTCCAAATATCAGCTCGTCGTCGAAAGCCTCGAGGTCGCGGGCGAAGGTGCGCTGATGCTGCTCTTTGAGAAATTGAAGGCGCGGCTGGGCGGCGAGGGGCTGTTCGATCGCGACAGAAAGCAGCCGCTTCCCTATCTGCCGCGCACGATCGGCGTGGTGACATCGCCCACGGGGGCGGTGATCCGCGACATCCTCCACCGGCTCGCCGACCGCTGCCCCAGCCATGTGATCGTCTGGCCGGTGCTTGTGCAGGGCGAAGGCGCCGCAGCGCAGGTTGCCAGGGCGATTCGCGGTTTCGACGCGCTCGCGCCCGGCGGGCCGGTGCCGCGCCCCGACCTGGTGATCGTCGCGCGCGGCGGCGGGTCGATCGAGGATCTGTGGGCGTTCAACGAGGAGGTGGTCGTTCGCGCGATCGCCGACTGCCGCATCCCGACGATCAGCGCGGTGGGGCATGAAACCGACGTGACGCTCGCCGATTACGCCGCCGACATGCGTGCGCCGACGCCGACCGCCGCCGCCGAGATGGCGGTGCCGGTGCGCGCCGAACTGCAAGCGCAGCTGGCGACGTGGGGCGGGCGGATGATCGGCGCTGCGAACCGGCAGCAGGCTTTGCGGGGCGAGCGGCTGACGGCGCTCGCGCGGCACCTGCCGCGGCGCGACGCGCTCTATGCGCCGCAGCGCCAGCGGCTCGACGATGCCGGCGAACGGCTCGACCGCGGACAAAGGCAGCGGCTGGGGATGCTGGGCGAGCGGCTTGGCGCGCGCGGCGCGGCGCTGCGCCCGGCCCTGCTGGCGCGCGCGTGGGACCGCGACCGCGCGAAGCTTGACGGGCTGGGGCGCCTGCTCGCCTCGCTCGACCCGCGCGCACTCTTGTCGCGCGGCTATGCGATGGTGCGCGATGCTGGCGGGGTGATTGTGACCAGCGCGGCGAAGGCGCGCGACGCGGGGCATCTGCGGCTCCAGTTCGCCGACGGCGAGCTGCCCGTGACCGTCGGAGAGGGGGGTGATCTGGCGCCATCGTCAATGCCGCGCCCGGCACGCAAGGCATCGCCGCCTGCGCCGAAAGCGGGTCAGGGCGAGTTGTTCTGAGCGCGCGGGGGTGGCTCGCGCAGCCGATCCTGCTATAATCGCCGCCCAACCTCCCCCGTTCACCGGATATATGCGCCATGTTGATCGCCAGCCGTAACCGTCTTGCCCGCCTCCACTATGGGCCGAACGGCTATCGCGTGCTGGCGCCCGGCGACCATGTGCTGTGCGCGGTGACCGGCGTGCCGATCGGGCTTGACGAGCTTCGCTATTGGTCGGTGGCGCGGCAGGAAGCCTATGCGAGCGCGGCGATATCGGTGCAGGCGGAACTGGACGCCGCGCGCACGGCATGAGCTTGTGGACGCACGGGCGCTGCGGTGCGGCCGTGGCGCTGCTGGCGGCGGCAGCCTGCGTTCCCGTGGCGGAGCGCGAAAGCCGTCCCCCGCCGCCTGCCGCTGTGGCGCCTGTCCCCGCGCCGCCGCCCCAGCGGGTGCGCCATGATCTCGTCCTGACCGGCGCCGCCGAACAGGGCGCCGTCATCACCGGGCGTGCGTCATCCGGCCTCAACAGCCTGACTTTGGATGGCATGCCGGTCCCGGTGGCGCGCGACGGGGCTTTCCTGATCGGCTTCGATCGCGACGCGGGGGCCGAGGTCGAGCTGGTCGCGACCTTCACCGACGGGCAGCGTATCGTGCGGCCGATCACGGTTGCCGCGGGACGCTGGCGAATCGAGCATGTGGGCGCGCCCTGGCGTGGCAGCGCAACGAGCGACGCCGATTTCGCGCGCCGTCGCCCCGCCGAACTGGCGCAGATTGCGGCGGCGCGCGCGAAGGCGGTCGAATCGGACGGCTGGCGGCAGGCGTTCCGCTGGCCGGTGACGGGGCGCTTGTCGGGCTTTTTCGGGTCGCAGCGCGTCTATCAGGGCAAGCCCGGCGCCTATCACAGCGGCGCCGACATCGCGGTCCCCGCGGGAACCCCTTTTGTCGCGCCGGCCGACGGGGTGGTCACGCTCGCCGCCGGGACGCCCTTCACGCTGGAGGGCCATCTGCTGATCGTCGATCACGGCATGGGGCTGTCGAGCGCCTTCCTCCATTGCCAGCGACTCGATGTGAAGGTCGGCGATCGCGTCGTGCAGGGGCAAAGGCTGGGCACCGTCGGCCGCACCGGGCGCGCGACGGGGCCGCACATGCACTGGGGGCTGACGTGGCGGGGCAAACGGCTCGACCCTGGCAAGCTTGCGGGGCCGATCGGCGATTGACCCCTGATCGCGGCGACCGCGCCCGTGAAATCGTAACCATTGAAACAATATGTCGCGAAACATGGTCGCACGACGCCTTGTGTGTCGCGACCTTCAGCGGATGTTGCAAATACGTCACAATGCGCCGCGAAACCGCGGTTAGCTGGGCAAATTTCCTTTACTCGAACTGCACGAGGGGTCATCCCGCACCCTATCGGGGCATCTGCACGCGTCGGCTTTGGTCCGTCGCATCAGGGGTCCGGGTAGTTCAATCCACCAGTAGCAAGGGACTGCACTGTGAAGAAAACCCACTATTCCAAGCTGAAACTGGGTGCTGCGCCGCTCGTGCTGAGCGTCGCCCTGGTTTCGGCTCCTGCCTTTGCGCAGGATGCCGAGGAAGGCGCTACCGGCAGCAGCGAAATCGTTGTCACCGGCACGCTGATCCGCAACCCGAACCTTGAACAGTCGACGCCGGTCAACGTCACGACCGCCGACACGATCGAGCTGAAGCAGTCGAACGTCGCCGAAGAGGTTCTGCGCGAACTGCCGGGTGTCGTCGCCAACATCGGTTCGGCGGTCAACAACGGCAACGGCGGTGCGTCATATGTCGACCTTCGCGGTCTCGGTTCGATCCGCAACATCGTGCTCTTGAACGGCAACCGCGTTGCGCCGTCGGACGTCAACGGCCGCGTCGACCTTAACAACATCCCGCTCGCGCTGATCGAGCGCGTCGATGCGCTGACCGGCGCGGCGGTGACCACCTATGGCGCCGACGCGATCACCGGCGTCGTCAACTTCGTGACCAAGCGCGACTTCGCGGGTCTGGAAGTCACTGCGTCGAACCAGATCACCGAGCGCGGCGATGGCCATATCTTCCGCGTCGACGCGACGATCGGCGCGAATTTTGACGACGGTCGCGGCAACGCGGTGCTCAGCATCGGTTACCAGCAGGCCGACCCCGTCTATCAGGGCGCGCGTCCCTTCTCGGAAAACACGCTCGACAGCTATTCGAACAGCTTCATCGGGTCGGGCACCTCGGTTCCGTCGCGTTTCTCGGGCACCCGCCCGCTTGACCCGGTCACCGGACAGCCGAGCACCAATCCGGCGGTGGCCAACGGTGGTCTGCGTCAGGTCAATGCCGCCGGCGCGGCGGTCGGCACCTTCGCGACCTATAACTTCAACCCGTTCAACATCTTCCAGACGCCGTTCGAGCGCTTCAACATCTACGCTCAGGCCAATTATGAAGTGTCGGACTCGGTCGAAGTCTACACGCGCGGCATGTTCTCGAAGAACACCGTTTCGACGATCATCGCCCCGTCGGGTTCGTTCGGCGGCACGGTGACGATCAACCTCAACAATCCTTATCTGCCGTCGACGCTGCGCAACCAGTTCTGTGCGTTCAACGTCGCCGCGGCAGGATCGGGTCTCTATACCCCGCGCTTCACGCCCGCCGAATGCGCGGCTGCGGCCACCGCGACGGGTCGTACCGATCCCAACTATCGTGAAGTGACCGTCACGCTGAACCGTCGCACGCCCGAAGTCGGTCCGCGTATCAGCGATTATCAGACGACCTTCTTCGACTATCGCGTCGGCGCCCGCGGCGGCATCACCGACTCGATCGACTGGACCCTCGAAGGCGCTTATGGCGAATCGGAGAATATCCAGACGATTCAGAACTATACGTTGCAGTCGCGCTTCCGCGAAGCGTCGCTGGCGAATAACACGACCACCTGCCAGAGCGGCAATGCTGCGTGCGTTCCGGTCAATCTGTTCGGCCCCGAAGGCTCGATCACGCCCGAAATGGCCGACTATCTGTCGGAAAACAGCTCGACCACCAACCGCACCTCGCTGGCGCAGGTTCGTGCGATCGTGTCGGGCGACCTCGGCTTCGCCTCGCCGGGCGCGGTTCAGCCGATCGGCTTCGCGCTGGGCGGCGAATATCGCAAATATACCGCGCAGCAGGCGTCGGATCTGCTCGCCAAGACGCCGGGCGAACTCGGCGGCGCTGGCGGTGCGGCCCCGGACATCGACGGCGCCTATGACGTCTATGAAGCCTATGCCGAAATCGTCGCGCCGCTGATCGAGGACAAGCCTTTCTTTGAAAGCCTGACCCTCGAAGCCGGCGTGCGCTATTCGGACTACAGCATCCGCGGCGCCGGTGGCTATGACACCTGGACCTGGAAAGCCGGTGGCAGCTGGGAACCGGGCGCGGGCGTCAAGTTCCGCGGCAACTACAGCCGCGCGGTTCGCGCGCCCAACATCGGCGAGCTGTTCACGCCGCAGACGGTCGGCCTCACCAACCTCGGCATCGACCCCTGCGCCGGGGCCGCGCCGACGACCAACGCCAACCTGCGCGCTGTCTGTATCGCGCAGGGCGCTCCGGCGGGGACGATCGGTTCGATCACCAACCCGACCGCGGCGCAGGCCAATATCACGGTCGGCGGTAACCTGAACCTGCAGCCCGAAAAGGCGGACACCTGGACGATTGGTCTGGTCTGGCAGCCCGACTTCCTGCCGCGCTTCAACATGTCGATCGACTATTACAACATCAAGATCAACGACGTGTTGGGCACCCCGCTGCCGGGCGACATCATCGCCGCCTGTTTCGACAATATCACGGCGGCGAGCGCGAGCGACCCCGCCTGTACGTCGATCCGCCGCAACCCGGTCACCGGCGGCCTCGACGGCGACCCGGCGACCACGCCCGGCCTGTTCGGCCTGACGAACAACCAGGGCCGCCTGTTCACCGACGGTATCGACCTGTTGATGAACTATAGCACCGACCTTGGCTTCGCCAGCCTCGACTGGTCGTTTGTCGGCAACTGGACGAACAGCTCGAAGTTCAACGCCAATGTCGCCAACCCGGATTCGCTCAACCGCGAATGCGTCGGCTACTACAGCGTGAACTGCTCGTTCACCGGCTCGATCCAGCCGGAGTTCCAGTTCTCGAACCGCTTCACGCTGGGCTTCGACAAGGTTGACGTGTCGCTGCTGTGGCGCTGGATCGACCGGGTCGATTTCGAACCCCAGCAGCTGGCCGACGACATCGCCGCGGCGGTTGCTGCCGGCACCAATCCGGTCACCGGTTGCCCGGATCCGACCGGGACCGACCCGAACGGCTGCGTCGTCGATCCGCAGTTCCGCTCGGTCAAGGCGCAGCACTATTTCGACCTGACGGCGCGTTTCAACGTCAGCGAAAATCTGGTGTTCACCGCGACGGTGCAGAACCTGCTCGACAACAAGCCGCCGCTGCTTGGCAACACGATCGGTTCGACCACCTACAACAGCGGCAACACCTATCCGTCGACCTACGACGCGCTGGGCCGCCGCTATGCGGTGTCGGCGAAGCTGAAGTTCTAGTCGAACCCACGCTTTGGCAAGAATTGGGGGCGGACAGCGATGTCCGCCCCTTTTTCTATGCGGATGGCGAGGCGGGTCGATGCCGCGTCGGCGGCGGCGTGAGACAGGATGAAACTCGCGCAGCGGCCGCAGAGCGCGCAGAGGCGATGAACGGCGTTCTTGCGGAGATGCGGATACGCGGAGAGAAAAAGGCCCGCGCGGCGATTGGCCACCGGATCGTCCGGCAACCACGCGCGGCATGTTGAGCGGCTCTGCCGCTTCATCCCCTTCTTCTCCGCGTATCCGCGTGAACAATATCCCGACTGTCGGCGCGCCTTGCGGCCTCTGCGCGACGTCGGTTCCTGCACGTCCTTCCAGCCATCGCAGCTATCGGCTGCAACGGCCGTTTGGGGCGTGTCAGCCTGTCGGCAGTGCCTTTGGCAGCGTCAGCGGAATCCCCGCTTGCGCGGCGACGGCTTCGGCCCAGCCGACAACCTGAGAAATCTCCTCGCCATAGGCTGTCTCGGCCGCCGCGAGGTCGCGCTGCCGTTCGCCCGGAGCGAATGCCGCGCCCGATTTACTGTTGCGCGCCAGCGCCGGATGACCGGCGATCGCGGCGCGATCGCACGCGAGGCGCAGGTGATTCATCGCCGCTGCGACCGCCGCAGCCGGATCCCGCGTCAACGTCTCGCTGTCGAGCGATGCGATTCGTTCGGGCGCCCAGCCCAGCAGCGCGGCAAAGGCCTGTTGCTGCGCGAGCCAGCCGACCGCCGCGACCTGCAGGTCGGACTGGCGAAAATAGTCGCGCGGCTCAAACGCCAGTCGGACGAAACCGTCGGCGAGATAATTTTCGAGAAGCTCGCGGCACCACAGACGACACCACAGCCCCTTGCGCGCCACCGAGAGCAGGAAGGCGCGCAGCGGCGCGTAAAGCAGGATTGCGCGCGCCTGCGGCCGCAGCGTCAGCGCGCCGCGCGCGAGCGGGTTGAAAATGTTCGACGGTTTGACGACCACCGCCTCGCCGTCCGCGAAACCGCGCCCAAGCATGGCGAGCGCATCGTCCATGACGCGGCCGTGCATCCGCGGATCGGCGCCGCGTCGCCGCCACCCGATCATGTCATTGAGCAGCACCGGTTCGGAAAGCGTCGTCGCAACGCCCGGCTGATCGAGCGCATGCGCGAGCATTGTCGAGGCGCAATAGGCCGAATGGAACAGAAAATGGACCGGTGCCCGCTGGTCCGGCGCCGCGGCGGCGCAATCGGAACGGCGCAGCACCAGCGGCGACGCTTCGTCGCCCAGATGTTGATCGGTGAGAAAGGGGGTCGCGGCGCGGACGGTCCGCGCGACGCGGCGAAAGTGAAAGGCGTCGTGGTCGGGATCATAGCGATGCGCAAGCCAGGCGGCGTCGTCGATTACGGCGGACACGGATGGCGCGGCGGGCATTGATCGACCTTGCCGATCGATCCAGCCGATGGCAAGCATGGCTATGGCCAGCGCAACTCCTCCCGTCCCTGCCGTCGAAGCGAACCGTCGTGGCATTGCAGCCTTGCAGGCCGGGGATCATGCAGCGGCCGCGCAGCATTTTGCCGCCGCCATCGCCGCCGATCCACATTCGGGCGCTTTGCAGCGCAATCTGGCGTCGGCGCTGCGTGCGCTTGGCGACGATGCGGGGGAACTGGCTGCGCTTGATGCGGCGCTGGCGATCGATCGTCGCGATCTGATCGCATGGATACGCAAGGGCGAACGACATGAAGCGCGCGGCGAGATGGGGCCGGCGCTGGCCGCGTGGAGCGCCGCCGTCGCCCTTGGCGCGCAGCTCGATCCGGTGCCGCCGCCGCTCGCGCCGCTGCTTGCGCATGGACAGGATTTCGTCAACCGGGCGACGGGCGCGATGTTCACCGCCGCATCGGCGGCGTTTGAAGACATGCGCGGCAACCTGACCGAAACCGAGGCGCGGCGCGGTGAAGCCTTTGTCGCAAGCGCGCTTGGACGCCGTCGCATCTATCGCAACGAATGCGCCGGCGTCTATTATCCCTTTCTGCCCGCCGACGAGTTTTTCGATCGGGGCCATTTTCCCTGGTTTGCCGAGATCGAGGCGCAAACCGACGCGATTCGGGCCGAATTGCGGGCGTTGCTTGCCGATCCGGGCGACGCGCTCAGGCCCTATGTGCGGATGGAGGCGGGGTCGCCGGATACGATCTGGTCGCCGCTCGACAATCGGCTGGACTGGGGCGCCTGCTTTCTGTGGGAATATGGCGAACCCAACCAGCCGGTGCTCGATCGCTGTCCGGCGACGGCGGCGGCGCTCGCCGCCGTTCCGGGTGCACGCATTCCAGGCCGGGCGCCGAGCGCCTTCTTCTCGATGCTGAAACCGCACACGCGCATTCCGCCGCACACCGGCGTCACCAACACGCGCGCGATCGTGCATCTGCCGCTGATCGTGCCGCCGGGTTGCGGCTTTCGGGTAGGGGGCGAGACGCGCCAGTGGCAGGAAGGGGTCGCCTTCGCCTTTGACGATACGATCGAACATGAAGCGTGGAACGACAGCGACGAGCTGCGTGCGGTGCTGATTTTCGACGTGTGGAATCCGCACATGACGGCGGGTGAACGCGAATTGCTGCTGCGCTATTTCGCGTCGGCCGATGCGTCGGGTTATGCGGTGCCGCGCTAGGCGCTTGCGACGATCGATTCGGCCTTGCGAAAGAGCGTATCGCCAATAAGATAGCGAGCATGATCCTGCGGAAATGGCCGCGACAGGAGATATCGCATGACCCGAACTGCAGCTGCTTTTTTCGCCACGGTCGGCCTGCTGTCGGCTTCCGCCGCCCTTGCCGCCGATCAGGCGGCGCCTGCCAAGGCGCCATCGGCGATGACGCCAACCGAGATCAACGCGCATAACGAGGGGCTGGCCCCCACCGATCCCGCCTATATCAAATGCCGCAAGACGCTCGAGATCGGATCGCTGGTGAAGAAGAACCGCGTTTGCCACACCAACGAACAGTGGAAGGAAGTCAGCGCAAGAGGCAACCAGAATGCGCGCGACACGGCCGAGGCGATGACGAGCAAGGCGGGCAATTCGAACTGATCCGCTATCGGGGATCGAGCAGGGAAGGGATATTCCGATGTTGAACTTTGTGGTCATTGCGCTGTTCGCCGCCGCACCCGCGGCCGAAGCGAACGCCGACCGGGCACCCCCGACGCAGGCGCCGTCGGAAATGACCAATGCCGAGATCAAGGCGCATAATGAGGGGCTGGCCGCGACCCATCCCCATTATATCAAGTGCCGCAAGATCGAGGAGATCGGCTCGTGGGTGAAAAAGGCGCGCGTGTGCCGGACGAACGAGCAGTGGAAAAAGGCGTGGGCCCAGGGCAACCAGAATGCGCGCGACACCGCCGAGGCGATGACGCGCGCACCCGTCAACAGCAACTGACGATCATCGAAGGCGGTCGCTGACGCGGCCTCAGGCCACGGTCAGCGCCAGCCCGCCGTCGCCTTCATCGACCCGCACCGTCGATCCGTCCTTGACCTCGCCCTTCAGGATCAGGTCCGCGAGCGGGTCTTGCAGATATTTCTGCACCGCGCGCTTCAGCGGCCGCGCGCCATAGACCGGATCGTAACCGACGCGGCCCAGCCACGCGCGCGCGGCATCGGTCAGGTCGAGCCTGACCTTGCGGTCGTCGAGCAATTTCTGCACGCGCGCGACCTGAATGTCGACGATGCCGCCCATATGCTGCTGCCCCAGGCGGTGGAACAGCACAATCTCGTCAAGCCGGTTCAGGAACTCCGGCCGGAAATGCGCGCGCACCACCTCCATGACCGCGGGTTCGGCCTGTTCGACCGGCGCGTCGTCGGGAAGCGCGGCGATCGCCTGGCTGCCGAGGTTCGAAGTCAGGATGATCAGCGTGTTGGTGAAATCGACCGTGCGCCCCTGCCCGTCGGTCAGGCGCCCGTCGTCGAGCACCTGGAGCAGGATGTTGAACACGTCGCCATGCGCCTTTTCGACCTCGTCGAAGAGCACGACCTGATAGGGGCGGCGGCGCACCGCTTCGGTCAGCGTCCCGCCCTCTTCATAGCCGACATAGCCCGGCGGGGCGCCGACGAGCCGCGCGACGCTGTGCTTTTCCATATATTCGGACATGTCGATGCGGACCATCGCATTGTCGTCGTCGAACAGGAAACGCGCCAGCGCCTTGGTGAGCTCGGTCTTGCCGACGCCCGTGGGGCCGAGGAAGAGGAAGCTGCCGAGCGGGCGATTGGGGTCTTGCAACCCCGCGCGCGCGCGTCGCACGGCGGTTGAAACGGCGCGCACCGCTTCGTCCTGGCCGATCACGCGCCTGCCCAGCGCCTCTTCCATGCCGAGCAATTTCTCGCGCTCGCCCTCCATCATCCGGTCGACGGGGATGCCGGTCCAGCGGCTCACCACCGCCGCGATATCGTCGGCGGTCACTTCCTCGCGCAGCATCGCATTGCCCGATGCCGCCTCGGCCTCGGCGAGCCTCTTTTCGAGCGCGGGGATCGTGCCGTAGCTCAGCTCGCCCGCTTTCGCGAGATCGCCCGCGCGCTGCGCCTGTTCGAGCGCCGAGCGCGCCGCGTCGAGTTCTTCCTTGATCTTTGCTTCAGCGTGGATCTTGTCCTTTTCGGCCTGCCATTTCTGCGTGAGTTCGGCCGACTGCTGTTCGAGATTCGCAAGCTCGGCCTGGAGCGCGGCGAGCCGCTCTTTCGATGCCGCGTCGCTCTCCTTGCCAAGCGCCGCCTCTTCGATCTTCATCTGGATGATGCGACGGTCGAGGCTCTCGATCTCCTCGGGCTTGGATTCGACCTCCATGCGGATGCGGCTCGCGGCCTCGTCCATCAGGTCGATCGCCTTGTCGGGCAGAAAGCGGTCGGAGATGTAGCGGTTCGACAGCGTCGCCGCGGCGACGATCGCGCCGTCGGTGATGCGTACGCCATGGTGCAACTCGTACTTCTCCTTGATCCCGCGCAGGATCGAGATCGAATCCTCGACCGTCGGCTCGCCGACGAAAACGGGCTGGAAGCGCCGCTGAAGCGCGGGGTCTTTTTCGACATGCTTGCGATATTCGTCGAGCGTGGTCGCGCCGATGCAGTGCAATTCGCCGCGCGCGAGCGCCGGTTTCAACAGGTTCGAGGCGTCCATCGCGCCTTCGGATTTGCCCGCGCCGACCAGCGTGTGCATCTCGTCGATGAACAGGATGATTTCACCCTCGGCGGCTTTTACATCGTCGAGCACGCCCTTGAGGCGCTCCTCGAACTCGCCGCGATATTTGGCGCCCGCGATCAGCGCGCCCATGTCCAGCGCGAGCAGGCGGCGGTCCTTCAGACTGTCGGGCACGTCGCCATTGACGATGCGCAGCGCAAGGCCCTCGGCGATCGCCGTCTTGCCGACGCCGGGTTCGCCGATGAGCACCGGGTTGTTCTTGGTCCGCCGCGCGAGGATCTGAACGGTGCGGCGGATTTCCTCATCGCGGCCGATCACGGGGTCGAGCTTGCCCTCGCGCGCGACCTGGGTAAGGTCGCGGGCGAATTTCTGGAGCGCATCGTAGCGGTCCTCGGCCGAGGCCGTGTCGGCGGTGCGCCCGCCGGTCAGCTTGGCGATGGCGGCATTGAGCGCCTCGGGCTTGACGCCCGCGTCGGCAAAGACCTTGCCCACCGGCGTGCCGGGCGCCAGCACCATCGCGAGCAGGATATTCTGGACGGCGACATATTCGCTGCCCGATTTGGCGGCGATCTGTTCGGCCTGGTCGAGCAGGCGCACGGCGTCATTGTCGAGCCCGGGCGTCGCCTGTGCGCCCGATCCCGACACGGCGGGAAGTCTGGCGAGCAGCGCGTCAATGCCCTGCACGGCGCGCGCCGTATCGCCGCCGCTGTTCGCGATCAGTCCCGCGGCCATGCCCTGATTGTCGTCGAGCAGCGCCTTGGCGATATGTTCGGGCGCGATCCGCTGGTGATTCATGCGGATCGCGATCGTCTGCGCCGCCTGCAGAAAGCCCTTGGCGCGATCGGTAAATTTTTCGAGGTTCATAATGGATCAGCCCCTTTCTCAACGGCGAAGATAGTGTTGCTTTTCGGCAACACAAGGGGTGGTTGCGGCTTCTCTTGCGTGCCATTTGTCATCGCGGCGGAGGCCGGGATCGCTACCCAGGTGCGTCGCGCACCGGTAAGACCCCGGCTTTCGCCGGGGTGACGATGTCAACGGAAAGGCGGCTGGCTCTACTCCCCGCTGCGCGCCATCTGGTCGAGCAGGCGGACGCCGAAGCCCGTCATCCCCTTGGGGACGAGCGGGCTCGCCGATTCGCTGCGATTGACGCCCGCGATGTCGAGATGCGCCCAGGGCATGTCCTCGTCGACGAAGAAGCCGATGAAATGTGCGCCGAGGCTCGCGCCCGGCCCCTGGCCCGACGCGATGTTGCGGATGTCGGCGATGTCGGATTTGAGCTTGTCGGCATAATCCTTGTGCAGTGGCATCCGCCACAGTTCCTCGCCGCTGGCGGCGCCCGCGGCGAGCAGCGCGGCGGCGAGCTTTTCGTCGCGCGCGAAGAGGCCGGCATATTGATCGTCGAGCGCGCCGACGATCGAACCGGTGAGCGTCGCGATATTGACGATCGCGCGGGGTTTATATTCGCGCGCGACATATTCATTGGCGTCGGCGAGGACGAGGCGGCCCTCGGCGTCGCTGTTGAGCATCTCGATCGTCTTGCCAGACAGCGTGCGCACGACGTCGCCGGGCCGCTGGGCATTGCCGTCGGGCATATTTTCGGCGAGCGCCGCGACCGCGACGACATGCACCGGCGCGCGCGACTTCGCGAGCGACAGCGCCGCGCCGACCACTGACGCGGCGCCCGACATATCGCCCTTCATGTTCCACATGCCGGTGCCGGGTTTCAGCGAAATGCCACCCGAATCGAACGTGATGCCCTTGCCGACAAAAGCCATTGGCGCGGCGGGGGCGCCGGCGCCGCGGTAGCGCACCGCGAGCAGCCGCGACCCGCGCGGGCTGCCCTGGCCCACGCCGACGAGCGTGCCCATGCCGAGCCGCCGCATCGCCGCTTCGTCGAGCACCTCGATGCTGACACCGGGAACGCCCGCAAAGGCTTCGCGCACCCGCGCGACGAAGCTTTCGGGATAGATGACGTTCGCGGGCTCGTTGGCGAGGTCGCGCGACAGGCGCACGCCGTCGACGAGCGGCTGCCAGCGTGCCGCAAAGGCGGCTTCGGCAGCCGGGGAATTGGCGCCGACGAGCGTGACGGGCGCGGCGGGCGGCGCCTTGCGGTCGACCGTCTTGTAACGGTCGAAGCGATATTGGCCGAGCGCAAAGCCATAAGCGACTTCGGCGGCGGAGGTGTCGCCAAAGGCGCCGGCGATTGCGACGGGGTGCGCTTCGCCCTTCAGCTCCTGCGCCGCCTTGCCGCCCGCTTCGGCGAGTGCGAGCGACGAGGGCGTCGGCCCGGCGCCGACGAGCAGGATGCGCGGGTGCGCGCCGATGCCACGGAGCGACAGCGTCGATCCTGCCTTGCCGTCGAAACTGGCGGCGGCGATCGCGGCCTCGACCGCCTGCCGTTCTGGCGCGGTGAGCGCGACGCCGTCGAGCGGCGGCAGCGCGGCGTCGGTCATCACGATGACGAGCGCGGCGCCCGTCGGGGCGCGCGAAGCGAAGCCGATCGCGCGTTCGGCGCTGTTCGCGGCGCTCGCCGGGGCGACGCCCGACCCGATGACGCCCTGCGCCATCGCGCCGGGTGCGACGGCGAGCGACAGGCAGGCGGAAAGAAACAGTGATTTCATGCGCATGGTGTGATTTTCCCCGATTTTATGACCTGTCTCCTGAATAATCGCGTCCCGCGCGTCGGCAAATGCGGCTCGACGAACGACAGCGGCTTGCCATCCAACGACATGGTCGCCACAGATGCGCGGGAGCCGAAGCGAAGAGGACCAGCGATGTTGCGCCGGATTTTTCTGGGATTTCTGTTGCTGTTGGCGTTGATCGCCGCCTCGCTGGCCATCTGGGAACCGTTGACGGCAGAAGCGCCCGCGGCGCCCGCCTTCAAGCCGACCGACGTCAGCATCGCGCGCGACGAGTTCGGCGTTCCGCACATCTTTGGCAAGACCGACGCCGACGTCGCCTATGGCGTGGCTTATGCCCACGCCGAGGATGATTTTTCAACCTTGCAGGAAGTGCTGGCGATGACGCGCGGGCGCGCCGGGGCGATGCTGGGGCAGGAAGGCGCTAAGGTCGATTATGCCGCGGCGCTGCTCGACGTGCGCGCAACGGCAAAGCGCGACTGGCCGCGCCTGCCCGCCGACGTGCGCGCGCTGTTCACCGCCTATGCCGCGGGGCTCAACCATTATGCCGACAAGCACCCCGACGAGCTGCGCTTGTCGGGGCTGTTCCCGGTGACGGGCGAAGATGTCGTCGCGGGTTTCGTCCTTCGCTCGCCCTTTTTCTTCGGGCTCGATTCGGTGCTGGGGTCGCTCGTCGAAGGCAAGCCGATCGGCCGCGAAGGCGGTCCTGCGCTCGACGCCACCGGCAAGCTCGTCCCGCGCGAGCTGACGCCCGTCGGCCGCGACCCGACCGATCGTTTGACGCCGGTCGGCCGCGACCCGGCGGACAATGGATCGAACGGCATGGCGGTCGCGCCTGCGCGCTCGGCCGACGGCGCGACGCGGCTCGTCTCCAATTCGCACCAGCCGTGGACCGGCGGCGTTGCCTGGTACGAGCTGGTCGTTCATTCGGGCGAAGGCTGGGATTTCGCCGGGGCGACCTTTCCCGGCTCGCCCTATCCCTTCCTCGGCCACAATAAGCATCTGGGCTGGACCAACACGGTGAACCGGCCCGACCTGATCGACGTCTACAAGCTCGTGCTCGACGAAAATGGCGACCAATACCGCTTCGACGGCCAATGGCGCGCGCTCGAGGAAAAGCGCATCTGGCTGAAGATCAAGGTCGGCCCCTTTGTCCTGCCCGTGCCGCGCACCATCTATCGGTCGGTGCACGGGCCGGTTGTCCTGAATGACAAGGGCGCCTTTGCGATCCGCTATGCGGGGCAGGACCAGGCGGCGATGGTCACCCAATATTACCGGCTGAACAAGGCGGAATCCTTTGCCGAATGGCGCGCGGCGATGGCGGGGCAGGGCGTTCCCGCGACCAATTTCATTTATGCCGATGCCAAGGGGAATATCGGCCTTTTCTATAATGCAATGTTCCCCGACCGGCCCGCGGGGTTCGACTGGCGCGGCGTGCTGCCGGGCGACACGTCGGCGGCGCTGTGGAGCAAGACCTTGCCGTTCGACCGTGTGCCCGCGCTTGTCAATCCGCGTTCGGGCTATGTGATCAACGCGAACAACACGCCGTGGGTCGCGGCGGGACCGGGCGACGAGCTTGATGCCGCGGCTTTTTCGCCGCTGCTGGGGATCGAGGACGACATGACCAACCGCGCGGTGCGGCTGATCGAGTTGTTCGAGGCGCCCGGCCGGATCGACGAAGCGCGGCTGAAGGCGATCAAATATGACACCGCCTATGCGCGAACGGGCTATGCCAAGGCGTGGATGGACCGGCTGCTCGCGCTCGATACCACGGGCGATCCCGCGCTCGCGCGGGCGCAGGCGCTGCTGCGCCAATGGGACTGGAATCTCGACGGAAAAGGCAAGGGCGACGCGCTCGCGTTGATGGTGCTGCGCCCGGCGAACGGCCGTCATTATCAACGCCGTGAACCGCCCGACCCGCGCCAGGTGCTGAGCGAAACCGTCGCGCATCTACAGGACCATTTCGGCGGGCTCGACCCAAGGCTGGGCACCGTGCTCCGCCTCCGCCACGGCGAGGGGGCGAACCGCGTCGACCTGCCGCTCGACGGCGGCAACGACACGGTGCGCGCATCGACCCTGTGGGACGAGGAGCCCGACGGGCGGCTCAAAGTGCGCCACGGCGACAGCTTCATCCTGTTCGTGACGTGGGACCGTGACGGCCGCGTGCGTTCCGAGTCGATCCAGCCCTTCGGGGCGGCGACGACGCGACCCGACAGCCCGCATTACAACGACCAGGCGCCGCTGTTCGTGCGCCACCGGCTGAAGCCCGTGCACTTCGACCCGGCGGCGCTGAGGGCCAGTGGGGCGCGATTCTATCGCCCTTGAAAGCCGCGCGGCGCTGTCCTAGACCATTGATACAGTGCCGTCCGGCACCCCGTTTCGAGCAGGCGCCCGCCTGCGCCTTGACCCAGGGGATTTTCATGGCCCGTTTTCACCGTTTCGCTGTCGCCTTGGCCTTGTCGACGTCGCTCGTCGCCGCCGCGCCTGTGTTGGCGAAGGCCGCCGCGCCGGCGCCGACCGCCGATCTCGTCAAGGCGGTCGACATCCCGTATGAAGCGTTCACGCTCGACAATGGGCTGCGTGTGATCGTGCACGAGGATCGCAAGGCGCCGGTCGTTGCGGTGTCGGTCTGGTATCGGGTCGGATCGAAGCACGAACCCAAGGGCAAGACGGGCTTTGCGCACCTGTTCGAACATCTGATGTTCAACGGGTCCGAAAATGCCCCCGACGATTTCTTTGAACCGCTGCGGCAGGTCGGCGCGACCGATTTCAACGGCACGACCTTCCTCGACCGCACCAATTATTTCGAAACGGTGCCAACCGGCGCGCTCGACCTGGCGCTTTTCCTTGAAAGCGACCGCATGGGGCATCTGCTCGGCGCGGTGACGCAGGAAAAGCTCGATAACCAGCGCGGCGTCGTCCAGAATGAGAAAAGACAGGGCGACAATAATCCCTATGGCCTGCTGCGCTACGAGATTTTCGAGAATCTCTTTCCCAAGGGGCACCCCTATCACCACAGCACGATCGGCTCGATGGCCGACCTCGATGCGGCGAGCCTCGATGATGTGAAAAAATGGTTCACCGACAATTATGGCCCGAACAACGCGGTGCTGGTGCTGGCAGGCGACATCGACCTGGCGACCGCGAAAGCGAAGGTCGGAAAATGGTTCGGCGACATTCCGCGCGGTCCCGACGTCAAGGCCCCCGCGGTCTCGGTGCCGACGCTTCCGGCGCCGCTCGCGAAAGAGGTCAAGGACATGATCCCGACGACGCGCCTCTATCGCATGTGGACGATGCCGGGGCTGAACGACGCCGAGGCGGTGCCGCTCCAGATGGCGATGACGGTGCTCGGCGGGTTGTCGTCGTCGCGTCTCGACAATGCGCTGGTGCGCAAGGACCCGATTGCGGTCAGCGTCTCGGCGGGCGCCTCGCCGTTCGAGGACGCGGGCATCATTCTGGTCCAGGCCGACGTCAAGCCGGGGGTCGATCCGGCGCATGTCGCAAAAAGGCTCGACGAGGAAATCGCCGCTTTCCTGGCAAGCGGGCCGACTGCCGACGAATTGCAGCGCGCCACGGCCAGCTATCTGGGCGGCGCGATCTCGCAGCTCGAATCGGTTGGCGGTTTCGGCGGCAAGGCGGTGACGCTCGCCGAAGGCGCGCTCTATTCGAACGATCCCGCCTATTACAAGGTCGAGCTCGACCGGCTCGCCAGGGCAACACCCGAACAGGTGCGCGACGCCGCGCGCAAATGGCTGTCGCGCCCGGCCTTTTCGTTGACCTACACGCCCGGCGAGCGCACCGAGGGCGGCGAGAATCGCGGCGGCGCCGTCGTCGCGGCGAAGGATGCGGTCGCGGTCCAGCCCGACCGATACTGGAACCCCGCGCTGGGCGATGTCGGTCCCGACACCGGGTTTGACGGCGCAAGCTCGATTGCCGACCGCTCGAAGTTCCCGGACGTTTCGGGCCTGAAGGCGCTCGACTTCCCCGATATCGAACGCGCCAAGCTCAAAAATGGCATCGAGGTCGTCTTTGCGCGGCGCAGCGCGGTGCCGACCGTCAATGTCCAGGTCAGCTTCGACGCCGGCTATGCCGCTGACCCGCGCAGCGCGCTCGGCACCCAGTCGCTGATGCTCAGCCTGATGGACGAGGGCACGACGAGCCTCGATTCGATCGCCTTTGCCGAAGCCAAGGAACGGCTCGGCGCGCAAACCTATGGCTATGCCGATGCCGACGAAACCGTGCTCGGCCTGTTCGCGCTCAAGCCGAATCTCAGTGCGTCGCTCGCGCTGCTCGCCGATTATGTGCGCAACCCGGCGTTCGACGCGAAGGAGCTGGAGCGCGTGCGTGCACAGCAGCTCAACCGGCTGAAGGCCGAACTCAACGAACCGCGCGCGATTGCGCAGCGGGTGCTGAAACCCGCCCTTTATGGTGCGGACCATCCCTATGGCATCCCGCCGTCGGGCCTGGGCACGGAAAAGGCCGTGGCCGAAGCGACGCGCGACCAGCTTGCGGCATTCCATTCGGCGTGGATTCGTCCCGACAACGCCCGCATCTTCGTCGTCGGCGATACCACGCTCGCCGAAGTGACGAAACAGCTCGACCGGGCATTCGGCGATTGGAAGGCGCCGGCGGCGCCGAAACCGAGCAAACATTTCGAGATTGCGGTGCCCGCGCCGCAGCCGCGCATCCTGCTCGTCGACCGGCCCAAGGCGCCGCAATCGGTGATCGTCGCGGGCAAGGTGCTCGACGTCAAAGGCGGCGACGAACTGGAAGTGCTGCGCGCCGCCAATGATATTTTCGGTGGCGATTTCCTGTCGCGCTTCAACATGAACCTGCGCGAGACGAAGGGGTGGTCCTATGGCGTGCGCACGCAGGTGACGGGGGAAAAGGATCGGGTGAGCTGGATCGCCACCGCGCCGGTGCAAGCCGACCGCACCGGCGATTCGATCAGGGAGCTGCAAAGCGACCTCAAGGCGTTTCTGGGCGACAAGGGCGTCACGGCGGAGGAGTTGCAGCGCACGGTGAACGGCAGCGTCCGCGAACTGCCCGGCAGTTTCGAGACGTCGAACGACGTGCTCGGCGGACTGCGCGCGATCGCCAAATTCGATCGCCCCGACGATTATTACGAAAAGCTGCCCGCGACCTATGAAGCGATGACGCCCGAAGCGGTCGATGCCGCGGCGCGGGCGGCGCTCAGCACCGACGATCTGATCTATGTCGTCGTCGGCGATGCCGCGGTGGTGAAACCGCAGCTTGACGGATTGGGTCTGCCCGTGGAAACGGTGTCTCCCGCTAACTAACATCAGTTTCAGTAAGGAGAGCCGCAATGTCCCAAGTCGATGGCAGCTATGATTGCGTTACCAAGTCGCCGATGGGCGACCAGAAATCGGTCTTCACCGTCAAGAGCGACGGCGACAGCTTCACCGGCCAGAATGCCGGCGCCATGGGGTCGCTGGATGTCGAAAATGGCAAGGTCGACGGCAACAAGCTGACCTGGACCATGAACATGAAAGTGCCGATGCCGATGACGCTCGAATGCGAGGCGACGATCGACGGCGACACGCTGACCGGCACGATCAAGGCCGGCGCCTTCGGGTCCATGGCGATGACCGGCACACGCCAGGGCTGATCGGTACGCGACCAATCAGGGAAAGGGCCGCCCCGCCGGGCGGCCCTTTTTTTGTGCAGCGCCTGGGAAGGGCGAGCGACGCGCTGGTCGGCGGCGCCGGGCTGGCGGCCTCGCTCTTTTCCCGAACGGCTGGGTTTGGCGATCCCGTCGAGTGTCATCGGACGTTCGCCACCACGGCGATGCGTCAAACTCGCGGCACCATGGTAAAGATTTTCCAAGGATTTTATGCGATAGCGCGGCGATGATCGGGGGACGCGCCCTTCTCGCGACGCTCTGCGGCCGGCTCGTGGTCTGGCTTGGGCTCATGCTGCTCGCGGCGCCCATGTCGTCGGCGCAGGCTCGTGCGCTCGACGTCGAGCGCGATCTGTGCCACGCGGTGACCGACACGGCGCTCAGCGACGATGCGCTGCACCGCCTGCGCTTTGCCTGCCGCGGGGCGCCTCAAGACTATCAGGGGCGCAGCCTGTGGCTGCGCACCACGCTTGATGCGCGGCCGGTTCAGGACGGACTGGCGCTGATGCTGCACAATTCGCGCTTTGACCGGCTGGCGGTCGGCTTCTCTTATGCCGACGGCGCGACGCGCTGGCAGCGGGTGCGCAGCGGCGATTTCGGGTCGCACTGGCGCGCGGGCGGCCAGATTTTGTTCGAGGCGCCGATTCGCGGCGTCGCGGTGACTGCCGTGACGATGCGCTTTGACGGCCTTGCGGCGCATCGCCTCGTCCGCGCGCGCATCCTCGCGGCGGACGAGGCGGGGGTGCAGGCGGCCGGCATGGCCGCGGCGATCGGCGCTGCACTGACGCTGCTGCTGGTGAGCGGCATATACAGCCTGTCGCTCGCGGTTGCGGTGCGCCGCCAATATCTTGCCTGGCAGGCGGCGTGGTCGGCGGCGATGCTGATGTGGGGCGCGCTCTGGTCGCAGGCGCATCTGGCGATCGTTCCGGCGATGGCCGGGACGGCGACGGCGCAAAGCTGTACCTTCCTCGCCTGCTTTGCGATCGCGGTTGCGACCGCGAGCGCGGTCACGGCGGTCGAGCGCGGGCGGGCCGTCCGGGGATTGCGGGTTGCGGCCTTGTCCCTTGGCGTCGGCATCGGCATGGCGGGCATCCCGCTCGCCCTGATGCGCAGCGGCGATCTTGGCCTGTTTGCCGACATACTGGGGCTGGCGATCCTCGCCGACCTGATCCTCGTTGCGATCTATCTGGCGCTGGCATGGCGTCGCGGCTCGGTCGAGGCCCGCGACTTTCTGGCGGCATGGGGGCTTCCCATGGCGGTGCTGGCGTTCGTCCACATCGTCGACGTCGACAGGGATTTCTGGGGCGGCGGATCGCAACTGGTCATGCTGGTCGCCGCGACCTGGCAGGCGCTCTGGCTCGCCGCTGCCGCCACACGCCGTCTTGCGCAGCTTCGCATCGAGCGCGATCATGCCCGCGATGCCGAGGCGCGGGCGCAGGCGCTCGCGCGCCGCGACCCGCTCACTGGCCTGCCGAACCGTCGCGGTTTCATCGACAGCGTGACCCCGCTTCTTGACCGCGCGCGCCTCGATAATCTGCCTGCGGCGCTGCTCCTTGTCGATATCGACCGATTCAAGTCGATCAACGATATCCATGGTCACGAGGCGGGGGACGCGGTGCTGTGCACCATCGGCCAGCGGATCGAACGCTGGGAAGGGCCGATGTGCACGGTCGCGCGGCTGGGCGGAGAGGAGTTCGGCTTGCTGACCATCGGCATGGAGGGCATCGTCCTCGGCCGCTTTGCCGAAAGCGTCCGGCGCGGCCTCGCCAACTGCGACCATCGCGCCACCGTCGGCGACCGGCCGGTGACCGCCAGCATCGGCGTCGCCGAGGTGCGCCCGGCGTGCGACTTCAAGCAGCTTTATCGGATCGCCGACGAAGCGCTCTACGATGCGAAGCGCGGTGGCCGGAACAAGGTTGTCGTCCAGCGGCACCGCGACGGACCGCCGCGCGCGACCGACAGGGAAACGGCCCTGTTGAAATAGCGGGCGCCGCGCGGGACTGTTTTAGAGCGATGCGCTCTTGTTTTCGACAACCTCGAGCGGCGGCGGCGCCTTGGTCGCCATCGCGCCGTGGCGGCGGTGCGACAGCTTGCCGTCGACCTTGCCGCCATTTTCAATGGTGATCGTTTCATAGGTCACGTCGCCGGTGATCCGCGCGGTCGCGTGAACGATCAGCGTCTTGGCCTCGATCGACCCATCGAGCAGGCCCGCGATCTTTGCCGTCTCGGCGGTCACCGCGCCCTTGATCTCGCTCGCCTCGCCCTGCACCAGATTGGCGCATTTGAGGTCGCCCTCGATCTTGCCGTCGACGTGCAGGTCGACGCTGGCAGACACATTGCCGGTGACGACGACGTCCGAACCCAGGATCGAAAAGGTGGTATGGCGCGCGCCGGTCGCCATCTTAGCGGTCGCCATGGGCGGCAGCGACGGAGCCGACTCGCTGTCGGGCGTCGTTTTTGACTTCGAGAACATCGGCTTTGGCCTCCAGGAAGCGGCGCGGGTTGACCGCGACGCCGTTCAAACGGACTTCGAAATGCAGGTGGCTGCCGGTCGAGCGGCCGGTCGAGCCCATCTTGGCGATCTGTTGCCCCGCGGCAACCTTGGTCCCTACCCTGGTCGTGAATCCCGACAGGTGGGCATAGCGCGTCATGATGCCCTGGCCATGATCGACCTCGACGACGTTGCCATAACCCGACTTGACGCCGACAAAGCTGACGCGGCCGGGAGCGGCGGCGAGGATGGGCGTGCCGATGGGGCCGCGGAAATCGACGCCCGCGTGCATCGCGCCCGCGCCGGTAAACGGGTCGCGACGATAGCCGAAGCCCGACGACATCATCAGCACGTTGGCGGGATTGCCCGACGGCACCGCGACAAGTGTGCGTTCGAGCACTTCCATACGGAACAGCGCGCCATCGAGCGCGGCGAAGCTCGCCCCCAGCGCCTTCGCCTGACCCTTGCGACCGCGAAAGGGGATGAAGGGACCGCCCCGTCCCGCCGCGGCGTTGCGCACCAGCGCATCGGGGTTGAGCCCCAGGGCAGCGACGGCGGTTTCGGCCTTGGCGACGCGCCCCCTGACGGCGTCGAGCAAGCGCGCGGCAAAGGCTTCCTGTCGTGCCGCAACGCGCGCCAGCACTTGCGCTTCGGGAGGCAGATCGGGGTCGATCGCGCTCGTCTTGACGGGTTCGGCCGGCGCGGCTCCCGGCGCATCCGCCTTTCGGGCGGCGGCGGGCATGTCCGCCGGATCAATGCCGAAGTGGGTTTCGGCGACGCTTTCGAGCAGCGCCTGCCGCTCCTCAAGGTCGGCGGCGGTTTCGGCGACGCGGTCGCGATATTTGGCGATGCGCGCTTCGGACGCGGCGGCGGCGGCCTTTTGCGCTGCGACCGCGGCGCGTTCGTCGGCGGTGAGCAGCTGGTTGACGAGCACGGCCAGCGTTGCGCCCGCCCAGGCGAGCAGCACCAGCCCGGCGATCAGCGCGACGCGTTTCTGCCAGAGGGCGCTGACACGCAGAAAGCGGACGTGGCCGTGCGTGCGAACGAAGATTTCATGGTCCTGGAACAGCGCAGAGACGCGCTGGCGCAAATCGCGCAGGCCCGTTGGTTTCGACGACAAGTGGCGACCCCATCTTGTTTGTTCTTGGAGCCCTCCGCCCCGATTGTTGCGCGCATTAACAGGGCGCACGGGCCCAGGCGAATCTTTGCGCGCGGAGTCGGGGTGAATCGAAACCAACGTGCGGTGAACGGTGTCAACACGCCGGAACGCTGCCGATCTGACGGGTCATGGCCGGCGAATCGGCGGTCTTCATTGACGGCTTGCTTACCAATTTTGGCTAAGGATAAGCGGTGAATATCATGGCCGAATCCGTTCCGATCAGCGCGGCCGAATCGGCCAGCGATTCCGTCGTGCCGACGCCTGCGCGGCCGCGTTCGGCGGTCAGCGCGGGGGTCGGCCTTGTCGGACTGGCGGGGCTTCTCGCCTATCTTTTGCTCGCGCGTTTCGCGCCCGACATCGCCCGCTTTCTGGGGATCGACTGGGGAATGCGCGGGCCGATGAGCGGACCCAATTCGGCCGTCGCCAGCGTGCTTGCCTGCGGCGTGCCGATGGTGCTGTGGTCGCTGTTCGTCGACAAGGTGCATCGCAATCCGTCGACGGGGATCGACTGGGCATTGCGGCGCCCGTGGCGCGACACGCTCGACATCAGCCTGACCAAGCTCGCCGGACTCTGGGCGACCTGGGGGCTGATCGCGCTCGTTTATGCGACGATGCGCTATTATTGGGAGGGCAATTACGCCTTTTCGATGAAACTGCTCGAAAGTGTCGCGCCCTGGCTGCTGCTCGCCTCGGTGCCCTATATATTGTGGCTCGACCGCCGCATGGTCGAACCGCGCGACGGTTGCTGGCAATTCGGACGCTGGCTGATCGCGCCCGGTCAGCCCGTCGACGGCGATGCGATCGGCCATCATCTGCGCGCCTGGGCGGTGAAGGGATTTTTCACCGCCTTCATGCTGTCGATCGTGCCGGGCAATTTTTCGGCGCTCGTCACCGTGCCGATGTCGGAGGTGCTGGCAAACCCCTATCTGACTGGCATCTGGGCGATCAACCTGCTTTATCTGGTCGACGTCCATATCGCGACGGTCGGCTATATCCTGACCTTGAAGCCGCTCGACGCGCATATCCGCACCGCCAACCCCTATGGCATGGCGTGGGTCGCGGCGCTGGTCTGCTACCCCCCCTTCATCCTGATGAGCGGCGGGCCGCTCGATTATCAGGTCCATGGCGCCGACTGGGGGCATTGGCTTGCGGGCCACGACGGCCTGCTGATCGTCTGGGCGGTTGTGCTGGTGCTGCTCACCGGGGTTTACAGCTGGGCGACGATGGCGTTCGGCATCCGCTTTTCCAACCTGACGCACCGCGGGATCATCACCCACGGCCCCTATGCCTTCACCCGCCATCCCGCTTATGTGGCGAAGAATCTGACCTGGTGGATCGGTTCGCTGCCCTTCCTCGTCACTGCGGGCGGCTGGGCCGAGGCGGCGCGCAATGTCCTGCTGCTGGGTCTTGTCAGCGGCATCTATTACTGGCGCGCCAAGACCGAGGAAAAGCATCTGCTCGGCGATCCGGCCTATGTCGCCTACTGGAACTGGGCGCAGGCGAACGCGCCGGTGCCGCGCCTCGTCGCGAAACTGACCGGTCGGGCGCGCCCGCTGATCCGGCTGGAACCCGACCCGCGCGTGGGGCCGGTGGCCTAGATCCCGTTCCGGCAAGCACTCGCTCCCCATGCCCGGCGGACACGGGGAGGAGCCTTATGGTCAGAACTTCACGCCCGCCTCGACGCCCCAGATGCGGGGTTCGTTGACATAGCTGGTGAGGTTATTTAAATCGATGCCGCCGGTCGGCGATTCATCATTGGTGATGTTGCGCACGAAGGCCGCGACGTCGAAGCGGTCGGTGCGGTATCCGACGCGCAGCCCGCCCTCGACCATCTTGTCGTCCGAAAACTCGACCGAGCGATAGAGGAAGAACTGCACCTTCGAGCGGTAATACCAGTCGGTGAAGGCATAGATGGCGCCGTCGCCGACGGGGATTTCATAGCCCGCGGTCGCGTTGAGCGTCCACTTCGGCGACTGCGGCAGCTGGTTGCCGTCGATCGAGAAGATGCCAGGGCTCCCCGGACGCTGCGGGTCGAGCACGGTGCATGGCGTCGCCGAGCCGCAGCCCGCGACAAAGGCATTGGCGTCGTCGATTTCGGCGACGTTCCACGCGCCGCCGACGCTGAAGGTCAGTCCGCGCGCGGGCGCCGCCTGCAACTCGGCTTCGATCCCATGGCCCTTGGCGTCGACGTTGAGCAGGCTGGCGACATTCGCCGTGCCGCCCACCGCGGTCAGTTGAAGATCCTTGGTATCGAAATAATAGCCGGTGAGGTTGAAGCGCACGCGGTCGTCCAGGAATGCGGTCTTGATCCCCGCTTCATAGGACATCGTTTCTTCCTGATCGGCGGTCGAAATCACGCGCGAGAAGGTGAGGCGGCCCTGCACCGACGGCGCGCGATAGCCGCGCGCGACGCGGGCGTAGAAGGTGACGGCGTCCGACGCTTCCCAGGTCGCGCTGGCGTCCCACGTCAGCAGCTTGCCCTTGACGCGCGCCGCCTGCGGCGGAACCGGCGTGTTCGGGTTGACGACGAAATCGGGGCGCGTTTCGACCGGGCGCGCGGCGACGAAGTCGCGGCGGTCGTGGTTGTAGCGCGCACCGGCCTGAAGCGTCAGCCCGCCCTCGAACGCATAATTGACCGACCCGAAGATGCCATAGGCTTCGCTGTCCTGCCGCTGCACCGCGATCGCCGCGGGCGTCGCATCGGTCGGGCCACCGAAATCGAAGCTGGTGATGTCGAGCCCTTCATCGAAATAAAAGACGCCGAACTGGTAACCGAGCCCGCCGCTGTTGTTCGAGGCGACGCGGATTTCCTGCGTAAACTGGTCGAGGCTGGGGACATTGTCCTGGCTCTGCGCCGCAAAGGGGATGAGCCCCGGCCCCGATACGGGAAGGAAAACCGCGCCGAAGCCGCCGTCGATGTCGCCGCGGCTCTTGAAATTGCCGTTCCAGTAGGACGTGATCGAATAAGCGGTCACCGCGCCGAAATCATATTCGAGATTGAGCGCGGCATTATAGGTGTTGAGCTTCTGGAAGTTGATCGCGTCCTGCCACACCTTGTCGCGCTCGAATTCGGTGCCCGCGCCGCCGAGGCCGACCAGGCTGTTGCTGCCGGGCAGCTGCGTATTGGCGCGAAAGATGATCGCCGAGCCGTCGAAGACGCGGACCTGTCCCGTCACGCGGCCGGTGAAGGGACCGTTTTCATATTGCAGCTGAAGCCGCGCGGCGATGTCGTCATAGCCGCCGAGATCGTCCTTCTTCGTGGTCGCGATATTGTCGACCCAATTGTCGCGATGCTGATAAAGGCCCGACAGGCGCACCGAAAAGCCATTGTCGTCGGCGGCGCCCGCCGCCACTTCAACCTGGCTGGTGCCATAGCGGCCATAGCTGACGCGCGCATAGCCGCCGGTCTTGCCGGGCTTCACCGTGTCGAACTTGACGATGCCCGCGGGCGTGTTGCGGCCGAAGAGCGTGCCCTGCGGTCCGCGCAGCACCTCGACGCGGTCGAGGTCGAAGATCGGAAAGCCCTTGAGGATCGGGTTTTCGAGCACGACCTCGTCATAAACAAGGCTGACCGGCTGCGACGCGTTAAGGTCGAAGTCGGTGTTGCCGAGCCCGCGGATATAGAAGCGGGGAAAGGAGCGGCCATAGGAGCTTTCGATATTGAGGCTGGGGACGCGGCCGGCGAGCGCGCGGATGTCGGAACCCGTCGATGTGATCGCGCCGAGCGTGTCGCCCGACAGCACGCTGACGGACACGGGGACGTCCTGCAGGCTTTCCTCGCGGCGCTGCGCGGTGACGACGATGTCGCCAAGGCCGCTATCGGCTTCGGCGGCGGGGATGGCCGAAGCCTCCTGCGCGGCGGCGGGGGTGGCCGCGCCGGCGGCGAGGGCGAAGCTCATGGCAAGGGCGGAAGGAAGATGGCGCATGACCGGTCCTTTGTGAAAGCAAAGCTGGCGGGTAGAAAATATCCGTCGCCGTTGCCGCGCGCGGGGCGCAGGGTCAACGATCAAGCGCCGCGCCGCTGACGTTCGTGTCAGCAGTGTTGCGCAATTGCTGCACTTTCGGGGCAACCATGTCGGCACCATGGCGACGCGGTCGGCGCTTCGCGCCGCCGCCTCCCGATGGCTTTGCCGCAAGCAGGAGCAGCTGGCCCGACCGGCCATCAGGGGCGCGCGTCGCTATCCCAGCGTCGCTTCCAGAAACCAGATGCGCTGCTGCGTCTCGTCGGCCCAGCCGTCGACCAGTCCGCTCGTCGCAATGTCGCCATCGGCCTCCGCGGCCTTTTTCACGTCCTTGAGCTGGGCGAGCAGCAGCTTGTTGTCCTCGGCAAGATTGCGGATCATCGCGTCGGCATCCACACCGACGGCATCATCGTCGCGGATCGACGCGCGACGGCTGATGTCGCCGATCGACCGCAGCGTCGCGGCGCCATTCTTGCGCACACGCTCGGCAATGAGGTCGGTCGTCGCGAAAATCTGTGCCGCCTGTTCGTCGAACAGCAGGTGCAACTCGCGAAAGCGCGGCCCCTGGACGTGCCAGTGATAATTTTTCGTCTTGAGATAGAGTGCAAAGCTGTCGGCGAGCAGCGCGTTGAGCGCATCGGCGACGGCGGGAGTGTTCTTGTCGGACATGGGAGAATCCTTTCTGTTACCCATGCGATATAGGAACGGCGGACAATTTTTCCCATCGACGCTTTGGCTGAGCTTGATCGACAAAAGCGATCAAGGATGAAGCCATCGCGACTCTATCCGATCAATCCGAACGCGCCGAGCGCCGTGCGGATTCCCCACAGGGCCAGGACCGCCGCCGCCGCCCAGCGGAGCAGCCGCGCGGCGCGCTGCTCGGCGAGCGCAGGCCCGAAGGCAAGGAAGGGGAGCATCGAAAGCGTCCAGCCAACGAGCCCGCCCGCCGCGGCCCATTGCCCCGCCCCGCTTGTCGCCGCGAGCGCGCCGATCAGGAAATGGCTGCGGTCGCCGAACTGCCGCATGAGCATCAGTATAGCAAGTTCGGTCGCCGAAGCTTCGACGAGCTGCCCGGCGCCCTTGGCTGTCGTCCGCCACACAAGCGCGACGGCGGCCGAAAGCAGCGCCAGCGCGACGAACAGCGCCGCAATGCCGGGTCCGATCATCCGGTTGGCGATCGATCCCGCGAACGCCGCGACGATCGCGTTGACGAGGAAGGCGGCGAAGGTAATGCCGACGGTGACGCGCCGATCGGATCTCGCGATGAGGAGCTGTCCGAGCGCTGTTCCGCTGCGCCCGTCGGTATTGGCGAGCAGCACCGCCACCAGCGCGAACATGATTGCGTCCATGACGGCGGGATGTGCGGTGTCAGCCGTCCGGCGTCAATGGCCGAGCCGCGTTGCGACCGACGCGAGCCAGGCTTCATGCATCGCGGCGGGCATCGGCCCGCGCGGCGCCTGCACCGCGTCGCTCATCGCGTCGAGATAGGTCAGGATCGCGGCGCGGTAGCCGCCCCCTGCGACCGCCGATTCGAGCCGGCTTGCCAGCGTTTCGACCGCGGCAAAGCCATGGTCGCGCGCGAGGCAGCGAATGTCGTCGATCCCCTGCACGATCTGCGCGAGCGCGCAATGCGGCAAGGCTTCGGCCAGCGCGCCGATCTGTCCGGTGATGCGGTTCTGGATGTCGATATATGCGTCGGTCTGGGTCTGCATCGTCCACCCCCTGCTTCGGGCATGACGATGCGCGCTTTTGGTTAAGGTCGCGTTAGCGGTGACCCGCAGGGGCGCCCTGCCGTTGCTTGCTCTTGTACATGTCGCGGTCGGCGGCGGCCAATATGTCGGATTCGGTCATGCCCATTTGCAGCATGGCGACACCGAAACAGGCCGACAGCGCGATGTCATGCCCGTCATAATGCGCGGGCGTTGCGGCGAGCACGCTGCGCAGCCGTTCGACCTGGGCGCGCGCGCCTTCCTCGGTCGACTGGTCGAGAATAAGGCCGAACTCGTCACCGCCGATGCGTGCCGCGACGTCGGTTGCGCGGATCGAGGCGGCGAGGCGCTTTGCGATTTCCATCAGCGCGAAATCGCCTGCGGCGTGACCGAAATTGTCGTTGATATATTTGAGCTGGTTGACGTCGACGAACACCACCGCGGCACGTTCGGCGTGGCGTTCGAAACGCGCCATGCGATGATGGATTGCGGTCAGGAAATAGCGGCGGTTGAACAGGGGGGTCAGCGTGTCGCGTTCGGACACGCGTTCCAGTTCGGCGACCGCGATCTTGAGCACGCGATTCTCGCGACGCAGCGCGTCGCGTTCCCGGCGCAGTTCGCGCAGCTGATCCTCGATGGAGTCGACGGAAACGGCGGTAAACTGGTCAACCGCGATCCGTGCCCCCCCTACGCTGTCCATGCCTTGTCCCCGGCGTGCCTTGACGTCCGCCGACGGGATGTCGACGAACATGATGACGGTAACCCTAGCCGCGACTTGATACCAATCGGTAAACGCGGCAGCAGGGATTTGCGAAACGGGCGGCGTTGCCCGCGCGCAACCTTGCCGCTAGGGGGAGGGCGGCGGCGATTCACCGATGGACCGGCCGCCCGCACAAGGAGGGATCGGGATGGGCGACAGTGCGCCGCAGGCCGAGGTGAGCGTGGGCGTCATCATGGGCAGCCAGTCGGACTGGCCGACCATGGCGCATGCGGTCCAGATCCTTGAAGAATTGGGGATCGCCCACGAGGTCCAGATTGTCTCCGCGCACCGAACCCCCGACCGCCTCGTCGCCTATGCGAAGGGCGCGGCGGCGCGCGGGCTGAAAGCCATCATCGCGGGTGCGGGCGGCGCCGCGCACCTGCCCGGCATGGTCGCGGCGATGACGCGCGTGCCGGTCCTCGGCGTCCCCGTCCAGTCGTCGGCGCTGTCGGGCGTCGACAGCCTTTATTCGATCGTCCAGATGCCCGGCGGCATCCCTGTCGCGACCTTTGCGATCGGCAAGGCGGGCGCAACCAACGCCGGGCTTTTCGCCGCTGCGCTGCTCGCGAACGCGGATGCCGCGCTCGCGGACAGGCTCGACGCCTGGCGCGACGCGCAGACCGCGGACGTCGCGCCAACGCCCGTTCGCGAGGGCTGACCGCTTGCTGTCTCCCGGCTCGACGATCGGCATCCTGGGCGGCGGTCAGCTCGGCCGGATGCTGGCCGTTGCCGCGGCGCAGCTCGGCTACCGCGTCCACATCTATGCCCCCGACGCCGAAAGCGTCGCCGCCGATGTCGCGGCAGCGCATAGCCGCGCGGCGTGGGATGACGAACCGCGCCTCGCCGCCTTTGCCGCGGCGTGCGACGTCGTCACGCTCGAGTTTGAAAATGTCCCCGTCGACACCGTGCGCTTTCTGTCGGGGCATGTCGCGGTGCGCCCCGGTGCCGCGGCGCTGGAAATCGCGCAGGATCGCCTTGCCGAAAAGCGTTTCGTCGCGCGGCTGGGCGGTCACCCCGCGCCCTTTGCCGCGGTGCCCGACCGCGCGGCGCTGGACACGGCGCTGGCCGAAATCGGCGTTCCCGCGATCCTGAAAACCGTGCGCATGGGCTATGACGGCAAGGGGCAGGCGCGCCTCGCCACCGCCGCCGACGCCGATGCCGCATGGGATGCGATCGGCCGCCATGCGGCCGTGCTCGAAGGCTTTGTAACCTTCGCGCACGAGTTTTCGGTGATCCTCGTGCGCGGGATCGACGGCGAGGTCCGCTTCTGGGACAGCCCGGTCAACGTCCATGCGAACGGCATTCTTGCAAGTTCCAGCCTGCCGCCGCCGCGCGATGTGCTGGATCAACAGGGGGAAGCGCGCGCGTTGATGGCGGCGATCGCGGCCGAGCTCGACTATGTCGGCGTGCTTACCGGCGAGTTTTTCGCCACCGACGATGGCCCGATATTCAACGAAATGGCGCCGCGCGTTCACAACAGCGGCCACTGGACGATCGAAGGCGCGGTGACGAGCCAGTTCGAAAATCATGTCCGCGCCGTCGCCGGCCTGCCGCTCGGCAGCACCGACACGGCCCTTCTGCCCGTCACGATGCGCAACCTGATCGGCGCCGCGATTGAAAGCGTGCCGCAGCTGCTCGCCGACGATGCGGCGCATGTCCATCATTATGGCAAGGCGGACGTACGCGACGGCCGCAAGCTTGGCCATGTCACATGGGTCGGCTTTGGGGCGGGAACCACACCGGCATGAACCGCCCCGAAATCACGCTGATCCTCGCGCGCGCGGCCAATGGCGTGATCGGCGCGAACGGCCGGATGCCCTGGCACCTGCCCGCCGACCTCCGCCGGTTCAAACAGCTCACCATGGGCCGCCCGATGATCATGGGGCGCAAGACATTCGACAGCCTGCCCGCGGTGCTCGAAGGGCGCCGCCACATCGTCCTGACGCGCGATCCCGATTGGCAGGACGAGGGCGCCGAACCCGCCGCAAGCGTCGAGGAAGCGCTGAAGCTCGCCAATGCACCGCATGTGATGGTGATCGGCGGCGCCGAAATCTATCGCCTGTTCCTGCCGCTCGCCGACCGGATCGAGTTGACCGAGGTTGCACTGGAACCCGCGGGCGACGCGGCGATCGACTATCCCGACCCCGCCCTGTGGCGGGAGGTCGCGCGCGCCGACCAGCCCGCGGGCGAAGGCGGGCGGCCCGCCTACAGCTTTGTGACGCTGACAAGGAGATAGCGATGCGCCGCTGGTTGATCGCCCTCTTGATCCTCGTCGGACTCGCCGCGCTCGCTTTTTTCACGCTCGCGCCGGGGATGATCGAACGCGACCTCAATCGGATCGACGGCAAGCCGCTGCCGCAGGTGTCGGCGCGCGCGCAGGCGTTGCACCGGACGCTGACGATCGTCGACCTGCACAGCGACAGCTTGCTGTGGAAGCGCGACATTCTCGACCGCGCGACGCGCGGGCATATGGACCTGCCGCGGCTTCAGGACGGCCATGTCGCGCTGCAGGTGCTTGCCAGCACGACCAAGTCGCCGAAGGGGCAGAATTACGACGCGAACGGCGCCGACAGCGACAATATCACCGGTCTCGTGATCGCGCAGCTCCAGCCGGTGCGGACGTGGGGTTCGCTGCTCGAACGCTCGCTGTGGCACGCCGAAAAGCTGCACCGCGCGGCAGCGGCCTCTGATGGTGCGCTGAAACCCGTCGCGACCGCCGCCGACGTCGATGCGCTGCTCGCCGCGCGGCGCGGCAAGTCGCGCACGACCGGCGCGATGCTGAGCATCGAGGGTTTGCACAATCTCAAAGGCGACATCGCGAACCTCGACAGGCTGTATGCCGCGGGTTTCCGCATGGCGGGGCTGACCCATTTTTTCGACAATGATCTCGCAGGCTCGATGCACGGCCTGAAAAAAGGCGGGCTTACCCCGCTGGGGCGCCAGGTCGTCAGCGCGATGGAAGCAAAGGGCATGGTCGTCGACATTGCGCATTGCTCGGCCGCGTGCGTCACGGACATCCTCAAAATGGCGCGCCGTCCCGTCGTCTCCAGCCACGGCGGCGTCCAGGCGACGTGCAAGGTCAACCGCAACCTGTCCGATGAACAGATCAAAGGAGTGGCGGCGACCGGCGGGCTGATCGGCATCGGATATTGGGACGCGGCGGTGTGCGATACCTCACCCGCCAGCATCGCGCGCGCGATGAAGCATGTCCGCGATCTCGTCGGCATCGAGCATGTCGCGCTCGGCAGCGATTATGACGGCGCCACCACCGTGCGCTTCGACACCGCGCAGCTCGCGCAGGTGACGCAGGCGTTGATTGACGCGGGGTTCAGCGACGACGAAATTCGCGCCGCGATGGGCGGCAATGCGGTGCGTGTGTTGAAAGCGGGCCTCGTTCCGCTGACGCCTTCGGTGCCATGATCCGCCTTGACGGCCATCATCGCATCGAAGCGCCCCTGCGCGGCGGCGTCATCGCGCTTGGCAATTTCGACGGATTTCACGCCGGGCACCAGGCGGTCGTCGGCCGTGCGGTGCGCCATGCGACGGACGAAGGCCGCCCGGCAATCGTCGCGACTTTCGATCCGCATCCCGTGCGCTTCTTCAAACCCGACGTCCCGCCTTTTCGGCTCACCACGCTCGACCAGAGGCAGGAGCTGTTCGCCGCGGCGGGCGCCGACGCGATGCTTGTCCTGCCCTTTGACGCGGCGCTCGCCGCGACGAGCGCGGATGATTTCATCGTCGACCTGCTGCTCGACCGCTATGGTGCAGCGGGGGTCGTCACTGGCGCTGACTTCGTCTTTGGCAAGGGGCGCGGCGGCAATGTCGTCACGCTCGCCGACCATGCGCGCCGCCTCGGCTTCTTCACCGAAATGGTCGCGCCCGTCGACGACGCCGATGAGGTGATTTCGTCGAGCCGGATCCGCGAGGCGCTCCAGGCGGGCGACTGCGCGACCGCCGCGCGCCTTCTCACGCGTCCCTTTACCGTGCGCGGGGTGGTTCAGCATGGCGACAAGAACGGCCGCCTGCTGGGCTTTCCGACCGCGAACATCGACATGGGCACCTATCTTCGTCCGCGTTACGGCATCTATGCCGTCACCGGAAAGCTTCCCGATGGTCGTGTGCTGAAGGGCGCCGCGAACCTCGGCATCCGCCCGAGTTTCGATCCGCCGAAGGAGTTGCTCGAACCGCATTTCTTCGACTTTGCGGAAAGTCTTTACGGACAGGAAATCGACGTCGCCTTCCGCGCCTTTATCCGGCCCGAGGCCATGTATGACGACATGGACGCGCTGATGGCGCAGATTGCGGCGGATTGCGACGCGGCGAAGGCGTTGTTGAGCGACCTGTAAACCCGTTCGTGCCGGGCGAAGTCGAAACACCTGCAGCCGAATCCCGACGACAGGCATTGCGACTTCGCTCGATGCGAACGGGATCGGGGGTGATCCGAAGGTTTGCGCCCGCGCAATTCTGCGCTAAGCGCCCCGGCCATGAGCGACACTGCACCCGACTACCGCGACACCGTCTTTCTGCCCAGGACCGACTTTCCGATGAAGGCCGGCCTGCCGCAGAAGGAGCCGTTGATTCTCGCCAAATGGACCGAGAGCAATATCGAGGGCCAGATTCGCGAAAGCCGCAAGGGCCGCGAGCAGTTCATCCTCCACGATGGCCCGCCCTATGCCAATGGCGACATGCACATCGGCCATGCGCTCAACCATATCCTCAAGGACATGGTCGTTCGCACCCAGACGCTGAGGGGCAAGGACGCGCCCTATGTCCCCGGCTGGGACTGCCACGGCCTGCCGATCGAGTGGAAGGTCGAGGAGCAATATCGCAAGAAAAAGCTGAACAAGGACGAGGTTCCGGTCGAGGAGTTCCGCGCCGAATGCCGCGCCTATGCGCAGCATTGGGTCGACACCCAAAGGGAACAGCTGAAGCGCCTCGGCATCGGCGGCGACTGGGACCATCCTTACCTCACGATGGATTATGAGGCCGAAGCCACCATCGTGCGCGAGCTGCTCAAATTCGCCGCGAACGATATGCTCTATCGCGGTGCCAAGCCGGTGATGTGGTCGCCGGTCGAAAAGACCGCGCTCGCCGAGGCCGAGATCGAATATGAGGATATCGTCTCGACCCAGATCGACGTGGCGTTCGAGATTGTCGAGAGCCCGATCGCCGAGCTGGTCGGCGCGCATGCGGTGATCTGGACGACGACGCCGTGGACGATCCCGGTGAACCAGGCTTTGGCCTATGGGCCGGAGATTGAGTATGCGCTGTGCGGATACATCACGGGGAGAGCGGTTTGGCTGGCTCCGGGGGATGACATCCCTGAAGATGCGGTAATTCGTGAACGAGGTCATGTCGTTGTCGCAGTTGATTTGATCGACGAATTTGAGAAGCGAACTGGCGCATCGCTTCTTGTAAAAAAGCAATTCAAAGGCTCCGACCTCGCCGGGACCATCGCCCGCCACCCGATGCACGCGCTCGGCGGCTTCTTTGCGCGGCCGCGCCCCTTCCTCGCGGGCGATTTCGTGACCACCGACAGCGGCACCGGGCTTGTCCATATGGCGCCCGATCATGGCGAGGATGATTTCGACCTGTGCAAGGCGAACGGCATCGACCCCGTGTTCGCGGTGACAAGCGACGGCAAATATCGCGATGACTGGGGCTGGCTGGGCGGTCAGGGATCGGTGATCAACCCCAGGTTCAACGCCCCTGACGGGCCGATCTGCACCGACCTTCGCGAAGCAGGCGCGCTGCTCGCCGCCAGTGCCGATTATCCGCACAGCTATCCGCACAGCTGGCGTTCAAAGGCGAAGGTCATCTATCGCTGCACGCCGCAATGGTTCGTGCCGATGGACAAGGTGATGACCCATATCGAGCCCAAGTCGCGCGGCGAAAAGCGCTGGGAAGGCGAAGGCGGCGCGATCAACCCTGCCGAGGAAGGCCTTTGCGACGCCCCGACGCTGCGCCAGGCGGCGATGCAGGCGATCGAGAACACGCGTTTCGTCCCGGCCAAGGGCCGCAACCGCATCGGCAGCATGGTTGAGGGGCGCCCCGACTGGGTGCTGAGCCGCCAGCGCGCGTGGGGCGTGCCGATCACTTTGTTCGTCGACCGCAAGACCGGCCATTATCTGAACGACCCGCAAGTCAACGACCGCATCGTCGCGGCCGTCCGCGAGGGCGGCGTCGACGCGTGGAACGACGCGCGCGCGCAGGAATATCTGGGCGACGCATATAACGCCGCCGATTATGAGCGCATCACCGACATTCTCGACGTCTGGTTCGATTCGGGCTGCACCCACGCCTTCGTGCTCGAAAGCGGCAAATGGCCCGCGCTCGTCCGTCACGACGGCGGCACCCACAGCGCCGACCTCTATCTGGAGGGCAGCGACCAGCATCGCGGCTGGTTCCAGTCGTCGCTGCTGGAATCCTGTGGCACGCGCGGGCAGGCGCCGTACAAGGCGGTGCTGACGCACGGCTTCACGATGGACGCCAAGGGCCTGAAAATGTCCAAGTCCTTGGGCAACACGATCAGCCCGATGGACCTGATGCGCGATTATGGCGCCGACATCCTCCGCCTGTGGGCGTTGTCGGTCGACTTCACCGAGGACCACCGCATCGGCAAGGAAATCCTTGCCGGCGTCGCCGACCAGTATCGCAAGCTCCGCAACACCTTCCGCTACCTGCTCGGCGCGCTCGACGGTTTTACCGAGGCGGAGCGCATCACCGACGTGGCGGCGATGCCCGAACTCGAACGCTATATGCTCAGCCTGCTCGCCGACCTCGATGGCAAGCTGGTGCGCGCAGTCGACGATTTCGACTTCAACAGCTACACGCGCTTGCTCTCGGACTTCTGCAACGAGGATCTGTCGGCCTTCTATTTCGACATCCGCAAGGACGTCCTCTACTGCGACATCGGCCCCGCCGTGCCGATCGGCACCGAAACCCGCCGCGCATACCGCAGCCTGCTCGATGTGCTGTTCCACGCGCTGGTGCGCTATGCGGCGCCGGTGCTGGTGTTTACCAGCGAAGAAGTGTGGGGCACGCGCTATCCGCAAGCGGGCAGCGTGCATCTGCTGGAATGGCCTGTGTTGCCGTCCTTTGAGCATGACAAGGAACTCGTTCTTCGGAATAGCGAACTGCGCGAACTGCGTGGCAAGGTCACCGAAGCGATCGAGCCTCTACGTCGCGAAAAGGTCGTGCGCTCCAGCCTCGAAGCCGAGGTCATGATGAGCGATCTTGAGACCGTCCTGCGCGATTTCGACCCCGCCTATCTGGCAGAAACCTTCATTTCGGGCGCCGTCCATCGGGTTCCGGGACATGAGGGTATCTCGATCAAACCCACCGAAAACCACAAATGCGGCCGCTGCTGGCGCCATCTGCCCGAAGTCGCCGCCGACGGCGCCTTGTGCAATCGCTGCGAAACGGTATTGGGGGCGGGATGAGCAGCGCCCGTTCCCCCCACCTGCGCTTCGGCCTGATGTTTGCCGCGGCCGCCTTCCTTCTCGATCAGCTGACCAAATGGGTCATCACCGTCCCGCTGTCGCTCGAGCCCAAGGGGGTCATCGAGATCACCAGCTTCTTCGATCTGCGCTGGGCCGAAAATTGCGGCATTTCGCTGTCGATGTTCGCCAGCTGCACCGACACGACGCGCTGGACGCTCGTTGCGGTGACGGGGCTGGTTGCCGCCGCGGTCGCCTTCTGGATGACGCGCGAACAGGCGAAGGGTGACGTCGTCGCGCTCGCGATGATCCTCGGCGGCGCGATCGGCAATATCGTCGACCGCGTGCGCTTTGGCTATGTCGTCGACTTCGCCGACCTGCATATCGGCGATTTCCGCCCCTTCATGATCTTCAACGTCGCCGACGCGTGCATCACGCTCGGCGTGCTTTTGCTGGTTGCGCGCGCGCTGCTCTTGGGCGAAAAGGCGGGCCAAGCGGACGCGAAACCGTCAGCCGAGTAAACGGGGCGCATAGGAGAATATTGTCGTGAACCGGACCACCGCCATCCTGGCCGCCTCGATCGTCGCCACCACCCTGTCGGCCTGCGGGTCGAACAGCCTGTTCAGCCGCGACCGTCCCGACGAGATGATGGTGTCGCGTCAGGCGCCGCTCGTCGTGCCGCCCGATTTCGCGCTCACCCCGCCCGCGCCCGGCACCGCGCGCCCCGGCGGCGAATCGACCGCCGAACAGACGCTGCGCGCGCTCTTCGGCGGCCCCTCGGCACGCAGCGCAAGCGAGGCGCAGATCATCGGCAGCGCCGACGGCGCGCGCGCGGACCCCGGCATCCGCAGCCAGGTCGGCAGCCCCGAAACGCAGGTCGTCGACAAGGGACTGGTCGTCCGCGATATCCTGGCCGCGCCCGAAGGCGACGGCCGCGACGCGCAGGCGGCGATTCCGGGCGCTTAAGCCAGCGTTTTCAGATCAACAAGGTCCCGGCCCGGCATCGTCCGGGCCATTTTCTTTCGGCACGCGCGGCAGCCATGCATCGCCCCACGCCTTGATCGCGTCATAGGTGGGGCGCAGCGCCTGCCCCGCGTCGGTCAGGCGATAGGCGGCGCGCTTGCCGTCCGGCGGCACCCGCTCCATCACCCCCGCCGCGACCATCCAGCCGAGCCGCGAGGTCAGCGCGGCGCGCGAAATGTCCAGCCGTTCGATGAAATCCTCGAAGCGGTCGAAGCCCAGAAACGCTTCGCGCAGGATCAGCAGCACCCAGCGGTCGCCGAGCAGCCGCGAGGCACGGCCGACGGCGCAGGGCGAACGCGAGGCCACATAATCCCTCATAAGTCTGGATTTAAGACTTGACGCCGCCGCACGCAAGCGGCGATAAGGTCTGCAATCCAGACTAAACAGGATTCTCCCCATGCGTGGACAGCGCTTTGCCAGCAACGACGAAGCCGTCGCCTATATGAAAAGCGTCGCGGTCGATGCCTCGGGCTTCACCGCCTTTCTGGGCGTCGAACCGATCCGCTGTTTCGAGGGCGAGGCCGAACTTTTGCTCGCGCTGCGCCCCGACATGACCCAGCATCACGGCTATGCCCATGGCGCGATCGTCGGGCTGATGGCCGACAATGCCTGCGCCTGGGCGGCGTCGAGCGTGATCGGCGACGTCGTCACCGGCAGCTATACGATCAACTTTCTCGCCCCCGCGAAGGGCAGCCACCTGCGCGCGAAAGGCAGCGTGATCAAGGCGGGCAAGCGCCAGGCGATCGTGCGCGCCGACGTCTGGGCCGAAAGCGATGGCGAAGAACCGCGCCGCTGCGCGATCGCGCAGGCGACGATCGTGCCCGTGGGGTGATCCGCCCGCAGGCCGCCCCATTTCAGCCGTTCACGCCCGCGCGCCCGCTTCCTCGACCCCCGCGCTGTTGTGGCGCAGCGCCTTCAGCACGCAATCGACGATCTGCGGGGCGTTGAGACCCGCGGCGTCATATTGCAATTCGGGCTTGTCCTGGTCCTGAAACACATCGGGCAGGCGCATCGTGCGCAGTTTCAGCCCCGCGTCGATCAGCCCTTCGTCGCTCGCCAGGGTCAGCACATGCGCGCCTAGCCCGCCGATGCTGCCTTCCTCGATCGTCACGCACACCTCGTGGTTCGCAAGGGTGCGGCGGATCAGTTCCACGTCGAGCGGCTTGGCGAAACGCAGGTCGACGACGCTGGTGGACAGCCCGCGCGCTTCCAAAGTGTCGGCGGCCTTGAGCGCCTCCGCCAATCGCGTGCCGAGCGACAGGATCGCTACCGTCTTGCCTTCGCGCACGATACGGCCCTTGCCGATCTCCAGCTTCACCGGAACATCGGGCAAGGCAACCCCGGTGCCATTGCCGCGCGGATAGCGGAAGGCGATCGGGCCATCGTCATGTTCGGCGGCGGTATAGGTCATATGGACCAGCTCGGCCTCGTCGGCCGCCGCCATCACCACCATGTTGGGCAGGGTCGCAAGATAGGTGATGTCGAACGAGCCCGCGTGCGTCGACCCGTCGGCGCCGACCAGCCCCGCGCGGTCGATGGCGAAACGCACGGGCAGATTCTGGATCGCGACATCGTGGACGACCTGGTCATAGGCGCGCTGGAGGAAGGTCGAATATATGGCGGCGAACGGCCGCATCCCCTGCGCCGCCAGCCCCGCGGCAAAGGTCACCGCATGCTGTTCGGCGATGCCCACGTCGAACGCGCGGTCGGGATGCGCCTTGGCGAACTTGTCGACGCCGGTGCCCGACGGCATCGCGGCGGTGATCGCGACGATACGCTTGTCGGTTTCGGCAAGCTTTGCGAGCGTTTCGCCAAAGACATTCTGATAGGCGGGCGGTCCCGGCGGCGCTTTTGCCTGTTCGCCGGTGATGACGTCGAACTTCTGGACCCCGTGATATTTGTCGGCGGCGGCTTCGGCGGGGGGGTAACCCTTGCCCTTCTTGGTCACCGCGTGGATCAGCACCGGGCCATGTTCGCTGTCGCGGACATTTTCGAGCACGGGAATCAGATGGTCGAGATTATGCCCGTCGATCGGCCCAACATAGTAGAATCCCAACTCCTCGAACAAGGTGCCGCCCATCGCCATGCCGCGGGCATATTCGTCGGTTCTTTTTGCCGCCTTGTGCAGCGGTTCGGGCAGCTTGCGCGCAAAGCGCCGCGCAATCTCGCGCAGCTCGAGGAACGGGCGCGACGACACCAGCTTGGCAAGATAGGCCGAAAGCCCGCCAACGGGCGGTGCGATCGACATGTCATTGTCGTTCAAAATGACGATCAGGCGGTTGCCCGCCTGTTTGGCGTTGTTCATCGCCTCATAGGCCATGCCCGCCGACATCGACCCGTCGCCGATGACCGCGATCGCGCGGCCGGGCTGGTCGTTCAGCTTGTTGGCGATGGCAAAGCCCAGCGCCGCACTGATCGACGTCGACGAATGCGCCGCGCCGAACGGGTCATATTCGCTCTCGCTGCGCTTGGTGAAGCCCGACAGCCCGCCGCCTTGCCGCAGCGTGCGAATCCGGTCGCGGCGCCCGGTGATGATCTTGTGCGGATAACATTGGTGGCCGACGTCCCACACCAGCTTGTCGCGCGGGGTGTCGAAAACATAGTGGATCGCGGTGGTCAGCTCGACGACGCCAAGGCCGGAGCCCAGGTGCCCGCCCGTGGTGCCGACGGCGGAAATCATCTCCGCGCGCAGCTCGTCGGCGAACTGGCGGAGATCTTCGGGCTTCAGCTTGCGGAGGTCGGCGGGGACATCCACCGTGTCGAGCAGCGGCGTATGCGGACGGTCGGTCATCGCGCGGTCATACTGCCAAGCGCATGGGGTGTCGAACGAAAAGGGTTCACTCGTCCCTCTGATCGGACTCACGCTCGCGCCGTTTCGCGGCATCCAGCTGGGCATAAAGCCCGCGCACCATCAGATCGGTGAATACCAGCATCACCCCCACCATGCCGACGAGCAGCGCGATCGCGGCGACGGGGAAGGGGCCGACGCTTTCGACCGTTCCGCGCCGCATCGCGAGCGCCAGCAGCGCCGCGGCCGCCATCAGCGCATAGCCGGCAAGGCGCGGCACGCGGCTCATCCGCGCGGCGACGCGAAGCGGACGCGAAGGACGGGGAAAATGGCGGTGGCGAAGCGGTGCATGCAAGACGCATGGAAGCAAAATCGCCCCATCGCAAGACGAAGTCGTTGCAATAGCGCGCGCTTTACTTACACGCTTGGCAAGAGGGGCAAGAGCATAGGAATGACCAACGCATGTCCACGCCCCGTTCAACGCGACTCCGTCATCCCGCGCCAGCGCTGATCCTGTTTGCCGCCGCGACGCTGGCGATCGGTCCGGCAACTGCCGCGGAAACCTCGCCTCCCGCCGATCTTGCGGAGGAGGGCGGTATCATCGTCCCGCACAGGTCCGACGATGCGCCGCGCTACCTTCAGGATAGCGAGCTTGACGAAAATATCCTGCTGCCCGCAGCGCGCCCCGAGGATGACGATCCCGAACGCACATGGTCGCGCGACTATTTCGCGGTCGCCGCGGGCGTGCTCAGCACCCCCGAATATAATGGTGCCGACGGTCGCCGCCTCGTCCCTGCCGTTTATCTGCGCGGCCGGATCAGCGGCTATTCCTTCTCGACGCGCGGCACCAATTTTCAGGTCGACCTGATCCGCCAGCGCCGCGGGCAGAAAACCGATTTCAAATTCGGCCCGATCATCAGCCTGCGCAGCGACCGCGCCGGCAAGATCGACGATCCGCAGGTCGCGGCGCTCGGCAAGCGCAAGGTTGCGGTCGAAACCGGGCTGTTCGCGGGGATTTCGCACACCGGCGTCATCACGAGCGCCTATGACCAGGTCGCCTTTCGTGTCGTCGCGCTCAAGGACGTATCGGGCCGCCACGGCAGCTGGGCGGCTTCACCGACGATCGACTATGGCACGCCCCTGTCAAAGCGCGCCTATGTCGGCGTGTCGGCGTCGGTCAATTTTTACGGCAAGGGTTTTGGCCGCTATTATTACGACATCGACCCCGCGGGCAGCGCGGCGAGCGGCCTGCCCGTTTATGACGGGGCGGGGAAAAAGGCGACCGCAGGCAAATATACGTTCGGGATCGCGGGTGCCTATGCGCTGTCGGGCGATCTGCGCAAAGGATTCGTCCTGCTCGGCGGCGCGCAATATGGCCGTCTGGGCAAACGCTTCGCCCGCTCGCCGATCGTTGCCGATATCGGTGACGCGGATCAATGGCTGTTCGGCGGCGGGTTGGCATATCAGTTCTGAAAGGCTGCGACGCAGGGCTGCCAACCTTTCCAGCGACATTCCGGCCGGCGCCGGAATGACGAACAAGGGAAGGTCAGGCAAGCGCCCCGACATGGCTCCGCTTCATCCCGCTCGCGCCCGTGCATCCGCGACCATCATGGTCAATATCGACGAGGTCGATCTGGACAATTGGGGGTGGGCGGCGTGCCCGTCGCCGCATATCGCTGGCTGCAAAAGCCAGCCAAGGAGCCTGAGAGATGACCGTGAACAATGCCGCGCCCGCCTTTGCCGCCATCATGTTTTTCACCGGCGTCGGTATTCCGATCCTCGCGGCGCTGAACGGCGGGCTTGGTGCGCGGCTCGGCAGCCCGATGGCCGCGTCGATGATCCTCTTTGGCCTTGCCTTCCTGATCGCGGCGGCGGGTGCGTTGCTGACCGGCTCGCTTGGCGCGGTGCGCTTTACGGGCGACATTCCCGCGCATTTCTATGCTGGCGGACTGTTTGTCGCCTTTTACGTGATCGCCGTGACCTTCATTGCGCCGCGCTTCGGCGTTGGCAATGCGATCTTCTTCGTGCTCTTCGGCCAGCTCGTGAGCGCCGCGACGATCGACCATTTCGGCCTGTTCGGCGCCATCCGATCGGCAATCGACCTGAAACGCGTCGCCGGGATCGCGCTGATGATTGTCGGCATATGGCTTGCGCGGCGCACGGGTTGAGCGCGCCAGGGGGCGGCCAGCCGCCCGTTCCGGCCTGCCCTGCCAATAAAAAGGGCGGCCTCATGGCCGCCCTCTTCCTTTCTGGTCGTGCCGCCGATCAGTCCTGATGCGGCTGCAGGTTCACCGCGGCGAATTTGCCGCGGTCGTCGACCTCGATGTCGAACGCGACGCGGTCGCCTTCTTCAAGGCCCGCCATGCCCGCGCGCTGCACCGCGCTGATGTGGACGAAGGCGTCGGCCTGGCCGTCGTCGCGCGCGATGAAGCCAAAGCCCTTTGTCGTGTTGAAGAACTTCACCGTTCCCGACGTGCGCTCGCCGGTCAGCTGTCGCCGCCCGCGCGCGCCGCCCGGCCGATCCTCGCGCTGGCGCGGGGCAAACTCTTCGACCGGCATCGGTTCGCCCTCGATCTTGAGGTCGATCGCCGACACCTTGCCGTTGCGTTCGACGAGCGTGAAGGCGAGCGGCTGGCCTGACGCAAGGCCCTGAAGCCCCGCCTGTTCGACCGCGCTGATGTGGACGAACACGTCGTCGCCGCCGTCTGCGCGGGCGATGAAGCCAAAGCCCTTTGACGGGTTGAAGAACTTTACCGTGCCCTGGCCTTCGCCGACGACCTGTGCAGGCATGCCGCCGCCGCGTCCGCCACCGAAGCCGCCGCCACGGTCGCCGCCGCCAAAGCCGCCGCGATCGCCATAGCCGCCGCGGTCGCCGCCGCCAAAGCCGCCGCGATCGCCGAAGCCGCCGCGTCCGCCGCCATAGGAATCGCCGCCATAGGGGGCCGGTTCGAAACTGTCGAAATTGCCGAAATCATCGCGCCTGCCGCGTCCCCGATGGCCACGGCGATCCTTGTTGAAACTCATTGCTTAGTAGTCGCTTTCGGTCGTCCACACCCCATTTTACCGGCTCCTTGCGCCGGACGGGGACGCAGTTCACCACGGGCACGGACTCGCCCCATGCCACCAAGGACGCAAGATATAGCCTAATTATCCACAGGCTGCGAACAGAAAATTGCAGCCGCGCCTTTGCGGATATGGCGCGAATTGCCGCGACCCTTGCCGCGCCCGGCAGGCCAGCGAAAACCAGTCATTGAGCGGCGCGGCCGCTTGGCCTAAGGCGGCGGGATGAGCGTATATTTCCACGAAGAAGACCTGCCCGAAGGCGTGCTGGGCGCCGGCGCCGTTGCGGTCGATACCGAAACCATGGGGCTCAATCCGCTGCGCGATCGGCTTTGCCTCGTCCAGATCAGCGACGGGTCGGGCGACGAGCATCTGGTCCGTTTCAAACCGGGCAGCGACTATGATGCGCCGGTGCTGAAGGCGATCCTGACCGATCCCGGCCGATTGAAACTCTTTCATTTCGCGCGCTTCGACATCGCCGCCTTGCAGCAGGCGCTCGGCGTCGTCACCGCGCCCGTCTATTGCACCAAGATCGCGTCGCGACTGGTTCGCACCTATACCGACCGCCACGGGCTGAAGGAACTGGTGCGCGAATTGCTGGGGCAGGAGGTGTCGAAGCAGCAGCAGTCGAGCGACTGGGGCGCCGCCGAACTGAGCGAGGCGCAGCGCGACTATGCCGCAAGCGACGTGCGTTTCCTGCACGCGATGAAAGAGATTCTCGACGCGCGGCTGGCGCGCGAGGGACGCACCGAGCTTGCGCAGGCCTGTTTCGATTTCCTGCCGACGCGTGCGGCGCTTGACCTTGCCGGCTGGCCCGAAACCGATATTTTCGCGCACAGCTGAGGGTCGATACACAAGCGATGTCCGAACGCGCCGATCTTGACCGAACCAAGCGCCAGATGTGGGCGCGCAGCGGATCGAGCCACGATCGTGTGGTGCGGATCCTGCGTTATGGTCTGCCGCTGGTGATCGGCGTGGTCGCCGCGGTACTGGTCTTTTCGCCCTTTACCCAGCGCGCCGAGATCAGCTTCCTGCTCGCCAAGGACAAGGTCGACATGGCGAGCGAACGGATGAAGGTGACGCGCGCCGAATATCGCGGACAGGACGCCATGGGTCGGCCCTTTGCGCTGCTCGCGGGCAGCGCGGTCCAGAAAAGCTCGGCCGAACCCGTCGTACGGATGACCGACCTGTCCGGTGCGATCCGCCTGACCGATGGTCCGGCGACGATCGTGGCGCAACGGGGCGCCTATAATATGGAAACCGGCCGTGTCATAGTGCCGGGCACGGTGCGCGTGCGCGGCGCGAACGGCTATCGGCTCGATGCAAGCAATGTAGCGGTCGATCTGAAGACGCGCAGCCTGGTCGGAACGGGCGGCGTCGAAGGTGCGTTGAACATCGGGCAGTTTTCAGCCAACGCGCTGTCCGCCGACCTCGACAAGCGGACTGTCCGGCTGGAGGGTAATGCCCGGCTGCGGATCAACCAGGGAGTGATCGAATGAACCGGCTTTGGACGCCGAAGAGCCTGATGCTCGCCGGCGCGGGATTCGCGCTGACGGGCCTCGCTATCCTGTCGGCGGGCGGCGGCGACCGCGCAGCAGCGCAGGCGCTCGCCAACCACAACAGCAATGCGCCGGTCGATTTCGCCGCGGGCAGCATCGAGGTGCAGGACCGCGCCGACCGCGTGGTGCTGGCGGGCGGCGTCCGCGTCACGCAGGCGGGGCTGACGGTCACTGCGCCGCGGATGACCGTCGCTTATACGCGCGCCGGGGGCACTGACGTCAACCGGCTCGATGCAACCGGCGGCGTGACGGTGGTGAAGGGCGATGAATCGGCGCGCGGCAATGTCGCCATCTACGACCTCGACCGCCGCCTGATCACCATGGTCGGCAATGTCGAGCTGCGCCAGCGCGGCAACAATCTGCGCGGCGGGCGGCTGGTGATCGACCTTAATAGCGGTCGCGCGACCGTCGACGGTCGCGGCGCGGCGCGCGGGCCCGACGGCAATCCGATCGCAGGCGGCACCGGCGGGCGCGTCACCGGCACCTTCACCGTACCGGAAAGAAAGCAGTAACCAGCGCCTTATACGGTTCTGCAACCATGCGCGTTCACCATGGGCGCCGGGACCAGAACCATTGCGGTGCCGGGGGGCGACGCCGCGCCATGAAAGCGAGCCCCCGATGCGCTTCTCCCCGCTTGTTCCGCCCCGTCGTCCGCTGTTCGGTCGCCGCGCCGAGCCGCCCGCAGCGGTCATCCCGACGCCGACGAGCGAGGAGCGGCGCCTGATCGAACGGATCATGCGGCATCTGGGGCCGCGCGAGAAACTCTAGCACGACGGTTCCCATAATCGTCATCCCGGCGAAGGGCGGGTGACGAATTGCAGGGATTGCTTGACTTTACCCTTCAGTCTGCTTGGCGTTCCGCCCCCGCCCCCCTACATGGGTCGCGCATGCCGCCCGATACCGCCACTTCCGCCGACGCGGCCAAGGAACCGCCCGTTCTCGATACGCTGAAGCGTTTTTTGCCCTATCTGTGGCCCGCGGGGCATCGGGGACACAAGGTGCGCATTGTCGGGGCCGGGCTGATCGTGCTGGCGTCGAAGGGCGTCCAGCTGTCGATGGGCTTCCTCTATGGCGCGGCGATCGACGCGATGGCGCCGGGGATGGAGCAAGGGGTCGCGCTCGCGATCGGGCTGGTGCTCGCCTATGCCGGCGCGCGCTTTGCCGGGGTGCTGTTCGACAACCTCCGCAATGTCGTGTTCGAGCGCGTCGGGCAGGATGCAACGCGCGAGCTGGCGATCGCGACCTTCAGCCACCTTCACGCGCTCAGTCTGCGCTTTCATTTGGCGCGACGGACGGGCGAGGTCACCAAGGTGATCGAGCGCGGCACCAAGAGCATCGACACCATGCTCTATTTCCTGCTGTTCAACATTGCGCCGACGATCATCGAACTCGCCGCGGTGCTCATCATCTTCTGGACCAGGTTCAGTTTCGGCCTGGCGAGTGCGACCGCGCTGATGGTCGTCGTCTATATCATCTTCACGCGGCGGGTGACCGACTGGCGCAATGCACTGCGCACGCGGATGAACGACCTCGACACGCTGACCATCGGGCGCAGCGTCGACAGCCTGCTCAATTACGAAACGGTCAAATATTTCGGCGCCGAAGCGCGCGAGGAAGCGCGCTATCGCGACGTCGCCGACCAATATGCGCGCGCCGCGGTGAAGAGCGAGAACAGCCTTGCGTGGCTCAACATCGGGCAGAGCCTGATCACCAACGCCGCGCTGGCGGGGGCGATGGCCTATACGGTGTGGGGCTGGTCGGTCGGCGCATATAAGGTCGGCGACGTGGTGCTGGTGAACACGCTGCTGGCGCAGCTGTTCCGCCCGCTCGACATGCTCGGCATGGTCTATCGCGTGATCCGGCAGGGGTTGATCGACATGGAGGCGATGTTCCGCCTGATCGACACGCCGCCGGAGATTTCGGATGCGCCGGGCGCGGCGCCGCTGGCGGTGAACGGCGGCGCGGTGGCGTTCGAGAATGTCGTCTTCGGTTACGATCCCGACCGCACAATCCTCAATGGCGTGAGCTTTGCGGTCGGCGCGGGCGAGACGCTGGCGATCGTCGGACCGTCGGGGGCGGGCAAATCGACGATCGCGCGGCTGCTGTTCCGCTTTTACGATCCGCAGGGCGGGCGCATCCTGATCGACGGGCAGGATATTGCGCAGGTGACGCAGCAAAGCCTGCGCGCGAGCATCGGTATCGTCCCGCAGGACACGGTGTTGTTCAACGATTCGATCGGTTACAATATCGCCTATGGCCGCGAAGGCGCGAGCGCCGACGAGATTGCGGCGGCGGCCAAGGGTGCGGCGATCGACGGCTTTATCGCGCTGCTGCCGCAAGGCTATGAGACCGAGGTCGGCGAACGCGGGTTGAAGCTGTCGGGCGGCGAGAAGCAACGCGTCGCGATCGCGCGGACCTTGCTCAAGAACCCGCCGCTGCTGATCCTCGACGAAGCGACGAGCGCGCTCGACAGCCGCACCGAGGCGGCGATCCAGGATACGCTGGATCGGATCGCGGCGCACCGCACGACACTGGTGATCGCGCACCGCCTGTCGACCGTGACCGGCGCCGACCGCATCATCGTGCTCGACAAGGGACGCGTGGCAGAGACGGGGACGCACGACGAGCTGCTGGCGATGCGCGGCCTTTATGCCGACATGTGGGCGCGGCAGCAGGCCGAGAAGGAAGAGGGGACGGTTTGATGAAAAATGATCACCGTCGGAAATCCTACATAGTCGATATCGATAGCCTCCCGGCGTCATTCCCCACCCATAAACATAGTGACGAGTTCTGGGAGGCTTTGGGTCGAGCGGTAGCAACTTTCGGTTTCTTGGAAGAAACGCTTGGAAAGGCCATCTTCGCTTTTACGGCTACTCGAGAATATGCCGCCGACGAAATCGATGAAGCGTATGCGAAGTGGGTTCCTACTTTGCAGCGCACACTTTCAGATGCTCTTGGGAGCCTTATTTCAACCTACGGCACGGTCGTGCGCCAACATGGAAAAGATACCATCGAGAACCTAGATTCTCTTGTTAGCGTCCGCGCTCGTGGTGTAATTTCCGGTGTAGGCGATGGTGTA
>NZ_JABWGQ010000006.1 GCF_014595975.1 Sphingopyxis sp. LK2115 | reverse complement strand
GTGGCAGACCGACTTCACCTACTTCAAGATCATCGGGTGGGGCTGGATGTATCTGTCGACCGTGCTCGACGACTTCTCACGCTACATCATCGCCTGGAAGCTGTGCACCAACATGCGAGCCGAGGACGTCACCGACACGCTGGACCTCGCCCTGGCGGCTTCTGGTTGCGACAGCGCCACGGTGCTGCACAAACCCCGGATACTCAGCGATAATGGCCCCAGCTACATCGCGGGTGAGCTGGCGGAATACATCGAGGCCCGGAAGATGAGCCATGTCCGCGGCGCCCCGTGTCATCCCCAAACCCAGGGCAAGATCGAGCGCTGGCACCAGACCCTGAAAAACCGCATCTTGCTGGAAAACTACTTCCTGCCCGGCGACCTCGAAGCCCACATCGAGACCTTCGTCGAGCACTACAATCACCAGCGATACCACGAGAGCCTGGCCAACGTGACGCCTGCCGACGCCTACTTCGGCAGGGCTCCGGCAATCATCAAACTGCGCGAAAGGATCAAGCGACAGACCATCGAACATCGGCGCTTGCAGCACCGCAAGTTCGCCGCCTAACATCAACCCCCTGACGAGGTCCGCACTCCGCTAATCTACGCCGCGAGTTGTGCCGAATGTTCTGACGACGGACACCTATTTAACCGACGGCCTTCCCTGAGTGGAGCGAGAGCCACATAGACCGTCGCGATCATTTGGCACGGAGCGCCGCCGCGATCGATGCGCGAACAGAAGGAAGCCGCGCCCACGGTAAGCCGGTGACGGTTAAGGTGGCGCAACACAAGAGGAGTGAGTCCGACAAGGCTGAGGGGAATGTGATTTTTGCGTATATCAGAGAATGACGATCCGAATGAAGGCGAGTTGCAATCATGCCGCCTGGTGAAAGGCGGTTGAGCTGGAAATCTGACAGGAGCTTCTGACAATGGATCATCAGCATCATGGCCATTTGGCGGAAGGCGCGGTTACCGATCCCGTCTGCGGGATGGCAGTCGATCCGGAGACGAGTATTCACCAGCTCACGCATGCCGGCGTCCATCATTATTTCTGCAGTGCGGGATGTCTGGGCAAGTTCAGAGCGGACCCGGCTCGCTATCACGGCGGCGCGGAGAACTCGGCACCGCCCCCTCCGAAGGGCGCGATCTGGACGTGTCCGATGCATCCCGAGATCCAGCGGCCGGGACCAGGAGCTTGCCCGATCTGCGGAATGGCATTGGAGCCTATCGTTCCCGAAGCCACCGACGGCCCGAGCGAAGAATATCGGGACATGCGCCGACGCTTCTGGATCGGCCTGGTGCTTGCGCTTCCGGTCCTTGCCCTCGAGATGGGCGGGCACATGACCGGACTTCATATGCTGATCTCCCGCCAGGCTAGTAATTGGGTCCAGATGCTGCTTGCGACGCCCGTCGTCCTCTGGGCGGGCTGGCCGTTCTTCGAGCGCGGCTGGCAGTCGCTGCGTACGCGTAACCTCAACATGTTCACGCTGATCGCAATGGGGACAGGCGTTGCCTGGCTTTACAGCATGGTCGCAGCACTCTTGCCCGATATCTTTCCAGATGCTTTCCGCGCCGCGGACGGTTCGGTGGCGGTCTATTTCGAGGCAGCCGCCGTAATCACGGTGTTGGTGCTGCTCGGCCAGCTACTCGAACTGCGCGCCCGCGAGACAACCAGTGGCGCGATCCGGGCGCTTCTCGATCTTTCACCGAAGCTCGCCCGCCGCGTCGCCGCGGACGGCAGCGACGAGGAAATAGACCTTTCCGAGGTTGTGGTAGGCGACGTCCTGCGAGTCCGCCCTGGCGAGAAGGTCCCGGTAGACGGTATCGTCATGGAAGGGCGGAGCACGGTCGATGAATCCATGGTTACCGGGGAATCCATGCCCATCACGAAGGACATCGGGGCCGCGCTGATCGGTGGAACGATCAATCAGACCGGCGGACTTGTGATGCGAAGCGAGAAGGTCGGCCGCGATACGATGCTTGCGCGTATTGTGCAGATGGTGGCCGACGCCCAGCGCAGCCGTGCCCCAATTCAGCGGCTCGCCGATGCGGTATCGGCCTGGTTCGTGCCGACTGTCATTCTGGTCGCACTGGTTGCCTTCGTCGCCTGGTCGCTATTCGGCCCGGCGCCATCGATGGGATATGGACTTGTGGCCGCTGTCGCGGTCCTCATTATCGCCTGCCCCTGCGCGCTCGGTCTCGCGACGCCGATGTCGATCATGGTCGGCGTTGGCCGCGGTGCCGAGGCTGGAGTGCTGATCAAGAACGCCGAGGCCCTGGAGCGCATGGAGAAGGTCGACACTCTGGTCGTCGACAAGACCGGAACGCTGACGGCCGGAAAGCCTTCGGTCGTCGCCATCGAAGTTGCGGAGGGTTTTGCCGAGGAAGAGATTCTGCGCATTGCGGCAAGCCTTGAACGTACAAGCGAACACCCGCTGGCACAGGCGATCGTCCAGGCCGCCGAGCAGCGCGGGATCAAGCTCCTCGAACCGACCGCAGTCGACCAGCCGGTTGGCAAGGGCATAGTCGGCATGGTCGACGGGCAAACCGTGCAGGCGGGCAACGCGAGTTTCCTGGCCGAATATGATATCGGCCCCGGCGACCTCGCGGGTCCGGCCGACCGGCTGCGCGGGGACGGGGCTACCGCCATTTTCCTGGCAATCGGCGGGCGCGCAGCGGGCGTCATCGCCATCGCCGATCCGGTAAAGGAGACAACTCCGGCAGCGCTCAGGGCGCTCAGGGAGGCCGGCATCAAGGTAATCATGCTGACGGGCGACAACCGCACGACCGCGCAGGCGATAGCGCGGCGCCTCGATATTGCCGATGTCGAGGCCGACGTCCTGCCGGACCAGAAGAGTGCCGTGGTAACGCGCCTTCGCGAGGAAGGGAGAATTGTCGCAATGGCCGGCGACGGCGTCAACGACGCGCCCGCGCTCGCTGCTGCCGATGTCGGGATCGCGATGGGATCGGGCACCGATGTCGCGATCGAGAGCGCCGGAGTGACGCTGCTCCATGGCGACCTGATGGGTATCGTCCGGGCGCGGCATCTCAGCCATGCCACGATGCGGAATATTCGCCAGAATCTCTTCTTCGCCTTCGCATATAATGTCGCCGGGATTCCGATCGCGGCTGGCGCGCTCTATCCGGTTTTCGGCTTGCTGCTGTCGCCGATTATCGCCGCCACCGCGATGGCGCTCTCTTCGGTCAGCGTGATCGGCAATTCGTTGCGACTGCGCCTGGTGAAAATCTGATCCGTGCGGCGCTTCGCACATTGCGTATACGGGCGAGGAACGCCGAACAGCATCTCTCGGGCAAGCTCGGTTTGATGAGCGAAACCAAAGTCCCTCTCGGGAATATGCGCGAGGCTCACGAACGCGGGGCGGATCTTCGGGTGTGTCGAGGGGCGGTTGCTGAGAGGGAAACAAGCGAGCCCAACGACAACTTATGACCCGCTTCGCACCCTCGGCGGGCCATTCCCCAACCGGCTGCCTCGGTCGCGACCCGCCGGAGAATCTCGGGCATCCGGACCCGGACTGGTCGGTCAGGATCATGAAACGGCCTGACCTCGGACGAGGATCCAGTCGCATGATCCGTGCGAATACCGGGCCGCTCCAGAGTGGATTCGTAACTTACGTATATTGAAGGGACGGTCGGGACGGCATTGAGGCGATCTAGCTCAAGACAGCTAATGGAGCGCGATCATGTTCGAACAGGCCTTCAGCACCATCAATGCCGCGCCGTCCTTCCGGCATCGCTATGACAATTTCATCGGTGGTCGTTGGAGTCCCCCCGCTGCGGGAGAATATTTCGCCGATACGAGCCCGATCAACGGCGCCCTGATCGCCGAGTTCGCGCTGTCAACACCGGAAGATGTCGAGCGCGCGCTCGATGCGGCGCACGCGGCCAAGGATCAGTGGGCCAAGATATCACCAGCCGAGCGTGCGCGGTTGCTCAACCGGATCGCCGACCGGCTGGAAGACAATCTGGAGCTGCTGGCCTTCGCCGAGACGATCGACAACGGCAAGCCGATCCGCGAGACGCGTACCGCAGACGTGCCTCTGGCGATCGACCACTTCCGCTACTTCGCCGGCTGCATCCGGGCGGAAGAGGGCGCGATCTCGACGATCGATGCCGACACGATCGCCTATCATTTCCGCGAGCCGCTTGGCGTCGTCGGGCAGATCATCCCGTGGAACTTCCCGCTGCTCATGGCAGCCTGGAAAATCGCTCCGGCACTTGCCGCGGGCAATTGCACGGTGATCAAACCTGCGTCCCAGACGCCTTTGACATTGCTGATGTTCGCAGAGCTCACCGCCGATATTCTGCCGCCTGGCGTGTTCAACGTCGTGACGGGACCTGGACGCACCGTTGGCCAGGCGATCGCCGCCAATCCACGGATCGCCAAGGTCTCCTTTACGGGCGAGACGGTCACCGGCAAGCAGATCATGCATGCGGCCGCCGACCATCTCATCCCCCAGACGATGGAACTTGGCGGCAAGTCGCCCAACATCTTCATGGCCGACGTGCTCGACGAGGAGGACGCCTTCTTCGACAAGGCGCTGGAGGGCTTCACGCTCTTCGCGTTCAACAAAGGCGAGGTCTGCACCTGTCCCTCGCGCGCGTTGATCCACGAATCGATCTTCGACCGTTTCATCGAGCGCGCCGTGGCGCGTGTCACAGCGATCCGCCAAGGTGATCCGCTCGACCCTTCGGTCCAGATCGGCGCCCAGGCATCCGAAGATCAACTCCACAAGATCCTCGGCTATATCGACATCGGAAAAACCGAGGGCGCGCAATGCCTGACCGGCGGCGCGCGGGCGCTCCCCGGCGGCGAACTCGATCGGGGCTATTTCGTGCAGCCCACCGTGTTCCTCGGCGAAAATCGGATGCGCATCTTCCAGGAAGAGATCTTCGGGCCGGTGCTGTCGGTGACCACATTCAAGACAGTCGACGAGGCGATCGCGATCGCCAACGATACCGCCTACGGCCTCGGCGCGGGCGTCTGGACCCGCAACGGCAACACGGCCTACCGGCTCGGCCGCGCGATCGAGGCCGGGCGGGTCTGGACCAACTGCTACCATCACTATCCCGCACATGCCGCTTTCGGCGGATATAAGGCGTCGGGTTTCGGACGCGAAAATCACAAGATGATGCTCGACCATTATCAGCAGACCAAGAACCTGCTCGTCTCCTATGACGAGCATGCGCTCGGCCTGTTCTGATCCCTCCCGGAAGGAGAAGCAGACATGGCGAAAACCATGAAGGCGGCGGTCGTCCGCGAATTCGGCAAGCCGCTGGTCATCGAAGAGGCGCCGATCCCGACGGTCGGACCCGGCCAGATCCTGGTAAAGGTCGCGGCGGCCGGCGTATGCCACACCGACCTGCATGCGGCCGAGGGCGACTGGCCGGTCAAGCCCAACCCGCCCTTCATTCCCGGGCATGAAGGCGTCGGACATGTCGCCGCCGTCGGATCGGGCGTCACTCTTGTAAAAGAGGGCGACCGGGTCGGCGTCCCCTGGCTCTACTCCGCCTGCGGGCATTGCGTGCATTGCCTGGGCGGCTGGGAGACGTTGTGCGAGAGCCAGCAGAATACCGGCTATTCGGTGAATGGCAGCTTCGCGGAATATGTCCTCGCCGATCCAAATTATGTCGGGCATCTTCCCGACAATGTCGACTTCCTCGACATTGCGCCGATCCTCTGCGCCGGCGTCACCGTCTATAAAGGGCTGAAGGCCACCGAGGCGAAGCCCGGAGAGTGGGTGGTCGTCTCCGGGATCGGCGGGCTCGGCCACATGGCGGTGCAATATGCCCGCGCGATGGGTCTCAATGTGGCTGCGGTCGACGTCGACGACCGCAAGCTCGATCTCGCGACCCGTCTCGGCGCGGCGCTCACAGTCAACGCGCGTGAAGAGGATCCGTCAGCCGCCATCAAGCAGGCGATCGACGGTGCGCAGGGCGTCCTCGTCACCGCGGTCTCGCCCAAGGCCTTCCAGCAGGCGCTCGGCATGGTCCGGCGCGGTGGTACGGTCGCGCTCAACGGCCTTCCACCGGGCGATTTTCCGCTGTCGATCTTCGACACCGTACTCAACGGCATCACCGTTCGCGGTTCGATCGTCGGCACCCGGCTCGACCTTCTCGAAGCACTGGCCTTCGCCGGCGAAGGCAAGGTGCATGCGACGGTGCACGCCGAAAAGCTGGAGAACATCAACGACGTCTTTGCGCGTATGCGCCGCGGCGACATTGACGGGCGGATCGTTCTCGATCTGGCCTGACCATCTTCTGGCGAAAGAAACATTCAATGCCCCTCCTTCATAGCTTGCCGATCGCACGGCGGCGCTTCGTTCAGGGGCTGGCGATTGGCGGAGCCGTCGCGGGCTTCATCCCGGCACTGCAGGCGAAATCCCTCTCCGCGTCGACGGCTGAGTTGAGCGGGACCGAATTCGACCTCGAGATCGCCGAGATCCCGGTCAACTATACCGGCAAGCGCCGGGTCGCGACGGCAGTGAACGGCGCCGTACCCGCGCCGATCCTGCGCCTGCGCGAGGGCGACACCGTCACGCTGCGCGTTCGCAACAGCCTCAAGGAGATGTCCAGCATCCACTGGCACGGGATCATCCTGCCCGCAGAAATGGACGGCGTGCCCGGCATCAGCTTCGCCGGTATCGCCCCGGGCGAGACCTTCACCTATCGATTCGAAGTGCGCCAAGTGGGCACCTACTGGTATCACGCCCACACGCTCGCCGAGCAGACCGGGCTCTATGGCGCGATCGTCGTCGAGCCGAAGGTGCCGACGGGGCCTGTTCCCCACCGCGACTATACCATCATGCTGAGCGACTGGTCGGACGAACCACCGCTCCAGATCTTCACGAACCTCAAGAAGCTGAGCAGCTATTATAACTTCGCGCAGCCGACCGCCGGCGACTTTCTAGAGGATGTGAGCGAGCTGGGCCTCGCCAAAGCCCTCGAACGGCGGCGGATGTGGAACGGGTCGCGGATGAATCCGACCGACTATAGCGACCTTTCCGCAGCGACCTACACTTATCTTATGAACGGGACGACGCCTGCGGGCAACTGGACCGCCGTCGCCGCGCCCGGCGAGCATGTGCGCCTGCGCTTTGTGGGCGCGGGAACGGCGACCTTCTTCGACGTACGGATCCCCGGTGTGGAGCTGACAATCGTTTCTACCGACGGGCAGCCGGTGGTGCCGGTGACGGTCGAGGAGTTCCGGATCGGCCCGGGGGAAACCTATGATGTCGAGTTCACCATGCCCGACGGCAATGCACGCACGATCTTCGCCCAGGCGATCGATCGGACCGGCTTTGCCCGCGGCACGATCGCGCCTGCTCCCGGCATGTCGGCACCGGTCCCCGCCCTCGATGCGCGGCCCTGGCTCGATCCCGTCGACATGATGGGGGCGATGATGACGATGGGCGGCGGCGAGCACGCCGGGCACGGCCTGACGGAGATGCCGCCGAAGGCCCGGCATGCCCGCACCGAATATGGCGCGAACACCGATATGCGCGTCGACTATCCCCGCGCCAATCTCGATGATCCCGGCGCCGGCCTGCGCGACCGCTCATGGCGTGTCCTGACGCTGGCGGACTTGCGGACACCCAATGGCGATCCCGATCCGCGCGAGCCCGAACGCGAGATCGAGCTCCACCTCAACGGCAATATGGAGCGCTTCATCTGGGCGCTCGACGGAATCAAGCTCAATGACTCGCGGCCGCTCCACTTCAAGCCGAACGAGCGACTGCGCATCATCTTGGTCAACGACACGATGATGTCCCATCCGATGCACCTCCACGGCATGTGGAGCGATGTCGAAGGATCCGATGGCGCCTTCCAGGTCCGCAAGCATACGGTGGTGGTCCAGCCTGCCCAGAGGGTGAGCTTCCGCGTCACCGCCGATGCTATGGGTCGATGGGCGTTTCACTGCCATCTGCTCTACCATATGGCGGCCGGCATGTTCCGGGAGGTCGTCGTCGCATGATCCGCATGGCCCGCACCCGCCCCGCGCCGTTCCTGGTTGTCCTCCTCTTCTCGACTGCGATTGCATCACCCGCCTCGGCGCAAGAGCCATCTTCCACGGCGCCGGACGCCTTCCAGGCGGGGCAGGTGCCTCCACCGGAGGAGCACATCCATCCCGCGTCTCAAACCCAGGACCATGCGGGAATGGACATGCCTGGCATGGATGTGCCGAGCACCGGTATGAAGATGGACATGGGCCGCATGCAGGGCGGCAAGGCTCCGCCGGACGCGCGCGATTCAAATGACTATTCGGACGGCTACCGCAATTCGACACTGCCCGGCTATGAGATGGCCGACAAGCTCTCGATTCCGAAGGTCCTCGTCGACGAGCTCGAGTTCGTCAGCGGCAATGAGGGCCAGGGGGTGGGCTGGACGGTGCTCGTCACGAAGGGGCAGGACAATGACAAACTATGGCTGCGCAGCCAGGGCCTGAAAAACTCGCGCGATCGTCTTGATGCTGAAAGCAGCGTCGAGGCGCTCTGGTGGCACAGCAAGAGTCCGTTCTGGGGCACGGTGCTGGGAGTTCGCCAGGATCTCGGCAAGGGAGCGACGACATGGCTTGCCGCAGGCGTCGAGGGATTGGCGCCCTATTGGTTCGACGTGCAGTTGACCGCCTATGTGGGCGACGATGGCCGCATCGCGGGGCGCGCCAAGGCCGGCTACGAGGTTCTGTTCACCAATCGGCTGATCTTGACCTCCCAGGTCGAGACCAACCTCTATTCCAAGCGCTCGGTCGACCGCGAGCTTGGTGGCGGGTTCAGCAATGTCGAGCTGAGCGGCCGACTGCGCTACGAGTTGTCGCGCAAGTTCGCACCTTATGTCGGCTTTGTCTGGGAACGCGCGCTCGATGGCACCGCCGCCTTCCGGCGCGCGGACCGCGAACTGACAACCGAGCGTCGCGTGGTCGTCGGCCTCAGATTGTGGTGGTGATCCCTGGACCCGAGACGGTAGCGAACGCGCAACGGTACGATGGTGCGACCGGACGGCCATATCAGGCGGCCGGTCATCACCACCCAGGCGACGGTGCATGATGGACAATTGCATGCTTGAACGTGCGATCTTCATCCATTGAGTGCCGGATCGGAAATCTTGGACTGACCTCGCGTCACGGCCTGCTTGCACTGGCTATCGATCCGTAAGGCCTGCGCCATTGGCATGCGAACTCCAAGGATCGGCTTCAGCGACGCTTGCTCGCAATGGCTATCGGTCTCGTGTGTTGGCTGACTCGCAGCATCGGTGCTCGCGGGACGGTTAGCCGGGGCCATATCGACGTCGAGTATCGGTCACGCCAGCCTGGAGCAGCGGCCCGCAAGCAATGGTCTCGAGTGGCGCGGCGGCGAACGATGATCGATCCCGACAAGGCGGCATTACACCGGAACGCCCGCGCCGGTGCAGCGCTCAGGCTGGATCGCGCGAGAAATTTCGAGGGGTATCGCGCCGAGCTGCGTATTTGACTTGGTGCCCGTTCCGATTGGGGGATTCCGACGGCCATGAAACCATTGCCCTGTCGCCTACGCGCCCGGCCTGGACGGCTGGGGATGACATGATCCCCGAAGACAATTCGGTAGCGTGGCGCGACGACGTCCGCGAAATCGAGGCGCTATCGGAGCTCATGCTTCGCGAGGCCAGCGGCTATGTCGTCGTCTTGCTCGATCCCGCCGGCACCATCCGCGCGATCAATGGCGAGACCGAGAGGAAGGGACTTTGGTCGAGCGCCGATCTGTGCGGCCGCTCGCACGAGATTTTCTATCCGCCCGATGAAATGGCGAACGGCCGGCCTGAAGCCGATCTGGCGGCGGCCCTCGCGCAGGGTTCCCTCGAGCGTGAGGCTTGGCGCGTGTGCCGTGATGGAACCGAATATCTCGCCAGGCTGACGATCAATGCCCTGAAAGATCAAGCGGGTGTTATTCGCGGTTTCGGCAGCATCGTGCGCGACATCACCGAGGATGCGGCAATGCGCGGCTCGATCGAAGCCCGCGAACGACATCTGCAGTCGATTCTCGCGACCGTTCCCGATGCCATGATCGTCATCGACGAGCGGGGCCGCATAACCTCGTTCAGCGCTGCGGCCGAGCGATTGTTCGGTTATGGCGAGAGCGAATTGCTTGGCCGCAATGTGTCCTGCCTCATGCCGCGGGCGGACAGTATCAGGCATGACGAATATATCGGCCATTATCTCGAAACGGGAGAGCGCCGAATCATCGGGATCGGCCGCATCGTGGTCGGGCAGCGCCGGGACGGTTCGACTTTTCCAATGGAATTGTCGGTCGGCGAGGCGGGGGGGCCGGAAGGGCGCATCTTCACCGGCTTCATTCGGGACCTGACGGAAAAGGAACATGATGAGCTGAGGCTCAAGGAATTGCAGGCCGAGCTTGTGCATGTCTCGCGGCTGAGCGCGATGGGAACGATGGCCTCGACCTTGGCCCATGAGCTTAACCAGCCGCTGACTGCTATTGCCAACTATCTGGAGACGACGCGGGATCTTGTTGACGGGGAAGGGGATATACCGCGGGATATCCTGCACGAAGCGCTGACGGAGGCCGCCAATGAGACCCTCAGGGCAGGCTATATTGTTCGCCGCCTCAGGGATTTCGTAGCTCGGGGCGAGGTGGAAAAGACCGTAGAGGATTTGCCGCGCCTGATCGACGAGGCAGGCAAGCTGGCGCTTATCGGTGCCCGGGAACGCGGGGTCCGCAGCTTTTTCACCTTCGACCCGGCCGCGACACCTACGCTCGTGGACCGCGTCCAGATCCAGCAGGTTCTGGTCAACATCATGCGCAATGCCATTGAAGCGATGGCGGACTCCGAAGTGCGGGAACTGCGCGTTTCCACAAGGCTGCGGGCCGACGAGATGATCGAGATTGCGGTAGAGGACAGCGGTCCCGGCATTGCGGAGGACGTGATACCGCGGCTGTTCCAGGCTTTTGTCAGCAGCAAATCGGACGGCATGGGGCTCGGCCTGTCGATCTGTCGGACGATCGTTGAGGCTCATGGCGGACGGATCTGGGTCGAGGACGGTCCAGGCGGTGGAGCCGTGTTCCGATTCACCTTGGTTCACGCAAAGCTGGAGGAAGAACATGCAGGATAAGCGCCTCATTCATCTGGTCGATGACGAAGAGGCCATCCGGAAGTCAGCCGGATTCATGCTGCGGACGGTGGGGTTCGAGGTACGGACCTATGCGAGCGGCGTGGAATTTCTGAAGCTGGCACGCACGGCCGAGACTGGATGCGTACTTCTCGACGTTCGCATGCCTGAGTTAGATGGGCTTCAGGTCCAGTCGGAAATGGCGCAGCGCGGCATCAATATGCCGGTCGTCGTCCTGACCGGTCATGGCGACGTCACTCTCGCGGTGCAGGCGATGAAGGCGGGCGCAGTGGATTTTATCGAGAAACCCTTCGAGAAGGCATCGCTACTTGAGGCTATCGACCGCGGATTCGCCCGTATCGACCGGGTCGATGTCCGAGCGACGGAAGAAGCCGAAGCGCAGGTCCGGATCGGCGTCTTGACGCCCCGCGAGAAGGAGGTTCTCGATGGGCTCGCGCGAGGCTATCCCAACAAGACCATCGCCTATGATCTAGGCGTTTCTTCGCGAACCATCGAAGTCCACCGGGCAAGCCTGATGAGCAAGTTGGCTGTCCGCAGTCTTTCCGATGCGCTCCGGATTGCATTTGCTGCGGGCCTTGGTCGCAGCGAAGCCAAACTGGGATGATTACGTAGCGACTGAGATACGCGGTTCTGGAATGCTGCACTCACGGAGAATCGATTTTCGGATGCTCGCCACTCATGTCTGTGCACATCGGGCAATCGTACCGTCACCCCTTCACGATATTGGTCTCGGACGACGACCCGGGCGTCCGCCGTTCGACGCAATTGATGCTGCGGGCCCAGGGATTTCGGGTCCGGGCCTATACTAGCGGCAGCGCGCTATTGGCCGACCCGCGATCACTTCATGCCGATTGCCTTGTCGTCGACTTTCGCATGCCGGACATCGACGGCCTGTCACTCCTGAGACGCTTGCGCTCGAAGGGCTGGTGCGGTTGCGCGATCATGATCTCCGCCTATCATGACGACGCGCTGGAACGCGAAGCGAGGCGCGTTGGATTCGAGCATGTCATTTCAAAGCCGCTGATCGCGCGCGCACTGCTCGAGGCGATCGCTTGCTCCGCAAGGGATCATGGCTGACTGGACCGATCGCTCGTCCGTTCCCCCTCTTGCCACAGCAAAGGCAGGCTGAGAGCGACGATCAATGCCGCCGCCGCCAGGGTGAACGTGATCACCCACTGCTGCCCCACTCCCGCGAGCGCAAGCCCGATCGGCGCCGCCGCCTGTCCAATACTCGCCGCCGCATGCTGGAGCCCGAGCCGAGCACCCGAAACCCGGGAGCTGCGGTTGCTGATCCAGAAGCTGGTCACGAGGCGAAGGCTGGCCGCGCTCCAGCCGAGAAGGAAAGCGATCCCCGCGAGACCAAGGATCGACCGCGGATTTTGCGAAGCCAACAGTCCGATTGCCAGAACGAGCAGCATAAGACGCGTGAGATCGACCGGCCGGCGGACAAGCCAACCCAAACGGGCCTGCGCGATTTGTGCCGCGAGCATGCCGACGCCGCAAAGGCTCAGCATGAAGGCGATAGCTTTGCGGTCGAGCGAAAGGCCTTGGCCGGTCACCAGCAGACCGATGTGAAGGGCCGCCAGGGCAGCGCCGGCGATAATGGTGATGACGAGGAGTGTCGCAGTCTTCCGGTTGTTGTCGCGGTTGCTGCGGCGCGGGATGGCATGCGAACGAGACCGTTTGGGAAGCTGAGAGGGCGACAGCAGGCAACCGGCGAGCAAGAGTGCCAGGGCGAGAGGGAACAGCGGGGCCGACGGCAGCAGCGGAAAAGACAATTGTGTGAGCAGGGGGCCGGCCAGATCACCAAGAAAGACAAAGCTGGTCAGCCATGTGAAGAGACGGGCCCGACCCACCCGGCTCTCGGCCCGGAAGCCCGCAGCAAGGAGCGAGAGAGGAATGATGGCCCCCGACGCCATGCCAGACAGGATGCGCAGAAGATATAAGGTGGCGAGATCGGTACTGCCGAACGCCAGTGTCGTTGCCGCGAGGACCAGAAGCGCGATCCGAAGAAGCACCCGATAGTCCATGCGATCGGCCAACCACCCCCAAATGGGCGCAAGGCCGAGAGCGGCAAGAGGAAAGGAAGCCGAAAGGCTCACTATATGGAAATCGTGGGTTGCGGCAACGGGGATCACCGCGCTGCCCTCGATCAAGGACGGCAGAAAAGCGATGGCGGCCGTTTGCGTGGCCGACGTCGCGGCAACGGCAATCAGGAGGAGCAAGAATCCGAAGCTTGATCCGCCAAAAACTGCGGAGTTCCGGCTGGCTGCCGCAGGACCGAAAATCTTCACGGGAACATTTGAGCTTTTCAGACAAAAAGCCCGCTGCCACGGGGGCAG
>NZ_JABWGQ010000034.1 GCF_014595975.1 Sphingopyxis sp. LK2115 | reverse complement strand
TGTCAATCGGCGTCCAATCGGGACCCCCTATCGGCGCGCAAAAGGGACCCCCTTTGCGCTGCGAGGGTCGGTTGATACTGGGCGCAGGTTTCGCGCTGCTGGCGGCGTAGGGAGGGCGTAGCCCGACCGGAGACGGCAGCAGCGCGAAGGCGTTTCTTCGAGGTGGTCAGCTGCGGTGCTTGAAGCGCCAGCTGTCGTTGCCGGTCTCGACGATATCGCAATGGTGCGTGATGCGGTCGAGCAGCGCGGTGGTCATTTTGGGATCACCGAAGACGGTGGGCCACTCGCCGAACGCCAGGTTGGTGGTGATAATGACCGAGGTCTTCTCGTAGAGCTTGCTGATGAGGTGGAACAGCAGCTGCCCGCCTGATTTGGCGAACGGCAGGTAGCCCAATTCGTCGAGGACCACGACGTCGAGCCGGCTGAGCTGGGCGGCCATGGCGCCGGCCTTGCCGATGCGGGCTTCCTCCTCGAGCCGGGTGACGAGGTCCACCGTGTTGAAGTAGCGGCCGCGGGCACCGGAACAGACGACGCTGGCGGTGATCGCGGTGGCCAGGTGGGTCTTGCCGGTTCCCGTCCCGCCGATGAGCACGATATTGCGCCGTCCTGGCAGGAACGAACCCGCGTGTAGCGAACGCACCAACCCCTCGTTGATCGGGGTGCCCTCGAACACGAAGGCATCGAGGTCCTTGACAACCGGCAGCTTGGCTGCGGTCATGCGGTAGCGGATCGAGGCAGCATGGCGATGCGCCGCTTCCGCTCGTAGCAGGTCGGTCAGGATCTCGTGGGTTGTGCGCTTGCGCTGGAGCCCTGTAGTGACGGCCTCGTCGAACGCCCCGGCCATGCCCCTGAGGCCGAGCCCGCGCATCGCCTCGATCATCTCATGCCGCTGCATCGAGGCCCCGCACCGCATCGTATCGGGCGCAGTCCGCGATCGGCGGATGGCTGAGCTTGAGATCGACGACCACGTCGAGGGGCCTCTCGGATAGTGGCTCGCGGTATCGGGCCAGGATGTTGAGGATCACCTCGTCGCTGGCCGCACCGGCATCAAGCGCTTCGCGGATCGCAGCCTCGACCGCGTCCAGGCCATCGGTCAGCACAGCGGCCAGCACGCGCACGAAGCGCCGGTCGGCCTCGTCACCGCTCCCCAGTTTGCGGCGGAGCCGTGCCAGTGCCGGCGGCAGGTCCCAGCCCTGGAAGGGCGCACCGTTCCGCAAGGCGCCCGGCTTGTTGGCCAGGACGGGAAGATAATGCCAGGGATCGTAGATCGTCCGATCACGGCCGAAGTGCCGGGCATGTTCGGCAACGACCTCGTCACCCAGGCGCACGACGATGCGGTCGGCATAGGCGCGGACCTGGACGGCACGCCGCGCGGCCTTGGCCATGACAGAATAGCGGTTGCGGTCGAAGCTGATCAGGCAGGTGCCGGTCACGGCATGGGCGGTCTCGTGGAAGCCGTCGAACGGCGCCAACATTGGCTGCAGGGCTGGCCGCTCGAGATCCAGCGCCTCGGCCACGGTCAGTTCCTTCTGCTCGGGATGCAGATGCAACGAGGCCCAGCGCAGACACTCGGCCTCCAGCCATCCGTTGAGCTCCTCGATGCTGGCAAAGCGCAAGCGGGGCTGGAAGAAGCGGCCCCGGATGGTCTGGACCTGGTGCTCGACCTGACCCTTCTCCCATCCCGCCGCCGGTGAGCAGGCCGTGGGCTCGACCATGTAATGGTCGGCCATGACCAGGAACCGGCGGTTGAACACCCGCTCCTTGCCCACGAAGACCGCAGCGACAGCGGTCTTCATGTTATCGTAGATCCCGCGCAGCGGAACGCCGCCGAAAAAGGCGAAGCCCCGGGCATGGGCATCGAACACCATCTCCTGGGTCTCGCGCGGATAGGCCCGGACGTAGACCGCCCGAGACGCGCACAGCCGCATATGCGCCACCTTCACCCGCATCGGCTTGCCGGCGATCTCTACATCCTCGTGGCTCCAGTCGAACTGGTAGGCTTCGCCAGGCTGGAACAACAGCGGGATGAAGGCAGGTGCGCCGTCGCCCGCATCCTTGCGCCGGGCTTCCGCCCAGCGCCGGGCGTAGCGCCGGACCGCGTCGTAGGAACCCTCAAACCCCTCGCGGCACAGCAGGTCATGGATCCGGGTCATGCGCAGCCGATCGCGCCGATGCCGGGCCTCGTTCTCCGTCAGCAGCGTATCAAGGCGCTCCTGGAACGGCCCAAGCCGGGGCAGCGGTTGAACCGTGCGGTGATAATCGAACGCGCCTTCCGGCGCCCGGATCGCCTTGCGCACCACCTTGCGCGACAGTCGCAAATCCCGCGCAATCGCCTTGATCGCCTTACCGTTCGCGTGCTCGCGCCGGATCCGAACAACTGTCTCCACCACCAACATCCCGATCTCGCCACCTGAAATACCAGGCGGCCCGCTACACCATCGGAATGAGGGGTCCCTTTTAGACGCCGATCACCCCGCTAACGGGGTCCCTTTTGCACGCCGGTCCACA
>NZ_JABWGQ010000008.1 GCF_014595975.1 Sphingopyxis sp. LK2115 | reverse complement strand
TCAAACCATGCAAACAATCTCTGCCAAAGAGGCGAAGTATCACTTCGGCAAACTCATCGACATAGCACGGGCTGAGCCTGTTACTGTCGAGAAGCATGGTCGGGCTGTCGTCGTCGTGCTGGCTGTGGAAGAGTATGAGCGACTGAAAAACGCGAAGGCAGGCAAGAATGGTTGATCAGGCGCAAGAGGACAGGTTCGTGGCGGTGTTGACCGAGCTTGGCGGCTCGGCAGGTAATGGCCGCCTGCGTGAAGCGTTGGGATGGGACGAGCAGGCCTATGATGCCGTGAAAGATGCGCTGATTGCGCAAGGGCGTCTCGTGCCGGGCCGTGGTCGCGGCGGTTCCGTTTCGCTTGCCGATGCCGCACAAGCGCAGGCGGTCAAGGCTGCACCGGCCTCTGCCCGTGACCGGCCCGCCCGCGCCAAGGGCAACGGCAAGGGCGGTGATCTCGGCTTCGAGGCGGAACTGTTCAAGGCAGCCGACAAGCTGCGGGGCAACATGGAGCCGTCGGACTACAAGCATGTCGTGCTGGGCCTGATCTTCCTCAAGCACATCTCCGACAGCTTCGAGGCAAAGCGCGCCGAGCTGCAGGCAGAACCGGGCGCCGACCCCGAGGACCGCGACGAATACGCGGCCGACAACGTCTTCTGGGTGCCGCCCACGGCGCGCTGGTCTCACCTGCAGGCCAACGCCAAGCAGCCGTCGATCGGGAAGCTGATCGACGAGGCGATGATCGCCATCGAGAAGGACAACGAGAACCTGAAGGGCGTGCTGCCGAAGGACTATGCCCGGCCCGCGCTCAACGCGGTGATGCTGGGCGAGCTTATTGACCTGATTTCCGGCATCACGCTGGGGCGCGAGCGCGGCGCGGCGCGCGATGTGCTGGGCCGTGTCTATGAATATTTCCTCGGCCAGTTTGCTGGCTCTGAGGGAAAACGCGGCGGGGAATTCTACACGCCACGTTCGGTCGTGCGGGTCATGGTCGAGATGATCGAACCCTTCAAGGGCCGGGTTTACGATCCCTGCTGCGGTTCTGGCGGCATGTTCGTGCAATCCGAACGCTTCGTGGAAGAGCATGGCGGGCGCATCGGCGACATCGCCGTTTATGGTCAGGAGTCGAACTACACCACCTGGCGGCTGTGCAAGATGAACCTTGCCGTGCGCGGCATCGATGCGGACATCAAGTGGAACAGCGAGGGCAGCTTCCACAAGGACGAACTGCGCGATCTGAAGGCCGATTTCATCCTCGCCAATCCGCCCTTCAACATTTCCGACTGGGGCGGCGATCGCCTGCGCGAGGACGTGCGCTGGAAATACGGCATCCCGCCGGCCGGCAACGCCAACTTCGCCTGGGTGCAGCACATCGTGCATCACCTCTCGCCTTCCGGCGTGGCCGGCGTGGTGCTGGCCAATGGCTCGATGTCGTCCACGCAGAACGGCGAAGGGGAAATCCGCCGCGCGTTGATCGAGGGCGTGAACGACGCGCCCGGCGTCGTTGATTGCATGGTCGCGCTGCCAGGCCAGCTCTTCTATTCGACCCAGATTCCCGTCTGCCTGTGGTTCCTCGCCCGCGACAAGTCGAACGGCATTGCCCGCGATGCGAAACTGCGCGACCGGCGGGGCGAGGTGCTGTTCATCGATGCGCGCAAGCTTGGCCACATGGTGGACCGCACGCGCAAGGAGTTCTCCGACGCCGACATCGCAAAGATCACCCGCGCCTATCATGCCTGGCGCGGGGAAGGCGATGCAGGCGCCTACGAGGACGTGCCCGGCTTTTGCAAGTCGGCAACGCTGGAGGACATCAAGAGCCACGGCTATGTGCTGACGCCGGGACGCTATGTCGGCGCGGCCGAAGCTGACGAGGACGAGATGCCCTTCGCTGAACGCATCTCGCTTCTCAGCAGCAAACTTGACGCGCAGTTTTCGCGCTCTGATGACCTCAACACGATTATTCGTCAGAAGCTTGGCTGGATTTCTGCCAATGTATGAGCTTGTTGGCCCGCACGATTGGAATGTCTCCAGTGTGTTCGATCTTGCGCACTGGAAAAACGGCCTTGCCTTCAAAAATATAGATTTTTCTGATCATGGGCGACCCGTGATCAAGATCGCAGAATTAAAAAACGGAGTATCGCCTCAGACTGCACGAACGATGGCCGATTATGATCGGTCTGTCTTTGTCAAAGCCGGGGACATGCTATTTTCTTGGTCGGGTAATCCCGACACCTCGATCGACGTTTTTCGATGGGAGGGTGAAGATGGATGGCTTAATCAGCACATTTTTAAGGTTACCGCTGGTGAAGGTCTGTCTGATCCCTTCCTGTTTTTTCTCCTCAAGTGGCTGAGGCCGCGCTTTGCAGAGATTGCCAGAAACAAGCAAACCACAGGGCTTGGGCATGTAACGATCCAAGACCTCAAGCGAATGCGCGTTGCTGTTCCGAATGAGAAAGAACAATCGAAAATCGTTCAAATCATTGGCCCGCTTCAGGAAAAGATTGACCTGATTAGGCAGATGAATGAGACGCTGGAGGCGATGGCGCGGGCGATCTTCAAGGACTGGTTCGTCGATTTCGGCCCGACCCGCGCCAAGATGGCCATGCGGGGCGAAGACCCGCAGAAGCACAATGTCGCCCGCGCGCCTTACCTCGCGCCGGACATCTGGGTCCTCTTCCCCGACCGCCTCGATGACGAAGGCAAGCCGGAGGGGTGGCGTCTTGGAACTCTGGGTGACGTCGCGCAGCAGGTAGGTGAGTCGGTTAAGCCCGAAGCGCTTGATCCAGGCACACCTTACATCGGACTTGAGCATATGCCGCGCAAGTCGATTGCTCTTTCTGATTGGGACGGTGCCGATAAGGTATCGAGTGGAAAGCTCGCTTTCCGCAAGGGTGATTTTCTGTTTGGGAAGCTCAGGCCCTACTTCCACAAAGTGGGCATAGCACCGGTCGATGGGATCTGTTCTACCGACATCGTCGTTCTCAACTCTCGCAAGCGGGAAGCAGCTGCATTTGTGCTGGCTTGTATATCGCAAGATGAGTTCGTCGCTTTCACCGACAGAACGTCGGATGGGACAAAGATGCCTCGCACCAGTTGGGGCCGGATGGAGCGTTACTCGCTATGCATTCCAAACCAGGCGGTCCTTAAATCCTTCAATGAGTGCATTGAGCCGATGCTTGAGCGCATTGTTGCTAACATTCACGAGTCCCGCACCCTCGCCGCCACCCGCGACCTCCTCCTGCCCAAGCTCATGTCCGGCGAAATTCGCGTCAGAGACGCCGAAAAGCTCGTCGGGGAGGCCACATGACCCGAGCGCCTGTCCGTCCTGAACTCATTCGCTGGGCGCGGGAGCGGGCTGGCATTCATGACGCGGCCGACCTGATGGGCCGCTTCCCGAAGCTGGCCGAATGGGAAACCGGCGAGACGCAGCCCACGCTCAAGCAGCTGGAGGCCTTCGCGCAGGCCGTGCATGTGCCCATCGGCTATCTGTTCCTGCCCGAGCCGCCGCAAGAGCCGCTCCCGATCCCCGATTTCCGCACGCATGACGGGCGCGGCGTGCGGCGCGCCAGCCCAGATCTCCTGGACATGATCTTCGCCTGCCAGGAGCGGCAGGGCTGGTATCGAGACTTTGCGGCTGTGGTGCGCATGCCCGAGGCGGGCTTTGTGGGCAGCGCCAGTCTGGATGACCCACCGCAGGACGTGGCGGCGCGCATGGCCGAAACGCTCGGCTTCGATGTGGCCGATCGCGCCGCCTGCCGCACCTGGGAGGAGGCACTGCGGCTGTTCATCGCACAGGCCGATGCGGCAGGCGTCCTGGTGATGGTGAGCGGCGTTGTCCTGTCGAACAACCGCCGTGCCCTTGACCCGGAGGAGTTCCGCGGGTTCGCGCTGGCTGACAGTCGGGCGCCTCTGGTGTTCATCAACGGGGCGGACACGAAATCCGGCCAGATGTTCACGCTGGCGCACGAGATGGCGCATCTCTGGCTCGGCTCCTCGGCAGTGTCGGATGCCAGCGCCGCGCCACTCAATGGCTATGCCCGTGAGGAAGTCTGGTGCAATGCGGTGGCGGCCGAGCTCCTCGTGCCGCTCGATGCCCTGCGACCCGCGATCCAACAGGGCGAGCCGCTGGATGAGGCGATGCAGCGCCTGGCACGGCAGTTCAAGGTCAGCACGCTGGTCATCTTGCGCCGCCTTCTGGATGCGGACGCGCTCGACCGCCCGGGCTTTGACCGCGCATGGGCGGCAGAACGCGCGCGTCTGCGTGAACTCGTCCGGGCTGGAGCGGGCGGCGGGGATTTCTATCGCACCACACTTTCGCGCGTCAGTCGCCGTTTTGCCCGGGCACTTGTCGAAAGCACGCTGGAAGGACAGACCCTCTACCGCGATGCCTTCCGGATGCTGGGCGTCAAGAAGACGGAGACGTTCCACAACATCGGGCGGGAAGTGGGGGCCATGGGATGACCCGTTACCTTCTCGACACGAACATTTTCATTCAGGCGAAGAACCTGCATTACGGCTTTGATTTCTGCCCGGCGTTCTGGGAATGGCTGATCAATGAGAACGGCGCCGGCCGCGTCGCCAGCATCGACAAGGTCGGGGATGAATTGCAGTCCGGAGGCGACGATCTGTCCGACTGGGCCACCGCACGCGGGCGTGAATTCTTCCTGCCGCCGGATGATCCCGTCGTCCCGGCCCTTGGGCGCGTCAGCGCCTGGGCAACGGGCCAGAACTACGAGGCGGCAGCAATCGCTACCTTTCTGCAGGTGGCCGACTACTGGCTGGTCGCGCACGCGCTGGCCCATGAATTTGTCGTCGTCACGCACGAGGTGCCTTCGGATTCAACGCGCAAGATCAAGATTCCCAATGCCTGCATCGGGCTGGGCCTGACCTGCATCAGCCCCTATGAAATGCTCCGGCGGGAACGCGCCCGGTTCGTACTTGGGCCAGCGCCGAGGGCCGCATGAGCGCAGACTGGTATCCCGGCATTCGCGCCTTCTGCACGCACTGGAAGCATGCGCCGATGCTCCAGCAGACCTTCGCGACGCTGGAGCGGGAGTTTGCCGACGAGAACGACGCCTGCATCGATGCTGCCAAGGGCCTTGTCGAATGCGCCTGCCGTGTCTTGATTGAAGAGCTCGATGATCCGCTGGCGCCCCTCAAGCCGGAAGCAGCCGATACGCCACTAGGCCACCTCGTCGGCGTGGCCACGCGTCTGCTCGATCTTGGCGCAATCCGCCACCGTGCCTTTGCAGACCTCATCAAGCAGCACAACAAGCTTACAGAAACGCTGCGGGTCTTGCGAAACGAGGCCGGAACAGTGAGCCATGGCAAGGACGGCTTCATCGCCAAGCTGTCCGCTCATCATCGCCGCTCGGCCATTTTGGCGGCAGATGCGATCATCACATTTCTGCACGAGGCCTATCTGGAGCGTGAGCCAGACCCGGTGCGAACCCTTGAACCCTATGAGCGGTTCGAAGCGTCTAATGCGATCATCGATGAACTGGCTTCGCTTCGGGGGGAAACCGATGACGAGGGCTTTCTCCAGGTGATCGTCAGCCTTCCCGGCGGCGAAGAGTTGCCGCTGGCAATCGAGCCCTCGCGTCTGCTGTTCGGTGTGGATCGGGAGGCCTACAAACTCGTGCTCAATGCATGTCGTGAGGCCAAGGCCTCTGCGCCTCAAGATGCGGAGGTTGCCTGATGGCCTATCTTTCCGAAGCCGCCGTTGAACAGGTCGTGCTCGATCAGCTTGCCACGCTTGGTTACTCGATAGCCACCGATGCCGACATCGGACCGGATGGCAAGGCTCCGGAACGCGAAGCCTATGCTGATGTGGTGTTGATCAAACGCCTGACAGCAGCCATCGACCGGCTCAATCCCGCCATTCCTGCAGAAGCCCGCGCCGATGCCGTGCGCAAGGTTCTGGCGACCGAGAAGCCGTCACTTGTGGAAGAAAACCGGCGTCTGCACAAATTGATGGTCGAGGGCGTCGATGTCGAATTCTACAGTGACGATGGCACGATCCGCGGCGACAAGGTCCATCTGATCGATTTTACCGACCAAGACAGGAACGACTGGCTGGCGACCAGCCAGTTCACGGTCATCGAAGGCAGCATCAACCGACGACCGGATGTCGTGGTGTTCGTCAATGGCCTGCCTCTCGGCGTGATCGAGCTCAAGGCCCCTGGCGGAGAGAACGCGACGCTTGCCGGGGCGTTCAATCAGCTACAGACCTACAAGGCGCAAATCCCCTCGCTCTTTCGAACGAACGCTGTCCTCGTCACTTCGGATGGCATCACCGCGCGCGTGGGTTCGCTGACCGCCGATCAGGAGCGCTTCATGCCCTGGCGCACGACGGACGGCAAAATCATCGCAGCCAAAGGGCAGCCCGAACTCGGCGTGCTGATCGAGGGCATCTTCAAGCGGCGTCGTCTCCTCGATTTGCTGCACGATTTCACCGTCTTCGGGGAGACGGGGTCGGGCCTCGCAAAGATCATCGCGGGCTATCACCAGTTCCACGCCGTGCGGCACGCTGTGGAGAAAACCGTCGAGGCATCTTCCCCTGAGGGCGACAGGAAGGTGGGCGTGATCTGGCACACCCAGGGATCGGGTAAGAGCCTGCTGATGGCCTTTTATGCCGGACAGCTGGTGCGGCGCCCTGAGCTTGAGAACCCGACTATTGTCGTCATTACCGACCGCAATGACCTGGACGATCAGCTCTTCGCGACCTTCTCCATGTGCCGGGATCTGATCAGACAGACGCCTGTTCAGGCTGAAAGCCGGGAGGACCTGCAATCTGCGCTGAGCCGGGCCGCTGGCGGCGTCATCTTCACGACCATCCAGAAGTTCTCACCTCCGGCGGGTGAGGCAAGCTATCCAATGCTGTCAGACCGCCGCAACATCGTCGTCATTGCCGACGAAGCGCATCGCAGCCAGTATGGCTTTAAGGCGCGGATTGAACAAAAGACCGGCGAAATTGCATACGGTTTTGCAAAATATCTGCGTGACGCACTACCGAACGCCTCCTTCATCGGGTTCACTGGAACGCCCATCGAGAAGGACGACGTGAATACGCCGGCCGTGTTTGGCGAATACATCGACGTTTACGACATCAGCCGGGCGGTAGAGGACGGTGCAACGGTCCCGATCTACTACGAGAGCCGCCTTGCACGCATAGAGCTTCCCGAAGACGAGAAGCCAAAGATCGATGCCGAAATCGAGGAGCTGACCGAAGACGAAGCGACCACTGAACAGGAGAAAATCAAGCGGAAATGGGCCACTGTTGAGGCCCTGGTGGGCTCCGAGAAACGGCTTGCGATGGTGGCGGCTGATCTTGTGCAACACTTCGAGGACCGCGTCGCCGCAATGGACGGCAAGGCCATGGCGGTCTGCATGAGCCGTCGAATCTGCGTTGCGCTCTATAACCAAATCATCGCGCTTCGGCCTGATTGGCACAGCGATGATGACGCCTCGGGTCTCGTCAAGATCGTCATGACCGGCTCTGCATCGGATCCTCAGGATTGGCAGCCACACATCGGGACCAAGGCGCGGCGCGATCTCCTGGCGAAGCGCGCGAAAGACCCGAAGGATCCTCTAAAGCTCGTCATCGTCCGAGACATGTGGTTGACGGGCTTCGACGCGCCTTCGATGCATACCATGTATATCGACAAGCCAATGAAGGGGCACGGCCTCATGCAGGCGATCGCCCGGGTGAACCGCGTTTTCCGTGATAAGCCTGCCGGCCTCGTCGTTGACTACATCGGTATCGCTCAGAACCTAAAGAATGCCCTGGGTCAGTATTCGGGGTCAGACCAGCGCCAGGTCGGGATCGACGAGTCCGAAGCGGTCGCCATTCTCCTTGAGAAGTACGAAGTCGTGAAGGCGATGTTCCACGGCTTCGACTATGAGCACGGTTTGGCTGGTACGCCCCATGAGCGCCTAGTCGTGCTCGTCGAGGCCATCGAATGGATCCTTGCCCGCCAGCAAGAAGCCGCAGCGAAAGAATCGAGCGAAGACGCGAAGCGCCAGGAAAATCGACGCTATCAGGATGCCGTGCTTGCGCTGTCCAAGGCTTTCGCCTTGGCTTCCGCTACTGACGAGGCCCGCGAAATCCGGGATGAAGTCGGTTTCTTCCAGACGGTTCGGGCTGCGCTGGTAAAATCCTTGGACGGCGGCGGTGGGAGCACTGCTGATAGGGAATTCGCCATTCAGCAAATCCTGGATCGTGCGGTCGTTTCAACCGGGATCGTGGATATTCTCGCGGCCGCAGGGATCACAACGCCGGATATCTCGATCCTTTCGGATGAATTCCTCGCGGAAATTCAACAGCTCGAGAAAAAGAACCTGGCCCTTGAGGCACTTCGTAAGCTTCTGAACGATGAAATTCGCTCACGCAGCAAGACGAACGTGGTTGAAACGAAGCGCTTTTCCGAGCGCCTCGAAGCCGCCATTGCTCGCTATCACACAAATGCCATCAGCACGGTCGAAGTACTGCAGGAACTGATCGAACTCGCGAAAGAGGTGCGCGCCGCCCAACGTCGAGGCGAAGATGAAGGCCTGTCACAAGACGAGATCGCCTTCTATGACGCGCTTGCTGAGAACGAAAGCGCTGTCGAGCTGATGGGCAATGACTCCCTCAAGGTGATCGCGCACGAGCTTCTCGTCAGCCTAAAAGGCAGCGTTACGGTGGATTGGTCACACCGTGAAAGTGCCCGTGCACGCATGCGTGTGCTGGTGAAGCGGATCTTGCGCAAGCATGGATATCCGCCTGACCTTCAGGACGCTGCCGTGCAGACAGTACTTCGGCAAGCGGAAACACTCTCTGCCAACTGGATGCATTGAATTTACGGGTTTTGCCTTGTGACTCAGAGACATTCAGAGCGAGTTCGTCCGCAGGCTCTTGTCCACCGCCAATCACGCAAAGTGCAGCCGTCGGTACTTGCCGCGGAAATAGAGCAGCGGGTCGCGGTGCGGTTCAAACTGCGCGCGCACGACGCGGCCGACCAGGATGAAATGGTCGCCAGCTTCGTGCAGCGATTCGTGCTGGCATTCGAAGGACACGAGCGAGCCATCGAGCAGCGGCACGCCTGTCTGCCCCGGCGCCCAGGGCTGGTTCGCAAAACGATCCTCGCCCTTCGTCGCAAAGCGGTTCGACGTCGGCTGCTGACCGATCTGGAGGACATTGACTCCGAAATGCCTGGCGGCCCGAAGCGTCGGTGCGGTTCCAGCCGAATTGGCGATACAGACCAACAGAAGCGGCGGGTCGAGCGAGACCGAAGTAAAGCTGTTCGCCGTCAATCCGACCGGCGCACCGTCGGCACCCAGCGCGGTGACGATGGTGATGCCCGTCGCGAAACAGCCCATCGCATCGCGCAATGTACGCGGGTCCGACCCGGCCTTGAACTCCATGGCCTCGCGGGGCTGGCGGCGTTCCAGAAACTCGAGAAGCTGGCCGAGCAATGCCTCCTTGCGATCAGAGGCAAGCGCGAGGTCGCAATCGTCGATATGCGCCGTCTCGCCGAGCGGCAGCGCGGCATCGAAGGCATTGGGAATGATATCATCATTGACGGGCGCAAGCCCGCCGCGCACCACCAGCGTCGGCAGCGCAAGCCGTGCCGCGACGTCGTCCATCGGTCCCTGCTGATCCACCGGCACGTCGACGAGGACGAGGCCCGCCGCCAGATGCGCACCGTCAAGCCCCAGCGCGCGCGCCGCGATCCACCCGCCGCGCCCGCCCGCGACGACGACGGGGCGCGACCCCATTTGCGCCAGCACGGCGCGCAGATCCTCGACATGCGGCGCAAGCGACCGACTCTCTTCCGGTCCGGCATCCTCGCGCAGGTCGAGATTGACGACACGGCGGCCCGACAGCACCAGCGCGTCGCCGACATCGCGCCACATCGCGCGGCGCTGGCCAATGTCGGGCACCAGCAGCACCGCGGGATCATTTTCGTCGCCCAGCATGTCGGCGGACAGGCTGACACCCCCGAAACCCTTATACTGAATAAGGCTCAAATATCCCCCTTGCGGCGCCGACGGACCGTGATGTCGGCAGGCTTCGATGCAATCAGACTGTCAGGAATCGGATCATATCGAAAGCCAACGGAGTGCGCCAGCGCGCAGGCGCATCACGCGCGCATCGCCGCCAGGCGCTTGTCGACGATCGCGTCGGCTTCGGCGATGATCCGATCGATCAGCTCTTTGCAGGTCGGGATGTCGTGGATCAGCCCCTGGACCATGCCGGCCCAAAAGACACCCTTGCTGAGGTCGCCCGTTTCGAGCAGTTCGCGGCCTGCCTTGCCGTTCACCAACTCGGCAACGTCGGCGAAGGTGGCGCCGGGAACCGCAAGGCGGCGCACCACTTCTTCGCTCACCGCGCTCTTGCCAACGCGCGCGGTGTTTTTGAGGCTGCGAAAGATCAGAAAACTTCCGCGCTCGTCATTGTCGATATAGGCCTGCTTCACATTGTCGTGGATCGGCGCTTCCTTCGTCGCGCAGAAGCGCGTCCCCATGTTGATCCCCTCGGCCCCCAGCGACAGCGCCGCGATCAGCCCGCGACCGTCGCCGAAACCGCCCGACGCCAGCAAGGGAATCCTCACCTTGTCGGCGGCGGCGGGGATCAGAATCAGGCCGGGAATATCGTCCTCGCCGGGATGCCCTGCACATTCAAATCCGTCGATCGAAATGATGTCGCAGCCCGCGCGCTCGGCCGACAGGGCGTGGCGGACCGCGGTGCATTTGTGGAGGATGGTGATCCCGTGCGGTTTCAGCATCTCCCAGATCTCGCGCACCGCCTGCGTGCCGGCGGTTTCGACGATCTTGACCCCGCCGTCGATAATCGCCTGAGCATAAGCCTTGTAGTCGGGCGCGTTGATCGTCGGGAAAACGGTCATGTTCACGCCAAACGGCTTGTCCGTCATCGCGCGGCAGCGCTCGATCTCGGCGCGCAGAGCCTCTGGCGTGGGTTGCGTCAGCGCGGTCAATATGCCGAGGCCGCCCGCATTCGACACCGCGCTGGCCAGTTCGGCATAGCCCACGCTCTGCATCCCGCCCTGAACGATCGGATGTTCGATGCCCAGCATTTCGGTAATGCGCGTCTTGAAAGCCATAATATCCCTCCTCGCTCACCCTGCCCGCATGGCATCGCCCGGCGACCCATGAAATAACTTGACGCTTACGTCAACGTCGGGTTGACTGCCATAATGGTTAGGAAGCGAAGGGAATCGGCATGACGGAACGCAAGGGACATATCGGATCATGCGCTGCCGATCGCCGCTGTGGTCGAAGCCCTCGTCCGCGAACCAGTCATGCCTTGTGAGAAAGGATAAGGAGCGCCACGCCGCGGCGATCGCGACGCGTCGACCAAAATTGACAAATGGGGCCGTGCAAAAGGATCAAAGTCGAGCGGACGGCCATGGCCACCTGACGCGGACGCCAGTTGACCCTTGCTCCGGGCGCGCAGCAAAGCACTTGACGTTTACGTTAACGTCGGAATGATGGCGGAACGATTTTGGGGTAGAGGAAACGGGCCGATGTCGATCTTGTACGACGAAGGACAACAGGCGATCGCAACCGAATCGCGGCGGGCGCTCGAAGCCAGGGTAAGCAAGGACGATCTGCTGCCGCTGCTCGACGCTCGTGGGCAATATCATGCGGGTTTCTGGACCATGGCGAAGGAACAGGGCTGGACTGCGCTTGCGCTTCCCGAAGCCTTCGGCGGTCTCGCGCTTGGCCTCGTCGAACTTGGGCTGATCGCGCATCAGGCGGGGCGGACGCTGAGCGGCGCGCCCTTTCTGACATCGAGTTTCGGTGCGGCCAAGGCGATCGAACTTTACGGCAGCGAAGATCAGAAGGCACGCTGGCTTCCAGGCCTTGCAAGCGGCCAGACCATCGGCGCCATCGCCTTTGCTTCGGGGCCGGACGCCTTGCCCGCCAAACCTTCGGTGACATGGCGGGCCGGTCAGGTCACAGGAACGGTTCCGGGTGTATCGGGCGGACTGTTCGCGGACGTCGCGATCATTCTCGCGCAAGACGGGGGGACGCCCGCGCTGCTGGTCGTCGACCTTGCGGGGGTGGAACGCAGGGCCGTCGACAGCTTCGACAACAGCCGCTGCATCGCCGACCTCCTGTTTGCCGACGCGTCCGCGGAAGCGCTCGTCACCGCCGATGCGGCGTTCGCGGCGGCGCTCCACATCCTTGCGCTGCAGGCGGTGGTGACCGCGCACGAACAGACCGGCGGCGCCGAGGCCCTGATGGAAATCGCGCGCGATTATGCCGTGACGCGCAAGGCGTTCGGCCAGCCGATCGGCGCATTCCAGTCGATCAAGCACCGGATTGCCGAACTTTACGGCCTTGTCGAACTCGCGCGTGCCAATGCGATCCACGCCGCCGCGCGCGAGGGCAAGGATGATTTCATCACCGCCGCCGCCGCGGCGCGCCTTTCGGCAACGGAAGCCTATGACACCGCCGCGCGCGACTGCGTCCAGATCCATGGCGGCATCGGCGTTACGTGGGAAATCGGCTTGCACCTCCACATGCGCCGCGCGCGAACGCTCGCGCTCGAACAAGGCAGCAGCTTCTTCTGGGAAGATGTGCTGGTCGACCGCCTTGCAGGAGTAAGCGCATGACCGATCTGGAAGCCTGGCGCGCCAGGGCTACGGCCTGGTGTGAATCGATGGTGGCCGAGTTCGGAAAGGCAGCCCGCAAGGGGCTGAGCGTCGAGGAGGATCTCGCGCTCGGCCGCCGCTATCAGCGAGCCAAGTTTGACGCCGGCTTTGCGGGGATCAACTGGCCAACCGAATATGGCGGCCAGGGGCTTGGCCATATCGAGAAGATCAGCTTTGAAGCCGAGGAAATGAAGCACGGCTTTCCCAACGTCTATTTCGGCATATCGCTGGGGATGCCGGTGCCCGTGCTGATGCAGTTCGGGTCGGATCGCGCGTTCGTCAAGGAACGCGTCGTCAAGGCGCTCAAGGGCGAGGAAATCTGGTGCCAGCTCTTTTCCGAACCGTCGGGCGGCACCGACCTTGCGGGCCTGCGCACGCGCGCCGAGCCCGACGGCAACGGGTGGAAGATCAACGGCCAAAAGGTCTGGACCAGTTGGGCGCAATATAGCGATTATGGCGTCATCGTCGTGCGAACGGACCCGACGGTCCCCAAGCACAAGGGGCTGACCTATTTCTGGGTCGACATGAAGGCGCCGGGCGTCACCGTGCGCCCGATCAGGCTTGCGGGCGGCGACAGCCACGTCAACGAAGTTTTCTTCGACGATGTGAAGATCGGCGACGATCACCGCATGTCGCCGGTCGGCGGCGGCTTTGCCGTCGCCATGACGACGCTGATGATCGAGCGCTATGTCGCGACCGACAGCGCCGGTTTCGGCCCGCACCTCGACCTGTTCGTCGAACTGGCGAAAGAGGTGAAACTCAACGGCCGTCCCGCGATCGAGGATGGCCGTATCCGTCAGCAGATCGCGCGCAACCATGCGATGCGCGCGGGGCTCGATTCCATCAACATGCGTGCACGGCTGATGATGCAGGCAGGGATGACTCCCGGCCCCGAAGGCTCGCTGAACAAGCTCATCGCGGTGCGCTCACGCCAGAAACTTTCGGAACTTGCGCTTGACCTCAAAGGCACGGGCGCCTTCGCGTTCGACGAACATGCCTCGCCCAAGGATGACTGGGCGTCGAGCTGGATCAACGCGCCAACGGGCCGCATCGCGGGCGGGTCGGACGAAACGTTGCTCAACACCATTGCCGAACGCATCCTCGGCCTGCCGCAGGATCACCGCCCCGACAAGGGCATTCCCTTCAACCAGATCCCCGCCTGAGGAGGCTTTCCATGAAAATCGACTCCACCCTGGCTGCCGTTGTCACCGGCGGCGCTTCGGGCCTCGGCCGCGCGACCGCCGAGGCGCTCGCCGCATCGGGCGTCAAGGTCGCCATCTTCGACATCAACGATGCGCTCGGCGAGGAAGTCGCGGCGTCGATCGGCGGGCTGTTCGTGCATGTCGACATCACCGACGAACAATCGGTGCTCGATGGCTATGCCAGCGCGCGCGCCGCGCATGGGCAGGAGCGCATCTGCGTCCACTGCGCAATGACGTCGCGCCGCGGCAAGACGCTCGCCTATGACAAGGAAACGGGAGGTTATCGCAGGACGCCAACCGAAGATTACGCCTTCGGCGTCGAGGGGATATTGACCGCGAGCTATCGGGTCGCGTCGATCGCCGCCGAAGGCATGGCCAGCTTGCCCGAAATGGAGGACGGCGAGCGTGGCGCAATCATCCTCACCGCTTCGGTTGCGGCGCAGGACGGTCAGATCGGCCAGGTCATCTATGGTTCGGCAAAGGCGGGGGTCAACGGCCTCGTCCTGCCGATGGCGCGCGACCTCATGGACCTTGGCATTCGTGTCAATGCGATCATGCCGGGCGTATTCGCGACGCCCCTTCTCAACAACATGAACCCGAAGGTGAAGGAAAGCCTCGAAGCCTCGGTCCCCTTCCCCAAGCGGCTCGGCAAGGCCGAAGAATATGCCAGCCTGGCGATGGAAATGGTCCGCAACACCTATTTCAACGGCCAGGCCGTCCGCCTCGACGGCGCGATCCGCATGGCCCCGCGTTGAACCATGGCGAATCCCTTCCCCCGTCGTGTCGAGCGAAGTCGAGACGCCCATCGGCCCTGCCCGCCGTCGTGCTGTCCCGATTCGCCCGACATGAAGGGGGCAGCAGCGAGCTTGCCTATCAAACCATTATTTCCCGCTGAAAGGACTCTTTATGCCCGAAGCCTATATCATCGACGCCGTCCGCACCCCGCGCGGGATCGGCAAGCCCGGCAAGGGCGCGCTGTCGCACCTGCACCCGCAACATCTTGCCGCGACGGTGCTTGCCGCCATCCGCGACCGCAACCATCTCGACACCGCGACGGTCGACGACATCGTCTGGTCCACTTCGTCGCAGAATGGCAAGCAGGGCGGCGATCTCGGCCGCATGGCGGCGCTGTCGGCGGGCTATGACGTCAAGGCCAGCGGCACGACGCTCGACCGTTTTTGCGGCGGCGGCATCAGTTCGGTGAACTTTGCGGCCGCAACGGTCATGTCGGGCATGGAAGATTGCGTCATCGCGGGCGGCACCGAGATGATGAGCTATACCAGCGCCTTCGCCGCCGAACAGGCGAACGCGGGCCTGCCACCCCGCCTGATGGGATCGGGCCACCAGGCACTTGATGAACTGCATCCGCAATCGCATCAGGGCGTCTGCGGCGACGCAATCGCGACGATCGAGGGGATCAGCCGCGAGGATCTCGACGCGCTTGCGCTCGTCAGCCAGCAGCGCGCCGACCGCGCGATCAAGGAAGGCCGCTTTGCCAGATCGCTCGTCGCGGTGCTCAACCCCGACGGCAGCGTCGCGCTCGACCATGAGGAGTTTCCGCGTCCCGAAACCACCGCCGAGGGCCTGGCGGCGCTGAAACCCAGCTTTGCCGCGCTTGCCGATTTCGACATGGGCGGCTTCACCTTCCGGCAGCAGATCAACCGCCGCTATCCCGACCTTGAAATCCAGCATTTTCACCATGCCGGCAACTCGTCGGGCGTGGTCGACGGCGCTGCGGCGCTGCTCATCACCTCGAAGGACTATGCCGACAAGCACGGCCTGAAGCCGCGCGCCCGCGTCGTCGCCTATGCCAACATCGGCGACGATCCGACCCTGATGCTCAATGCGCCGGTCCCCGCGGCAAGGAAGGTGCTCGAAAAGGCGGGGCTGACCAAGGACGATATCGACGTCTGGGAAATCAACGAGGCCTTCGCGGTCGTTGCCGAAAAGTTCATCCGCGACCTCGACCTTGACCGCGACAAGGTGAACATCAACGGCGGCGCCATGGCGCTTGGCCACCCGATCGGCGCGACGGGATCGATCCTGATCGGCACCGCGCTCGACGAACTCGAACGATCGGGCGGCCGCTATGGCCTCGTTACCATGTGCGCCGCGGGCGGCATGGCGCCCGCGATCATCATCGAGCGGGTCTGATCAAAAGGGACCGCGGATCGCGAGCGTTTTGGTCGGACTGTAAAGATTGACGAACATCGTCTTGCCGTCGGGCGAAAAACAGACGCCCGCCGGTTCGGTCTGAACCCGGATCCGGGCAAAGGGATAGACTTCGCCAAAGGGAGTGACGCCGCGCAGATGATTGTCGACCGTATCGAGATACTGGTCCTCGCACACGATCAGATGGCCGTTGGGCGCGACCGTCAGATTGTCGCCAAAGCTGTAATGGGCAGGATCGGTCGATTCGAGGAACAGCTGCATTCGGCCGGGAACCGTGCGTTCGCGGTCCGCCCCCTCGTGCCGCGAGGGCCGGTAGCGCATGATCTGCCCCTCTTTCGCGGCGCCGCCCGACGTGCAGGTGAAATAAAGCTCGTCGGCGCCCCAATGGATGCCCTCGCCGCGTGCGAAGATCGCCGCGCCCTGTCTGGCGCCGCGATGCCGCAGGTCGTCGGCGGGGCTTTCGGGGTCGTCAAGGTCGATCCAGCGCACGAAAAGCCAGCTTCCCGGAGCGATGCGGCGTTCGCCCCAGTTGCGGCTGTCGCGGATCGACTCGTCGTGAAAGGCCAGCGCCTGCAAGCGGCCGCCGCGCTGGAGCGATCCCGGCACGTCGGGGATGAAGCGATAGAAGAGGCTGTCGTCGCGGTCCTCGGTCATATAGACGATGCCCGTGCGCGGATCGACCGCCGCTGCTTCGCGGACGAAGCGCCCCATGGCTTTGAGCGGCTCGGCCTTCACCAGCTTTCCGGCATCGGCGGGCACGTCGAAAATCCAGCCGTGCGGCTGCCCGACACCCTGATCGGGGCCATCGACGCTTTCCTCGCACGTCAGCCAGCTGTTCCACGGCGTGATGCCGCCCGCGCAGTTGCGGATCGTGCCGACCAGGCTCAGATATTGTTTCTCCACGACCAGGCTGTCGGGATCGAGCAGCAGCGTTGTCGTTCCGCCCGGCAGCGCCGCGCCCGCGCGGCTGTCGAAGGCTTCCGCGGGCAGCGTCGCATCCTTGCCGAACGGCCCATCCTTGCCGTGTCGCGGCTGAAGTTCGTGATTGCGCACCAGCGCAATCCGGCCGCCGTCCAGCTGGAAACAGCCCATGCCGTCGGCGCGGTCGGGAACGCGATGCCCATCGCTCATCGCCTCGCCCAGCGAGGAAATGACGCGATAGGAAAAGCCCGGCGGCAGGTCGATCAGCCCGGCGGGATCGGGCTGCAACGGGCCATAGCCCGGCGCCGTCGGCATCAGCCCTTTCTCGGTCGCGCGCGACTGGATCGCCAGCCCCCGAAGGCGAGAGCGGCAAGTGCAAAACTGCGGCGATCGAGCATGGCGGCGTCCTTGCAGATTTTTGATTTGGTGTGCCCTAGGGCGCAAATATGACAAGGCCGGGGCAAACGCGCGAGGCGCACCGGGAAAATGGGAACAAGAGGAGTTGGATATGACGGGTCCGTTGAGCGGCATCAAGATCATCGAGTTCGCCGGGATCGGCCCCGGCCCCTTCTGCGCGATGATGCTCGCCGACCATGGCGCCGAATTGATCCGCATCGACCGGCCCGGCGGCTTTCTCGACCCGCGCGACCCGCTGTCGCGGAACCGCACCTCGATCGCGCTCGACATGAAGAACCCCGATGCGGTGCAGGTCGCGCGCGATCTGTGCCGCGGTGCCGATGCGATCATCGAAGGCTATCGCCCCGGCGTGATGGAGCGCCTTGGCCTTGGTCCCGACGTGCTGCTCGCCGACAATCCCCGGCTCGTTTACGGCCGCATGACCGGCTGGGGTCAATATGGTCCCTATTCGCAGGCCGCCGGGCACGACATCAACTATATCGCGCTGTCGGGTGTCCTCCACGGCATAGGGCGCGCGGGCGAAAAGCCTGTGCCGCCGGTCAATTATGTCGGCGATTTCGGCGGTGGCGGCATGATGCTGGCGTTCGGCATGACCAGCGCGCTGCTCCACGCGGCGCGGACGGGCGAGGGACAGGTGATCGACTGCGCGATGACCGACGGGTCGGCGCTGCTCGCGGGCATGACATGGGGCTTCAAGGCGATGGGGCGGCTGAAGGACGAGGCCGGGGTCAACATGCTCGATGGCGGCGCCCATTTCTACGACACCTATGTGTGCGCAGATGGCAAGTTCATCTCGATCGGGTCGATCGAGCCGCAATTTTATGCCCTGCTCCGCGAAAAGACCGGCCTCGACGCCGACCCCGATTTCGACGCCCAACTCGATCCGTCGAAATGGGGACTGCTCAAGGACAAGCTCACCGCGCTGTTCGCGACCAGAACCCGCGACCAATGGTGCGCGATCATGGAGATGACCGACATCTGCTTCGCCCCCGTCCTCTCGCTCGACGAGGCGCCGCGGCATCCGCACAATGTCGCGCGTGCGACCTTCGTGGAAATCGGCGGCGCAATCCAGCCTGCCCCGGCGCCGCGCTATTCGGTCACGGTCAACGACACGCCGCGCCCCGCTCCCGCGGTTGGGGCCGATGGCGATGCGGTGCTGGCGGCGCTTGGTTATGACGCGGGCCGGATCGCGGCGCTGCGCGACAGCGGCGCGGTAAAGTAAAGGGCCGCGGCATCCCCGCGAAGGCGGGGCCCCATCGTCCGCTGGCTCCCGATGGCGCGAACGGGTGATCGGTTCCCGCCTGTGCGAAAGCCCAGCGCTTCCCGATCAAAGCATCCGGTTCTTGTCCGACCGTTCCGTCATGGCCGCCCATAACCCCTGACCGCCCAACCCTGCCACCTGCCGGCCCAGCCGCGCCGCCCAATGGGCGTCGTTGCCATGCTCCCCGCGCCAGCGCATCAGCGGGATGGTCACCCGGTTCAGCGCATATTCGCGGGTAAAGCCGATCGCGCCATGCACCTGATGCGCGATCGACGTCACGACACCGACCGCCCGGTTTGCACGGAGTTTGGCCGCCGCGATCTCGAAATCAGCGGCCACGGGATCACGCCCGACAACGTCGAGCCGCGCCGCCAGTGCCGCTGCCGCCGCCTCCACCGCACGCACCTCGCACGCCATGACGGCAAGCGATTGCTGCACCGCCTGAAACTTGCCCAGCGGTCGCCCGAACTGCTGGCGCGTGTTCACATGCTCGATCGACAACGCCAGCGCCGCTCCCATCGCGCCCGCCATCAGGCTGATCGTCGCGGCGGCTTGCAAGCCTTCGGGGGCGATCCGTGCGGCGATCGGCAGGTCGGGCACCATCGCCCCCGCGATCTGCAATACGGCATTGACGTCGCCCCAATCGCCGCCGAAACCGCCCTCGCCCTCCGGCACCAGCAGCAGGGCAAAGCCAGCCTCCTCGACCGGCGTCATCCCCGCGGTCGCCGCCTCGGCAAACGCCGCCCGCGCGGTGTCGCACAGCATTTCGCGCGCCGCGCTCATCTGAGGCCCAGTCCGCGGGCGATGATCCCGCGGATCACTTCGCGCGTCCCGCCGCGCAGCGAAAAACTGGGCGATGCGATCAGCAAGGCACGGAGCAACCGGCCAAGATCGCTTGCATCGTCCCACGGGCAATCGACGATCGCCTGCACCCGGCGTGGCATGTCCTGCTCGAACGCATTGCCCAGTTCCTTGACCACCGACGCCTCGACCATCGGATCCTCACCCGCCGCCAGCTTGGCCGCGGTCGACATCGACAGCTGGCGCAGCGTCCACAACTCGGCGCTGAGTTCCCCGATCAGCGCGGCCACCGGCGGGGCGGGATCAGGCCCCGCCGCGTCGATCAGCGCGACGAGCAGGGCATGGCTCGACAGGTAACGCTCCGGTCCCGACCGTTCCAGGCCGAGTTCGGCGGTAACCTGTTTCCACCCCTGCCCGCGTTCCCCGACAAGCGCGCCGTGCGGGACGAGCACATCGTCGAAAAAAACCTCGTTGAAATCATGGCGCCCCGCCATGTCGATGATCGGGCGGATCGTGATGCCGGGGGTGTCGAGGTCGATCAGCAACTGGCTCAGGCCCGCATTTCGTTCGCTCCCCTCCTCGGTGCGCACCAGCGCCAGCATGATGTGCGACAGATGCGCGCCGGTGGTCCATATCTTCTGGCCGTTGATCCGCCAGCCGTCGGCGGTCTCGCGCGCCGCCGTTCGCACCGCCGCCAGATCCGACCCCGCGCCGGGTTCGGACAGTCCGATGCAGGCATAAAGCTCGCCCCGCGCGATCCCCGGCAGATAGCGCTGCCGCTGCTCCTCGCTGCCATAGCGCAGGATCAGCGGCCCCGTCTGGCGATCGGCGATCCAGTGCGCCCCGACCGGCGCGCCCGCCGCGAGCAGTTCCTCGATCACCACATAGCGTTCGAGCGGATGCCGGTCGCCGCCGCCATAGCGCGACGGCAGCGTCATCCCGATATAGCCCGCCCCGCCCAGCGCGCGGCTGAAATCGGGATCGAAACTCGCCCAGCAATTCGCGCGGGCAACGATGTCGCCCGTCGGCTGGTTCGCCGCCAGCCAGCCGCGCAGTTCGCCGCGCAGCGCGGCCACATCGCCGGGCGGATCGAAGGGATAGAGCGCAAAGCCTTGCATGTCGCGCCAGCCATGCAATAGCTTTTCGGAAGCAGCAAAGGATAATTGGCGATGGGCGAGTTTCTGAGTGTCGAGCGGCGGGGCAGGATCGCGATCCTGACCATGAACAAGCCCGAAAGCATGAACGCGATCGGCACGCACGAGGATTGCCGGGACATTATCGACACGCTGCGGGAACTGGGTGACGACCGCAGCGTCAGCGCGATCATTCTGACTGGCAGGGGCAAGGCGTTCAGCGCCGGCGGCAACCTGAAGGGGATGCAGGACCGCACCGGCATCGGCGTGCTCGACCAGCCCGACTCGACGCGCGCCAATTACCGCAAGGGGGTGCAGGCGGTGATCCGCGCGCTGATGGATTGCGAGGTGCCGATGATCGCCGCGGTCAACGGCCACGCGATCGGTCTTGGTTGCGATCTTGCCTGCACCTGCGACATCCGCATTGCGGCCGAAAGCGCGAAGTTCGCATGCAGCTTCATCAAGGTCGGCATCGTCCCCGGCGACGGCGGCGCCTGGCTGCTCCAAAAGGTGCTGGGTTACCCGCGCGCCGCCGAACTGTTCCTGACCGGCGACCGCTTTGACGCGGCCCAGGCAAAGGAATATGGTCTGGTCACCGACGTCGTGCCCGATGCGGAGCTGCTGGACCGCGCGATCGCCATTGCCGATCGGATCGTCTGCAACCCGCCGCGGGCGTTGCGCCTGACGAAGCGATTGCTGCGTGAAGCGCAGCACAGCCGGATGAGCGATATTTTGGAACTGAGCGCGGCCTATCAGGCGATCGTCCACGAAACCGCGGATAACCGCGAGGCGATCAATGCGTTCGTCGAAAAGCGGTCCCCCGTGTTCACAGGAGAATGACCATGCTCGCCGAGCGCGTCCTGCCCTTGTCCGGCATCCATAATTTCCGCGATTATGGCGGCTATGCGGTCGAAGGCGGCGGACGGCTGCGCGATGCGATGTTGTGGCGGTCGGCGCACCATGAAGCCGCGACCGACGACGATCTGGCGATGCTCGACCAGTTGGGGATCGAAACAGTCATCGACCTGCGCGGCGACGACGAACGCGCGATGCACCCGTGTCGCCGGTCGGACAATTTTTCGGCGCGGGTGCTCTTTGCAGGCGGCGTGACGGCGGGCCTTGCACCGCACCTTCAGGCGGCGGGGGGGGCGATCGATGTCGAAACGGCGCGCGCGCGGATGATCGACACCTATGCCGCCATGCCCTATCGCCCCGCGCTCGTCGCGACGCTGCGGCTCTATCTTGCGGCGCTCGCCGAATATGACGCGCCCAGCCTCGTCCACTGCGTCGCGGGCAAGGACCGCACGGGCTTTGCGGTCGCGATCGTGCACCGGCTGCTCGGCGTGCATGAGGACGATCTGATGCACGATTATCTGCTCACCAACACCGCAGGCAAGATAGAGGAGCGGATTGCACAGGGCGCGGCGCATATCCGGTCGCGCTATGGCGCCGAAATCCGCGACGATGCGATCCGCGCGCTGATGTCGGTCAACCCCGCCTATCTCGACGCCGCACTCGCCACCGTGCGCCGCGATCATGGCGACGTGCCGAGCTATGCCGAAGCCGTGCTGAACTTCACGCCGGCGATGCGCGAGGCTTTGCTTGACCGGTTGGTGGTGTAGCTGAGGTCGAAACAAAAAGCGTCCGCCCTGAGCTTGTCAAAGGGCCGCTCCTGCCCTTGGCGTCGCTTGACGAAGAACGGTGCTGCGCCAAGCTCCGCACGAACGGTCGTTAGGGCGGCGTTACTCCCCCTTGACCAGCACCCCGCCCTTCACCACGGCATCGACGCTTTCCAACTCGCGGACATTCGCGAGCGGGTCGCCATCAACGGCAACAATGTCGGCATAGCGCCCCACCGCAATCGCGCCGACGTCCTTTTCGCGCCCCAACGCTTCGGCCGCGTTCTTCGTCGCGGCCTGAATCGCCTGCATCGGCGTCATCCCATATTCGACCATCACGCGGAACTGTTTGCCGACGTCGCCGTGCGGCATCACTCCCGCGTCCGACGCGAACACCATCCGCACCCCTGCTCGGTGCGCCTTGCGGAAATTGTCGCGCTGGATCTGCGCGATCTCGCGATCCTTGCGCAGATTATCCTCCAGCACGCCATTCTTCGCGCCTTCGGCCTGCGTATATTCGGTGTTGTATATGTCCATCGCGAACCACACGGGCTGCCGGCGGGCAACCGCCATGCGGATGCCCTCGTCATCGACCAGGCTGGCATGTTCGATCGTGTCGATGCCCGCTGCGATCGCGGCGCGAATGCCCGCTGCGCCATGCGCGTGTGCCGCAACGCGCAGCCCCCATTGGTGCGCCTCATCGGCGATCGCGCGCAGCTCGTTTTCGGGCACCTGCAACTGGCCCGGCTCGGTGTTGCGCGAAAAGACGCCGCCGGTCGCGCACACCTTGATGACCTCGGCGCCATATTTGCGCTGGCGGCGCACCTGGTAACGCAGCTCGTCGGGCGTATCCCCGATCCCTTCCTCCTTGCCGTCCTTCTTCTCCAGGCTGGGCGGCAGAAAGGTGCTGTCGCAATGGCCGCCGGTTGCACCCAGCGCATAGCCCGCGGGCACGATCCGCGGCCCGGTGGCATAGCCCGAATCGATCGCCTGCTTCAGCCCGATGTCGTTGCGGTCGGACGACCCGACATTGCGCACGGTGGTGAAACCGGCGTTCAGCATGTCGTTCGCGTTCTTGACCGCGGTCATGCCCCAAAAGCTATCGGTAAACTCCAGCCCGCGATAACCGCCGATGTCGGCGGGGCCGTCGAGGTGAACGTGCATGTCGATGAGGCCGGGGAGCAACGTCTTGCCGCCCAGGTCGATATGTTTGACGTCGCTGCCCCAGCGCACGGTGCGCGCATCAGCGATGCCGGTGATGCGGCCGTCGGCACCGACGAAGATTGCGGGATGCTCGACGGCCTTCCCGCTCAGCACATCGACGTAGCGCGCCGCGGTGATGACCGTCTGCGACACCGCTTCCTGCGCCGCGGCGCCCGTGCTCGCCGCGCCCACAAGCGCGATGCTGGCAATTCCCATGATCCCCAGAAAACTGTGCAGTTTCACGCTCAATTGCATATCGCGGCCGTCCCTTGCTGATGCCCTTTGCCTAGATGGCAAAGGCGAACCGATTAGGACAGCGGAAAAATTGCGGACGCGCACGACGCTCAGATATGCAGCGGCCGCCCGAACGCCGCGAGCACCCCTTCGTGCATCGTTTCGCTGAGCGTCGGATGCGGAAAGACGGTGCCGATGAAGTCATCCTCGACCAGTTCGGCGGTCTTGCCGATGGTATAGCCCTGGATCAGCTCGGTGACCTCGGCGCCGATCATGTGCGCACCCAGCAGTTCGCCGGTCTTCGCATCGAACACGGTCTTGGTGAAACCTTCCGCCTCGCCCAGCGCAATCGCCTTGCCATTGCCGATGAAGGGGAAGGTGCCGACCTTCACCTCATAACCCAGCTCCTTCGCCTTCGCCTCGGTCAGGCCGACGCTGGCGATCTGCGGTCGGCAATAGGTGCAGCCGGGAATGTTGCGTACGTCCATCGCGTGCGGGTGATTGCCCGCGATCGCCTCCACCGCGATGATCGATTCGTGCATCGCCTTGTGCGCAAGCCACGGCGGCGCGGTGACGTCGCCGATCGCCCAGATGCCGGGGACATTGGTGCGGCACATCGCGTCGGTGTCGATATGGCCCTTCGTCGTTTTGACGCCAAGCGCCTCCAGCCCGATATTCTCGGTGTTCGGGACGATGCCGATCGCAACGATCGCGTGGCTGAACTCGGCGCTTTGGGTCTTGCCGTCCTTGCCCTTGATCTTCGCGGTAATGCCGGTGGCGGTTGTCTTCAGCTCCTCGACCCCGGCCCCGGTATGGATCGTCATGCCCTGCTTCTTGAGCTGTTTTTCAAGGAAGGCCGAAATATCGGCATCCTCGACGGGAACAAGCCGGTCGAGCATCTCGACCACCGTAACTTCGGCGCCCATATCGCTGTAAAAGCTCGCAAACTCGATCCCGATCGCGCCCGATCCGATGACGAGCAGCTTCTTGGGCATTTCGGGCGGCACAAGCGCGTGACGATAGGTCCAGATGCGTTTGCCGTCGGCGGGCGCAAAGGGCAGGTCGCGCGCGCGCGCGCCGGTTGCGACGATGATGTTCCTGGCGGTCAGGGCTTCGGTGCCCTTCTCGCCCTTGACCTCCAGCTTCCCCGGCGCGGTCAGCTTGCCCTCGCCCATATGAACGCTGATCTTGTGCTTCTTCATCAGGTGCGCGACGCCCTGATTGAGCTGCTTTGCGACGCCGCGCGAGCGCTTGACCACAGCGTCGATGTCGGCGCTGATCTCGGCGGCTTTCAGCCCATAGGCGCCGGCATGCTGCATATAATGATAGATTTCGGCCGAGCGCAGCAGCGCCTTGGTCGGGATGCAGCCCCAGTTGAGGCAGATGCCACCCAGATTCTCGCGCTCGACAATTGCGGTTTTCATGCCGAGCTGCGCCGCACGGATCGCCGCGACATAGCCGCCCGGGCCCGAGCCGAGCACGATGAGGTCGTATTTGGTATCAGCCATTATGGGCTCCTTCAAAAGCCCCTCCCCTCGCGGGAGAGGGGCTTTGCCCCTTCACGGGCATTTACGCCACCAGCCCCAGCGGGCTCTCCACCAGTTCCTTGAACGTCTTCATCAGCAGCGCCCCGTCCGCGCCATCGATCGCCCGGTGGTCGAAGCTGCCGGTCGCCGACATGACCGTGGCGATCGCCAGCGCGTCGTCGACCACATAGGGCCGCTTCTCGCCCGCGCCGATCGCCATGATCATCGCCTGCGGCGGGTTGATGACGGCGGTGAACTGCTTGATCCCCATCATCCCCATGTTGGAGATGCTGGCGGTGCCGCCCTGATACTCCTCGGGCTTCAGCTTGCCTTCCTTGGCCCGGCCCGCGAGCTCGGCCATTTCGGTCGAGATTTTCGACAACGACTTGGCCCCCGCGTCGGTGATGATCGGGGTGATCAACCCGCCCGGAATGCTGACCGCCACCGAAATGTCGGCGCGCTTGTAGAAGCGCATCACGTCGCCGCCGAAGCTGACGTTGCACTGCGGCACGCGCTCCAATGCCACCGCGAGCGCCTTGATCAGCATGTCGTTGACGCTGAGCTTGACGCCGCGATCGGCAAGGCTGGCGTTAAGTTCGCCGCGCAGCTTCAACAGCGCATCGAGGCGAATATCGACGGTGAGATAGATGTGCGGCGCTTCCTGCATCGACTGCGTCAGGCGGCGCGCGATCGTCTTGCGCATGCCCGACAGCTTTTCATCCTCGTGCGGGATGCCGAAATCGGGGATCGGGCCGACGGGGGCCGGGGCAGCGGCAGGCGCGGCGGCTGGGGGAACCTGCGCGGCCGTTGCCGACGGCGCAGCGGCACCCGCGGGCGCGTTTTCGAGATCGGCCTTGACGATGCGACCGCCAGGGCCGGTGCCGGTCAGGGTTTTGAGGTCGATGCCCCGCTCGGCGGCGAGCCGCTTGGCGAGCGGGCTGGCCTTGATCCTTTCGTCTTTTTCCCTTTGCCCTGAGCTTGTCGAAGGACCGTCCTTCTTCCCTTCGGCCGGAGACGAGGCGGGGGGCGCTTCGACAGGCTCAGCGCGAACGGATTGAGATGAAGGTGCTTCCACCGGAGCGGGCGCGGCCGCCGGAGCGGGCGTCGCCTTCGCTTCGCTCGCATCCTCTCCCTCGCCCGCAATCACCGCGATCACGGTGCCGACCTTCACCCCGTCGGTCCCCTCGGCGACGAGAATCTGGCTCACCACGCCTTCGTCGACCGCTTCGAACTCCATCGTCGCCTTGTCGGTCTCGATCTCGGCGATCAGGTCGCCCGCCTTGACCTCATCACCCTCCTTCACCAGCCATTTGGCGAGCGTGCCCTCCTCCATCGTCGGCGAGAGAGCGGGCATTTTGAGTTCGATTGGCATGTCTAGGCGTGTCCCTGTCAGTCTTGCAGGCCGCGCCTGCCGCTACGGATTCTTCCTCGCCATAAGCCGTGCGCCGGTCAAGGTCCAGCGGGCCAAACTTGCGTTTCATACGAATGTGACGCAGTCTCGCCCCAAGGATATCAAGGGGTCGGGGCGATGCGGACATATCTGGTGGTGATCGACGACAGCCCGGAGGCGTCGCTGGCGCTGCGCTTTGCGGCGCGGCGCGCGGCGCGGACGGGCGGCGGCGTCATGGTGCTCGCCATCGTCCCTCCCCAGGATTTCGTCGCCTTTGGCGGCGTCCAGGCAACGATCGAGGCCGAGGCGCGCGAACATGCCGAGCAACTGGTCGCCGCCGCCGCCGACGCGGTCGTCAAGGAAGCCGGCGTGACGCCCCAGATCATGGTGAAATCGGGCAAGCCCGTCGATGTCGTGCGCGAAGTCATCGGCGCGAGCGACGAGATTGCCGCGCTCGTGCTGGCCACTGCCGCCACCGGCGCGCCCGGCCCGCTGGTGTCGCATTTCACCGGACAGGATGCGGGCACGCTCCCCTGTCCGGTGATGCTGGTGCCGGGCGGGATCGACCTCGCCCGGCTCGATGCGTTGAGCTGATGCGCGTTCAGACGGTAACGGCAGCGGCAGGCGCTACAGCGCCCTTCCATTCGAGAATCGCAAAGCCGAGCACACCGAGCGCCTGAACGGTTACGACCGTGATGCCGAGGCCGGTCATCTGGCCCGCGAAAGTTGCGAGCACAGCAAAGCTCGCGGCAACCCAGCCGAGGTTGCCGATCGCGATCAGCTTGACGAGCGCGGCGTTCGGCACCGCCTGACGCGCGGCGACGATCATCAGCAGCGCGGCGGCAAGGCATATCCAGCCGCCGATCGAAACCACCTGCGCGGGCAGGCCAAACAGCGCGCCGACGGGGTCCGCGGCCAGCAGGCCTGCGGCAAAAACCCCGGCGCAGGTGACGGCATCGAGGACAAGAATGGTTTTGAGATTGCGGATCGACATGGTGATTCTCCTTTCGACCCGCTCCAATTGGACCCGAAAGCGAATGGCGTCGATTACGCCCAGGGTAATGGAAAAAGCGAAGGCCGAGGTATAGCTGCCGTTACGAAGGAGACAGGCCATGACCCCCGCACCCGTCGGCGAACAGCTTCGCGAATGGCGCATCCGACGCCGGATGAGCCAGATGGACCTGGCACTCGATACCGAGATTTCGACCCGGCACCTCAGCTTCATCGAGACCGGGCGCTCGCGGCCGAGCGCATTGATGCTGCAACGGATTGCCGATTGCCTGGAGGTGCCCAACCGCGCACGCAACGCGATGCTGCTGGCGGCAGGCTATGCCCCCGATTATCGCGAACGCGATCTCGACAGCCCCGAAATGGCGGGCATGAAGGCGATCGTCGACCATGTACTGAAAGGGCACGAACCATATCCCGCGCTCGCGGTCGACCGGCACTGGAACATGATCGCCGCCAATGGCGCGGTCGCGCTGCTCACCCGGCTCGCGGCGCCCGACCTGCTGGAACCGCCGGTCAACGTGCTTCGCGTTGCGTTGCACCCCGACGGGCTGGCGCGACATATCGTCAATCTTGGCGAATGGCGCGCGCACCTGTTCGAACGGCTCGATCACCAGATCGACGCAAGCGCCGATGCGGGGCTGGTCGCGTTGCGGACCGAGCTGGCGGGCTATGGCGACGGAGCGGACGGACATGACGGCAGCGCGGCAAACGGGATCGCGGTGCCGCTGATGCTCGACACGCCACTGGGGCAGATCCGGTTCGTATCCACGGTGACGATCTTTGGCACGCCGGTCGACATCACCCTGTCCGAACTGGCGATCGAGGCCTTTTTCCCGGCGGATGCGGAAAGCGCGGCGCTGTTGCGGGAAATGGCCGGACAGTAGACCATATCTTCATTTTCGCCAAAGCGGGAAACCAGCAAGGGATCAGCCGACGCCCGCTCTGGATTCGCGCTTTCGCGGGCATGCCGACGGGGTGGATCAGCGACGCTTGCCCTTATGCTTGATGTTCGTCGGTCGCCCGCGCTTGCCGACCATATGCTTGCCCGCCTTCTTCACCCCGTCACGTCGCGGCGGCCGATTGCGGAAACCTTCGTCGGGCGCGTCGGGCAGTGCAAAGCGCAGTGCGCCACTTACCGGATTGGCATCCATCAGCCTGAGTTCGAGCCGCTGGCCAACGCTATAGCTGACGCGGCCATGTTCGCTGTCAAGCGTCCGCGCCGCCTCGTCGTAAAAGAATCGCTCGCTGCCCAAGGTCGATACCGGCACCAGCCCGTCGCCGCCCAAACCATCGACGGTTGCGAAAAAGCCGAACGGCTGCACCCCCGTGATGCGCGCCGCGACAACTTCCCCCACCTTGCCCGCCAGATATGCCGCGACATAGCGATCGACCGTCTCGCGCTCGGCCTCCATCGCGCGGCGTTCGAGCGCACTGATCGCCTCGCCGATGCGCGAAAACCCCTTGGCGTCGGCCTCTCCCAACCCGGTTTTCGCAGGCAGTCCCTTGGGCTTGCCCGGCGCTTCCAGGCGGTAACTGTCGACCAGTGCGCGGTGGACGATGAGGTCGGCGTAGCGGCGGATCGGCGAAGTGAAATGCGCGTAGGAACCGAGCGCGAGTCCGAAATGCCCCGAATTGGCGGGGCCATAATAGGCCTGCGTCTGGCTGCGCAGGATAGCCTCCATGATTTCCGGCAGGCGGTCGTCGCCCGCAAATCCGTCGATCAGGCGGTTGAACACCGCGGGCGTGATGACCTGCCCCAGGGCAAAACGCTGATCGAACGTCTCCAGATAATCCTTCAGGCTGACGAGCTTGTCGCGGCTCGGCGGTTCGTGGATGCGGTACATCACGGGCGATTTTTTCGCCTCCAGCGCCTTCGCCGCCGCGACGTTTGCCGCGATCATATAATCCTCGATCAGCCGGTGCGCGTCGAGCCGTTCGCGCACGCGGATTTCGGCGATGCCGCCCTGCTCGTCGAGGATGACCTGCCGTTCGGGCAGATCGAGGTCGAGCGGCGCCCGCGCCGCGCGCGCCTTGGCGAGCAGTTTCCAGCAGGCCCACAGGTTCTGGAGCGCGGACAAAATCTCCCCTTCTCCTCCAGGGAAGGGGGTCGGGGGGTGGACGCTATCGGTGCGACGCGGCGCGTTGTCGGGAGCCCCCACCCCACCCCTTCGCTCGAAGGGGAGGAGCTTGCCCGTGTCGATCATCGCCTGCGCATCCTCATAAGCGATGTTCGCGCGCAGCCGCACCAGCGCGCGCGCGAAGCGCCATGACGTCACCTTGCCGTGCCTGTCGATGACGAGATGGCATGCCATTGCGGCGCGGTCCTCACCCGCTTTCAGCGAGCAGACACCGGCCGAGAGCGTCTCGGGCAGCATCGGGACGACCTGGTCGGGGAAATAGACGCTGTTGCCGCGCCGCCGCGCCTCGCGGTCGAGCGCGCCGCCGGGACGGACGTAAAAACTGACGTCGGCGATTGCGACGATGGCGCGGAAACCACCCTTGTTGCCGGGGTTATCGTCGGGGATCGCCCAGACGGCATCGTCATGGTCGCGCGCGTCGACGGGGTCGATCGCGACGATTGGCAGGTCGCGCAGGTCCTCGCGTCCGTCGGGGGTCAGCGGCAGTTTCGCCGCGCGCTCGGCCTCGTCGATGACCTCGTCACCAAATATGTGCGGGATTTCATGCTTTGCGATCGCGATCATGCTGAGCGAGCGCGGCGCGAAGGGATCGCCGATTCGGTCGATCACGCGCGCCTTCGTCGCCGGGCCGCCCCCCGACAGTTCGGCACGGACAAGGTCGCCGATCGCCGCATCGCCCATGTCCGACACCGCGAAGTCGAAACGCGCGCGCTTGTCGGCGGGGCGCAGCCAGATCATCGGCTTGCCGCCGGGGCCGGTGTCGGAGACGAGCACGCCGATGATCGTCTCTCCCCCCGCCTGCAATGTTTTCATCGCGTGCGCGACATGGCCGCTGCCGCGCTCCTCGGTCCGCGCAAGGATGCGGTCGCCGATCCCCAGCGCGCCGCGCCGCCCCTTCTCCATCACGCGCAGCCGCGGCGGCGCCCCGGCGCCCTCCCAGCGATCGGGCACCGCCCAGACGGCATCGCCCTCGACCGCCGCGACGCGCAGCACGGTGACACGCGGCAGGCCGCCATGCTTGTGGAACGCCCGCCCGGGCGCCATGTCGACAAGCCCTTCGTCGGTCATGTCCTTGAGCAAGGCTTTGAGCGCGATCTTGTCGGCGCCCCGTAGCCCGAAATGCTTGGCAATCTCGCGCTTCCCGATCGCGCCGGGACTGTCCTCGATAAAGCGCAATATCTGGTCGCGCGAGGGAAGGCCGGGCTGCGGCTTGGGCTTTTTCATCTAGCGTCGCCTGTCTGGTTCACGCGGAGGCGCGGGAGCGCGAAGAGGCCGCATCGGCCGGGAAACAGCCTTCTCTTTGCCGCGCCATGTCGCGCCGGTCGATCGATTATCGGGCGCCTCGGCGCTCGCGCTCATCTCCGCGCCTCCGCGCCTCGGCGTGAACAATATCAATAGGTCCGCCCGATGAGCACCCGCTCGACCGCGGGTTCGCCGGTAAAGAAGCAGGCGCCGTCGGCGGGCGCGGCGTCGAGCGGGGTGTTGCGCATCGTCAGCTTGAGCGCCTTCAACTGCTCGACGATCCTTTCAAGCTTTTCGCCGGTCGGGCGCGACCACTGCACCTCGACCCAGCCGACGAACTTGTCGTCGCCGCCGTAATGGTCGGCAAGGTCGGTGACATCGCGGCGGATATTCGCGTCGAGCCGCGCCTTGGCTTCGGCGTATAGCCCGGCCTGAATATCCTCGAGCATTGCGGCCGCGTCGCCGATGAACGCATCTTTCGGGATGAAGGCCGAATTGAGCTTCCCGCTGTCCTGATACAGGCGATCGCGGCGGATCACCGCGACATTGCCGCCCGCAACATCGCGCGGGCCGACCTCGACGATGATCGGCGCGCCCTTCTTGACCCAGCCCCAGCGTTTCGTCTGCGCCTTGTTCGCGCCGGTGTCGAGCAGCACGCGCACCGGCTCGCGGAAGGCATCGAGCGCCTTGAGCCGCGCTTCCAGGTCGCGGCAATAATCGAGGATTGCCGAGTCATCGTCAGTGTCGCGCAGCATCGGGACGATGACGATCTGGAACGGCGCGATGCGCGGCGGGCAACGCAGGCCATCGTCGTCGCCATGCGTCATGATGACGCCGCCGATCATTCGCGTCGACGTGCCCCAGCTCGTCGTATGACACAGGCTGTGGCCGCCGTCCCTGTCCTGGTAACGAATGTTCGCCGCTTCGGCGAAGCCGGTGCCAAGATAATGCGACGTGCCGGCCTGGAGCGCCTTGCCGTCCTGCATCATCGCTTCGATCGAATAGGTCGCGACCGCGCCGGGAAAGCGTTCATTCTCTGGCTTTTCACCGGCAATCACGGGCATCGCCAGCACATCCTCGGCAAAGGCGCGGTACATTCCGAGCGCGCGCAGCGTCTCGGCCATGGCGTCGTCCCTGTCGGCGTGCGCAGTATGGCCCTCCTGCCACAGAAATTCGCTCGTCCGCAGGAACATGCGCGTGCGCATTTCCCAGCGCACGACATTGGCCCACTGGTTGACCTTCAGCGGCAGGTCGCGCCAGCTCTGCACCCAGCGGTTCATCGCCGAGCCGATGACGGTTTCCGAAGTCGGACGGACGATCAGCGGCTCTTCCAGCCTCGCGTCCGGATCGGGAACAAGCCGCCCCTTGCCGTCGGCGATCAGCCGATGATGGGTGACAACGGCCATTTCCTTTGCAAAACCATCGACATGATCGGCTTCTTTCTCAAAGAAGCTCAAGGGAATGAACAGCGGGAAATAGGCGTTCTGAACGCCCGCGTCCTTGATGCTTGCATCCATCAACGTCTGGATGCGTTCCCAGATGCCATAGCCCCACGGCTTGATGACCATGCAGCCGCGCACGCCCGATTCCTCGGCAAGGTCGGCTTCGGCAATCACGTCCTGATACCAGGCCGCAAAGTCGGCCTGACGGGTTACGCTGAGCGCATGTTTGATCATCGGTCCTGTTTCTATACTCGGGCGCGGAATGGCGCGGCGCTTATTTCTTCTCGGCCAGTTCGGCCTTGAGTTCGGCGATCTCGGCCTTCAGCGCCGCAATCTCGGCGTCCTTTGCCTTGCTCGCTCCCGGAAGGAACGCGCCCGCGGCCTGCTGAAAGATTTCCATGTTTCGTCGGGTCAGCTCGGCAAGCGGGCTGGCGCCCAACGCCCCTTCGAACGCCGCGCGGACATCCTGCTGATTCTTGCGGAAAGCCGCCATCGACGCTTCCAGATATTGCGGTACCATCGCCTGCATCTTGTCGCCGTACATGCCGATCAGCTGACGCAGGAACGACACAGGCAGCAATGTTTCACCGCGCGTTTCGGTGTCCATGATGATCTGCGTCAGCACATTGTGCGTGATGTCCTCGCCGCTCTTGGCATCGACGACGCGGAACTCGCGCCCGTCGCGAACCATCGTGCCGAGATCGTCGAGCGTGATGTAGCAACTGCGCTCGGTGTCATAGAGCCGCCGATTGGCATATTTCTTGATCGTGACGACATCGTCGTCGGCCGTCCCCTTGGACTTCGCCATGATGATCCCAGCTCCTGCACATCCCGGTTTCGTGGCAGCCGCGCCGTTCCGGACAAGTCTGGGCGTTAGCACCAAATGATGATGCGTCGCAACATGCGGCGCGGATGATTTCGGCGACTCGATGCGCGCGTCCTTTTGCAAAGATCGCGGTCGCGGCACGATGCAGAGACAGAGTCCCAAGGCGCCGACAGGGCGGCGGCTTTCGGTGTTTGCTTCAGCGATGCCAAGCCGCGCATCACAACCTTCGATGCAATATAGTTACATCAGTAACCATACATACGTAATATTTTCTCATATGAACCGGTTATGATGTGCATTCCTGTCGTCACCGGCTAACCATATTATCCGCCGTCTCGCGCTGGATGGTTGCGACACTGTTGCGCAAATGTCACAGATGTTCTGAGTTCACGACGTTGCGACACAAAACTGCCATGAAGGGCTTGTGCCTAGGGCATTTTCGGTCTTTCTGAGAGGCAATCCGTTCCTCTCTGATTTCGAACGGGCCAACCGGGGAGTTATTCAATGACAAAGTCGCACCTGCTTATGGGTGCTGCTGCCTTTGCAGTAGCCATATCTGTCAGCCAGCCCGTTTTTGCGCAGGACACGGCCGAAGGCTGCGTCGATGCGAATGAAAATGGGGTGTGTGATGCCGACGAAAACAGTGACCGCTCGATCGTTGTCACCGGCTCGCGTATCGCCCGGCCGACGCTCGAATCCTCCGTTCCGCTCACGTCTGTTTCGGTCGATGAACTGACGGACACTGGCGATGTGTCGCTTGGTGATACGCTCAACGACCTGCCCTCGCTCCGCTCCACGTTCAGCCAAGGAAACTCGACCCGTTTTATCGGCACCGCCGGTCTCAATATCCTCGATCTTCGTGGTCTCGGCACCGCCCGCACATTGGTGCTGGTGAATGGCAAGCGGCACATTACTGCGCTCCCTGGCAGCTACCTGGTTGACGTGAACACCATTCCCGTAGACCTGTTGGAAAGGGTGGATATTGTCACCGGCGGCAATTCGGCGATTTACGGCTCCGACGCCGTCGCCGGCGTTGTCAACTTTATCACCAAGAGGGACTTTGAAGGAATCAATCTGCGCGCTCAGGGCGGTATCTCATCGCGCGGCGACCGCGGCAACGTCTTTATCAGCGGAACTTTCGGCCGCAATTTTGCCGATGGCCGCGGCAATGTCGCCGTCTCTGCGGAATATGCCGAATCGGACGCGCTCTATTTTACCGATCGCGACAAATTGACGGGCGCTTATTCGGGGCGGTGCCAGTTCCAGCTGACCGACGTCACGACGGGCGAGCCGGCTGCAGGCGACGGCATTCCGGACAATACCTTCCTGTGCGGCATCAACAACGCGTCGATCAGCGATGGCGGTACGATTGGTGCAATTGACCCGGCCTCCAGCGCTACGCGCCGCTATCTGCGCTTCGGTCCTGACGGGAATATTTTCATCGATACTCCTGACCGTGCCTTCTCACCCTTCGGATCGGGCAATCAGCAGGGCGGCCAGGGATCGACTCTGCGCAACACCGGGCAGCTGGCGGCCGGATTGAAGCGTTATGCGATCAATCTGCTCGCGCATTATGACGTCAGCGATGCGTTTCGCCCGTTCATCGAGGCCAAATATGTCCACGTCGACGCCGTGCAGGAAGGCCAGCCAAGCTTCTGGCAGGGCAGCATTCCCGGCTTCTTCGGTGGCGGGGTCAACCTGCGCTGTGACAACCCCTTCCTGACCTCGCAGGCGTTCAACACACTTCGCAGCTTTGGTGTTTGCAACGCGACGCCGGATTCGCGGGCCTTTGCCATGTCGCGGTTCAACGTCGATTTCGGGGGGCGCGGCGAATTGCACGATCGCGACACCTTCCGTATCGTGGGTGGCGTCGAAGGCACGTTCAACGACGACTGGAATTATGAAGTCTCGCTGAACTATGGCCGTCTAGAGACCAAGATGCGGTCTCTGAACAATCTCAAACTGTTTGACCTCAACGGCAATCCGGATGGCTTCCTTCTGGCGCTTGATGCGACGCGCAACGCACAGGGGCAGATAGTCTGCCGCGTTAATGCCGATGCAAGCACCACCAACGATCGTCCCGATTGCGTGCCGATCAACGTGTTCGGTTTCGGCGCGCCGAGCCAGGCTGCGCTCGATTTCGTCAACACGACGGCCATCCGCAAGGAAAAGGCCGAAGAGTTCGTGGCCTTGGCCAGCATCGGCGGCGACCTGTCGCAATTGTTCGAATTGCCCGGCGGTCCGGTCGGGTTCGCGTTGGGTGCCGAATATCGCGAGGAGACCGCCTCATCGGCATTTGACGAGCTGACCGCCAGCGGCGGCACGTTCCTCAATGCCATCCAGCCGTTCACGCCGCCCAAGCTGACGGTGAAGGAAGCGTTTGGCGAAATCAGCATCCCGCTGCTCGCCGACGCACCCCTGGCAAAGGAACTTACCGTCAGTGCGGCGGCTCGCGTTTCCGACTACAACACATCGGCTGGTACGGTTTGGGCCTATAACGTCCAGGGTCTCTACGCGCCGATCGCAGACGTTCGCTTCCGCGCGGCCTATGCGAAATCGGTTCGCACACCCACGCAATCGGACCTGTTTTCGCCGCTCAGCCAGAACTTTGCGCAAATCGCCGACCCGTGCGACAGCCAGAATATCGGCAACGGCCCCAATCGTACCGCGAACTGCGCGGCTGCGGGTGTGCCGGCTACCGTAACGCCTGCTGTGGAGGCCGCCTGTTCCTCGACGGCGTTCAACAACCCCGTCGGTTCGCCCTGGGTGAACTGCACGGCGCGCACGTCGTCGACCAGCTTTCAGCAGGGTGGCAACCCGACCTTGCAGAATGAAATCGGCAAGAGCCTGACGATCGGGGCCGTGTTCGAACCAAGCTTCCTGCCCGGTTTCAACTTCACGGTCGATTATTACAAGATCAAGGTGAAGAGCCTGATCGCGACGCTGACGGCGCAAACGATCATCAACCTGTGCTACGACAGTCCAAACGGGATCAACAACCAGTTCTGTGCGACGATCAATCGCGATCCGGCAACCGGCCTGTTTGATCAGACCGCTGGAGCGGTGATTTCGGGTGGCGTCAACTTTGCGGCGCAAAAGACCGAAGGCATCGACTTCGACATGGCCTATCGCCGGACGTTCGATAACGGGCATCGCCTGTCGCTGCGTGCCATCGCTACCCATCTGCTGCGGCTCGACAACTTCACCGATCCGTTGAATCCCAACAACCCCAACCGTCAGATGAGCGAACTTGGCGACCCGCGCTGGGCAGCCAATGCCAGTATCAACTATGATTTCGGCGATCTCGATCTGAGCTGGTCTTTGCGTTATATCGGCAAGCAAACGATCGGGACGTGGGAGGCACAAAACTCCTATAAGGGGCCGTGCCCGTCCACCGGGACCATCCCCGGCGGCGGCACCTGCACGCCCGGAGACATCGTGACCCTTCCGCCGCAGAATGCTGACCAGTTTCCACAGATATATTATCCCGATGCCCTGTATCACAATTTCCGGGCGAATCTGGAAGTGGACAAGAAGTTCAACTTCTACGTCGGCATCGACAATGTGTTCGACAAACAACCGCCGCTGGGACTTCTCGGCACTGCGGCCGGCGATCCTTATGATAGCTTTGGTCGTTACTTCTACGCCGGTATCAAAGCGAGCTGGTAATAGTTTGGAAATTGGACAAGAACTCGCCGCCTTCCTTCGGGAAGGCGGCTTTTTCTTTGCTTCACGATTTCAATGCGACGACGAATGGATGCAGGTTGCGCAGGTCGATGTTCAGCACATAAGACGCCCGAACCTGGTTCCCAGTCCGGTTAGAAGTTCATATTGCGACAAGCCGGTGCCGACCGCGAGCGTGGGCAGGTCGTAATCGATTGCCAGCCAGTCGCCTTCGCGCAACCCTTCTGCGCCGCTCGCGTCAAAGGCGGTCAAATCCATCGACACCCGCCCGATCAGCGGCAACGCGCGGCCGTGCCATGTTGCACCGCCCGAACCCGCGTGGCAGCGCAGATAGCCGTCGGCATAGCCCATGTTGGCGATCGCGACGCGCGTATCGCGCGCCGCGCGCCATGTCGCACCATAGCCGACGCTTTCGCCCGCCCGAACGTCGCGCAGTTGCAGCACGCGCGCTTCGGGATAGACGACTTGCCCGATATGACCCCGCGCTTCCTCGCGCGGCGTGCCGCCATAAAGGGCGATACCGGGACGCGTCAGGTCGAAGGCATAATCGACGCCAAGACAGATACCCGCGCTGTTCGCAAGGCTGTAGCGCCGCGCCGTAACGCGCGCGCGAACGGCGCGGAAGGTCGCGACTTGTCTCGCATTCTGCTCGCTATCCTCATCCGCCGAAGCGAGATGGCTCAGCAATGTGTCAATGGCCAGCCCGTCGAGCGCGCCGCTCAACGCTTCTTCGATGCGCAGACCAAGGCGATTCATGCCCGTATCGACCATCACGTCGCACGGCTGCCCCTCCCCCGCTTCGCGCCAGCGCTGCACCTGTTCGACGCTGTTCAGCACGGGCCGCGCGGGGAGCAGCCGCGCCGCCACCATATCGTCCGCCCCGACGCCGTGGAGCACCGACAGCGAAACACCCTGGGGCAGCGGCATCAGCGCCGCGGCCTCGGCCCAGGTCGCGACAAAGAAGTCGCGGCAACCCGCGACGGCGAGCCGCGCCATCACCGCGCGCGCGCCGAGTCCATATCCGTCAGCCTTGATCGCCGCGCCGCACGCCGCCGCGCCGCTTTTCGCGGCAAGCCAGCGCCAGTTGGCGACCAGCGCGGCGGAATCGAGACGGAGGCGGAGCGGCGGAGCGATGGCGATCATCCCCCCGCCCCTATACGGCTTCGGGCGCCGCGCCAATGGGGCGCGTCAGTTCGCGGACGCCCCCCCATGCCTTGCCCGGTCCCACTGCCCCGCGACGGGATCCTTGAGCATGAAGGCCGTGATCAGAAACGCCCCAAGCACGACGACCCAGGTATACCAGAGCCCGGCGTAGGCATTGCCCGTCTTGGCAATGATGAAGCTGGCGATCAGCGGCAGAAATCCGCCAAAATAGCCGGTCCCGATATGATAGGGAATCGACAGCGACGAATAGCGGACATGCGGCGGGAACATTTCGGACAACAGCGCCGCGACGGGGCCATAGGTGAAGCCCGACAGCGCGCTGAGGCCGAGCAGCGCGAGGAAGATGATCGCAATCCCGCCGGGGTCCGGAACCTGCTTCGCAAAATCATAACCCATCGCCTCGAGCGCGGGCCGGAGCAGCGCGGGATCCTCCCCCGCGACTTCGCGGCCGCCGATGCGGACGGCGACACTGTCGAGGCCGCCCGGCGTCTCGACCACCGCATAGGGCACGCCAAGTTTCGTCAGTTCGCCCAGCGTTCGCCCGCACGCCGTGGCCTGGCTCTGCGCGAAAGGATCAAAGCTGCACTGCGAACCGGTGACGACGACCGGCGCCCTTGCCGCCGCGGCGGTCAGCGCGGGATTGCCGACGCTCCCCATCCACCAGAACAGCGGGAACAGCAGCAGCAGCGTCGCGCCATAACCCCAGACGATCGGCTTCTTGCGCCCGATGCGGTCGGACAGACGCCCTGCCCAGATAAAAAATCCCATGCCGATCGCTGCCGCGGCCCCGACGATGATTTCGGCGGCGGTATCCTCGACCTTCATCGGGCCTTTGAGGAAGGAGAGGCCGGAGAACATCGCGGTGTACCAGATCACCGTCAGCCCGGCGGCAATGCCGAACAGCGCGATGAAGATGCGCCGCGGATTGCCCGGATAGGTGAAGCTCTCCTTCAGCGGATTGCTGGCGATCTCACCTTCTGCCTTCATCGCCTGGAACACCGGGCTTTCCGACAGCTTGAGCCGCATCCACAACGAAATACCGAGCAGGATCAGCGACAGCAGAAAAGGCACGCGCCACCCCCAGCTTTCCCAAACCGCGTCGGGCATCATCGCCTTGCAGCCGAGCACGACGACCAGGCTGAGCACGAATCCGCCGACGACGCTCGCCTGGATGAAGCTGGTATAGAAGCCGCGCTTTCCGGGCGGCGAATGTTCGGCGACATAGATCGCCGCACCGCCATATTCGCCGCCGAGCGCCAGACCCTGCAATATCCGCAGCAGGATGACGATGATCGGCGCCGCGATGCCGATCGTTGCCGCCGACGGAATCATGCCGACCCCCGCGGTGGCGATGCCCATCAGGGTGACGGTGACGAGAAAGGTATATTTACGCCCCAGCCGGTCGCCAAGGAAGCCGAAAAGCACCGCACCCAATGGCCGGAAACCGAAGCCGACGGCGAACCCTGCCCAGACGAGCAGGGTTTCAAGCGTCGCATTGTCGCTGGGGAAAAAAGCCCTGCCGATAATCGCCGCGAGCGTGCCGTAAATGAAAAAATCATACCATTCGAACACCGTCCCCGCCGACGACGCGGCGATGACCATGCGGATTTCCTTTTGCGTCGGCTGATAGGCCGCGCCATGATTGGCGACGGCAACTGCGTCGGTCATATGCTCTCCCCTGCCCCTTGCGGGCTTTGCGCCATCTCTAACGGGCGGCGGACGCTGCGCAAGCCTTCTTGGCGTCGCGCCGTTCCGGTGGCAGGATGCCTTTCATGCAATTCATCGACCTGTCCATCCCGATCACCAACGATGTCGTCTCCGACCCGCCGGTGATGCGCCCGCAGATCAGCTATATGACCCACGAACATACATGGGAACAGATCGCGATGTTCTTTCCCGGCCTGACGCGCGATGACCTGCCCGATGGCGAAGGCTGGGCGGTCGAGATGCTGTCGCTAAGCACGCACAACGGCACGCACATGGACGCACCGTGGCATTATCATTCGACGACCGATAGCGGCGCCTCCCCTGCCCCGTCGATCGACGAAGCCCCGCTCGACCTCTTTTTCCGTCCAGGCGTGAAGCTCGACTTTTCGGATCGTCCGCACGGCCATGTCGTGAGCAGTGCCGAGGTCGAGGCCGAACTCGCGCGCATCGGCCACGACCTGCAACCGCTCGACATCGTGCTCGTCCAGTCGGGCGCGGTCTATGGAACCGACAATTTCACCGATCAGGGATGCGGCATGGGCGCCGAAGCAACCTTGTATCTGACCGAGCGCGGCGTGCAGGTCGTCGGCACCGACGCGTGGAGCTGGGACGCGCCGTTCAGCCATACCGCGCGGCGCTGGGCCGAAACGCGCGACCCGTCGATCATCTGGGAAGGGCATAAGGCGGGACGCATCCGGCCCTATTACCAGATTGAAAAGCTGACAAACCTGTCGGCGATCCCCGCGACGGGTTTCACCGTCAGTTGCTTTCCGGTGAAGATCGAGCGCGCGAGCGCGGGATGGATCAGAGCCGTGGCGTTGGTGGATGGCTGAACCGGACGGCCTTTAACGACCGGAACCAGCCGACACCCTGTGCAAGCGGGCGCCGCTGACGGCTTACGCAGCGAGGCAGCCCAGAATAACGCCGGCGGCCGGTGCCACCTGCCGGGGACGACGGCTTACCGGAACGCCCTTCCCGGTTCATCGCTGACATGGTCAGAACAGCCGCGACCCGTTCGGGACCGCGCGGTCGGGCGCAAAAAGGATGACCGCACCGTCTTCATCGGCGAACCCCGGGGTCAGCACGTCGGACCGGAACGTGCCAATCTGGCGCGGAGGGAAGTTGACCACCGCCGCGACCTGCCGCCCGACCAGTTCGTCCAGCGTGTAACGATCGACGATCTGCGCGCTGCTTTTCTTCACGCCGATCACGGGGCCAAAGTCGAACTTCAGTTTGAACGCGGGCTTGCGTGCTTCGGGAAAAGCGCCCGCTTCGACAATGGTGCCGATACGGATGTCGACGCGCAGGAAAATGGCTGTTCCTTGCTTCAGCGCGGGGAACAAGAAACTGCGATGCCGCGACAATCTCGGTGCAACCGGGCCGGGGAATTACTCCATCTCCAGAATCACCGCATCGACAGCCAGGCTGTCGCCCTGCGCCGCGTTGACGCTTTTCACCACGCCCGCCTTCTCGGCGCGCAGGATATTTTCCATCTTCATCGCCTCGACCGTCGCAAGCGGCTGGCCCGCCTCGACCTTGTCACCTTCGCCGACGTGCAGCGCCACCAGAAGTCCCGGCATCGGACAGATGAGATATTTCGACAGATCGGGCGGGATTTTCTCGATCATATGCCGGGTCAGCGGCGCAACATGCCACGGCAGGACGCGGACGTCGTGAATGCGCCCGCGCGTCGTCATCGTCCAGCCGGTGCGTGTTCTGGCGACCTTCACGGCCAGTTCGCCGTCGTCGATCTCCGCCACCACCAGCCGGTCACCGGGCGTATATTCGAGCGCGATGTCAAGCTTGTCGCCATCGACCTTGATATGCTTGCGGCCAACCTTCACCTTGTGGTCCCTGCCGCCGACCGTCACCTGCCATTTGGCGGGCGGATCCAGTCGGTCGCCGAGTTGGCCGTCGGTGCGGCGGGCGCGGTCGGCCTCCGCCGACGCCATGAAGCCGGCGATTGCGGCGAGTGCGCGCGTCACATCCTCGTCCGCGTCGGCGCCGTGGAAGCCTTCGGGATATTCCTCGGCGATGAAACCGGTCGTGAGCTCGCCCGAACGAAAGCGCGGATGCTGCATGATCGCCGACAGGAAATCGATATTGTGGCCCAGCCCCTCGATCTCGAAACGGTCGAGCGCCGCGACCTGCAAATCGGCCGCCTCGTCGCGGGTCTTGCCCCACGTCACCAGCTTGGCGATCATCGGGTCATAGAAGATCGACACCTCGCCGCCCTCCTCGACCCCGG
>NZ_JABWGQ010000029.1 GCF_014595975.1 Sphingopyxis sp. LK2115 | reverse complement strand
AAACGCGCGGTGAAAGCCTGCTCAAAGGGTTGGGGCACATGCTTTCCGACTTGTCGCGCGGGCAGCTGTCGCACGTCGATCCCGACGCCTTCGAGGTCGGCGTCAATATCGCGACGACGCCGGGCAAGGTCATCCACGAGACCGACCTGTACCAGCTCATCCAATATGATCCGGCGACAAAGCATGTGTTCGCCGTCCCGCTTGTCATCTTTCCGCCGTGGATCAACCGATTCTATATTCTCGACCTCAATCCGCAGAAAAGCTTTGTCAAATGGGCCACCGAACAGGGGCTGACCGTGTTCATGGTGTCGTGGAAATCGGCCGATGCGACGATGAGCGAGATCGTCTGGGACGATTATGTGACGGCCCAGGTCGATGCGATCGACACGGTGCGCGACCTGCTGGGCGTCCCGCATGTCCACACGATCGGCTATTGCGTGGCGGGCACGACGCTCGCCGCGACGCTGGCGATGCTCGCGGCGCACGGCGAGGCCGACAAGGTGAAATCGGCGACCTTCTTTACCGCGCAGGTGGATTTCGAGCTGGCAGGCGACCTCAAACTGTTCGTCGACGATGCCTATCTGGCGCTGCTTCAGCAATTGTCGGCGCCCGGCTACCTCGACGGACGCTATATGGCGGCCACTTTCAACAGCCTGCGCGGGCGCGACCTTATCTGGAACTATGTCGTCAGCAATTACCTGCTCGGCAACGATTATCCGCCCTTCGACCTGCTTTATTGGAACGGCGACACCACCAACCTGCCGGCGAAGTGGCACCGCCAATATCTGACCGACCTGTATCGCGACAACCGGCTGGTGATCCCGAACAGCCTGTCGGTGTGCGGCACGCCAATCGACCTTCGGAAAATCGCCGTCCCCGCCTATGTCCAGGCTGGTCGCGAAGATCATATCGCGCCAGCGGTCAGCGTGTGGCGGATAATGCACCATCTGTCGGGGCCCAAAACCTTTCTGCTCGCCGGATCGGGACATATCGCCGGTGTCGTCAACCCGCCCGCCGCGGGCAAATATCAATACTGGACCGGCGACAGCGACGCGGCGTCCCTCGACGATTTCGTGGCGCGCGCTACCGAAACCAAGGGCAGCTGGTGGCCGCACTGGATCGACTGGATGGCGGCGCAGGACGACAGCAAGATTCCAGCCAAGGGCGCACGCATTCCCGGCAAGGGGCGCCGCAAGGCGATCGAGGACGCGCCCGGACGCTACGTCAAACTGCGGTAATATCCAGCCGCCAGACTGCTATCGGAACGCGATTCTCGATATTTGTGCGCTGCACAAAAAATAGTCTTGAAATCGCCGATCCGCTCCTATATTGTGCAGTGCAACATAAAGGAGTTGTCCCGATGGCTACCAAGATGGATAGTGCCGAAAAGGCTTTCGAAGCCGCGACGCTGGAAACCGCCGCCAAGCCGGTGGCGACTCCTGCGGCCCCGGAGCCGACCGCTGCGCCGACAACGGCGCCCACCGCGGCGCCAGCCAAGACGAAGCCGGTGAAAGCGAAAGCCAAGCCGGTTGCCAGGAAAGCGGCTGCCTCCAAGGCCGCCGCCAAAAAAGCCGCCCCCGCGAATGCGGCCGTAAAGACAATGGCCCCCAAGGCTGCGCCGAAGCCGGTCGCCGCCACCGTCAGCAAAGGATTGAAGAGCATGAACGACACCGTCAAGAAAATGGCCGAAGACGCCAAGACCCGCGCCGAAGCCCTGACCGCCGATTTCAACGAAAAGGCGAAAGAAGCCATGGCCAAGACCAGCAAGCTCGCCGAAGAAGCCGTCGAGTTCAACAAGGCCAACCTTGAAGCGCTTGTCGAATCGGGCAAGATCGCAGCCAAGGGCATCGAAACGCTGGGCCAGGAAGGCGTTGCCTTCGCTCGCAAGAGCTTTGAAGAGACGACCGCCGCGCTGAAGGGCTATACCGCCGTCAAGTCGCCGGCCGAATTCTTCAAGCTTTATGCCGAAAACAGCAAGAAGGCGTTCGACGCCGCCGTCGCGCAGACCTCGAAGACCAGCGAACTCGTCGTCAAGCTGACGAACGACAGCTTCGCCCCGATCTCGAACCGCGTTTCGGTTATCACTTCGAAGATGAAGGCCGCCTGAGCGCTTTCACCTTCCTCTCGTCGGCGCGGACACCTTCCCCCTCCCCCCGGTCTGCGCCGACACCCCAAGGCCGCCCGCTTCCTG
>NZ_JABWGQ010000023.1 GCF_014595975.1 Sphingopyxis sp. LK2115 | reverse complement strand
CCTCGAGGGATCGCACCGCCTAGCTCTGCAATTACAGATCCGGACCCTAATCTGCGGGCAGGCATTTGCTGTGGGGACCGCAGATGTCCGGGTGCATCAACTCCTTAATAATTTGGGGGTATCGCTCGGCAGGGGAGAACAGCCGGAATGGAACTTGGTCGGGTCGTAAAGCGACAAATAGGCTGGCCAGAAGAATTCGGACAGCCGGAGAATATCGGACATTTAACGTCGAACGCCTCGAGCGATCCCGATATCGGTGTCTGGCGGATGGACCTGGCCAAAGGAGTGATCCGCTGCGACGAGCAGGCTGCGGCCATGCTGGGCGTGGCGCCGTCGGTAGCGCTGCCGGTCGGCCTGCCTCAGGTTGCCGATCTCTGTGCTGGCGTCCGCGCGACCGTGGAAATACTCCCGGCCGCCGATGCCGCTCAACAGTCCAGCCATGTCGAGATCGTCCGGCCCGGCAGGGTGCTGCAGGCCTTCGTGCTGGGCAGGGTCGACGAAGGGCAGGGCCTGGCGAGCGGGATCGTGCTCGACGTCACGGCCGGGCGGCAACCGTGGCCACGGCCCATCGAACACCAACACCACCTCGAGGCGATCGTCAACAACCTGCCCGGCATCTGCTATAGATGCAGTCTCGAGCCGCCCTGGCGGCTGACCTTCGTCAACGCCGAGGTGGAAACCATCACCGGCTTCCCCCCGCGCGAGTTCCTCGAAGGCAAGGACTGGGAAAGCCTGATCGATCCCGAGGATCGCGCCATGGTGCGCGCCGAGGTAGCCGAAGCCGTAGCCCAGCGCCGGCGCTTCGATATCCGCTATCGCATCCTCGATCGGCAGGGCCGGGTTCGCTGGGTTTACGAGCGCGGCGTGCCGCTATGCGACAACCGGAGTGAGCCGAGCGAGATCGAGGGCTTCATCTTCGACATTTCCGAAACGATCCTGATGCGCGAGGCCTTGGCCGAGGCGGAGGAACGCTATCGCCTGGTCTGCCAGGCGACGATGGACATCATCTACGAACACGATCTGAGCCGACGTCGGATCGTCTGCCATGGCGAATTCGGCGGTGTGCTAGGCTATGAGGCGGGCCAGCTCACAACCGACAGCGCATGGTGGATGGAGCAGATCCACCCCGACGATGCCCCCCGCGTAGTGGACGAGATGGCCAGACTCCTGGCCGGTGATAGCAACCACTATGTCAGCGAGCATCGCTTCCGTCGGGCCGACGGCAGCTATGCCGAGGTGCTGGTGACCGCCATCTTAATGCGCGACGGTGTCGGCAAGGCTCACCGGATGATCGGTGCGCTCCAGGATCTGTCCGCCCGCAAGGCCATGCACAAGGCGCTGACTGAAAGCGAGGCACTCAACCGCTCGATCGTCGCCTCGAGTCACGATTGCATCAAGCTTCTCGATCTGGAAGGCCGGCTGCTGTTCATCAACGAAATCGGTCGACAGGCGCTTGGTGCTTCTCATGCCGAAGTGCTTCTCCGCCGACCGCTCACATCATTCTGGCCTGCCTCCAGGCGCGGCACGATCCGACGAGCGATCAAGCGCGCGGCAGCAGGCAGGACAGGCCGGTTTTCCGGATGGTGTCCGACGCTCACCGGCGCGGAGCGAGCCTGGGATGTGATCGTCTCGCCCATCCCGGGACCGGACGGAAGGCCAGTGAAGCTGCTCGCCATTTCCCGCGACATGACCCAGCATCTGGAAAGCGAGCGGCGCCTGCAAGAGGCGGCCACCGTCGATGCTCTGACCGGGCTTCCCAACCGCCGCCAGTTCATCGAGACGCTCGACGCCTGGATCATCCGGAACGCCCAACAGAACACTGCCATCGGCCTGATGATCCTTGATCTCGACGGGTTCAAGCAGATCAATGATACCTTCGGACACGACGCCGGCGATGCCCTCTTGTTCGAGGTAGCAAGGCGGCTTGGGACGTTCGTTTGCGACAATGTGTTCTGCGCCCGTCTGGCAGGCGACGAATTTGCCCTGATAATTGGCGGCCTGGCCGACGGAACCGATCTACTGCCCATGGCCAACCGCATTCTGGAAGACCTGCGGCAGCCTTTCTCCCATGCCCATCGCCTGCTTGACGGCAAGGCGACCATGGGTCTGGCGGCATGGCCGGCTGACGGCCTGACCTCGGCTGACCTGCTCAAGGCAGCCGACATGGCACTCTATGCCGCCAAGCGTCAGCATCCCGGCACGGCGGTGCGGTTCGTGCCCGAACATCGCGCTGAAATGCGCTCGCGCGCCGCGATGGTCCGCCGCGCGCGCGAAGCGATCACGCGCTCGGCGATCACGCCCCATTATCAACCCATCGTCTGCGTCAACGATGGCCGCATTGCCGGTCATGAAGCGCTATTGCGCCTCAGTCGGCCAGGTTCCCGTTCATGCCTACAGCCGTCAGCCATCATGGCCGCCTTCGAGGACCCCGAACTGGCGACCGCGCTCAGCCGCGCCATGCTGGAGTCGATTGTGCGCGACATGGCAGCCTGGCTAGATGCGGGCATCGACTTCGGTTCGGTCTCCCTCAATGCGACCGCGGCAGATCTTGGCAATCCGTATTTTGCCGAGACCCTGCTCGGATCGCTGGCCACCTCGGGTATCCCAAGCAGGCTGCTCAAGCTCGAGGTCACCGAAACGGTCTTTCTCGGACGTGGCGCTGAAAGCGCGCGACGCTCGATCGATCGGCTCTGCGCGGAAGGGATGCAGGTCGTTCTCGACGATTTCGGCACCGGCCATGCCTCGCTTGTCCACCTGCGTGAGCTGCCCATACAGGGGCTGAAGATCGACCGCAGCTTCATCGCCAGCCTTCACGCCGATCCCCGTGATCAGGCCGTGGTGGACACTCTGATCCGGCTCGGGAGGAAACTCAATCTCGAAGTGGTGGCCGAGGGAGTGGAAAACCGCATCCAGGCCCGGCAACTGCGCTCGATGGGCTGCCAGTTGATGCAGGGCTTCCTCTACTCGCCCGCTGTGCCGGCTGACAGGGTCGGTCGACAACTTAACGGTCGCTGATGCTGCTGAACAGCACGAAATAGGCGAACTGCTTGCTCGCACCGCCGGTTGTGAAACAACCCGACAAGCAGAAAAGGGCAGCAAAGGTTCGGCTGCCCCAAACCGCGAAACCCTCAGAAAACCGTCACTTTTCGAGACCGAACCTTTTCAGCAGGGGTTCGGGTGAAAAGAGACAAAATCCGATCAGAGACCGAATTTACCGGTTCCGGCAGTCTCCAAGGTTCGGTCGCCACCGGCAAAATGGCGCGGAAGCTGGGGATTTTCTGGCCCCGTGAGGTCCATCCCATTGATTCGCATTGAGATGTTGGCGGAGCGGGAGGGATTCGAACCCTCGATACGCTTTTGACGTATACTCACTTTCCAGGCGAGCGCCTTCGACCACTCGGCCACCGCTCCGCATCATGCACCCGGTCGTTTCGTGCAAAGCACGGAGCGTGAATCGGATGCCGAACCAATTCGCACTGGAAGGCGCGCCCTAGTCGGTTGACGGGGCTTTCGCAAGCGGGTTGGCCGTGGCAGACAGGACGCATGACCCATCGCCTGCTTGCCGCCGTCGCGGCCTTCGCCCTGGCCCTTCCTGTCGCTGCAAAGGACGCGCCGGCTGCGGCGCCATCGCCCGGCGAAATCGTCGATGCGGCGCCCGCGGCCGACTGGGTCGCGATTCCGGCGTCCGACCTGCTGGTGATGGATCTGGCACCGGACGTCGCGGGCAAGGCGCGCCGCATCGTCATCCAGCTGATGCCCGCGCCGTTCAGCCAGGGTTGGATCGGCAATATCCGCAAGCTTGCCGCCGCCCGCTGGTGGGACGGGACGAGCATCAACCGGGTGCAGGACAATTATGTCGTCCAATGGGGCGATGCGACCGAGAAGAAGGCGTTGCCCGACGGGTTGGTGACGGTGCCGGAGAGTGAATATCTTTCGCAGCGACAGCGCGGTCGAACCACTTGGTTACCGTCTGCCAATGGTGCATATGCGCCGCATCACGGCGTTCTGGCGGGGTGGCCCGTTGCGTGGACTGCCGATGCAATGTGGCCGGTCCATTGCTATGCCATGGTCGGCGTGGGCCGCAACCTGTCGCCCGATACCGGCAGCGGCGCGGAACTTTACACCGTCATCGGCCACGCCCCGCGCCACCTTGACCGCAATATCGCCCTCGTCGGCCGCGTGATCAGCGGGATCGAGCATCTGTCGAGCCTGCCGCGCGGCACGGGCGGGCTGGGCTTTTATGAAACGCAAGCCGAGCGCGTCCCGATCGTCTCGATCCGCCTCGCCACCCAATTGCCGCAGGCCGATCAGCCGCGTTTCGAGTATCTGTCCACCGAGAGCGGCAGCTTTGCGAAATATGCCGACGCCCGCGCCAACCGCCGCGATCCCTTTTTCATCACGCCTGCGGGCGGCGCCGACATCTGCAACATCCCGGTCCCGGTGCGCGCGGTTCGAGCGAAGTAAGGCCGCTTGGAATCCTTCACCGTCACGACGCCGCTGTGGCGCTGGCAATCGGCGACGGCGCCGGCCGCCTGGTTCTTTGTGACCATCACGGGCGAGGCGGCCGACGGCATCCGGCTGGCGGCGATCGGCGGACAATGGCTCGACGGGCGGCGCGGGTTCGGATCGGCCAGGGTGCGCGCGACGATCGGCGATACAAGCTGGACCACTTCGGTCTTTCCGCATCGGGAAAGCGGCGGATGGCTGTTGCCGGTCAAGGCCGCGGTGCGCAAGGCCGAGGGGCTGGCCGAAGGCGATGACGTGACGGTGAGCGTCAGTCTTTAGGCGGCGTTTCGCGCTTTGCCTCGCGAGCCTGTGCCTTGCGTTTGCGCAGATTTTCCCGAAGCGCCTCCGCCAAACGGCGTTCGCGTTCGGGATCGGCGGGGGAGGGCGTCTTGCTCACGGATGCGGCCATGCCCGCGAAATCATCCAGTCGTCAAGCCTCGCACCTTGACAGGTGAAGGACGCCCCGCCATAGGCCGCGCCTGCCCCGTGCGCATCGCTTTGCACGACGGCCCGGTTGCTGCTGTAGCTCAGTGGTAGAGCGCGTCATTGGTAATGACGAGGTCGACAGTTCAATCCTGTCCAGCAGCACCATTTCCCCTGGATCGCGATAGACGGAGCGTCAGATTCTGGCGGCGAGCAGCCAGTCGTGAAACAGCTTGACCGCCGGCTGGCGCAGCGCGCGCGGGCGGCAGACGAACCAGTAGCTGTAGGGACTGTCGACGTCATAGTCGAACAGGCGCACGAGGCGCGGGTCGTGTGCGTCGTCGAAATGATGGCCATGCATGAAGGCGATGCCGATACCCTGGGCCGCGGCCTCGAGCATCAGAGGCCCCGAATCGAAATAATCGATCCCCGCGGGTTCGAGATAGGGCATGCCGATCGCCTTTTTCCATTCGGTGAAGGTTTCGGGCATTTCGCGGTGCAACAACACAGTCATGCGTTGCAATTGTTCGGGCACGGTGATTGGCCGGTCGCCGTCGGTCAGCGTCCGCGCGGCAATCGGGAACACCCTGTCCTGGTCGAGCCGCGCCGCGTAGAGCGCCGGGTCGATCGAGCGGGCGAGCGCGATGGCGGCGTCGATGCCGTCGCCCAGCCGCGCCTCGGCATGCGACATGGTGTCGATGTCGATATGCAGTTCGGGATGCTGGCGCCTGAGTTCGGGCAGGCGCGGGAACAGCCGCTGCTGCGCGAACAGCGGCAGGACGTTGAGGTGCAGGCGTAGCAACGCATCGGGACTGCCCGCCTGGGCGATGACCGCGCGCAGCTCGTCGAGAATCGGCGAAAGCTGTCCCTGAAGCGTGCGCCCCGTCTCGGTCAGGCTGAGCCCATGATGGTGGCGGTTGAACAGCGGGCGCCCGATGGCATGTTCGAGCGTCTGGATCCGCCGCGACAGCGCGGGCATCGACAGGCCCAGCTCGATCGCGGCCGCCTTGACCGTGCCGTGACGGGCAACCTCCAGAAAGGCTTCCATGCTGCTGAGGGGAGGAAGGCGGGGCATAACGACCGCGGTTGATGACACGGGCGCGCGGGACATGCCATAGTTTTGTGCGCTGCGGCATGAATCGCCGCGCGCCGGGGGGTCGCAAATCGGGAACCGACCTCCTATCTTCGGCATTCTGACCATTTTGCGGGAGACACGCTTTGGCCGATGCAGCGGTAAAAGAAAAACAGGTCAAATTGCAGGTTGCGAACGCCCGCGCCGAGGAAAGCGGCGGCGGGATCGCGCGCATTCCGCGCGCGGCGATGGCCGCGCTGGGCGTCAGCGAAGGCGACATCGTGCAGATCAGCGGCAAGCGCGACACCGCATCGCGCGTCGTCGCCCCCTATCCCGAGGACGAGGGCCTGAACGTCATCCGCCTCGATGGGCTTCAGCGGGCCAACGCCGGAGCGGGCGCGGGTGATGTGGTGGTTCTGAGCCGCGTCGAAACGCGCGCGGCAACACGGGTCGTCTTTGCGCCCGCGCAGGAGAATCTGCGGCTGCAAGGCTCGGCGAACGCGCTGAAGCGCAGTTTTTTCGGTCGTCCGCTCGTCGCGGGCGACACGGTGGCAACCGCAGGGCAGCAGCGCTTGTCGGCGGGCGACATGCCGCCACAGCTGCGCCAGATGCTCAATGCGCCGGCTTATGCGCTGGCCGAAGTGCGGCTGCTCGTCGTGTCGGCGAGTCCCAAGGGCGTCGTCACGATCGACGAGAATACCGAGGTCGAACTGCTCCCCGAATATCAGGAGCCGCAAGACGCGCGCCGCACCGACGTTACCTATGACGACCTTGGCGGCCTTGGCGAGACGATCGACCAGTTGCGCGAGATGGTCGAACTGCCGCTGCGTTATCCTGAGCTGTTCCGCCGCCTCGGCGTCGATCCGCCGCGCGGCGTACTGCTGCACGGCCCGCCGGGAACGGGCAAGACGCGGCTTGCGCGCGCGGTCGCGAACGAAAGCGAGGCGCAATTCTTCCTGATCAACGGGCCGGAGATCATGGGCAGCGCCTATGGCGAGTCCGAAAAGCGGCTGCGCGATATTTTCGAGCAGGCGGCCAAGGCCGCGCCGTCGATCCTGTTCATCGACGAGATCGATTCGATCGCGCCGAAACGTGGACAGGTGCAGGGCGAGGCTGAAAAGCGCCTCGTTGCGCAATTGCTCACGCTGATGGACGGGCTGGAGCCGCGGACCAATCTGGTCGTCATCGCGGCGACGAACCGCCCCGACGCGATCGACGAAGCGCTGCGACGGCCCGGCCGTTTTGACCGCGAGATTGTGATCGGCGTCCCCGACGAAAAGGGACGGCGCGAGATACTGGGGATTCACACGCGCGGGATGCCGCTGGGCGAGGATGTCGACCTTGACGAACTGGCGCGCACCACCTTTGGTTTTGTCGGCGCCGACATGGCCGCGCTGACGCGCGAGGCGGCGATCGAGGCGGTGCGGCGAATCATGCCCAAGCTGAACCTGGAGGACGGGACGATCCCGCCCGAGGTGCTCGACGAACTCAGCGTGCTGCGCGCCGACTTCAACAACGCGCTGAAACGTGTTCAGCCATCGGCGATGCGCGAGGTGATGGTGCAGGCGCCCAAGACGCGCTGGACCGACATCGGCGGGCTCGACGCGGCGCGCGACAAGATGATCGAGGGCATCGAATTGCCGCTGAAGCACCCCGAAGCCTTCCGGCGGCTGGGCATCCGCCCGGCCAAGGGTTTCCTGCTCTATGGCCCGCCGGGCACCGGCAAGACCCTGCTTGCGAAGGCGGCGGCGCGCGAATCGGACGCCAATTTCATCGCAATCAAATCGTCGGACCTGCTGTCCAAATGGTATGGCGAAAGCGAGCAGCAGATCGCGCGGCTGTTCGCGCGGGCGCGCGCGGTCGCGCCGACGATCATCTTCATCGACGAACTCGACAGCCTGGTTCCCGCGCGCGGCAGCGGGACGTCGGGCGAGCCGCAGGTGACCGAGCGCGTCGTCAACACGATCCTGGCTGAAATGGACGGGATCGAAGAGATGCAGTCGGTCGTCGTGATCGGCGCGACCAACCGCCCGAACCTGATCGATCCCGCGTTGCTGCGCCCCGGACGCCTCGACGAACTGATCTATGTGTCGGTGCCCGATGCGGGCGGCCGCAAACGGATATTGGAAATCCACACGGCAAAGATGCCGCTGGCGGAGGATGTCGACCTCGACGCGCTGGCAGCACGCGCGGACCGGTTCACCGGCGCCGACCTGGAGGATCTGGTGCGTCGCGCGGGACTGGCCGCGCTCAAGCGGTCGATGACGAGCGAGGTCGTGACGATGGCGGATTTCGAAAGCGCGCTCAAGGATACTCGCGCGTCGGTCACCGAGGCGATGGAGCGCGACTATGAAAAGATCCAGGGCGAGATCAAGCAGAAGGCGATGAGCGTCGACCCCATCGGCTTTTTCGCGCCAGGAATGCTGAAGCCCGTCCGCGACCGGAAGCATGAGGAGCCGCGGGACTAGAGGTTGACGGCGCTGATCCCCTTTGCATCAGCGATGACCGACGGATGGCGGAGCAGGATGGGCAACGACTCAAGCCGTCGAAGGGCGCAGCGCCGACCAGCCCCAGAGCACGAGCCAGCCGCAGAGGCTCGCCATCAGGGCATAGGCCACGATGGGGTGCCAGTTATAGACGAGCACGCCGATCGCGGGGGAGACGATATAGGCCGATCCGTTGATCGAAGCGGTCATCCCCGCGATCCCGCCCTGGTCGCGGCGCGGCACGGCGAGCGATGCCCCGGCGGTGAACCCCGGACGGAACAGCCCGAAGCCGAGCGAGGCGAGCGCGAAGCCGATGATGATGCCGTGAAAATCGTATGAAAGACCGGTGAGCAGCGTCCCCGCGCCGCCGAGCGCGGCGCCGCCGAGCACCGCGGTGCGCGGCGACATTTTGAGCAGCGGGATCAGCCCCCATTGCGAGAGCAAGGTTGCAAAGGCGCCTGCCATCAGCACAATTCCGGTCATCGCCGCGCCCTCGTCGGGATGCATCCGCAGGTTGAGCCGGTCGAGGATCAGAAAGCCGATCACGCCGAGCACCATCGCCTGCGCCTGCCCGCCGAGGAAGCCCGCCACCAGCCAGGGCCGGACGCGCCTGTCGGTCCAGCGCAGCGGCTCGGACAGCGGCGTGCCTCCGTCGGGGGATTGGGCTTCGTCGACTCCTTCCTCGTCCGTGGCGGCTTGCGATGCGGCGCCGGTGGTCGGATAGGACATGATCGAGCCGCGCGCGGCAAAGCGCGGGACGTCGTTGGGAAGGCGCCAGCGCAGCGCGATGAGCACGGCGAGCCCGATGAGCGCAAAAACGAGCAGCGGCCCCGCGAGACCGACGACCGGAAGGATGAAGAAGGGCGCGACCGCGGGGCCGATCACCGTGCCGAGGCCAAAGGAGGATGAGACGAGCGAAAGCGCCTGCGTGCGCTGTTCGGGGTCGGTGCGCGCGGCGACATAGGCCTGTACCGCGGGCGGCGCGGCGGAGCCCAGCCCGCCGTAGAGACTGCGGAACAGCGCAAAGAGGATGAAGGTCATGCCCGCCGCGAGCCAGCCCTGAAGCCCCGACCACAGGACGAGCCCGCAGAGCGCCATGGACGACAGGAAACCGATCACGCCCAGCGCCATCAGCGCCTTGCGCCCGCGCCGGTCCGACTGGCGCGCCCAGTGCGGCGCGGTGAGCACCCAGAGCAGGGCCGACCAGCTGAACGCCAGGCTGACCCACACGTCGGGGATGTGCAATTTGGCACCGATCGCGGGCAGGATCGACTGCATAGCGGTGTTGCCCGCCGCCGCGACCAGCATCACCGCAAACAGCACCGCCATGCGGTCGGGGGGAATGGAATGCGATGCCGTCGCCATGTCCGCCCCCTGGTTTTCCGGTCGATAGTGCCGCTTCTCCCTACACGCCAAAGCCCCGCTGTCCAGAGTCAAGACAGACTCTTTCCTTGCGCGACGCCCCTGATTTTGCCACGCAATCGACCGACCCAACAACGCGAAAGCCATTATGACCAATCCGCGGGCGCAGGCCCAACAAACCAAAGCCCCGCTGGTCCGCCGACTGCGCGAGGGGATGAAGCGCTTTTTCGGGCCGTGGGGCATGTTCGTGCGCGGGTTCATCAAGCATCCGGTGATGGTCGGATCGATCGTGCCGTCGTCGCCGACGCTGATCGGCCACATGCTGAAACCCGTCGACTGGAAGAATACCAGATTGTTCGTCGAATATGGCCCCGGCGTCGGCACCTTCTGCCGACCGGTGCTCGAACGGATGGCGGGCGACGCGACCTTGATCGCGATCGACACGAACGAGGATTTCATCGATTATTTGCGGAAGGATATCCGCGACAGCCGCTTTATCGCGGTTCATGGCTCCGCCGCGGACGTCGAGGCAATCGTTCGCGCGCACGGGTTCGATCATGCCGATTATGTGCTGTCGGGCCTGCCTTTTTCGACGCTGCCCGCCGGGGTCGGCCCGGCGATCGCCGCGGCGACTCACCGCATTTTGCGCCCCGGCGGCGCCTTCCTCGTCTATCAGTTCCGCGCCCGCGCGCGCGATTTCCTTGCCGCGCATTTCGCGCGCATCGACCAGGCGTTCGAGTGGGTCAATGTCCCGCCCTGCTTCCTCTTCTGGGGGTGGAAGGATTAAACGTCGGGGTCAGGATCGCCGAGGCCGAAGTTGAGTTTGCGCGACACGGTGTAATCGGCGACGCCGACGACGAACCAGGCGAGCGTCCAGCGCAGCCGCGTCCACCAGCCTGCGCGCCCTTTGTGCGCTTCGGCCGTAATAAGCTCGCAATCGGGCCGGAGATCCGCGACGAAGTGCCGCATCTGCGCCGCAAAGCCCGCATCGGCGATCCGCACCATCAGCTCGACATTGACGAACAGGCTGCGCACGTCGAAATTGGCCGAGCCGATATAGACGACGTCGTCGACGACGATCAGCTTCATGTGCAGCTTGCACGGCCGATATTCCCAGACTTCGGCCCCCTTGCGGAGCAGATAGCCATAAAGCAGGCGCGACGCGCCGATGGTTGCGCCATTGTCGGACTTGCCCGCCATGACAAGGCGCGCGCGGCCCCGCTGCGCGACGCGGCCGAGGCGGCGAAGCAGGCCTTGTCCTGGCGAGAAATAGGCCATCGCCATGTCGAGCTGGCGCGCGCCGTCGAGGTCGGCGCGCACCGCGCGCGCCCATGGGGACAGACGCTGTGTCGGCCCGCCGACGAGCCAGGATACCGGGCCGCCATTGACCGGCCATTCGCGGATCAGGCGGCGCAGAATCAGGAGCTTGCCGTCGTGATGGACGGTATAATCGTGGATTTCGGCGAACCAGTCGACCGCGCGCGCGACGCTTGGTCCCTCAATCACCATGCCGATATCGAACCAGCAATCGCTACGCGGCGGGCTCAGATAATCGTCGGCGATGTTGAAGCCGCCGGTGATGGCGATGGCGTCGTCGATCAGGATCAGCTTCTGGTGATTGCGGATGAGATAGGTCGAGCGCCAGCGGCGCGAGAAGAAGGTTGCGCTGCCGCCCGCTTCGCGCAGCGGCGCGAACATGGCGTCGGGGGTGTCGCCCGACCCGAAGCTGTCGATCAGTGCACGCACGCGCACCCCCCGGCGTGCGGCGGCGGTCAGGGCACGCAGCACATGCAGGCCGGCCGCGTCGCTTTCGAAAATATACATGATCAGGTCGATACTGCGTGCGGCGCCGTCGATCAGCGCGATCAGCCGCGCCAGCCGTTCGCCGCCATCGAGGATCAGTTCGATCCGGTGCTCCGCGACCTCTGCCGTCAGCCCTTGCATCGGATCGGCGGTGGGGCAGGGGGCGGTCATGCCCGTTCATAGGCCGGCATCGTCACGTGCCGCAAGGGCGGCGCGTTCGTTGACAGGCGAAGCCGAGCCTGCTAGCGCGCAGCGCTTGCCGCCATGCCCCATACAGGGCTGGCCTCTCCCGTTTAAGGAAATATCATGGCCCGCGTTACCGTCGAGGATTGCGTCGACAAAGTTCCCAACCGTTTCGACCTGGTCCTGCTCTCCGCGCATCGCGCCCGCGAAATTTCGGGCGGCTCGGAGCTGACCGTCGACCGCGACCGCGACAAGAATCCCGTCGTCGCGCTGCGCGAAATCGCCGAGCAGACGATCCGTCCGAAGGATTTGCAGGAAGCGCTCGTCGGGTCGATGCAGAAGGTCGTCATTGACGACGACGATACGCCCGATGAAATCAGCTCGATCAGCCGCTCGGCCGAAGCGCTGCGCCTGACCGCAGCGGCGCCGCCGCGCAGCCCCGCCGGCGGCGGCGGCGACTTCGAATAAATCGAAGCGAATGGATCGCCAACGGGGCCGCAGGAAACTGCGGCCCTTTTGCTATGGCATGGCGGTGAGGTTGGCGACGCGGATCGCCCCTGTCTCGATCAGCGGATTCAGGATCGTCCGTATGCGGCGGGCGCGTGGCGATTTGACAGCGATGTTGAACAGGCTGTTGGCGATGACATCGGCGATCTGGACGCCTTCGCTTCGCCGACTGTCGGCGAGCGAGGCGCGGCCCCACTGGCCGAGCCCCGCCTGGATCTCGGCGCGGACACGGCCCAGGATATCGGGATCGTAGCGTCCGTCGTCGATCACGACATCGGTGCAGACGCCGCCCGTTTCGGGCAGCCAGCGGCCGATCGCGAGGTCGAGCAGCGCGGCATAGAGATCGAGGTCGCTCGGCAGCCTGCCGCCGGAGCTCTGCGCAAGCCGGTCGCGTTCGGCCACCGCGACCCATGCGCGGCCGCCCGCGCGGTCGAAGAGTTCGAGCAACCAGGCGCGTTCGACAAGGCTGATGCGGCTGCCTTTGAGCTCGCCGCGCAGCCCGGTGACGCTGCGAAAGCGCGCGTGGATGTCGGCGGCGGCCTCGGGCGTCAGCATCACCGCGGAAAAGGTCATCGCGCCGGCGTTGAGTCCGCCCGATTCGTCGCAATAAATCGTCATCGCGCGCCTGCTGCCGGACCCCGCGTCGCCGCCGGGGCGGGCCGGGTCGGTGCCGACAGGGCCTTGGACGCTAAACCTGACCGCATGATCGCTCCTTTATCCGTTGTTGCGGCATCCCTGGCGGATCAGGCGGGGCAGGGATAGCGTTTCTTCATCAGCGCGTCGAATGCGGTGTAGATGCTGACCCGCCCGCGCACGCCTGCCGGATAGCTGCGCAGATGCGCCAGCCATTGTTCAGGAGAGAGGCTGCCCGACTCGGGCGGACAGCTGGTCGTCCTCCGGCCGGCACGGCGCTCGGCGTCGATGCGCGCCTTGTAGCGCTTGCCCGCCGCGATCACCTCATTCCTGAGCTCAAGGCCCTGCGGCGTCGCAAGCGCCAGCGGTCCCAGCCGTTCGAGCGGTCCTGCACGCGCCAGAAAGGCGGCGACGCTCATGTCGCCCGGCGCCATGGCGCACAGCAGAGGCGCGCAAAGGCCGAGGAGCAGGATTCGCACATGAAGGGTCATGTGCCGAAACGGGGCCCCGCCCATCACATCGAACCCGACAGGCGTAAAAGCTAGGCGCCCTGCGGGTTGGCGTCGCCAAAGGGACGCGGCTTGCGCTTGATCTGCGGCAGGCCGCCGGCATGGCCCTTGACGGGTGTGCCGCGCTTGTCGGCGTCGTCCTCGCGGCCGATGTCCTCGCCCTTGATCGCGCGCTTCGCTTCCTCGCCCGAAAGCGTTTCATATTCGAGCAGCGCGGCGGCAAGCAGGTGCAGCTCGTCGATATGTTCGGTGAGCACCTTGCGCGCGACGGCTTCGCCCTCTTCGACAAGGCGGCGGACTTCGGCGTCGATCAGCTTGGCGGTTTCTTCCGACATATTCTGCGCGCGCGAGACGCTGTGACCGAGGAACACCTCGTCCTGATTGTCGCGGTAGCGCAGCCAGCCCAGCTTTTCGGACATGCCATATTCCATGACCATCGCGCGCGCCATGTCGGTCGCCTGCTGAATGTCGTTCGACGCGCCCGTGTTGAGCTCGTCTTCGCCATAGATGAGCTGTTCGGCGATGCGACCGCCAAAGCAGAGCGCGAGACGCGCCTTCATCTGCTTCATATTCTGCGAATAACGGTCGCGTTCGGGCAGGTTCCACGTCACGCCCAGCGCGCGGCCGCGGGGAATGATCGTGACCTTGTGAAGCGGGTCATTGCCCTCGACGTGCAGCGAAACCAGCGCGTGACCGGCCTCGTGATAGGCGGTTGCCTTCTTCTCGTCCTCGGTCATCACCATCGACCGGCGCTCGGCGCCCATCATGACCTTGTCCTTGGCTTCCTCAAACTCGTCCGACGCGATCAGGCGCTTGCCCTTGCGCGCGGCGAGCAGCGCCGCCTCGTTGCACAGATTGGCAAGATCGGCGCCCGAAAAGCCCGGCGTTCCGCGCGCGATGCGGCGCAGGTCGACGTCGGGCGCCAGCGGCTTCTTGCGCGTGTGAACCTCCAGTATCTTCTGGCGGCCTTCGATATCGGGACGCGGCACGACGACCTGACGGTCGAAGCGACCGGGGCGCAGCAGCGCGGGGTCGAGCACGTCGGGGCGGTTGGTCGCCGCGACGATGATGATGCCTTCGTTCGCCTCGAACCCGTCCATTTCGACAAGGAGCTGGTTCAGCGTCTGTTCGCGCTCGTCATTGCCGTTGCCAAGGCCCGCCCCGCGATGGCGCCCGACCGCGTCGATTTCGTCGATGAAGACGATGCACGGCGCGTTGCGCTTGGCTTGCTCGAACATGTCGCGGACGCGGCTCGCGCCGACGCCGACGAACATTTCGACGAAATCCGACCCCGAAATGGTGAAGAAGGGAACGCCTGCCTCGCCCGCGATGGCGCGGGCGAGCAAGGTCTTGCCCGTGCCGGGCGAACCGACGAGCAAGGCGCCCTTCGGAATCTGGCCGCCGAGCTTGGAAAATTTGCTGGGGTCTTTCAGGAACTCTACGATTTCCTCAAGCTCTTCGCGCGCTTCGTCGATGCCCGCGACATCGTCAAAGGTCACGCGGCCCTGTTTTTCGGTGAGCATCTTGGCGCGCGACTTGCCAAAACCCATCGCGCCCGATCCGTTATTTTTCTGCACCTGGCGAAAGACGAAAAAGGCGATGCCGAGGATGAGCAGGAAAGGCAGCGACTGGACGAGCATATACATCCAGAAGTTGGGGGTTTCGGCCGGCTGTCCGTCATATTTGACGCCATTGTCGTTGAGCATCTTGAGCAGGTCGGGGTCGCGCACGACATTGGCGGTGAAGCGGTCGCCGTTCGCCAGCGTACCGGTCACCTTGTCTTCGGACAGGATCACTTCCTTGACGCCGCCTTCCTCGACCTTCTGGCGGAACTCCGAATAGGCGAGCGGGTTGCCGACCGGTTGTGCGGCACCGCCGAACATCGAGGCGACGAGGAGCATGGCCAGCAGGATGCCGCTCCAGATCATCACGCTCTTCATCCAGGGGTTGCCCTGTGGTTCCTTGTCGTCCTGCATTCGGATTCTTTCCTCAACGGCGCAAGCGGTGCGCTTCTGTCCGAACAAGATAGGATGTTCGGGTTAAATGACAATGAGGCAATCAGGTCTTTTTCGGAGCCATCGCCCCGGTTTTCCGGCGCGGCGCCGCGGAAATGCGCCAGATCGTCCCATCGGGCCCGCGCACAGCATCGATCAGCAGTGCGCCGACCATCGCGCGCCGCCCGGCGCGCATCGCGGCGATCACCCCGTCGAGCGCGGCGCCGCGCAGCACCAGTTGCGGCGCATTGGCGCGCAGCCGCTGCGCGACGACGCGGCGGAACAGTTCGGGCGGATAGGCGTCGTCGCGGATCACCGCAATGTCCGAAGCGTCGGGCCAGCCCGCGATCAGTCGTTCAACCGCCCAATCGAGCGCCTCGTCGGCTTCGGCAAGACAGGCGGCCGATTTCGCCGCCGCAACGGGATCCAGCACGGTCTGTGAACGCAGCGCATGGCGCAGCCGTGCGCGATCGAAGCGGTCGTCGCTGTTCGAGGGATCGTCGATGAAGGGCAGATCATTGTCGAGCGCGACTTCGACCAGTTCGCTGCGCCGCCAGCCAAGAAGCGGTCGCAGAACCGCGCCATTGGTCGCGCGGATTGCGGCAAGCCCGCCGACTCCGCTCGCGCGATTGAGCCGCATGACGATCGTTTCCAGCTGGTCGTCGGCGTGATGCGCCGTGGCGATATGGTCGAGCGCATGGGCTTCGCGCCATTGTTCGAGCAGGCGATAGCGTTCGTTGCGCGCTGCTGCCTGCAACGATCCGCGGATCGGGGTGGGCGGTTTCAGCGTCGAATGCGGAATATGTTCGCGCGCGCAGAAGGCGGCGACCATGCGCGCTTCGTCGTCGGACCCGTTGCGCAGGCCGTGATCGACCGTCGCCGCCCAGACCTGGCCGGGCAGCAGCGACACCATCATCCAGAGCAGCGCCATGCTGTCGGGTCCGCCCGACACCGCGACGCCATAATGAAGCCGATGCCAGTCGGCGCCGAGCAGCGCGGCGAGGTCGCCGGCAAGGCGCCCCGCGACATCGCGCTCAGCAGCCTGCTTTTGCTTTTGCGGCGGCAGCATCGGTGCGAACATCCTGCGGCGCCTTGTCGCCATAGACTTCGTCAAGCTCGCGGAACGCCTTGCAGGCGTCGGCCTTGCGGCCGAGCCGGTCGAGCGCCACGCCCATGTACATCAGGCTGTGCGGCGCGCGCGGCCCGCTGGGGCGGTCCTTGTAATTATTGTAGAAAGCGACCGCCGCAAGGCTGGGCTTGCCTTCGTCGAGATAGGCACGGCCGAGGAGATTCTGCGCAAAGCTTGCATAGCTGCTTTGCGGCCATTTGGCGACGACGCTTTTCAATTGCGCCTGCGCCTCGGGGTAAAGTTTGGCGTCCCACAGGCGATAGCCATAGTCATAGGCGTCCTTGGTCTCGTTACCGGTCGCCGGAACCTCGACCGCCTTGACGAGCGCAAGCCGGGCGGCGTCGGGCCCGGCGGGCTTGGCCGCGGGTTTGCTGACCGGCCTGGTGGCCAGCGTCGCGGTCGCCGTAGCCGCGGCGGGCGCCTTGATCGTGGGCGCAAGGCTGGCGGGGGTTGCCGTGTCTTCGGCAGCCGCCGGGTCGGCGAAACGCTTGTCCATCTCCGCCTTATAGGCGGCGACCTTCTTTTCCAGCTCGCGCAGCTGGAAGGCATTTTGCTCGGTCTGCGCCGTCAAGGCCTGTAACTGGCTCTCCAGCGCGTCGACGCGCGCGGTCAGGTCGATCACCGGGGCGTTGGCGCGTGCGCGCTCGCCCGGCGTGTTGTCGGGTGCGATCTCGCCTTCGAAAAAGGTCGGGCTGCCACCGGGGAAGACGGTGCGCTGGACCGCCCGCATTTCCTTTTCGAGCCGCTCGACGCGCTTGCCGAGCGCCGCGTCCTGGGCCGCGGCCGACACTGGCGCGACCAGCGCGATCGCCGCCGTCCCCAGGATAGAGATCTGACGCATCCTCATCTGCTTTTCGGTCCCCATTCGTTAACCAGTTTTCCCGTCCATAACGCGCGAAGCCGCGCCAGCGCAAACCCATTTAGGTGCGCTGTCGCGGCGACCGGCCCGGCCGACCGGTCGATCAGCCCTGCGGGCGGGTCGGCGCGGTGTTGCCCGCTGCGCCGGTTCCCCCGGCGCGCGCGATCAGGTCGGCGGGTTTCAGCGAGATATTCTTGACCAGCGTGTCGGCGGGGCCGACGGGGCCAACGTCGCGGCCGCCGACCGTGACTTTCAGCGCTTGCGGTATGCTGGTGCGCAGCGTGAACTGCTCGATATAGGCGGGTGGGACTTCATAGGTTTCGCCGGGGTCGAGCGTGCGCCAGTTTTCGGTCTTGCCCTCGGCGTCATCGAAGCCGATCCAGACTTCGGAGAGGCCGGTCAGCACGACGGGCGCATTCGCTGCAACCTCGGCGGACGAGCCGCCGACCTTAGCCGCGGGCGTCGTGCTCGCTGCGCTTTCGGGGGCTTCGGATGCTTCGGCGTCGCGGTTCTGCGCGGCGATGAGCGCCTCGTCGGGTTCGACCGACAGGAAACGCCAGACGCCATAGGCCGACGCGAGCAGCAGCGTGACGATCACAAGCGTCCAGGTCAGCCGCGCGGTCGGCAGGCGCGCGGGATCGGTCGGCTCATAGGCTTCGTAAAGCGGCCGCGCGCCATATTCATCCTCTTCGAGTTCCTGGCGGATCGCGGCGCCGATTTCTGCCTCTGGCAGGTCGACCGCGCGGGCATAGGCGCGCGCGAAGCCGGTGACATAGGTGCGGCCGGGAAGCTCCGAAAATTCGCTTCTTTCGATTGCCGCCAGATGGCGCTGGGTGATGCGTGTGCGCGTCGCCACGTCGGCCAGCGACAATCCCGCGGCCTCGCGCGCCAGCCGAAGCCGATCGCCTGTGCGCGTGATCGCCAGCTCGCCCTGCTGCGGGGCGACGTCCTCGTCCGTCATTGCTGTCTCCGTGCCGGCCGTTTGACCCAGATCGGCCGTGTCGTCCGTTCATCGCATTGCGGGCGCGCGAAAGTCAAATGGAGTTCGGTAAATGGACGGAGGAAAAGATGCCGGTTTGGGTTTGTTGATGAGGGGCCTGGATTGTTGGTGCGGGGCGTGGGCGATGGTTTGGAAGCCACCAGACCATTACGCGCCTTCGCCATCCCGGATCAGGTCCGGGATGACGATGAGCGAGGCCGCGATCGGCCAAACCCCGCCTTCATGTGCTAAAGCACATATTTGCTGAGGTCGGTGTCGCCGACGACATCGGCAAGCTGCCTGTCGACATAGGCAGCGTCGATGTCGAGCGTGGTGCCGGATGCGTCTTCGGCGGTGAAGCTGATCTCCTCGACCAGCCGCTCCATGATCGTCTGAAGGCGGCGCGCGCCGATATTCTCGACCTTTTCGTTGACCTCCGCCGCAAGTTTCGCGACGCGCGCGATCGCGTCGTCGGTGAAGTTCAGCGTCACGCCCTCGGTGCCGAGCAGCGCCGCATATTGTTCGGGAAGGCCCGCCTTCGTCTCTTTCAGGATGCGGACGAAATCGGCTTCGGTGAGCGCGCTGAGTTCGACGCGGATCGGCAGACGGCCTTGCAATTCGGGGAGCAGGTCGCTGGGCTTGGCGACGTGGAAGGCGCCGCTGGCGATGAAAAGGATATGGTCGGTCTTCATCGGCCCATATTTGGTCGCGACCGTCGTGCCCTCGATCAGTGGCAAGAGGTCGCGCTGCACCCCCTCGCGGCTGACCGAGCCGCCGCGTACATCGCTGACCGCGATCTTGTCGATTTCGTCGAGAAAGACGATGCCGTTCGCCTCGGCATCGGCGAGCGCGACGCGCGCGACATCATCCTGGTCGAGCCTTTTGTCCTGCTCTTCCTCGATCAGCCGCGTCGCGGCGTCGATCACCTTCATCTTGCGGCGCTTCCTGGGCAGGCCGGCCATGGCCTTGCCAAGCATGTCGGACAGGTTGATCATGCTCATCTGCCCCGGCTGGCCGGGCAGTTCAAAGTTCAGGCCGGGCGCTTCGGCGACCTCGATTTCGACTTCGCTGTCGTCGAGATGGCCTTCGCGGATACGCTGGCGAAAGCTCTGGCGCGTCGCCTCGCTTGCGCCCTTGCCCGTGAGCGCGTCGAGCAGCCGTTCCATCGCGGCCTCTTCGGCGGCGGCGCGCACCGCATCGCGGCGGCGGTCCTTTTCCAGCCGTACGGCTTCCTCGACTAGGTCGCGCGCAATCTGTTCGACGTCGCGGCCGACATAGCCGACCTCGGTGAACTTGGTCGCCTCGACCTTGATGAAAGGCGCGTCGGCAAGCTTGGCGAGGCGGCGCGATATCTCGGTCTTGCCGCAGCCGGTGGGACCGATCATCAGGATATTCTTCGGCGTCACCTCGTCGCGCAGCTCGGCGGGCAGCTGCTGGCGGCGCCAGCGATTGCGCAGCGCCACCGCGACCGCGCGCTTCGCCGCATCCTGACCGATGATATGCGTGTCCAGTGCGGCGACAATCGCCTTTGGGGTCAAATCTTTGTTCATGGGAATTATGCCCGGATGTCGATGGTTTCGAGCGTGAACTGGTCGTTGGTGTAAACGCAGATTTCGGCGGCGACGGCCATCGCCTTTTTCGCCAGCACTTCGGGGTCTTTTTCATAATCGGCGAGCGCGCGCGCCGCGGACAGCGCGAAATTGCCGCCCGAACCGATCGCCGCGATGCCGCCCATGGGTTCGAGCACGTCGCCGTTGCCGGTGATGACCAGCGTGACATCCTTGTCGGCGACAATCATCATCGCTTCCAGGTTGCGCAGATATTTGTCGGTGCGCCAGTCCTTCGCCAGCTCGACCGCCGCACGGAGCAATTGGCCGTTGTGGCGTTCGAGCTTGGCCTCGAGCCGCTCGAACAGGGTAAAGGCGTCGGCGGTCGCGCCCGCGAAGCCGCCGATCACGCTGCCGTCGTGCAGGCGGCGGACCTTGCGGGCGTTGGGCTTCATCACCGTCTGGCCCATCGACACCTGGCCATCGCCGATGACGACGACCTTGCCGTCGTTGCGGGCCGAAAGAATGGTGGTTCCGTGCCAGGGCGCGGCACTTTGCGCGTGGGGGTGGGTCATGCCGCGCGATATGGGCGATGGCGGCGGGGGGTGCAAGGGGAGGGGCGTGCGCTCAGCGCAGCGGCGGCTTGGCGAGCGCCTCGACGATCGCCTTGACCTCCTGCGCGCGTTCGCGCGGAATGACAAGGACGTCATCGCCATGCGCGACGACCACCAGGTCCGAAACGCCGACGACGGCAACCCGCTTGCCATTGCCCGCGCGCAGATAATTGTCGTTTGCGTCCAGTGCGATAACGTCGCCAATGCGGACATTGCCCGCCGCGTCCTTGTCCCCCAGCGCGTGGAGCGCGGCCCAGCCGCCGACGTCGGACCAGCCGGGATCGACGGGAACGACGACGACATGGCTGGCGCCCTCCATCACCGCATAGTCGATCGAGTCCGATGGGCTGGCAAGAAAGGCCTCGGCACCCGGATGGAGCTTTGCACCGTCGGCCTGCGCAGCGTTCATCGCCGCGGTGCAGGCGGACGCCATGGCGGGCTGCTGCCGTTCCAGTTCGGCCAGAAAGCGGTCGGCGCGCATCAGGAAGATGCCGGCGTTCCAGTAATGGCCGCCTTGGGACAGCATCGCCTCGGCGCGCTCGCGGGGCGGCTTTTCGACGAAACGTTGCACCAGGTGGACGCCCGGCGCGCCCGTCACCGGCGCGCCCGCCGCGATATAGCCATAGCCGGTTTCGGGATGCGACGGTGCGATGCCGAAGGTCGCGAGCGCGCCGCCGCCGACCGCGGGACGCGCGGCTTCGACCGCCGCGAGGAAGGCCGGCACGTCGGTCATCACATGATCGGCGGGCATGACAAGGATCGTCGCGGCGGGATCATCGGCCAGCGCGGTCAGCGCGGCGAGGGCAATCGCCGGAGCGGTGTTGCGCGCGGCGGGCTCGACGATGATCCGCGCGTCGTCGATGCGCGCCGTCGCCAGATCGGCCTCGACATGCGCGACGTGCGCCGGGCCGCACACGACCAGCGGCGCGGCGAAGCGGGTCCGATCGCTTGCGCGCTCCAGGGTTTGCAAAAACATGCTGGCGCTACCCGTCAAGCGCTGGAATTGTTTGGGCGCTTCGCCGGTCGATACGGGCCAGAGGCGCGTGCCGGAGCCGCCGGAGAGGATGACGGGGACGATGATGTTCATAAAAGACCCTTGGAAAAGGACATCAGACGGGCCAGCTCAGCAACGCGCGAGCGCCGGGCGCCAGCACGATGCCGTTGGCGCTGTCGGTTGCCGCACATTCGCCAAGCCTGACTACCTCGCCGCCAATGGTGCAGCCTTGTGACAGCGGCGTGAAGATATAGTCCGCGCTGCCCTTGGGCAGATGTGCGGCAGCATCGGTCCCCGCGAGGTGAAGCAGGCGAAAATGCGGACCATCGACGAGCAGATGATTGTCGGTCGCTGCGACCTTGCGATCGCGCGGGTCAGGGCAAGGCGCGGTCATCGAAACCGCAAGGCCGGCGTCCAGATGCAGCTCGCGCGGGCGGCCATAGTCGTAAAGCCGATAGGTGCAGTCGACGTTCTGCTGCACCTCGACGACCGTTAACCCCGCACCAATGGCGTGGATTGTGCCTGCCCGATTATAGACGAAATCGCCGACATGGGCAGCGCGCCAGTCGACCATGTCGACGATGGAGCCGTCGAGCGCCGCGGCATGCAGCGCATCGCATGTCGTCGCGCCGGTGAGGCCCACGCCCAGCTCGGCATCCGGTTCGGCATCGAGGACAAGCCAGCACTCTTCCTTGCCGCGGGGATAGCCCGCGGCAGCCGCAGCCTCATCGCCCGGATGGACCTGAATCGACAGCCGTTCGGAAGTGAACAGGAATTTGACCATGATCGGCGCATCATCGCCGTCGGGGTGCAGAAACCATATCTCGCCGACGCGGCGACCGCCGAAATCGCCAAAGGCGCGCGGAATGTCGGTGCGTCCCCACGGCTTGTCGACGACGATCGTTTCAAGGCGAGTCCACATCGCGCCACCTTGTTGGGCCGCTCGCCGGGCGTCAAGGGCGATCGGTCAGGCGGCGCGGATGAAACGGTTGCCGTTTTCGATACTTGGCTGATCGGGCCACAGCCCGCGCGTATCGTAAACGATCTTGTCGCCGCGTTCCTCGATCGGGATCGACTTGAACAGTTCATGGTCGACAAGGACGATGAGCAGGTCGCAGCTGGCGAGCGCGCTGTCGAGGTCGATCAGCTCGGCGCCCGTGCCGGCGAAGTCCATGGGCAGCCCGCGCGCATAAGGCTCGACGATGCGGATCTGCTGGCCGAAACGCCGGGCGAGCGCGGCGGCGACCTCGACCGCGGGACTTTCGCGGAAATCGTCGATATTGGGCTTGAACGCCAGGCCAAGGCAGGCGACGCGCGCTTCGGGATGCTGCGACACGAGCATTTCGGCGGCGCCGATGACATGCGCGGTCTTTGCGAGGTTGACCTCGCGCGCGGTGCGGATCAGGCGGCTGTGATCGGGCGCGCCATGGACGAGGAACCAGGGATCGACGGCGATGCAATGGCCGCCCACGCCGGGGCCGGGCTGGAGGATGTTGACGCGCGGGTGGCGGTTGGCGAGACGGATTACCTCCCACACATCGACGCCCAGATGCTCCGCCATCATCGACAGTTCGTTGGCAAAGGCGATGTTGACGTCGCGGTAGCTGTTTTCGACGAGCTTCACCATTTCGGCGGCGCGTGCCGAGGTTGTGACGCAGGCCCCGCGCACGAACTGGCGATAGAAGGTCATCGCGCGGCGCGCGCAGCGCGGGGTGATCCCGCCGATGCAGCGGTCGTTGTCGACCAGCTCGACCAGGATGCGCCCCGGCAGCACGCGTTCAGGGCAATAAGCGACGAAGATGTCGGCGGCGCCGACGCAGGCGCCGGGAACTTTCAGGTCGGGGCGCAGCTCGGCGAGCAGCGCCGCGAGCGTTTCGGTCGTGCCGACGGGGGAGGTGGATTCGAGGATGACGAGATTGCCCGCCTTCAGTTTCGGCGCGATCGCGCGGGCGGCCGACAGCACATGGCCGATATCGGGGCGATGCTCGTCATCGTGCGGGGTCGGCACGGCAATCACGAACACGTCGGCGGGGGCCACTTCGGTCGATGCAACAAGCGCGCCACGGGCAACGACGCCCTGGACCAGACCGTCGAGATCGACCTCTTCGATGTGCACCTTGCCGCTGTTGACCGTCTCAACGACATGCTCGCTGACGTCGACGCCGGTGACCTTGCTTCCCGAACGCGCGATCAGCGCGGCGGTGGGCAGGCCGATATAACCCAGGCCAAGGACGGTAACATTCTGGTCGCTGTCAACGGGCACGCGCTACAATCTCCGCAATTCGCTGCGCGGCGCGGCCGTCTCCGAAGGGATTATGCGCGCGCGCCATGGCGTTATAGGCGCCTTCATCGTCCAAAAGGCTGAATATTTCCGAAACGATGCGATTTTTATCGGTGCCGACGAGCCGCGCGGTGCCCGCCGCGACGCCTTCGGGGCGCTCGGTCGTCTCGCGCATCACCAGCACGGGCTTGCCGAGCGAAGGCGCTTCCTCCTGCACCCCGCCGCTGTCGGTGAGCACCAGCGTGCTCAGCGTGAGCAGCCGCACGAAATGCGGATAGTCGAGCGGGTCGATCAGCGCGACATTGGGGAGCGCGCCGAGGATCGGCTCCATCGCGCTGCGAACATGCGGATTGGGATGAACGGGAAAGATCACCGCCACATCAGGACGCGCGGCGATCCCGGCGATGGCTTCGGCAATGGCGGTCATGCCGTCGCCGAAGTTTTCGCGCCGGTGCGAGGTGACGGCGATGATGCGCTTGCCCGCAAAGCGGCGTGCGAGCGGGTCGAGACCCCCCGCCAGCGACGGCTCATCCTTGATTCGCGCCCGCGTCGCGAGCAGCGCGTCGATCACCGTGTTGCCTGTAACGTGAATTCGGTCCGCCGGCACATTTTCAGCGCGCAGCGCCGCCGCCGCGGTTTCGGTCGGCGCGAAATGAAGGTCGGCGACCGCGCCCGTGACCTTGCGGTTCACCTCTTCGGGCCAGGGGTGATAGATGTTGCCGCTGCGCAGCCCCGCCTCGACATGCCCCACCGGGATCTTGCGGAAATAGGCGGCCAGCGTCGCCGCCATCGTCGTCAGCGTGTCGCCATGCACCAGGATGCGGTCGGGCTTTGCGGCGTCGAATGTTTCGCCAAGGCCGGTGACGAGCCGGGCAAGCAGCGCGTCGAGCGACTGGTTGGGCGTCATGACGTCCAGGTCGATATCGGGCACGATCTGGGCGATATCGAGCACCTGGTCGAGCATCTCGCGATGCTGGGCGGTGACGCAGACGCTGACCCGGACGTCGTCGCGAGCCGCGAGCGCGTGAACGACCGGGAACATTTTTATCGCTTCCGGGCGGGTGCCGAAGGTGGTGATGATATGGTCGGCCACGTCGGTACGATCCTGAAAGCCGGTCGAAAAGGCAAGTGTCGGGTTTCTAGACGCAAAGGGTTGTCGTTGTCTTAACCTTTGATCGGCGCGTGAACATCGTGCTCCGCAGGCCAAACGCGGTCGGCGAACGGCCCGGCTCCTTTGGCTGGCCAACCATCGGCGACTTCGCTAAGGGCGGCGTTTCCCGATATTCGCATTCGTTCATGGCAAGGTTTTCTGCGGGCCGATGACTTTTCTTTCCAGGTTCAGGCGGGGTGGGCGCGCATCCGCTTCAGACCAGCGCGCGATGGCCGATGGCATATTGCTCTATGCGATCGGCGATATTCATGGTCGCGACGATCTGTTTGCCGATCTGCTGGACCGGATCGCCGCCGACCGTCGAAACCGGCCGCATGAGCTTTGCGTGCTGGTACTGCTTGGCGATCTTGTGGATCGCGGTCCTGATTCCGATCGGGTCATCGAACGGGCGCTTTCGCTTCGGGCCCACTTCGATCGCGTCCATCATCTGATCGGCAACCACGAGGAATCCATGCTCGCAGCGCTTGCGAACGATGTTCGCGCGCTTCGCTTTTTCGTGCGTATCGGCGGCGATGCGACGGTCAGGAGCTATTTGCGCGACGACGCGCTCTATGATCGATTGACGTTCGAGGAACTGGCGGGCGTTTTCGCCGATGCCGTTCCCCAGTCGCATGTTGATTTCCTTGCCCGGGGGGAGGACATGGTCCGTTACGGCGACTATGTCTTCGTGCATGCGGGGGTCAGGGATTCGGTGCCGCTTGAACGCCAGAAGCTGACCGATCTCCGCTGGATTCGGGAGGAGTTTCTGTCCAGCCGCATGGACCATGGCGCGATGATCGTGCACGGGCACACGATCACCGCGGACATCGAAGAGCGCCCAAACCGCATCGGTATTGATACGGGCGCCTATCGCAGCGGCCGCCTGACCGCCATTGGCCTGTTGGGCACCGAACGCTGGTATCTGCAGACCAGATAGGCGGCGCGTCCGAGGCAGGCGCGTCACTCGCGGCAAGGCAACGGTTCGGCGCATTCATCGGGAAGCAACTTGTGCTTGAATCCGAATGTGACTAATCACCCGGCCGAACGCGTCCGGGACACGAATCCGCAAGCCGGTTCGTGCCGGTTGGATTTGCCTGGAATATGTAATCTGAAGGAAAATATATGCCGGTTCACGCATCTCCGCGACGTTCCGGGCGAGTTCGGAGGCTGCGTCCGGCGACCTGGGCGGCCTTGCTTGCCGCACTGCCGCTGGTGGCGATGACGTCCGGATGCGCCGCACCGCAACTGGGCGGTTCGCCGCACGTCCGTGTCATTCCGGCCGACAGCCTGCCCGAACCCGGCGGCGGCGACACGCTGTCGGACGAGCGACCCTATCTGATCGGGCCTTTCGACCGGCTTACGATCGACGTGTTCGGCATTCTTGAACTCAGCAAGCGCGAAGTGCAGACGGACGCGAGCGGGCGGTTCTCTTTCCCCTTGGCCGGGGTGATCCAGGCAGCGGGAAAAACGCCGGCCGAAGTGGAGCAGGATCTTCGTTCCAAGCTGATGCTGGCGCATATTCGCGATCCGCAAGTCACTGTGAACCTTAAGGAAACAGGCAGCCAGTTCGTGACCGTCGAAGGGCAGGTCCGCAAGCCCGGACTCTATCCGGTGGTCGGTCGGATGACCTTGCTGCGGGCGATCGCCACGGCCGAGGGAACGGCGGAGTTTGCGCGCCTGGACGAGGTTGTCGTGTTCAGGACGGTTGAAGGGCAGAAATATGCTGCGCTGTTCAATCTGAAGGCCATTCGTCGCGGCGCCTACGCCGATCCCGACATTCATGCCAACGACGTGGTGGTTGTTGGCGATTCTGCATCGCGTCGTCTGTTCCGTGATGTCTTGCAGGTCGTCCCCCTGTTGACGACGCCCATCGTCGTCGCGCTGCAGAACAACTGATCCGGTGCTGTTCCGGCGCTGACAGCTGGCAAGGTGGGGCCGGAGAACTCAGCCATGACGACGGTTGCTGTCACCGGCGCATCGGGCTTTCTGGGGCGGCATGTCGTCGAACGGCTTGCCGCATCGGGATATCGGGTTCGCGCGCTGACCCGATCGGGAGCAAAGCCAGCCTCGGCCACCGAGTCGCTTGCGACGGGCGATCTTATCGGGGCGGATCTCATGCGGCTCGTCGATGGATGCGACGTCGTCGTCAACTGCATGGCGCGCGTCCACATTCTGCGGCGCGAGGATCCGGTGCTCGCCGAGCGGCAGTATCGGCTGGTCAATGGCGAGTTTCCCCTGCGCCTTGCCGACGTCGCGCAGCGCGCAGGAGCGACGCGTTTTGTTCAGCTGAGTTCCGTTGCGGCCGTCAGATCGCTGACCCCGGCAGGCAGCGTTGTCGACGATGACTGGTCGCCCGAACCGACGACCCCCTATGGAAAAAGCAAGCTGCTGGCCGACATCGGGCTCGCCGAACGCGATCGCGAGGGGTTTCGGACCGTATCGCTCCGGCCACCGGCGCTGATCGGGCCGGGCGTGACGGCCTGGTTCGCCGCGCTTGCAAAGGCGGCTCGCTTCGCCGTGCCGCTCCCGGTCGGACGGATAGACAATCGCCGCAGTTTTGCTTTCGTGGGCAATGTGGCGGATGCCGTTGCGGCCGCCGTCGGGCAGGATCGGTCGGGATGTTTCATCGTTACCGACAGCGAGCCGCTGTCAACGGCCGCGCTTTACCGCAAACTGCTGAACCGCTTCGGGCGCCCGGATCTTGTGTGGAACTGGCCGCCGGCACTGGTGAGCGGATGCGCACATATTGTTCTGCGCAAGCGGGCGCAAAGCCTGCTTGGCAACGCGGCCTATGATGGCAAGCGGTTCGCGCGTCTTTTCGCGTGGGAACCCGATGTGACGCTCGACGGGGCGATTGGCATGATGGCGGAGGCGAACAAATGATAAAGCGCATGTTCGACCTGATCTTCGCTTCGCTTGCCGTTGTTCTTCTGGCTCCGCTGATGCTTTGCGTGGCGCTGGCGATCCGTCTGGACTCGCCGGGGCCTGCGGTGTTCTGGTCGCAACGCTTTGGTCGCGACAGCCGGTTGTTCCTGATGCCCAAGTTTCGCACGATGCGTGTCGACACGCCGCTGCTGCCGACGCATTTGCTGCAGGACGGGAAAAGCCGGGTGACGCGGATCGGACGCGTCCTGCGGCGAACGAGCCTTGATGAACTGCCGCAGTTCTTCAGCGTGATCCTTGGCGACATGAGCCTGGTCGGACCGCGACCGGCGCTGTTCAATCAGGACGATCTGATGCGTTTGAGGACGGAAACCGGGGTTGCCGCACTTCGGCCGGGAATAACGGGTTGGGCTCAGATTAACGGTCGCGATGAACTGACGATCGACGAGAAAGTGGTGCTGGAACGCGAATATCTGGACCGGATGAACTTCGTCTTCGACCTCAAAATCCTGATCCTGACAGTGTGGCGGGTTCTGGATCGTCGCAGCATTTCGCATTAATGACCGCATCCAGAAGTCTGGATTTCCGATATTCTTACCCCCGTTCGAAGGCCAGCCGTGTTTGAGCGTTTCTTCACCGATGTTTCGACCCATCTGATCACGTCTGCCGCGCGCATGCTTTTCTGGCCGCGGTGGGCGAAGCTCCTGCTTGTTCTCATTTGCGACGCGATCCTGGGATTGGTTGCCTCCGCGATGGCCTTTTCCATTCGGATGGGCGAATGGAGCTCCGACGACTGGCCGGTGCTGCGCTTTGGCCTCACCATGTTGCTGCTATGGTTCCCGATCGCTTACTGGCGCGGCGTTTATTCGGCCATATTTCGCTATGCAGGTCGCGGCGTCTTGATTTCGCTGGCGGTGGCCGTCGCGATGATGACGGTGCCGCTGGTCGTCGTCTATATGTATGTCGGTTATCCCGGCGTGCCCCGGACGGTCGCCATTCTCGGCCCGATCCTGTTTCTCATGCTCATCGGTGTCGCGCGTATCGTCGGCCGATATGTGCTCGTCGATCTTTTCCATTCGCGCGACTTTGTCGGGCGGGAACGAAATGTCCTGATCTACGGGGCCGGCACGACCGGTCAGCGACTGGCAGCGTCATTGAGCTCTGAAGGCGGCCTGCGGCTTGCCGGCTTTGTCGACGATGACCGGACCAAGCGGGGCAAGCGGATCGACGGCGTCCGCATCTTTCACACCGACGATATCGCCAGCGTGCTGAACCAGCTCGACATCACCGACATCATTTTGGCGATGACGCAGGTCGGGGACGCCCGGCGCAAGGAAATTATCCGACATCTCGCTCAGTTCAGCATCAACGTCCAGACGCTCCCGCCGGTTCGCGACATTCTGGAAGGCAAGATTTCGGCGAGCGCGATCCGGCCGATCGAGGTGGAGGATCTGCTTGGCCGCCCACCCGTGAAGGCCGACCGCGAACTGCTGTCGCGATCGGTAAAGGGCAAGCGGGTGATGGTGACCGGCGCCGGCGGTTCGATCGGCAGCGAATTGTGTCGACAGATTCTGCGGCTGGCCCCGCAGTCGCTTACCCTTGTCGAATCCAGCGAATTTTCGCTCTTCCGGCTTCAGAATGAACTGGAAGCGATCCTCGACCGTTTGCCCGATGGCGCCCGGCCCGCGCTTAGGGCCAGATTGTCGAATGTGGCCGATGCCGCGGCGGTCGAGCGGCTGTTCGCCGACGAGGCGCCCGACACCATCTATCATGCGGCGGCCTATAAGCATGTTCCGCTTTTGGAGGAAAATCCGCTGGATGGCGTCGCGAACAATATCCGGGGAACGCGTAACGTCGCCGAGATGGCGGTGGTCAAGGGGGTCGAGCGCTTCATCCTGATCAGCACCGACAAGGCCGTGCGCCCTCCCAATGTCATGGGGGCCAGCAAGCGCGTCTGCGAAATGCTGCTTCAGGACATGAGCCGGTCGCAAAAAGCCGACGGCACGATTTTCTCGATGGTTCGCTTCGGCAATGTGCTCGGATCGAGCGGATCGGTCGTTCCGACCTTTCGGCAGCAGATCGAGCGCGGCGGTCCGGTGACGGTGACCCACCGCGATGTCACACGCTATTTCATGACGATCCCCGAGGCGGCCGAACTGGTGATCCAGGCAGGCAGCATGGCTGTCGGCGGCGAGGTTTTTCTGCTCGACATGGGCGAACCGGTGCGCATCTGGGATCTTGCCGAAACCATGGTGCGATTGTCCGGCCTCACGATCCGCACGCCCGCCAATCCGGACGGAAGCATCGAGATCGTCGAACGCGGGTTGCGCAAGGGCGAGAAACTCTACGAGGAACTTCTTGTCGGCGAGGAATCGCAGCAGACCGCGCATCCACGGATCATGCAGGCGCGCGAGGAATGCGTCAGCCATGAATGTCTCCATGCGAACATCGCCGCGATCGAGGCGGCGATTTCAGCCGCCGATACGGGCGGTTGCCGGGCCGCATTGAAACGGCTAGTGCCCACCCTGCAAGAGCCGACCCCCGTAACCGCCCCTGCGCCGGAACATTAACCAGATGAAAAAGAATATCTTTCGTTCGAGTTCGGCGTCTGAACTGGTGCTTGCCGCTGTCCTGCTGATGGCGCTGCTGCTCGGCGGCAGCGGGCGCGACGACGTCGCCTCGCTGGTCGTTCTGCGCCCGATTTCGGTTCTGGCGCTCGCGGTCGCCCTTTGCCTGCTGCCCGGCGACGTGTGGCAACGGAACAAGGCGTTGCTTGCATGTGCTTTCGCGTCGGTGTTGCTCGTTGCCCTTCAGCTGGTGCCGCTTCCTCCTGCAATCTGGCAAGCGCTGCCCGGGCGCGACCTTGTGGTCGAAATCGACCGCGCGGCGGGGATGGCCGACCTATGGCGACCGATCAGTCTGGTTCCCTATCGCACCGTCAACGCGCTGATGGCGCTGGCGCTGCCGCTCGCGGTTCTTTTGCTCGCGCTGACAATCGAGCGCGAACGTCAGTTCCGTATCGCACTGCTGCTTCTGGCGGGCCTGTTTGCGTCCACCCTGTTGGGTCTTCTTCAGATCATCGGCGGCGAAGGCAATGCTTTCTATCTGTATCGGATCACCAATGACGGGTCGGCGGTTGGCCTGTTCGCCAACCGCAATCACCACGCGGTCGCGCTGGCGATGGGTTTTCCCCTGACAGCCGCGCTCGTCGTGCTGGCCACGCGGATGGCCGAGGAGCGTGCGGGCGCGTTGCAATGGGGCGGGCTTTCCTTTGCGGCGCTGCTTCTGCCGTCCCTGCTGGTTTCCCAGTCGCGAGCGGGGATTCTGGTCGGTCTGGTCGGTCTGGCGTCCGTGCTGTTCGTTCTGAAAGTCTCTCCGTTCCGGATCGCGGGAAGCGGCGGCCGGAACGCGACGTGGAAAACGGCGCTCGCTTTCGTCGCGCTCGTCGCCGTTGCCATCCTGACCGTCCAGATGACCGCGTCCAATTCCTTCGATCGGCTGTTTGCGTCCGGTGTCGGCACGGAAACGTCGCTCCGCTTCAACACCTGGCCCGCGGCGGTCAGACTTGCGTTTGAAAATCTGCCGTTCGGAACGGGCATGGGAACGTTCGTCGAGGCGTATCGCATTGTCGAACCCGATTTCATGTTGCGGCCGCAATATATGAACCATGCCCACAATGACTTCGTGGAACTTTTTCTGACCGGCGGTTTGCCATTTGTCCTGCTTCTGGTCGTGAGCCTGGCCGTTGTCGTGCGCAACTATTTTCGCGGGTCGGCCGAGGATCGCACGGAAGGCTCGCGGATGTTCCGGCGGCTCGGCGCGGTCATCCTGCTGCTGCTGTTTCTGGCGAGCATCTATGATTATCCGCTGCGGACGCCGCTGATGGCGGCGATTTTCGCGCTTGCGCTGGTGTGGACCGCGGGCCGCGCCGGCGCCGATCGGTCGCTGAATGAAGGGACTTGATGCAATGGCCGATCCGTCCGGTGTCGCCCCCGCGGCACAGTCTTTTCGTTGGCAATCAAAAGAACGACTGTTAATCGCGGTCCGGCCCACGCGACGAGCGGGTCCGCATACAGGGTGCCGAACGACCGCCCGATGGCGTGATGCGGGGCGCGTTTCATTTCCTTCGTTTCATGCAGATCGGGTATTATGAACCATATCGAAACTTCGCGTCCTTCGCCGCGACCGCTGGCAACCCTTGCCGGTGATGAGCCGGTCGCTGGTCAGCCGCAAGGCTCTCTCAAGCCGATCGTCATCGAATATCTGCATATTTTCAAACGGCGGAAATGGTGGATCGCGTCGACGATTTGCAGCGCGCTGATTCTCGCGCTCGTCGTGACGCTGCTGATGCGCCCCGTCTATACGGCGACGACCGAGATAGAAATCAGCCGCGAACAGAAGAATATCACGAATGTTGCCGGCGTCGATTCCGAAGCGACGGGCCGCAATCTTGAGTTTTATCAGACGCAATATTCGCTGATGGAAGCGCGTTCGCTGGCCGAGCGTGTTGCCAAGCGTCTGCGTCTTGAAACGAACGAGAATTTCTGGGCCGCGCATGGCATCGACATGTCCGATATTCCGGGCGCCGAGGCCGGGGCGGCCCGGCCGTCGCGCGGATCGAGCGAACGGTTGCGCATTACCGTCGATACGCTGCTTGAGAATGTTGTGATCAGCCCGACCAGGGGGTCGGCGCTCGTCGACGTCAGCTATTCGTCCTATGATCCGGAAATATCCGCGCAGATCGCCAACGCCTGGGCCAATGAGTTCATCGCGCAAAGCATCGCCAGAAAGTTCGATTCGACGGCCGAGGCGCGCAGTTTCCTTGAGCGCCGCCTTGCCGAACTGCGGCAGCGGGTCGAAGATTCGGAGCGTGCGCTGGTCGATTTTGCGTCGAGCCGCAACATCGTCACGATCGGGAGCAACGAAAATGGTGGCGGAAACGGAACGGCGCAGATTCGCGAACGGACGCTGGCGGCCGACAGCCTGAGTTCGCTGAACAGCGAATTGGTGAAGGCGACGGCCGATCGTGTCCTTATGGAATCGCGAACCCGGGCGGTCGGCGCGGTGCGGACCAACGACACGCTTTCGCGACTGCGCGAACAGCGTGCGAAGGATGCCGCCGAATATGCGCAACTGATGCAACAGTTCGATCCCGGCTATCCCGTGGCCTTGGCGTTGCAGCGCCGCATCGACGAGCTGGACCAGTCGATCGCGCGCGAGGAACAGCGCATCGCGCGTGAGGCCCGCGAGGATTATCACGCAGCCGTGGAACGCGAGGAAAATCTGAAAGCGCGCGTGGCCGCATTGTCGAGTCAGGTGCTCGATCAGCGCCGCGACGCCATCCAATACAACATCTATCAGCGCGAGGCCGACACCAACCGGCAGCTTTATGACGCGTTGCTGCAACGCTATAAGGAAATCGGCGTGGCGGGCGTTTCGGCGAACAATATCGCCGTCATCGACCGCGCCGAACCGCCGCGTCTGCCGTCGTCGCCAAAATTGTTCGTCAACCTGTTCATCGCGCTGGTGCTGGGATCGATTGCGGCACTTGTGCTGGTGTTCATCCTGGAACAGTCGCAGGAAGGTGTCAGCGACCCGTCGCGGATCCCCGACCAGTTGGGACTGCCGCTGCTGGGCAGCGTGCCCAAGATCGAAGAGGATGTGGCGATCACCGAAGCGATCCGCGATCCGAAATCGAACGTGTCGGAAGCCTATTTCGCGATCAAGTCGAGCCTCGCCTTCTCGACCTCGCACGGTATCCCGCGGTCGCTGATGGTCGTCAGTTCGCAGCCGGCGGAGGGCAAGAGCATATCGTCGTTGTCGCTCGCCACCGTGCTCGCGCGGATCGGCAAGAAGGTAATCCTGATCGACGTGGACATGCGCAAACCGTCGCTGCACAAACATATCGGGGTGAAGCGCGATCGGGGTGTCAGCAACTATCTTGCGGGTGAGGATGATTATCGTCCGCTCATCAGGGAAGTGATGCCGAACTTCGACTTCATTCCCGCGGGGCCATCGGTGCCGAGTGCGGCGGAGCTGCTGAGCGGCGATCGGATGGCCGACTTCGTGCGCACGCTTGAGAAACATTATGACCATGTCATCGTCGATTCGGCGCCGATCATCGGACTGGCCGATGCGCCGCTGCTCAGCCGGACGGTGGAAGCGGTGGTGGTTGTGATCGAAGCGGGCCGCGTTCCGCTTCGCGGCATCAACTCGGCGCTATCGCGACTGCGCTCGGCGGGCGCGCCGCTTATCGGTGTCATCTTGACCAAGCTCGACAAGCGCGATTCGGAATATGGCTATGGCTATGCCTATTCCTATGAGTATGCGAGCCGGGGCGCCGACGCCGAACCGGCCAAGGGCTGACCCGATGGCCGGACTGCGCGCTGTTTCGTTGAGATCGCTTGGCGTGGGCCGGCTGCTCGTGCTGGCGGCGGGCGGGGTGCTTGCCCTTTATGCAGCGGCCTTCTCGTTCGCGATCATCTTTTCGGGCCAGCAGCCATTCGTCACAATGGCCATCGTGCCATGGCACAGCACGGCTCCGACCGATGTCGCCGACAAGCTGATGGTGGCCGTGGCCCAGGAAAAGTTTCGCGAGGCAGGAGGGCGCGACGCCGAACTGGCCGCGCGGATGACCGCGCTGCTGAGTCGCGTCGGGCCATCCTTGCCTGCGGAAAAAGCGGCGCCGATACGAAAACTTGCGCTCGACGGGCTGTCGCAATCGGCACTCAACAGCGCAGCGCTCCGCCAGCTGGCGTTTCTGGAAAAGGACGAAATAAAGCGGAAACGCCTGCTCGACCTTGCCTTGCAGGTGTCGCGCCGCGACGTGCTGGCCGGTGTGCAGTCGGCCGAGATGAAGTTTCTCGACAATAGACCGGACGCCGGACTGGCCGATCTCGATCGTGCGCTCACCGTTTCCGTGAAAGCCGACGATCTTGTCCTGCCGATCATCCTGCAAGCGTCGAGCGATCCCCAGGCACGCGCGCAGATCAAGCGTCGTGTGGCGAGAAATCCCCTGTGGATCGAACGTCTTGTTCGCTACGGTATCGACAATCCGGCCTTTGCGCCGCGTGTTGCCGACATCGTTTCGGCGATCCCGGCGCGTTCGACGGCGCGCGCGCCAGGCTATGGGCAGCAGTTGATCGACATCCTCGTCGGCGCGCGCGAATATCGCGCCGCTTTCGAGGTCTATGATGTCTATTCGCCCGCCCGTCAGGCCGTAGCGCACATCGGCCGGGGTGCCTTCAGACCGATTGATTGGCAGTTGACCGATAATTATGACGCCGGTGGCCGCGAACTGTCCGAACGCGAAGCGGATATATTTGCAAGCCCGGGGCGTCAGGGAGAGGTCGCGCGGATTCTGATGCGGTCGCCTCCCGGCAACTACCGCTTCGCCCTGCGTGTGCGTGACGTCGAATCGGCCGAAGGGCGATTGACGTTCAATATGCTGTGTCTTCAGGGCAAACAGGAAAGCCAGGGTGCGTCGCTCAGCCTGCCATTGCGGCAGGGCAGGCTGCGTTTCGATTATCGCGTGCCGACGACGGGATGCAGTTACCAGTGGCTCATTCTGGGTGTCGGGGCCGAACTTGACTCGGCCGCGGCGTTGCTCGACTCCTTCTCATTGTCGCGCGAACCGGCCCCGGCCGCCGCCCCCGGAAACTGATGTCGGTTCTGGCGATCATTCCGGCCCGCGGCGGTTCCAAGGGTGTCCCCGGAAAGAATCTGCGGCCGCTGGCCGGAAAGCCGCTGATTGCCTGGAGCATCGAGCAGGCGCTGGCGGCGAAGGGTGTGTCCGACGTGCTTGTGTCGACCGACGCCGAGGACATAGCCGATGTTGCGCGGTCCTTTGGCGCCGACGTGCCATTTCTGCGTCCCGCCGAACTGGCGACCGACACGGCCCCGACCGAACCCGTCATGCTGCATGCGGTTGAACGGATGGAGGCGATGGGGGGGAAGCGGTACGAAACGATCCTGCTGCTGCAACCGACGTCGCCGCTTCGTTTGCCGGGAACGATCGACGGGGCGCTCGGTGCCTTTGCGGCGGATAATGCCGACAGTCTGCTTGGCGTCGTCGAAAGCCACGCCTTTTTCTGGCAGACGGATCCGGTCCGCGCATCCTATGACTATACCAATCGCCCGCGACGCCAGGATATTGCCGAAACAGATCGTCATTATCGCGAAACGGGCTCCTTATATTTGACAAAAAGGGACATTCTCCTGGAAAAACGCAATCGCCTGGCGGGGCGCATCGCCCTCTACCGCATGCGCGAATGCGAAGGCTGGGAAATCGACTCCGAAATCGACTTCGAGATCGTCGAAGCGCTGATGAAACAGGAACTCTCCAAGTGATTATCGAACGGAATATTGCGCCGCTGATCGTCTTTGCCGAAGAAGATATTGTATCGGCTCTTCGCAAGATCAGCGTCAACCAGCGCGGGTTCGTGCTGTGCGTTTCGGCGTCGGGAAAGCTCGAAGCGGTATTGACGGACGGCGACGTGCGCCGCTGGCTCGTCGACGGCGGCCGGTTCGATTTCAGCGTCAGCGCGGCGATGGTGGCGAACAAACAATTTGTCGCGGCGCGCGACGGAGCCAGCGATGATGAGGTGAACGACCTGTTTTCCGAAAGGGTGACCTTCGTTCCCATCGTCGATGGACAGCATCATCTGCGCGCCGTCGCGTTCAAGGGTCGGCCGGTTGTCCGGATCGGCGACCGGTCAATCGGCCCGGACAGCCCGTCCTATATCATCGCCGAAATCGGCAATAATCACAATGGCAGCATCGAACTGGCGAAGCGTCTGGTCGAACTTGCGGTCGAGGCGGGGGCCGACTGCGCGAAGTTTCAGATGCGTGACATGTCGAGCCTTTACCGCAACGAAGGCGATTCCGATGACGCAAGCGCGGACCTGGGCGCCCAATATACGCTGGACCTGCTGTCGCGCTTTCAACTGCCCGTCGATGAATTGTTGGAAGTGTTCGACTATTGCCGGGAACTGGGCATCCAGCCGCTGTGCACCCCCTGGGACGAAGCGAGCCTGGCCCGGCTGGAGAGTTATGGCATGCCGGCCTATAAGCTGGCGTCGGCCGATTTGACCAACCACCCGTTGTTGAGCGCCATGGCCCGGACCGGAAAGACGCTGATCTGTTCGACCGGCATGTCGACGCAGAGCGAGATCGAAAGCGCGATTGCCGTGTTGAAGCGTCACACCGCCCCCTATGTGCTGCTCCACTGCAACTCGACCTATCCGGCGCCGTTCAAGGATATCAACCTGGCCTATATCAAAAGGCTGCAGAAACTTTCGGGCGGGGTTGTCGGCTATTCGGGGCACGAGCGCGGCTATTCCGTTCCCGTCGCGGCCGTGGCGATGGGGGCAAAGGTCATCGAGAAACATTTCACCGTCGATCGGGGAATGGAAGGAAATGATCATCGGGTCAGCCTGCTGCCCGACGAATTCGCGGCGATGGTGCGCGCCATCCGGGAGGTCGAGGAAGCCATGGGATATGGCGGCGCGCGCGGCATCACGCAGGGCGAAATGATGAACCGCGAAGTTCTGGCCAAGAGCCTGGTCGCCGCGCGGCCGATCAGGGCCGGTCAGATCATCGCCGACGAGGATGTCCAGATCCGCAGTCCGGGGCAGGGGTTGCAACCATATTTCCGCGGCGAACTGGTCGGGCGAACCGCGAAGCGCGACATGATCGAGGGCGATTTTTTCTTCCAGAGCGACCTGGTGGATGCGGTGGCCAAGGCGCGCGAATATCGGTTCGATCGTCCTTTCGGTGTTCCCGTGCGATACCACGACCTGCGCAAGCTGGTCGACGCCACCAATCTCGACCTTGTCGAGTTTCATCTGAGCTACAAGGATATGGAGCTTGACCCCGGCAAGATTCTGGATGGCCAGCAATTCGCTGTCGCACTCGTCGTGCATAGCCCCGAACTGTTCGCCGGCGACCATATCATGGATCTGTGTTCGGAGGATCAGGCCTATCGCCAGCGATCGATGGATGAGCTGCAGCGCGTGATCGACATTACGCGGGCGCTGAAACCCTATTTCACAAAATCCGGTCGTCCGCCGATCATCATCAATGCAGGCGGCTTTTCCGCAGACGGTCCGATCACCGCGGACAAGCGGCCGGCGATGTATGACCGTATCGCCGATGCGCTGTCGCGGCTGGACAGCGAAGGGGTGGAAATCATTCCCCAGACGATGCCGCCCTATCCGTGGCATTTCGGCGGACAACGGTATCACAACCTGTTCCTGTCGGCCGAGGACATTGTCGGCTTCTGCTCGAAACATGGGTATCGGGTCTGCCTTGACGTATCGCACTCGGCGCTGGCGGCAACCCATCTCAAGACCAGTTTTCAGGAATTGTTGCGGCAAGTCGGACCGTATACGCGCCACATTCATATCGTCGACGCTGCGGGTATCGACGGCGAAGGCCTTCAGATCGGCGACGGCACCGTCGATTTCGCCATGGTCGCCGACGTTCTGCGCGAAACGGCACCCGATGCCAGCTTTATTCCAGAGATATGGCAAGGCCACAAGGATGACGGCGCGGGGTTCTGGCAGGCGCTGGACCGCCTCGAACAATGGTTTTGAACGACGCCGATTCCCCGCGATTTCTTGTCATCGGGACAGGGTCAATCGGTCGGCGGCACGTCGCAAACCTGAAGGGCCTGGTCCCGGGTGGGCGGCTGGCGTTTCTTCGTCACGAGGGCGGGGCCGACGATTATTCGTCGATGATGCAGGCTCATGTGTTCCGGGCACTGGACCAGGCCATCGAATGGCGCCCTGCCATGGCGATCGTCGCGTCGCCGTCGGACCGCCATTTCGATACGCTGCCGACACTCCTCGCCGCGGGGATCCCCACGTTCATCGAAAAACCTGTGGTGATCCGCGCGGAGGATTGCGCCTATCTGGAAGGATTGCGACGCGTCGACCTGCCTCCAACGCAGGTGGGCTGTGTTCTGCGGTTCACCGACCTGGTGGTCCGTCTCAAAAGCTGGCTCGATGAAGGTCGGCTCGGAAGGCTGATCCGCGCCCGTTTCGAATGCGGCCAATATCTGCCCGACTGGCGCCCCGGCAGCGATTATCGCACATCCTATTCGGCCTCGCGGGAGCGTGGGGGCGGCGTGATTTTTGATCTTGTCCACGAAATCGACCTGGCGGTGATGTTCTTCGGCGATTGCACATTGTTGCACGCCGTGCGGGACCAGCGAAGCTCGCTTCACATCACGAGCGAGGACGTCGCGCTGCTCCATCTGCGCGCGGCCGACGGATTGCCGGTCGAGATCGCGCTTGACTATGTGTCGCGCACGCCGCGGCGCGAGATCCGCGTCATTGGCGAGGAAGCGACGGCGACGCTCGATTTCCGCGCTGCAACGCTCGTCTTGCACGGTGCCAGCGGCGAAGAGCAGCGGGTTGTCGGCGCTGCATCGGCTGATGCGGCCTATCGGCTTGAGCTTGCGGAACTGCTCGATGCGGCGCATGGGCGGGGCATGACGCGGTTGCCGCTGCACGAGGGTTTGAAGGCCACCCGGCTCGCTATCGCGGCGCACGCATTTGTCGATCAGGGCGGGGACGGGAATTGAGCACCATCTGTACGATTTGCGCGCGCGGAGGGTCGCGGGGCGTGCCGGGAAAGAATATCCGCCCGCTGCTTGGCAAGCCGTTGATTGTCCATACGATCGAAATGGCGTTGGCGCATTCGCGCATCGATCGTGTCTTTGTGTCGACCGACAGCGAAGCGATTGCCGATATTGCGCGGGCGGCGGGGGCAACCGTTCCTTATCGGCGTCCGGCTGAACTCGCGACCGATACGGCCGGAAAGCTTCCGGTCATTCGGCATCTGGTCGAACATGTCGAGGCCGCCGGTTGTGACGTGGACCGGATTGTCGATCTGGACCCGACGTCGCCCCTGCGACTGTCCGCCGACATTGATGCCTGTCTTGATCTGGTCGATGCGGGCGCCGAAGCGGTGATTACGGCTTTCGAGGCCGAAAAGAACCCTTATTTCAATATGGTTGAGGTTGACGAAACCGGGATTGCCCGGCTTTCGAAGCGGTCGGAATCGGGGCATGTGGTCGCACGTCAGGCGGCGCCGCCGGTTTATGCGATGAATGCGTCCATCTATGTGTGGAAACGTCACGCGCTCGGCACCGTCCTTTGGGACAGCGAGCCGCGGCTCCATGTCATGCCGCGCGAAAGATCCATCGACATCGATTCCGAGCTGGACTTCAAGCTCGTCGAACTTTTGATGCGGGAAGGGGCGGGCCAGTGAACAAGGATCGTCCGTTGTCGGGAAAACTTGTCGTGCTGACGGGCGCGGGCGGCATCATCGGGCGCGTCGCGGCCGAACGGTTCGTCCGCAATGGCGCGCGCCTGGTGATGGTCGACCGCTGCGAGCGGGCCCTGGAAGCCGCGCGAGACGCGCTGCAGGAGGACAAGGCGGCCGCATTCGCCATGCCCTGCGATTTGACCGACCCCGGGCAGGTGGCCGAGCTGGCTGCGAGTGTCGAGGCCAGACATGGCCCGGTCGACGCATTGTTCAACAATGTCGCCGGCAAATCGAAGAACATCTTTGCGCCGTTCGAGCATTTCCCGCTGGACGAGTGGAATGAAGTGATGGCGATAAACCTGACGACGGCCATGCTGTGCTGTCAGCATTTCGGCCCGCTCATGGCGGCGCGGGGCCGGGGAACGATCGTCAATACGCTGTCCATTTACGGCATCGTTGCCCCCGACCAGCGCATTTACGAAGGCGCGGAGTATGAGGGGCGCGCGATCAATTCACCTGCGGTCTACAGCGCTGCCAAGGCGGGTCTTTGGGGCCTCACCAAATATCTCGCCACTTATTGGGGTTCAAAGGGCGTGCGGGTGAATGCCGTGACACCCGGAGGCGTGTTCAGCGGTCAGAACGAGACGTTCGTGGGTCGCTATTCGGCGCGAGTGCCGATGGGGCGCATGGCGAAAGCCGAGGAGATCGCGGACGCCATGCTGTTTCTTGCGAGCGACGGTGCCTCTTATATCAATGGCCAGAATATCGTGGTTGACGGAGGATTGACGGCATGGTGAGCGGCGAAGGTTCCGGCGGGCGAACATTCGTTATCGGGGAAGCGGGCGTAAACCACGACGGATCGCTGGACAAGGCGTTGCGCCTGGTCGACATTGCCGCCGACGCAGGAGCCGATGCGGTCAAGTTCCAGACATTTCGAACCGATGAAGTCGTCACCCCCGATGCGCAGAAGGCGGCCTATCAACAGCGTCAAACCGGCGCGGGCACGCAATATGAGATGATCCGGGCACTCGAACTGGACGATGCCGCGCATGAACGGATCGCGCGTCATTGCGCCGAGCGGGGGATCGAGTTCATGTCGACGCCCTTTGCGCCCTGGGCGGTCGACATGCTGATCGGCCTGGGGATGAAAAGGATCAAGATCGCTTCCGGCGAGATTGTGAACAAGCCGCTGATCGACAAGGTCGCAAGCGTCGGCTGTCCGATCATCCTGTCGACGGGCATGGCCGATCTTGCCGAGGTCGTCCGGGCCGTGGACTGGATTCGCGCGGCGCAGGGCGCGGCGGGTGTGTCCGCTTCGCCGGGAGACCTGGTTGTTCTGCACTGCACATCCGAATATCCGGCTCCGGCAGCGAGCGTGAACCTGCGCGCAATGGACACATTGGCCGCGGAACTTGACCTGCCGGTGGGCTATTCGGATCATAGCCTGGGAACAGAGATTGCGGTCGCAGCGGTCGCGCGCGGCGCAACGGTGATTGAAAAGCATTTTACGGAAAACAGCCGGGATCACGGCCCCGATCATGCGGCGTCGCTGGAACCCCGGCAGTTGCGCGCGATGATCGACGCCATTCGTCATGTCGAACTTGCTCTCGGCGACGGCGTCAAGCGTCCCATGCCGGTCGAGATTCCGACGCGCACCCTGGTTCGCCGCAGTGCTTTCGCGCGGGCCGATATCAAAAAAGGGGACAGGCTGACCGCTGCGACCATCGCCTTTCTGCGGCCTGGTGACGGTATCGGCCCTGAACGCGCGGACTGGCTTTTCGGGCGCACGGCGACGCGCGACATCGCGCGGGGCAGCAAGCTGTGTCAGGACGACATCGGGTGACCCGATCGAAACGCATCGTCTATCTGACAGGGACGCGGGCCGATTTCGGCCTGATGCTGCCCACACTCCGGGCGATCGACCAATCGCCGCGCCTGGAACTGCGACTGATCGTCACGGGAATGCATCTGTCGGACCGGTTCGGTCGCACCGAGCGGGAGGTCAGCGCGTCCGGTCTTGCAGTCGACCGGACGATCCCGGTCCCGATCGACAATGACAGCGGTCACGGCATGGGCCTGTCGGCCGGCCTCATTACCTGCGGCGTTGCCGACTATCTGGCGGAAAATTGTTGCGACGCGCTGTTGCTGCTGGGCGATCGCGGCGAGATGCTGGGCGCGGCGACGGCTGCGCTCTTTGCAGATGTGCCGATCGTTCATGTTGCGGGGGGCGACCGATCGGGCTCGGTCGACGAATCCATCCGCCACGCCATTTCCAAACTGGCGCATATCCATTGTGTGTCGAACGACGATGCGCGCCAGCGCCTGATTCGCATGGGGGAGGACCCCGACCGGATATTCGATGTGGGCGCACCGGGGCTTGTCGGTCTGGCGGCGCCGGATCGTGCGACTGCCGTGACCGTTCGCAATCGTTATGGGGTCACGGAGGACGAGCCATTTGTCCTGCTGCTTTTTCACCCCGTCGTTCAGCAGGCTGCCGAAGCGGGAGTGCAATGGCGAGCCATTTTCGACGCGCTGGCGGACCATCCGTTCCGATGCGTGGCGTTGATGCCGAACGCCGACCATGGCACCACGGCCATTCGGAACGAAATCGAATCGATGCAGGATGCGGGGCGGCTCGCGGTGATTGATCACATGCCGAGGGCGGATTATCTCGCCATGCTTGCCGAATGCCGTTTCCTGATTGGCAATTCTTCGAGCGGTATTGTCGAGGCGGCGACATTCGGAACGCCGGTCGTGAACGTCGGCGAAAGGCAGGTTGGCAGGCTGCGGAGCGCGAACATTTTCGACGCTCCGCCCGAACGCGATGCGATCGGTCGCGCGATAGCGAAGGCGATCACTTTCGATTCGCACGGCTTGCGCAATGTTTATGGCGAACCGCATGCCGACGTCAGGATTTGCGAAATACTGGAAAAGACCGATTTTTCCGATCCCGCGCTGCGGATGAAGGTCAATGCATATTAGGGGGCCGTCCATGGCTGAATCGAAGATCATCATAGTCGCCACAGGGGGCCTTGGGCGCGAGGCGCTCTGGGCCGCGCGTGAATCGCGCGAGGGATGGGCTGTGACGGGATTTCTGGACGATGACGATGGCGTGCAGGGACAATCGGTCTGCGACGTTCCGGTGCTTGGCCGCGTCGACGACTGGCACCGCTTCGCCGATCATCATTTCCTCGTGGCCATCGGCGCTCCGCGTTCAAGACAGGCCGTCGTGCGCCGCATGATGAAGACCGGAAATCCCCGTTTCGGCACCGTGGTGCATCGCAGTGCGGCATTGTCCGGCTATGTGTCGATCGGCGAAGGCAGTCTTGTCTGCGCGAATGTGTCGATCACGACGCAGATACGCATCGGGCGGCATGTGATTGTCAACCTGAACACCACTGTCGGGCACGATACAGAGCTGGGCGATTTCAATACCCTCGCGCCGCTCGTTGCCTGCTCGGGCGGCGTCACCGCAGGTGCGGGGGTCGAGATCGGAACGGGGGCCAGCATAAGGCAGGGATTGACGCTGGGGCAGGGGTGCATGATCGGGATGGGGAGCACGCTGACCAAGGATGTCCCCGCCAACAGCCTGTGGCTCGGCAACCCCGCGACCGAACGCCGACGGCTTGACGAGTTCCTGTTGTGAGCGTTCCTCGCCGACAAGTCGCCAATCTGCTTCTGCAAAGCGGCATGACCCTGCGCGACGCGCTGGGGCGTCTGAATGAAACGGGCTTTGGCGTTCTGTTTCATGTCGATGCGTCCGGACGGTTCCTCCAGACCGTGACCGACGGCGATGTCCGGCGACTGCTGATTGCTGGCCGGACGCTCGATTCGCCGATTGACGATGTGCGCGATTCGCCATCCATCACCGCTCCCGACGGCCTCGGCGGCGAAGCCGCGCTGGCGCTGATGGACCGGCACTCGATCGACCAACTCCCGCTGCTGGACGAGGACGGACAGGTCGCCGGACTGTATCTGCGCCGTGACCTTGCCGCGCGGATTTTCCTGTCCGCCCCGCATATGAGCGGCGATGAAATGGACTTTGTTCGCGAAGCCTTTGAATCGAACTGGATTGCGCCGCTGGGACCCAATGTCGATGCGTTCGAGCGCGAGGTTGCGGCTGTCACTGGCGTTGCGAGCGCGGCGGCGTTGTCGTCGGGAACCGCTGCGATCCATCTGGCGCTCATCCTGCTCGGAGTCGGGCGTGGAGACCGGGTCATTTGCTCGTCGCTGACCTTTGCAGCAAGCGCCAACCCCATCCTTTATCAAGCAGCCGAGCCCATTTTTGTCGACGCCGAAGATGGCAGCTGGAACATGTGCCCGATTGCGCTGGAGAGAGCGCTCGATCAATGTCGACGCGAAGGCCATATGCCCAAGGCCGTCATCATCGTCGACCTTTATGGCCAGCCGGCCGATTATGACCGCCTCCTGCCGATTTGCGATCGATACGCTGTGCCGGTGATCGAGGATGCCGCTGAATCACTTGGATCGAGCCTTCGCGGACGGTCGTGCGGCAGTTTCGGCCGCATCGGCATTTTCAGTTTCAACGGCAACAAGATCATCACGACATCGGGCGGCGGAATGTTGGTCGCCGATGATCCGGCGATCACGGCGCACGCGCGCAAGCTGGCGACGCAGGCCCGTGAGGATGTTCCCTGGTACGAGCATGTCGAACTGGGCTTCAATTACCGGATGAGCAATGTCCTGGCAGGAATCGGCCGGGGTCAGATTGCACGACTGGAAGAACGTGTTGCCGCGCGCCGCGCCGTTTTCGAACGCTATCGCGAGGCTTTGGCGGATGTTGAGAGTCTTGTCTGGATGCCCGAGTTTGAAGGAAGTCGATCCAATCGATGGCTGACCACGGCAACGCTGGCTGACGGATTGAATCCGGGCGATCTGATTGCTGAGCTTGCCAGGCTCGACATCGAGGCGCGACATGTCTGGAAGCCCATGCACATGCAGCCGATCTTCGCTGGTTGTCGTTATGTGACAGCCGGGGGTAATCGCGATGTTGCAGCCGATATTTTCGCGCGTGGTCTGTGTCTGCCCTCCGGCTCCAACATGACGGCCACACAGGTCGACAGGGTCGCCGAGGCGCTTCGTGCGGCGATCGCGCGGGCAAATCTGGCCCATCGGGTCGCGTGACGCACATCGGACAATGTTTGCTTCTCTGGCCCGTAATGTTGCCCTGACCGGCATCGCCTATTTCATCGTGAGCCTGGTCGGGCTGCTGCTCGCGCCGGTCCTGATCGCCGCCTATGGTGTGGCGGGCTATGGTCAGATCATTCTGGCGCGGATATTTCTTCCTAGCGCGGCATTCGGGTTTCTCGATCTTGGCGTCGGCGAGAATGCCACCCGCCTGGTCGCAACCGCCCGTGCAAAGGGGGGGTGGCTGGCCGCGGGACAGGGCATCACCGTGCTGTGCGTCATTTCACTCGCGACGTCCATTGTGGCTGCATCAGCGATCGCCCTGGCCGCCGGACATATTTCGGGCTGGCTGTCGATCCCCTCCGCCCAGCAGAACGGTTTTGCGAACATATTGAGGATTACCGCCGCATTGCTTCCCTTTCTGTTCCTTTCGCTCATCGCGGAAGGGATCATCAAGGGTTTTGAACATTTTGGGCAGTTGCGCAGCTGCGAGGTTGCGTCCGCACTGACCTTTGGGGGGGCGACGCTGATGCTTGTGGATGGCGGTTATGATGCGAACGCCATTTGCCTGGCCTTTTTGTCGAGCGTCACGTTACGCGCCGCGATGGCGACCTTTTTTGCCTTTGGCCTCTGCCGCGCAAACGGCCTTCGGCTTGCGCGATATGACCGATCGGTGCGTCAGGACATATTCGCCTGGTCGGGAACGATGTTCTCGAACAAGATTCTCGGCACTATGCAAACGCAAATTGCCTCGCCGTTGCTCGGCCTGCTGGTCGGACCGGCGGCGGTCGGCCTTTTTGATGCGATTGTCAGGATTCCGCGGTTCGCCAAGTCGATCTTTGCCCTTACAAGCAGCACGGTCGTGCCGCTTGCCGCGCGCCTGCAGGCCGGTGACGAGACTGGAGCGGTGTCAAAACTCGGACTGGTGGGGACGTTGACGGCGTTCGCGCTGTTTGCGCCGGTGACGGTCATGGCCATGGTTTTTGCCGAGCCGATCATCCACCATTGGCTTGGAAGCGCGATCCAGCCCCACTGGTACTGGTTGAGCCTGATGCTGTTCGTGCCGCTGCTGAGCGTTTCAACAAGTTTTGGCGGTTCGATGCTGCTTGCAAACCATGCCGCGGTTAAGCGGCTGAATCGTTTGGTAACGGTTCAGATTGTTCTGCAAATCGGCGTGTCGCTGGCGCTGCTGCCATTCGTTTCGCCATGGAGCTTCGTGATCGGGCAGGTCGTCAGCATGTTTGTCATTTATCCTTTCCAGATTGATCTGATCCGGCGCGAGCTGAGCATTGATTCGGGCCTGTTCCGATGGCTATCGATCATCCTGGTCAGTTCGCTTGGCGTGGCGCTCCTGTGCCGTGCATTCGTTCCCGTGCCGGGCTTCATCGATCTGGTCCTGATCCTGGGCGGCGCCACTATGGTGTGGACGGCAGCGCTCATCGCCCTGATGATCAAGCCCGACGAGCGCGTGCGGGTTTTGAAACGCCTTTGGTCGCTGCTGCGAGTCAGGACGGCGTGAATATATAAGGTGGACGTGCACTATATCGTGAAGGAAGAAGCGGATTATGGCGTCTCTGTCGAAAAGGTTGCTCTGGCATATCAACAGGTCGCCGCTCAAACATGGCGTCAAGGCGGCCAAACGGCTGGCGGGACAGGGCGATCTGCCCCGTCGGATGCGCCTTGCCCAACAACTTGCCGCTGACGAGCGTGCCGAACGAATAGCGATTGATTTTGAGCGCGATGGCTTTGTGATGCTCGATGACTATATTCCCGTGGCGCAGAGGGCTTGTCTGCGGGACGTCACCGACGACCTCATCGCTGCGGAAAAGGCGTCCGAGAGCGTTTTTGCCGAAACCAAGAGCGGCTTGTGGTCGCATCTTGTCGAACGTGCGATGGAAAATGGCCAGTTACCGTCCGGCCATTTCTATGCACAGTTCGCGTTGCAGGGCGAAATCATCCGTCTTGTGACGCGCTTGTTCGGCGTGGTTCCCCGTCTGGATTATGTCACCGTCACCCATTCGGCGCCGATGGTAGGCGAACCGGCCTATTCGCAGCTCTGGCACCGAGACCATGACGATGTGAAGGTAATCAAATTGTTCGTTTACCTGACCGACGTGAACAGTGTCGAAGACGGGCCTTTTTCATTCCTTCCTGGTCCCTGTTCGGACAGGATCGGCTTTTCATTAAAAAGCCACCGCCGCGACGACCAAATGCCGGGGGCCATCAACATCGTCGACGCAAAGAAGGAGATTCTCGGCCCGCGTCTCACCTGCTTCATGGTCGAAACGTCGCGCTGCCTGCACATGGGCAGCAGGGTCGCAGCGGGGCATGAGCGGCTGATGTATACCGCGACCTATTTCGCGCCGCCTCGCGTCTTTCCGGAGCCAACCCGCACCTTTTTCAGGGTTGATCGTGCGGTGGACGAGATCCAGCGGGCCTTGCTTACTCCATGACGTCGATCGTCCAATCAAAACTTCCGATATTTGAGGAACGCGCGCGCTGAATATTGCGCGAAATACCATGCCGCGATGACGGGTGGCAGCTTTTCGATGTTCCGATAGGCGAGCCAAACCTGTTTGGCGCTGTTCCCCTTGTTCCGGCTTACCGACTGCGCCATGACGCGATAGCGCATCAGGTCCTGGTCGAGCCCGATCGCAAGCTTCCCCCCACGCAGCAGCGCCAGCCAGCACGCGAAGTCGTCATAATAGGTCTTCTTCATCGTGAACTCGCCCGATTGGCGGCGGTCCACAATCACTGTCGAGGTGGCGATCGCCGTGTTTCCCAGCAACGCCTTGTAACCCATGACCGGCGGCACGCCGATGTAGCGACCCGTCTCGGAACCGTCCGCGTTGATGCGGCGGAAACCCGTAAAGCTGATGACGGCATCGTCACGGCCGCGATGAAAGGCCAGTTGTCGCTCCAGTTTTTCGGGGAGCCAGAGGTCGTCGCTGTCGAGAAAGGCAAGCCATCGGCCCCTGGCGGCCGAAAGGGCCAGATTGCGGGCGGCGGCGGGCCCGCCGTTTGCAGGCATTTCGAGCAGTTTGACCCGGGAGTCCGCGCGAGCAAACTCGCGCACGACTTCGCGTGTCTCGTCGGGGCCGCAATCCTCGGCGATCAGCATTTCCCACTCGCCATGGGTCTGTGACTGAACCGAGCGTATCGTCTCGGGAATAATCTGTGCGGCCCTGTATGCCGGGGTGATGATCGAAACGAGATTGTCGGACATTGATGCCTTGCTTCACCCAGAAATCGTCATTGCAATCGCGCCTGTTCAGCAACGAAGATATGACACCAGCGTGTCGGTAAATGTGCGCACCTCATCTGCGCCGGTGACATAGAGTTCGCCAGGCTTGCTGAGTTCCCATGCGCCTGCGAACCAGTCGATGCGGTCGGCATCGCTGCAACGGCGATCCTCGCCATTGGCCAGTTGTTGCAGCGCGGCGGGCAGTTCGACGAGATTGCCCAGCGCACGGGCGAAGGGCGCTTCACGGTAAAATGCGTCGCCGAGCACGATAACGGGCAAACCGATCAGGCCGGCTTCCGCACCCGTCTTGCTGTTGATTGTCACAATCCCCCTGGCGCGTCGCATAACCGCATAATTATTGGTCCCGGGATCAATCAGTGCCAGGCGCGGGTAGCGCCGCAGCATGGCCTTGAGCCGGTCCGGCTGCATCATGCCGACCATTGCGGGATGTTCCTTGATGGCCAGACGCATTCCGTCGGGAAGGTTGCGGCAGATATAGTCGACCAGAGCCAGCTGATCGAGATATTCGGGCGACCGAAGTGTGAGCGCGATGTCGCCGGGCACGTGCAAGGGGAAATAGAGAAAATCGCCGATATCGTCGAGCGACGTATAGTGACCCGCAAGCTTGCGGGAGTTCACCAGCGCTTTCAGATGCGTCGCGGCATGCTGCCCGATGAAGCCGAACTCCTGCCGCTTTCCGAGAATATATTTGTCATACGCCTTTTCGGCGAAACGCCTTGCGTTTCTGAGGTTGATCACCTTTTTCCACGCCGCACTATAATGGTGGGCATCCTTCTTCGGAATGACGATCTGCCCGCCTTCGAGCGTTTTGTGAAGATATTCCGAAAAATCGGCTGCATGAGGCGCACGGGCGTCGGCGGGGATCACGGGAGCCGAGAAATCGCCCTCGCGAAACAGCAACCGGCCCCGAAAAAAGCTCGGCTCGATGAAAAAGTGGCGAATCCCGGCGCTGCGCGCGGCAAACCACGATCCAACCACCGAAAGAAAGCCGCCGACCTCCTGCACCATGACCGGCTGACCACGTCCTTGCGCGTCGGCGATGGCCGACTGCGCCGCAATGATGCTGCGCGCGAGCTTTGCCTTCATCGCCTGGTCGTCCGCCCGCCCGAATGCGAAACGTTCGTGCGAGGTCCAATAGGCAAGGTTCGTGACGTGCACGCTGTTCAGCGTCGCGTCCAGCGCGCTTCCCTGCGGCTCGGCGACGTCATTCGCCGCGGTGACTGCAAAGCCGCTGCCGTTCAACATGTCACACGACCGGTCGTCGAATGAAATGAAATGCGGCGCAAAACCGCGCTGACGCAGATCGTCGCCGACGAGCCGCCAGAAACGCGTCTGATACTCGGCAAGAGTGGTGATAATCGGAACAATTTCCATGTGACCGCCAACTAGAAAGGAGAAGGCCGTCGTGGATGGGGCGTACGCCCCGTCAATGGCCAACTGCGGACTGACATCGGCTCGCGCGCGATAAAATATTTCTCCATCATCCACGCTGTCCACATCAGCATAATCTTGATCGGAAACGTCGGAGCGATGATGAAGTTCAACATTCCGCCGATGTAGCAAAGGCTGAACCCGTAAAAGACATAGAGCGCCATAACGCAGGTCAGCGGGCGACCTTGAGCGAATGATCTGACCGCGAAATATAGGGTAAGGACTGTCAGGAGCCCGAAAAATATCATCGCCGGGATGGCGAACCAGGAACCAAGCAACAGGAAAAATATCTCAGGATAGCCGCCTGCATATTGCTGCCCCGCATCGATCAATTCTTCTGCGCGGAAAAAGCCAAGCTCTCTTTCCATAAGATAATAGATGGTCGTGTTGCCTTCTGGCCGCGCCGGATTGATCAAAACCTGATCGATCGCCAGCCAGTTCACCCGTTCGGTCAGGCCGAAACGGATGGTGTCCCAGGTTGATGCCCATATCTGGATCGGCTGAACAAATATGCGCTGTCTTATGTGGAAGAAGGGGTCGGCATAATTGCGAACGTCATAATAGCTGTTGAGAAGAAGGCCGACGATCGCGACGCTGGCGGCGACTCCGCCCAACAGCAACAGGACGCGCGACGATATAAGGACACTCCATACGTTTTTTGTCGTTTCGCGGCGAATGGTGCCCGCACTTTCCAGGGCCACTATGGCGGCATAGGGAATGAAGAAGAAACTGAGCGTGACGAAGAAGGGAGAAAAGCGATTCCCCGTCAGCGCCCAATAGCAGAGCAGGGCGATCATCAAGCCGATACAGCTCAGGGAATATTGTTTTCCGAAAAGGCGTGGCAGAAAGGCAAACACACCGATCGTCGCGCTGATCAGGAAGTTCATTTCATAAGCCGGACCGTGGAGATAGCCCGCAACCCGATTATATTCGAGACGGTCCATGCCCGAAAAAAGCGGGATCGTTCCGATCCGGAGCATGTCGACATAAAGAAAGAGAACCAGCGCGCTAAGGCCGACAAAGGCCGCCTTGCGAATGATGATGTGATAGGTCGTTTCTGCCTGCCGCCCTGCGATGCCGCGGACCAGCCGTTCCCGGCGAAGCAGCAAGGCCAGCGGTAACAGGAAAGCGAAGCAGGAAAATATGAACGCAGGCGCCGCCGCATTGCCGCCGACATAGCGTTCGAGTTCGATCGCATACACCGGGCCAAAGAGGTCGAGATAGGTGACGTCGATGATGCGATAGATCAGACCAAAAAGAATGATGAATGCGGCGAAAAATATGTGTCGCTGCTTTTTCCAGAGCAGGAAAAGGAACAGCGCCGCAAAAACAAAGGCGATTGTTGTCAGCACTTTGCCCCCGGAGTCATGAGGATGCTGGCGAGCGGAAGCCCGGTGGCGGGATGCGAGGCGCTTGCAGCATGCGGTCCCGACCAGCCGAGCAGCGCGCTCAATCGTTCGATCAGCGGCTGGACATTCTGTGCGCGGAATATCTTGGCTTTGCGCGATGGCCGCGATCGTGCGCGCACATCGCGAACGATCGCCGTGCCGACCATATTGCCGGCAAGCGCCTGCATCTTTTGCCAGGGGCTGGGGCGCGGATGCGAACCATTCAACGCCATCCTCAGGCTTCGATGGCTTGCGCCCGATCGGTCGACCTTCTGGGCGAGGATTGCGGCAACGCGCTCCGCGGCCTTGCCGTCGTTATGGTGAAAATAAGGATGGGCAACGCGGCGGTACAGCCCGTCGAGATCGACGTCGCGGGCTGGCGCATCGGATCGAAGAATATCCAGCATTTCCGCGTAAGAGCCCACCAGATGGCTGGCGCGCGTGGGAAGTTCGACGTGTCGACGCATAAAATCGCTGTTGATCCAGTCAGGCGCCAGCGGTGCAACGCGAGACATCAGTGCTTCGACGGCTGTGCCGCAATTGAGGTGGACAAGCGCACGGGCGCCGTTCAATGCCTCCAGGACCGGACCGTCGCCATCGACCACAATATTGCCGCGGCCTGAAAAATGCGAGCGATAGGTCTCGAACCTTTCGAAAGGATGTGGGCGCAGGACAATTTCTGTTTCCGGCAGGTCACGAGCAAGATCGTCGACAAGGGCAATGATCGCCGTCATTATCCGACGGTTTTCCGAAAGCAGTTCGTCGATATAGTCCGCGGAAAAGCCAAGTTCGTGGAGCGCCGCGCGATCGTCGCCACGCCCGTTGACGAAGCGCGGATTCGCCATGGGAAAGTTGGTGTTGATCAATATGTGACCGCGTCGCTTCGGCGGACTGCATTCGCGCAGAACGCCAGTGTAGAAATCGAAGCGGGGACAGCCGGTCAGGAAAAGCCGGTCCGCTGGCAGGACGGCAGCCTTGTCAAAGGCATCGCGAAGCCGTTCACCCCAGAAGAAATAACCTGACAACAGGTCCGAAAAACCGCTCGTCGCGGTATAGTCGGCGATGGCTTGGGGCGATGCCCTGCCTTCCCTTGACAGCACACCGCCTTCCGTATCCAGCACGAAGAGCCGGGTTCCCAGCGCGTGATACTGCCTCGCAAGCGGCAGGTTCACCGGGCGCGCGAAGTTCATCACCAGCGCATCGAGATCGAGGAGCGGCACGTCGATGCCCTGCTGATACATGGGAATCAGCGCCGTCTCGATGTCGTGCCGCGCCAGGTGAAAGCCCAGCAACACCATGCCAGGCAGGTCGCGCGTCGGATGGTCGACGATAAGCCCGATTCTGCGGCGTTTGTCGGCGTAACTCACAGTCGCTCCAGCAGGACATCGGTGTTTCGTTAAAGGCTCGTTCGCCGGAACGCCGCCGGACGGGCGGTGACCCCTAATGTAGTTTCGACGGCCTGTCCATGCGGTGCGCACAAATCGCCGCGCCAATCCAGCAGGTTGCAACCCTTGCGCTGGACAGGTTTCGGGGCATGCCATACAGAGCCGCCAATCTCGCTGGGAGCTTGTTGTGCAGAAAATGAAATTTGGACGTAGGCGCGTATTGGTCACCGGTGGAGCCGGCTTTCTGGGCTCGCACCTTGTCGACCGCCTGCTGGCCCGCGGTGACGAGGTGCTTTGCGTCGATAATCTGTTCACGGGTGACAAGAGCAATCTTGACCATCTGGCTGGCAATCCGTTGTTCGAGTTCATGCGCCACGATGTTTGCTTCCCGCTGTTCGTGGAGGTCGACGCAATCTTCAATCTGGCATGTCCAGCATCGCCGATTCACTACCAGCATGATCCCGTCCAGACGACGAAAACAAGCGTCCATGGCGCGATCAATATGCTGGGCCTGGCCAAGCGGCTGAAGGTGCCGATCTTTCAGGCTTCGACAAGCGAGGTCTATGGCGACCCGACGATGCACCCGCAGCAGGAGAGCTATTGGGGCAATGTCAACCCGATCGGCATTCGCAGCTGCTATGACGAAGGCAAGCGTTGCGCCGAAACACTGTTCTTCGATTATCATCGCCAACATCAACTCGACATCAAGGTCGCGCGCATTTTCAACACTTATGGTCCCCGGATGCACGCGTCCGACGGTCGCGTTGTGTCCAATTTCATCGTTCAGGCGCTGCACGGCGAAGACATCACCATCTATGGCGACGGATCGCAGACCCGTTCCTTCTGTTACGTCGACGATCTGATCTCGGCATTCGTTGCCTTCATGGATGCGGGGCCGGAGGTTCACGGGCCGATAAACATCGGGAATCCGGCAGAGTTCACGATTCTCGAACTTGCGGAGAAGATATTGTCCAAGGTTGGCGGCAGCTCGAAGCTCGTTCGTCAGCCCCTGCCTCAGGATGACCCCTTGCAGCGTCAACCCGACATTAGCCGCGCGAAGGCGCAGCTGGGCTGGGAGCCTGCCGTCGATCTCGATGAAGGGCTTGACCGCACGATTGCCTATTTCCGCAAAAAGCTGGATATCTGAGCCTGGGTGTTGCAGACTGATCGGGAGCAGCGCCTTCGTGACCGTCGTAGCGTGGACATGGTCCGTTTGTGAAACGGGAGGCGTCCGATGCGGTGTCCGCGCGATGCGCAATCGGCGCGTGCGGGCCGCGCATGGCCCTTCGCAATCGCCGACGCCCGATGGCATATTCGGCCGGTTGCGTGCTGGCCGGCCCCTTGGATGCAGGCAACGCGGGACGGATGCGTGACGATCCTGAGAAGGCATTTTCTGTCGAATGTGCTGAGTGCGGGATCGATGCTTTTCGCCCATGCGTTCGGTTCGGAGCCGCCCGTCATCGCCGCTGGTCGTTTTGGCGCGGCAGGCGATTGGGACGAACGGCTCGGTCGCGGGTCCGACGACGGATCAGCCATTCAGGCCGCCATTGATTTCGCCGCCTCGATCGGCGGTGGAACGGTTCGCCTTGATCCGGGACGAGTTTACAGGATCTCGTCGGATCTGATCGTGAAGGAGGGCGTTCGGCTGGACCTGCGTGGATCGTCGGTCATCGGGTGTTTCGACAGCGGCAACCATAGCGCGTTCAGGATGCGAAGTCGTTCGGCGCTGTTCGGCGGGAGGGTGAAGGTCGTTTCGACCGGCCAGCCTGGGCTTCAGGCTGCCGCGCATTGCGGCGTGTCGGCAGGATGCCGCCTGGGAGATCCCAATGAGGTTGCCCGTCCCAATCCCGATAATGATCCCCATGATTTTGAAATATATGACCTTGTGATTCAGAGCGACAAGTGGGCGCCGGATGGGAACGGGGGGCACCTTGGGGCGCCTGCGATCCAGATCATCGGTTGCAGCCATTATCGGATCGAGAATATCGAGGTCCCGTCGTCAGACCGTATGTATGGCGCCGTTCATGTTGACTGGGGACATATCGGACCGATTTCGACGATCGACAGCGCGCGCACCCAGGCGATGAACAGGAAAGCCTATCTGGAGGGCACGGCCTGTGTCATCCCATCACGCCATGGCGTCATCAGGAATATTCGGGCCGGCGCATTGTCGGCGCCATCAACCGGTACCGATCGGGGCAGTTTTTGCGTTCGGATATCGGGCGCCCATTCGGTCACGGTCGCGGACTGTTATGCCGAAAGCGTGACTTATCAGGCATATGTGCATGAGGTTGGCGATCTTGGCGCGGAGTTTGTGTTGCCCATGGATCGCCATCTGCTGGGCAAGCGCATCAGGTTCCAAAATTGCCGCATTGGAAACAGCGCGACCGGTCAGGTCTTTGAACTGCGCGGATATGCGGACAATATCGGCCGGGCCATGGCCGACGGCTATGATAATATGGTCGATCCGCTGGTGGAATGCGACGTCGTTTTCGACGGGGTCGCGGGATCCGGACCGGGGATCGGGGCGAATAGTCCGGGAGGGCGCGCTCTTCAGATACGGGGCGGCGTCATTCGCAACGCCGATCTGTCGGGATTCCGCGAAGGCATTCTGGTGGATGAACGGGCGTTTGGCGTTCGGATCGAAAATGTCGCCTGTTACGATTGCGCGCACGAGGGTATTCTGGTGCATCACCCCCTATATCCGCCGGAAGATATCGTCATCGAAGGCGCCCGTGTATACGGCAATGGTCGGGATGCCGCTTTCAGGGACGCGGCCGGGATTCATGTGGGCACATCAAGGCGCTGCCGTATCGTTCGCGGCCAGTTCGGATTGAAAGGCGTTGCAAGGGATTCGACGCAAGAGTTCGCCTTTCGGATCGGCGCCGGGGCCGAGGCGTCCGTCATTGAGCAACCCTTAATCCATTCGCGTGGCAGGAACGGAAAAATCGAGTTTGTTCAGCGTCGCGATCTGACCAGATTATAGGTCGTCGTCGACGCAAGCCGGGCGATATCCCAACTGGAGATAAGCTGGGCGTCACGTCAACGCCATTCAATCTGCGATTCTGGAGCGGCGGCAATGGATTTTGCGTTCGAGAATAGTTTTCATGCCGACATGCAAGGCTTTTATGCGCCGGCCGAGGCCCTGAGGCCATCGGCGCCCCGGCTTCTCGCGTTCAACGATCGGCTGGCCGAAAGGCTTGGTTTCGATCGCGACGGAACCGATGCCGACGAGCTTGCGCGGCTGTTTTCGGGACAGGATATTCCCAAAGGCGCCGCCCCCATCGCGCTCGCCTATGCCGGGCATCAGTTCGGCCATTTTTCGCCGCAGCTTGGCGACGGGCGCGCGTTGCTGCTGGGCGAAATCATCGCGCCCGATGGCGCGCGCTTCGACATTCAGCTCAAAGGGTCGGGCCCAACGGCATTTTCGCGCAACGGCGACGGCAAGGCGGCGATCGGTCCGGTGCTGCGCGAGTTCCTTGTGTCAGAGGCGATGGCGGCGATGGGGGTGCCGACGACGCGGGCGCTCGCTGCGGTGGCAACGGGCGACCGTGTGCAGCGCGAACGGGCGCATCCGGGTGCGGTGCTCACACGCGTCGCGAGCAGCCATATCCGCGTCGGCACCTTTCAATTCTTTGCCGCGCATTTCGGCGCCGATCATGTGATCCAGCTATCGGACTATAGCATCAAGCGGCACTTCCCCGATCTGGCCGATGCGCCCAATCCGCACCTTGCGCTGCTCGACCGGGTGATCGACCTGCAATGCGCGCTCATCGCGCGCTGGCTGGGCGTGGGCTTCATTCACGGCGTGATGAACACCGACAATGTCGCGATCAGCGGCGAGACGATCGATTATGGCCCCTGCGCCTTCATGGACCGGTTCGCCGCGCATACGGTGTTCAGTTCGATCGATGCGAACGGCCGCTACGCCTATGGCCGCCAGCCACAGATCATGCACTGGAACATGGCGCGTTTTGCCGAGGCGCTGTTGCCAGCGATCCACCGCGTTGCGCCGGCCGACGTCGAAGCGGCAAAGGCCCTTGTCGATGCCATTCCGGCGCGGTTCCGGACGGCCTGGGAAGCGCAGGTCCGGCTAAAGCTGGGTCTTGCCGAAGGGGCGGGCGACGATGCCGGGCTGATCGACGGCCTGTTCGACGAGCTGGAAAAGCACAGCGTCGACTTCACCTCCTTCTTTCGCGCGCTTGCGATGCTGCTCCGCGGCGACGGGGCGACGATGCAGGCGCTGCTGCCCGCACCCGACGCCATGGCGCCGTGGATCGCCGACTGGTGGCGGCGCATCGAACGGGGTGCGGCCAATCCGATCGAGCTTGCCGACGCGATGGACGGGGTGAACCCGCTCTACATCCCGCGCAACCATATCGTCGAGGCGACGCTCGATGCGGCCGAAGGGGGCGATCTTGACCCCTGGCTCGACCTGCTCGACGTCGTACGCCACCCGTTCGCGGCCAGGGCGGGGCTGGAACGCTTCGCCGAGCCCGCCCCCGTCGACGCAGCACCCTATACGACCTTTTGCGGCACATGAGGCATTGAGCGATCGCCGGGCCGTTGCTACGGACGGCGCCGCATCGGCCAAAGGATAAGCCATTGACAGCAGAACAGGAGTCGCCCGTGAAGATCGCCGTCGTCGGCACGGGTTATGTCGGCATTTCCAACGCGGTGCTGCTGGCGCAGCATAATGCGGTCGCCGCACTCGACATCGACGCGCGCAAGGTCGATCTCATCAACGCGCGGCGATCGCCGATCGTCGATCCCGAAATCGAGGATTATCTGGCGAACAGGCCGCTGAATCTTGTCGCGACGACCGACAGGCAGGCGGCCTATGCCGGTGCGGACTTCGTGATCGTCGCGACCCCGACCGACTATGATCCGGATACCAATTATTTCAACACGAGCAGCGTCGAAAGCGTCATCGCCGACGCGCTGAAGCTGGCGCCCGGCGCGCTGATCGTCGTCAAATCGACCGTCCCGGTGGGCTTCACCGAACGGATGCGCGCCGAGCACGGCAGCAACGATATCGTCTTTTCGCCCGAATTCCTGCGCGAAGGCCGCGCGCTCCACGATAATCTTTATCCTTCGCGGATCATCGTCGGCAACACGCACCCGCGCGCCGCCGATTTCGCGCGGCTGCTCCTCGAAGGTTCGCTGAAGCCCGATACGCCGATCCTCCAGACGGGCAATACCGAGGCCGAGGCGATCAAACTGTTCGCGAACACCTATCTTGCGATGCGCGTCGCCTTCTTCAACGAGCTTGACACCTATGCGGCCGCACACGGGGTCGATTCACGACAGGTGATCGAAGGCGTGTGCCTCGATCCCAGGATCGGCAGTTTCTATAACAATCCGTCCTTCGGCTATGGCGGCTATTGCCTGCCCAAGGATACCAAGCAGATGCTCGCCAATTACAAGGATGTGCCGCAGAATCTGATTCAGGCGATCGTTTCGTCGAACACGACGCGCAAGGATTTTGTGGCGTCGGAAGTCATCAAACGGAACCCGCGCGTCGTCGGCATCCACCGCCTTGCGATGAAGGCGGGTTCGGACAATTTCCGCGCCAGCAGCATCCTGGGCGTGATGAAACGCGTAAAGGCCAAGGGGATCGAGGTGATCGTCTATGAACCGCTGATCGAGGAGGACCGGCTCTTCAACTCGCGTGTGATCCGCGACCTCGATGCGTTCAAGGCCGAGGCGGACGTGATCATCGCGAACCGCATCACCGACGATCTCGCCGACGTCGCCGACAAGGTTTACAGCCGCGACCTGTTCGGCGCCGACAGCTGATCCGACGCGCGCGACGCGGCCCGCCGCAGCGCCGGGAACCGACCGGGGATCAGGACGTTGGCCCAATGACGAAGGGGAGAATCGGGTTGCGCGGCCAGCTTTCCGGGGCCACAAGTTTTCATCGGTGGCCAGCAGATGGGAAAATCTGACATAAACCGCGATCATGCGTGCCGCCGACGGGTGGTCCGGGGGTTGTTGATCGGTGCGGCGGCGCCGTCAGCATGGATGGTCGCACAGCCGGTCGTCGCGCAACAGGGCGAACCCGCCGCTTCGGAGGCCGTGGCCGAACGGTCGTCCGAAGATCGCATCGCATCGCCATCGCCGCCTCCGCCCGGCGTGGCGCTTCCGGACGTCGAACCGATTATCGGCGATGATGAGTTTGAAAAGGCGATCCCGCCGATCAGCGCCGAGGACGATCCCGAACTCGACCGCCCGCTCGAATCGATTGCCGAGTTTGAACGGCGTCAGACGGTCGAAGCAGCGACGCGCCCAGCGGAAGGCGAGGCGGATGCCGAGGCTGCCGAAGACGCTGCGCCGCCTGTGGTCGATGACATTCCCGTTCCCGCGCTGGCCGACGGCGATGCCGTCGAGGCGATCGGCGATGCGCCGATCAGCGACAGCGAACTGGCCGCACCGCTCCCCCCGCTGGACAAGTTCGACGTCGAACCCGTCGAATTTGCCGAGGCGGAAGAGGCGGACGATAATCGCGAGCTGGCCTACCTTGTTCAGATCAACGGTCTGGAGGCCGCCGACGACAGCAGCGACATCGACCTTGCCGACCTGTTCGGCGATCTCTCGGCGCTTTACGATGGCGATGGCAAAGCCGACAATGCGGCGATGATCCGCGCGCGCCTGTCGGCCGACGGCGAGCTGATGCAGCGCATCCTTGCGTCGGAAGGCTATTATGACGCGATCGTCAGCACGCGCATCGAGCGCGGGCCGCGCGAGGAGGGGCAGGGCCGTCGTCCGATCACCGCGATCATCGATGTGACGCCCGGACAGCGATACAGGCTGTCGGATATTGTCATCGACGCCGCGCCGACGGTTCCGCCCGGCCTGATCGCCGACAATTTCCTGATCAGCGTCGGCGAGCCCATCGTCGCGCAGCGGATTCAGGGCGCCGAGGCGGCCATCGCGCTCAAGCTGCCCGAAGAGGGCTACCCCTTCGCCGAGGTGGGACAGCGCGACATCCTGCTCGACCCGGCGACCGGCGACGGCGTCTATACGCTGCCCATCGACATCGGCAAACGATCGCGATTCGGCGGAATCGAGACCAGGGGCGACCTGGCCTTCGACGCCGATCATGTCGCGGTGCTTGCGCGCTTCAAGCGCGGCGATCTTTATGACAGCCGCAAGGTCGATGATTTGCGACAGGCGCTCGTCGCTACCGGGCTGTTCTCGACCGTTGCCGCCGAGCCGCAACCGACGGGCGAAAGCGCCGGCGACGACACCGAATATGTGACGATGCTGGTGACGCAGCAGGCGGGACCGCCGCGCACCATCGCCGCGAGCGCGGGCTATGGCACGGGAGAGGGGTTGCGGATTGAGGGCAGCTGGACGCACCGCAATATGTTCCCGCCAGAGGGCGCATTGACCTTTCGCGGCGTGATCGGCACCCAGGAACAGGGAATCGGCGCGACGCTCCGCCGGTCGAACGCCGGGCGCCGCGACCGGACCTTCGAACTTGTCGCCGAAGCGACGCGCAGCAACTATGACGCGTTCGAGGCGCTGACGGGCCGCGTCGGCGCGCGTATCAGCTATGATTCGACACCGATCTGGCAGAAGAAACTCACCTATGCCTATGGTGTCGAGCTCATCGCGACGCGCGAGGATGACTATGATTTCACCGCTGGCGAGCGATCCTTTGATTTTTATACCATCCTGGGATTGAGCGGACAGGTCGGGATGGATCGCACCGACAGCCTGCTCGACCCGACCAGAGGATTTCGTATCACCTCGCTGATCCAGCCCGAAGGGTCGCTGGCGGGCCGCTTCTCGCCCTATGCGCGGCTTCGCACCGACATCAGCGCTTATTATCCGGTGACGGACAATGTCGTGTTCGCCGGCCGGCTTCGCCTGGGATCGATTCTGGGGGCAGCGCGCGAACGGCTGGCGCCGTCGCGGCGCTTCTATGCAGGTGGCGGCGGGTCTGTGCGCGGTTTCGGCTATCAGGAACTCGGCCCCAAAGACCCCGATAACGATCCGATCGGTGGCCGCAGCGTCAACGAGGTCGCGGTCGAGGCGCGCTATCGTTTCGGCAATTTCGGCGTCGTCGGCTTCGTCGATGCGGGGCAGGTCTATCGCAGCTCCGCCCCGACCTTTCAGGATCTGCGGTTCGGCGTCGGCCTTGGTGCACGCTATTATACCAATTTCGGGCCGATGCGCTTCGACATCGCGACGCCGATCGCGCGCAAACCCGGCGAGGCGCGGGTCAGCGTCTATGTGTCGATCGGGCAGGCTTTCTGATGGCCGATGAACCGCCCGCGACCGAAACGGCGCCGGTCGCGGCGCGGAACTGGCCGCGCGCGATCCTGCGCGGCACGGGGTATGCGCTGCTCGGCCTGATCCTTCTTTTCGCGCTGTTCCTTATCGGGCTCAATAGCGATGCCGGGCGGCGTTTCGTCGTCACCCAGATCGAAAAATATGAGTTCGAGAACGGGATGAAGATTGGCATCGGTCGGCTCGACGGCTCGCTCTACAGCCGGATGATCGTCCGCGATTTCACGCTTTCCGATCCCGAAGGCGTTTTCCTGCGCTCGCCCGAACTGCGCATCGACTGGCGCCCTCTGCGCTATCTGGCGAGCCACATCGACATCCGCTCGGCAACCGCCGGAACGCTGGTCATGGAAAAGCTGCCGGAGTTCAAGCCGGTGCCCGACAGCGGCGAACCGCTGCTCCCCGACCTCGACATCGACGTCGGGCGGCTTCGCGTCGACCGCTTTATATTCGAGCCGGCGGTGGCGGGTGAGCGGCAGGTCGCAACGCTGGACGGCCGCGTCGCGATCGCCGATCGCCGTGCGCAAATCGGCGCCAGCGCCGAAACCATCGGCGCCGGCGGCAAGGGCGACAGGCTGAAGCTGATCCTCGATGCGGTGCCCGATGCGAACCGGCTCGCGATGACGCTCGATATGACCGCGCCTGCCGGCGGCGTGCTCGCGGCGATGGGCGGGTTCGAGGAGACGCTGACCGCCAGGCTTGACGGGCGCGGCGACTGGACGGTCTGGAACGGCAAGCTGACCGCGAACCTTGGCACCGCACCGCTGGCGCGGATTGCACTGAGCGCCCGCGATGGCAGCTTTTCCGCCAAGGGCACGGCGCAGCCGTCGCGACTGCTCAGCGGCCCGACGGCCGAACTGCTGGCACCCGAAACCGCGATAGACCTGAAGGCGATGCTGGCGGAACGCAAGGCGGTGCTCGACGGGCGCCTGTCGTCGAGCGCGGCCGCGCTGGGGGTCAGTGGCGGCGTCGATCTGGGGGCCAATCGCTATGAAGGGCTGACGCTCGCGGTCCATATCCTCCGCCCCGGTGCGATCGCGCCCGCGCTCCGCGCGACCGGGCTTCGCGCGCGGGCGACGCTCGACGGTGAATTTGCAAACCCGACGGTCGATTATCGGGCCAACGCCGCCAGCCTTGCGGTGAATGACATCATCGTCGATCGGCTCCGCCTTGCGGGCAAGGCGCGTGTCGATGCCGACCAGATCCTCATCCCGGTCGCCGGCCGCGCGGCACGCATTCGCGGGCTCGATACGGTTGCGGGCGGGACGCTGGCCGACGTGCGGCTCGATGGCGACCTCGCTTATGCCGATGGGCGGATTCTGAGCGATAATCTGCGCCTCCGTTCGCCGCGGATCGATGCCAGCGCGATCGTCGTCGCCGATTTGCGCCGCAGCTTCTACACGGGCGCAATCGACGGACGGGTGAACGATTACCGGATCGAAAGCGTGGGCATATTCGACATCGAAACCGACGCCGACCTCAAGACCGCGCCGCGCGGCGGCTTTGAAATCGCGGGCCGCGTTCGCGCGCGTTCGACGCGCTTGTTCAACGCCGGGGTGCGCGACGTGCTTGGCGGCAACGCCACGGCGACCAGCAATGTGCGATATGGCACCGACGGCGTGGTGCGCTTTTCGGGCCTGCGCCTGACGGCGCCGCGCCTGCGCGTCACCGGCGGGCAGGGGAGCTATGCGCCGGGCGGCCAGATACGCCTCGCCGCGCGGGCAACCTCGACGGACTATGGCCCCTTGGGCGTCCAACTGGCTGGCACGATCAGCGATCCGCGCGCGGTGGTCACCGCCGATCGGCCGGGGCTGGGTATCGGTCTTGCCAATCTCGTCGCGCGTGTTACCGGCGCCCCCCAGGGCTATCGCCTCGCCGCGACGGGCGATACCGATTATGGTCCGCTCGCCGCCGATGTCGTGCTGCTGACAGCCGCGGGGCCGCTGACGATCGACGTCGAGCGCGGCGATCTGTCGGGCATCGGGTTCAGCGGGCGGCTCGTCCAGAGCCAAGCCGGGCCGTTCACCGGACGACTCGACGCTTCGGGGCAGGGCCTTGGGGGCCTCGTGCGGCTTTCCGCCGCCGGCGAGCATCAGGCGGCAGCGATCAACGTGCGCGCGAACAATGTGGTGCTTCCCGGCCCGGCGCGGCTCGCGGTCGGGTCGGCGGTGGTCGATGCCGATGTAACGCTGTACGATAGGCCGCACATCGTCGCCGACATCCAGGTCGCCAACACTCAGATCCGCGATTATGACATCGCCGTCGCGCGCGTGAAGGTCGACTATCGCGGCGGCAGCGGCAAGGCGCAAGCGCTCATCGAAGGGGTCAGCGGCGTGCCCTTCCGCATCGCGGCCAACGCCGATCTCAAGCCCGACCTGTGGCGTGCAGCGGTGCAGGGGCGTGCGACGGGCATCAATTTCCGCACCACATCGCCCGCGCGGATCATTCCCGGCCCCGACGGCTATGAGTTGCTGCCGACCAACATCGACCTCGGCCGCCGCAGCAGCGCGCGCGTCGCCGGGCGCTTCGGCGAGGGGATCAGGCTCCAGTCGCGGCTCGACCGCGTCAATATGGCGATCCTCAATGCCGTCTATCCCGGCATGGGGATCGGCGGCCGCGCGAGCGGCAGCCTCGATTTCGAGCAAGCCAATGCCGACGCCTTTCCGCGCGCCGACGCGCGGCTGACGATCCGCAATTTCACGCGCACCACCGCCGCCTCGGTCAGCCAGCCGGTCGATGTCAATTTCGCGGGCAAGCTGCTTGCCGACGGCGGCGAAGCGCGCGCGGTGATGCGCAGGCGCGGCACGGTGGTCGGACGCATCCAGGCATCGCTGCGCCCGCTCGGTCCCGCTGCGGGCGCGTGGACCGACCGGCTGCGCGCCGCACCGCTCGGCGGCGGCGTCCGCTATAACGGCCCCGCCGATACGCTCTATTCCTTCTTCGGCCCTGCCGACCAGCATGTGTCGGGGCCGGTCGCGGTTGCCGCCGATTTCGGTTGCCGCGTTGCCGATCCGTGCCTTACCGGCGTCGTCCGCGGCCGCGACATGGTTTACGAAAACCAGACCTATGGCACGCGGCTGACCGGCATGATGGTGAATGGCCGCTTTTCCGGCAACCGGCTGGAAATCGCCGAACTGACCGCAAAGGCCGGCGAAGGCACGGTCAAGGCCAGTGGCTATATCAGCCTGTCGCAGGCCGATGGGTATCCGATGGACCTCGCCGCGACGCTCGACAATGCGCGGCTCGCGCGCAGCGAGAATATCGCCGCGCGCGCGACGGGCAATTTGCGGCTGCAAAAGTCCGCGGGTGAAACCGCGCTCTTGTCGGGCGACCTTCGCCTCCCCGAAACGCGCTATCGCATCGTGCGCGAAGGCGCGGCGCAGGTGCCCGTGCTGACCGGCGTGCGGCGCAAGGCGCCTGCGGGACGGACGCGGATCAGCGGCGATGGGCTGGCCGCGCTCGGCGGCAGCCTCTTTGACCTGATCCGGCTTGATATTCGCCTGCGGGCCTCGGATGAAATCTATGTCCGCGGCATGGGGCTCGAATCGGAATGGCAGGCCGATGTCGCCTTGCGCGGCACAACCCTGGCACCGCGCGTGACCGGCGAGATCGAGCTGGTGCGTGGCACCTTGGGTTTTGCCGGACGCTCGTTCGATCTGGAGGAGGGGCGTGTGACCTTCCCGACCGGCGATGCGTTCGACCCCGCGATCCGCCTGATCGCCAGCGACACGATCGAAACGGTGACGGTGAGCGTGAGCGTGACGGGGCGCGCCAGCAACCCGCAGGTCGCATTCTCCAGCGTGCCGGGACTGCCGCAGGACGAGATCGTTTCGCGCATCCTGTTCGGCGATTCGATCACGACGCTGTCGCCGCTTCAGGCGGTGCAGCTCGCTTCCTCGCTCAACACGCTGAGCAGCGGGGGCAGGGGATTGAGCCCGCTCGGCGCACTCCAGTCGGCCGCGGGTATCGACCGCTTGCGCGTCCTCGGCCCCGACGACACGATCGGTCGCGGCGCCGCGCTCGCAGCAGGGCAATATATCACCAAGGATATCTATCTGGAGGTCATTACCGACGCGCGCGGCTATACCGCGACGCAGCTTGAGATCAGCCTGACCCGCGCGCTTTCGCTGCTCAGCCAGGCGGGCGGGTCGGGCCAGTCGAACCTGTCGATCCGCTATCGCAAGGATTATTGATGCGCGCGTTCCTCTTCATCCCCTTGCTTCTGCTCGCGGCCTGCCAGGACGACCCCGATTTCGATACCCGCTACGACCAGGCGGCCAGGGAGATCGAGGCACGCGCAAAGGCCATGGATGCCGACATCGCCGAGGCCGAAAAGGCCGCCGCTGCGGCTTCGCCCTTGCCAGAGGCGACCGATCCGTCTACCGCCGCCGCGTCATCTGGGGAGTAGCCAGCCGTCGCTTGCGACGGGCCGCCGCGTCAACATGCTTGGCCGAGAGGTCATGGTGCGGTGGAAGCGGGAATCCGCTTGGGCGAGACCAATGGCGTCGAGCTTCCGTCCGGGCCGGGCGGCGGGTTCGATGTCCGTTGGAATCGCACGCCGCCCGGCCCCGGAATTGTCATGGAAGCCCTCTTTACCTCGACCGCCATCGTCGCGCTCGCCGAAATCGGCGACAAGACGCAGTTGCTCGCGATCCTGCTCGCGGCGCGTTTCGGCCGCCCGCTGCCGATCATCCTGGGCATATTGGCCGCAACGCTCGCGAACCATGCGCTCGCGGCGCTGCTCGGCGCGCAGGCGGCCGCCTTTCTCGACGGCCCGGTCTTTCGCTGTGCGATCGGCATTTCGTTCATCGCCATGGCGGCGTGGACACTGGTGCCCGACACTTTCGATGACGAAGATGCGCCCAGGCCGCGCTTCAGCGCCTTCCTGACGACGCTCGTTGCCTTCTTCCTCGTTGAAATGGGCGACAAGACGCAGGTGGCGACGATTGCGCTCGGCGCACAATATCAGGCGGTCGCGCTGGTCACGGCGGGCACGACGCTGGGCATGATGATCGCCAATGTGCCCGCGATCTTCCTTGGCAACGAATTGCTTAGGCGGGTCGACATTGGCAGGATCCGCCTTGTTGCGGCGGCGTTATTCCTCGCCATCGGCATATGGGTGCTGGTTCAGACGGCGGGGTGGCTGGGGTCGTGATCACACCTGTGCGGCGGCACAGCCAATGACCTTATCGCGGACCCTGTTCCGTGTTGCGCGTCGCCAGCATCCGCTCGAACCGCCAGGCCGACGCGCACATGGCGTCGAGGTCGCGCTCTGCCGTCCAGCCCAGCTCGCGCGCGGCGCGGTCGGGGCTGGCGAAGCAGCTGGCAATGTCGCCCGCGCGGCGCGGCGCAATGCGATAGGGGATGGCGACGCCGTTCACGCGCTCGAACGCCTTCACCATGTCGAGCACCGAATAGCCCTGACCGGTGCCGAGGTTCCAGATCGACAGCGGCCGGTCGGTCGCGGCAATGGCGTGGAGCGCCGCCGCGTGCCCGGCCGCCAGGTCGACGACATGGATATAATCCCGCACCCCGGTGCCATCGGGCGTGTCATAATCGTCGCCGAATACCGACAATTCGCTGAGCTTGCCGGCGGCGACGCGGCTGATGAAGGGCATCAGATTATTCGGTATGCCGGCCGGGTTCTCGCCGATCAGCCCGCTGTCGTGCGCGCCGACGGGGTTGAAATAGCGCAGGATCGCGATCCGCCAGTCGCGATCAGCGGCGGCGATGTCGCCCAGCATCGCTTCGATCATCAGCTTGGTGCGGCCATAGGGGTTGGTCGCCGATGTCGGATGATCCTCGTCCAGCGGCAGATATTGCGGCTGGCCGTAAACGGTGGCGCTCGACGAAAAGACCAGCCGTCTGGCGTCGCAGTCGATCATCGCCTCGATCAGCGACAGGGTGCCGCGGACATTATTGTCATAATATCGGATCGGTTCGGCGACCGATTCGCCCACGGCCTTCAGCCCGGCGAAATGGATCACCGCTTCGATCGCGTGGTCGCGCATCGCACGGCGCAGCGCGTCGCCGTCGCGGACGTCGCCGACCACCAGCGGGATCGCCGCGCCAGTGATCGCTTCCAGCCGGTCGATCACCGCCACGTCGCTGTTCGAAAGATTGTCGAAACATGTCACGCGGTGCCCCGCCGCCGCGAGCGTCGCCGCCACATGGCTGCCGATATATCCGGCACCGCCGGTCAGAAGGATGTTCATCGCCTGCGTTATCCTGTTCTGTTCGTCTTGCGATCGGCCCTGCGCTCCTAGGCGATTGGCGCCCACCTGCCAATTCCCGCTGCTGCGCCGCGTAACCTTTCGCTGCACAGCCGCGAACCCCGGACGCGGCCGCGCTGTCCCGCGGTGGTGATGTTCAGGCGTTTCGTGGCAGCCAGTCTTTCCGATACCATTCGACAAAGGCGGAAATCCCGGCCGAAATCGGCGTTGTCGGCGCAAAGCCGAGATCGCGTTGGATATCGCCGATATCGGCTGCGGTCTGACAGACGTCGCCCGCCTGCATCGGCAGCAGGTTGACCTTGGCCTTGCGCCCGCACGCCTGTTCGATGGCGGCAATCATATCGGTCAGCTTTTCCGGCTGGTTGTTGCCGATGTTGTAAAGCCGGTGCGGCGTCGTGAAACCGCCTGGCTTTTCACGATGATCATCGGACGGCGGATTGTCGAGCGCCAGCACCACGCCGTTCACAATATCGTCGATAAAGGTAAAGTCGCGGCGCATATCGCCATGATTATAGACGTCGATCGGTCGCCCCTGCAGCACCGCCTCGGTGAATTTCCATACCGCCATGTCGGGGCGCCCCCACGGGCCATAGACGGTGAAAAAGCGCAGGCCGGTCTGGGGAATGCGGAACAGATGCGCATAGGTTTCGCTCAGCAATTCGTCGGCGCGCTTCGTCGCCGCATAGAGCGAGATCGGCGTGTCCGCGCGGTCGGCGACCCGGAAGGGCGTATCGGCGCGCATGCCATAGACCGAGGAGGAGGAGGCATAGACGAGATGCGAAATCGCGCAATGCCGCGCGAGTTCAAGGATGTTGACATGGCCGGCGACGTTCGAGTGGACGTAGGCGGCGGGATTTTCGAGCGAATAGCGGACACCGGGCTGGGCGCCGAGATGGACGATCCGGTCGATCCTTTGGTCCCCCAGGGCATGATCGAGCGCCGCAGCATCGCCAAAGTCGACGTCGAGGAAGGTGAACAGGCCGCCAAAATCGGCATCGAGCCGCGCCACGCGCGCGCGTTTAAGCTCAACCGAATAATAGGGCGTGAAATTGTCGATGCCGACAACCGCCTCGCCGCGGCGAAGCAAGGCCGCCGCGACCTGCATCCCGATGAATCCGGCAGCGCCCGTAATCAGCGTCGACAATGATTTTCCTCCATCGCACCCGATCCGCTGCGACAGTTCGCGCGGAGAGGCAGCTTATGGAATCATAGTGGTTTAAATGTGGTGAGCCCTGCTGGATTCGAACCAGCGACCTACTGATTAAAAGTCAGTTGCTCTACCGACTGAGCTAAGGGCCCATCGGCGCCGGGATGTTGCGGCGCGCGAAGTGAGCCGTCGCCCTAGTGCGCCGCGGCGCGCCGGTCAACCGGCTTTGGACGGACGAGCCGCGCGGCGAGCTGGCGGATGCTGCGTGCGTGGAGCGGGTGCCGCCAATCGGGCACGATCGTGCGGAGCGGGCCAAGCACAAAGGCGCGATCGGCAAGCGCAGGGTGCGGGATGGTCAGCGCCGCGTCGGACCAGATGCCGCCCGACCAGAGCAATATGTCGAGGTCGAGCGTGCGTGTGCTCCAGCGCTGGCCGGTGCGGCGACCGAATCGCGCCTCGATCGCCTGCAACCTTTCGAGCATTTCGGGCGGACTGAGCTTCGAGGCGACGAGCGCAACGGCATTGGCGTAGCGGCGGCGCGATGGGCCGACGGGATCGCTGGTAATGATCGGGCTGGCGTCGACCGCCTCGATGTCGTCGCTCTCCAGCGCGGCGAGCGCCGCGAGCAGCACCGCGCGCGGTTCGCCATGGCGCGCATGGCGCCGGTTCGACCCAAGGCCGATCGCATAGAGGGGCAGCGGGATTGCGTTGTTCATCGCGCCGCGCCTATCGCAGCCGCATGAAAATTGATAGCCCGTTGCCCGGAACCGAACCGCCGCGCAATTGTTCGCGTTGCCCGCGGCTGGTCGCGCTGCGCCGCGCGTGTCAGGCCGAACATCCCGACTGGTGGAACGCGCCGGTCCATGCCTTTGGCGATGCCGATGCGTGGTTGATGCTGGCGGGGCTGGCGCCGGGCAAGCATGGCGCCAACCGGACCGGCAGGCCGTTCACCGGCGACCATGCGGGCGACCTGCTGTTCGCGACGCTCGCCCGCTTCGGGTTGAGCCGGGGCCTTTACGACGCGCGGATCGACGATGGGCTGGCGCTCGACGGTGCGATCATCGTCAACAGCGTCAAATGCCTGCCGCCCCAGAACAAGCCGACGCCTGCCGAAATCGCCAATTGCAGGCCCTTCTTCGAGCGACAGCTTGCGGCTCTGCCGAAAGTGCGGGTGATCATCGCGATCGGGCGGATCGCGCATGATGCGGTGCTGCGCGCCGCAGAGGTGCGCCTTGCCGCGCACCCATTCGCGCATGGTGCGGTTCATGCGCTGCCCGATGGGCGGTGCCTGATCGATAGCTATCACTGCTCGCGCTACAATATGAACACCGGGCGGCTGACGTCCGAAATGTTCGCCGATGTTTTTCGCACGGCGCTGGCGTTCAAGGATCAAACCAGCGGTCCAAACTCCTCGACCAGCCCGCGATAAAGTGCGCGTTTGAAGGGGACGATCAGCTTTTCGATCTCGTTCAGATCGACCCACTTCCAAGCGCGGAACTCCTGATGCCTGGTGTGGATGTTGATGTCGCTGTCCTCGCCCATGAAGCGCATCAGGAACCAATGCTGGCGCTGCCCGCGATATTTGCCGCCCCACATCTTGCCGATCAGATGGTCGGGCAGGTCATAGAAATACTCCTCGCGGCTGCGTGCGATGATATCGACGAGCCCGCCATGCACGCCGGTTTCCTCGCCAAGCTCGCGGATCGCGGCTTCTTCGGCGTCCTCGCCCGCGTCGATCCCGCCCTGCGGCATCTGCCACGCCTCGCTTGACGTATCGAGCCGCTGGCCGACGAAAACGCGGCCATGGCGGTTGGCGAGCATCACGCCCGCGCAGGGGCGATAGGGCAGCTTGTCGTGATCGATCATGCGGATCGGCTAGCTTCGGCGACGATCATTTTCAACATGTTGAGCGCGCCGCGAATGTCCTCCTTTGCGCTCGGAATGGCTTGCGTCAGGTTGATATAGCCGTGGATATTGCCCTTTGCCTCGCGAAAGCTGGTGGGCACTCCTGCCTCGATAAGCTTGGCGGCATAGGCGCGGCCCTGATCGCGCAGCGGGTCAAGCCCCGCGGTGACCAGCAACGTCGGCGGCAGACCCTCGGCCGGAAAATCGAGCGGCGAGGCGCGATAGTCGGCGGGATCCGCGGCATAATGATTGCCGAACCAGGTCATGCTGCCGTTGGTCAGCAAATGACCTTCGCCGAAATCGCGATAGCTTTGCCAGTCGTTGTGCGTCGTCACGGCGGGATAGATGGGATGGATCGCAATCACCGGTTTCGACGCGGGTTTGTCGCGCAGCGTCAGCGCCGTGGCGATGGTAAGGTTGCCGCCGGCGCTTTCGCCGGAAAGCACAAGGGCGGTGCAGGCGATATTGTCGGCGACCCAGCGCGTCGCCGCTTCGCAATCCTCCGGCGCGGCAGGGAAGGGGTGTTCGGGGGCGAGACGGTAATCGACCGCGATCACGGGCATGTCGAGCTGCCGCGCGGTTTCGGCGCAATAAGGATCATGCGTGTCGAGATCGCCGATCACCCAGCCGCCGCCGTGGTAAAAGACCATGACCGGGCCAGGCTCGCGGTCGGGGCGATTGTCGTAGATGCGGATCGCAATATCGCCCGCGGGTCCGGGGATGGCGCGATCCTCGACATGCGCGATTTCCCCGCGCGGGGCGTCGGCAAGCTGGCCCATTGCCCGGAACATCTCGCGCGCGCCTTCGGGCGGCATTTCTTCCATCTTCGGTCCTTCCTGCGCGTTCAGGAAGGCCAGGAAAGCCGCCACGTCGGGGCGCGTAAAATGGGCGGGGCCATCGGTCATCTGCGTCTCTCCCTGGTCGCGATTTTCGTCATGCTATTCGGGATTGGCGAGGCAAATTCAATCGCAAATCGCAACCGACCGCCGCCTTGCCCTTTGCGGCGCACAATTTTTTCTCAATTGCGGCTTGGCGCGCAGAGGCCTAGGCCCATGTTACAGGTTCGCAAGATTTGAGGCAGAAGAAAAAATGGCGACAGTGGTAGAGGACCAGGCCGACGGCGCGCGGCAGTCCCCCCTTTCGGATGCAGTGGTGGTTCGCTTTGCCGGTGACAGCGGCGACGGGATGCAGCTGACCGGCGGCCAGTTCACTTTGTCGTCGGCGCTTGCGGGCAACGACTTTGCCACTTTCCCGGATTTTCCTGCCGAAATCCGCGCTCCGCAGGGCACCTTGTTCGGCGTGTCGGCGTTCCAGATCAATTTCGGATCGTCGGCGATCGACACGGCGGGTGACGCGCCCGACGTGCTGGTCGCGATGAACCCCGCGGCGCTCAAGACCAATGTGCCGCAGTTGAAGCATGGCGGCCTCATCATCGCCGACGAGGGCGAGTTCAACGACCGCAACCTCGCCAAGGCGAAATATGAAGCCAATCCCCTCGACGACGGCAGCCTTGCCAAATGGCAGCTGCTGAAACTGAATATCAGCCAGCTGACGATGGACGCGGTGAAACCCTTTGGCCTTGGCAACAAGGAAGCGCTGCGCTGCAAGAATATGTGGACGCTGGGGCTGGCGCTGTGGATGTTCGACCGCGACCGCCAGCCGCTGATCGACTGGCTCAATGCCAAATTCGCGAAGGCGCCCGAACTGGCGGCGGCGAACGTCGCGGCACTCAATGCGGGGCACGCCTATGGCGAGACCGCCGAGCTGGCGGGGCCGCTCAAGCAGCATCATGTCGACCCCGCGCCCGCCGAACCCGGCCTCTATCGCACGCTGACCGGCGCCGAAGGCATTGCGCTCGGACTCGTCGCGGGTGCGCAGCTCGCCAGGCTGCCGATGTTCTTTGGCGGCTATCCGATCACTCCGGCATCGGCGATCCTGCATCACCTGTCGCGGCTCAAGGAATATGACGTCACGACCTTTCAGGCCGAGGACGAGATTGCGGCCATTTGCTCGGCGATCGGCGCCAGCTATGGCGGATCGCTCGGCGTGACCAGTTCGTCAGGGCCCGGCATCGCGCTCAAGGGCGAGGCGATGGGTCTTGCGATCATGACCGAGCTGCCGCTTGTGATCGTCAATTCGCAGCGCGGCGGGCCGTCGACCGGCCTGCCGACCAAGACCGAACAGTCGGACCTTTATCAGGCGGTGTACGGACGCAACGGCGACGCGCCGATGCCGGTGATTGCCGCCCGCTCGCCGGGCGATGCGTTCGACTGCGCGATCGAGGCGTGCCGCATTGCGGTGCAATATATGACCCCGGTGATGTTGCTGACCGACGGCTATATCGCCAATGCGGCCGAGCCGTGGAAAGTGCCCGATCTGGCGGCCTATGAGGCGTTTCCGGCCCGGTTCCTGACCGAAGTGCCCGAAGGCGGCTTCAAGCCCTATGGCCGCGACGAGAAGCTCGCGCGTCCGTGGGTCAAGCCCGGCACGCCGGGGCTGCTCCACCGTATCGGCGGGATCGAGAAGGAGGTTGAAACCGGCCATATCAACTATGCGCCCGCGAACCACCAGGCGATGACCGATATCCGCAAGGCGAAGATCGACGGGATCAAGGTGCCCGACCAGCTCGTCGAGCTGGGCGCCGAGGGCGGCAGGCTGGCGGTTGTCGGCTGGGGCTCGACCTTTGGCCCGATCCATCAGGCCGTGCGGCGCAAACGCGCCGAAGGGCTCGACGTGAGCCACGTTCATATCCGCCATATCTGGCCGTTGCCTGCCAATCTGGGGCAGCTTCTGAAAAGCTATGACAAGGTGATCGTGCCGGAAATGAATACGGGGCAATTGAAGACTGTGCTGCGCGACCAATATCTGGTCGATGCGCAGCCGGTGAACAAGGTGTCGGGTCAGCCCTTCACCATCGCCGAAATCGAAGCCGCCATCGAGGAGGCATTGAAGTGAACCAGGTTACTCCGATCACCCGCGCCACCACGCTCAAGGATTGGGAAAGCGATCAGGAAGTCCGCTGGTGCCCCGGCTGCGGCGACTATGCGATATTGAAGGCGGTGCAGCGCACGATGCCCGAGATCGGCACGGCGCCGGAGAACACCGTGTTCATCAGCGGCATCGGCTGTTCTTCGCGTTTCCCCTATTATATGGAAACCTATGGCTTTCACACGATCCATGGCCGCGCGCCGGCGTTCGCGACGGGGCTGAAACTCGCCAACCCGAACCTCGACATCTGGATCGTCACCGGCGACGGCGACGGACTGTCGATCGGCGGCAACCACACGATGCACCTGATCCGCCGCAACCTCGATTGCCAGATCATGCTGTTCAACAACGAGATTTACGGGCTGACCAAGGGGCAATATTCACCGACCAGCCGCGTCGGCACGACAAGCCCGTCGACGCCCTATGGCTCGGTCGATCGTCCCGCGCAGCCCGCCGCTTTTGCACTCGGCGCGGGCGCCCGCTTCGTCGCGCGCGGCTTTGACGTGTCGAAGGAATTGCCGAACGTGCTGAAGGCCGCACATGCGCACAAGGGCGCTGCCTTTATCGAGATTTTCCAGAACTGTATCGTCTATAATAAAGACGTGTTCGAGGATTTCGCAGCGCCCAAGGGCGCGGAGGATCGCCAGCTATGGCTGAAGCATGGCGAACCGATGCTTTATGCCAAGGGGACGAAAGGCATCGCGCTCGACGCCGAGGCGCTGCATCTGAAGACCGTCGATGTCGTCGATGGCGACTGGCAGACGGCGGGCGTGATCGTTCACGACGTCACCAATCGCAGTGTCGCGCACATGCTGGTCGAGATGCGCTTCGGGGAGTTCCCGATGGCGCTGGGGGTGCTGTATGACGATCCGCGCCCGACCTTCGAGGCCGACGTCGTGCGGCAGAACCAGGCTGCGGCCGAAGGCAAGAAGGCCAATTTGCAGAGTCTGCTCAAGAAAGGGCAAACCTGGACGGTGACCCCAAGCGGGCCGGAGCTTTAGCAAGGCCACGGGGCGAGGCTTCGCCCGAAGATGCAACGGATACAAGCGCCGGGAATGTGGGTGGCCGATTTTGATTCCCGGCTGGCCCTGATCGAGCAAGGCCACCGACCATCGTTAAGAGCATCGGAGCCAACAGCGGGGCCTCAACGCCTTCGGTCCTGACCTGCCAGCCTCCGGTGCTGGCTCGTGCGGGGCGCTGTTGCGAACGGGCCAGGCGGCAAGAAATGCGCTTGATAGTTGCGCAGGCCACACGGGGAAGCCAACGCGGTCGCGTCCGTCAAGGTGGTGTAATTTCGGCTGTGGCCGTGGGCCATC
>NZ_JABWGQ010000018.1 GCF_014595975.1 Sphingopyxis sp. LK2115 | reverse complement strand
CGTGCTCGATCGCCAGTTCACGGCAGACAGGCCGAACCAGAAGTGGGTGGCCGACTTCACCTATATCTGGACGGCCGAGGGATGGCTCTATGTTGCTGCGGTGATCGACCTGTTCTCGCGCCGGGTGGTCGGATGGTCGATGACTCCCAACATGACAGCCCAGCTCGTCACCGATGCGCTGATCATGGCGATCTGGCGGCGCGGCAAGCCCGATGCTCTCCTGCATCACTCGGATCAGGGCAGCCAGTATACCAGCGAGCAGTTCCAGCGGCTCATGGCCGACAATGGGGTCACCTGCTCAATGAGCCGGTCCGGCAATGTATGGGATAATGCCGCCATGGAGAGCTTCTTCTCCTCGCTCAAGACCGAGCGGATCGGGAAGAAGATCTACCGCACGAGGGCGCAGGCGAAGGCCGACGTGTTCGATTATATCGAATGCTTCTACAACCCGACCCGGCGTCACTCGACCTTGGGTTACCTCAGTCCTATCGACTTCGAACGTGAAGCTGGGGTAGCCTGAATGAACTTATCTCGGTGTCCACCAAACCGGCAGCAGGCCACCCATCACCTTCATTGCCTGCGTCTCTTGATTCATTCGCATTGCGCCGATCTGGGCCGCGAAAGTGGAAGCGGACCGACCGGCAAGTAGTATCGCGGGAATGAGGACGCCGAACTCGCGGAGGACGGATATGCCAACCAGTTCGACGACCAGTTCCGATGCACCCAATGTCTTGAGCAGATCGCTTCCTATGAGAGCCACCACTGCGCCGATAAAGAATGTCATGATCGCTATGAGTGGCAGCGCATCGAAGCCGGCCTTCTGAATTGACGACGCCAGTGCGATCAATCGCATCCTTTTGGGATGTGCAAGAGATTTCATGAGCGCCACCTCAAGTTGGCCGAGAAATCGAGCGCTTGCGCCGATTTCCTGGACAGCTCGATAAACTTTTTGGCCAAGACGCACGTGAAATGGGGGAGTTTTGATTGGCGGGACATCGCGGTCGGCCATGGCCGAGCCCACCAGCGCGAACAGATCAGCAAGATTGGCGGGCAGGTCTGCGGTAAATGCCGCATTGGGTGCGAGAGTCAGGATGGCGAGCGCGCCTGCGCTGTCTATCCTTCCCAGGTTTCCGAAGTCGCTTGAGAAGGAGAGGTTCGAGGGACTCAGAACATGCCCGGAAAGGCCTGCGATCGACATCGCTGTCCAGTCACCTTCAACGACCAACGTTGAAATGCCATCTCCTTCGCGAACGAAGATGTTCGGTGCTGTGCGCGCATTCATCGCAGCAAGTCTCCAACCGGTGTCGGGAGAGCGGATCGCCCGTGGCAACTCCCTCTCCCATAACCCGTCATCGAGCGGATCATGCCAGCAAGCGGGACCACTGACCCCACACATTTAACCATGCCGATCCACACATCGCGCCTTGCCTCAATGACATTATGTAAACGTCACCGTAGCGTTATATCAGGTCGCTTGCAAGGAGTATGCTGCGCACAAATCGGCCGACAGATCGTTTGAATAAGCACAGGATACTCTTGCTAAGGTTAGATAAAATTGTCAGTTGAAATCCCTATGAGATTCTTTCTGAACCGATATCGCACCTTAGAGTTCATATTAACGACACTCGTAGGTGACATTAAATCTTTGCTTGCACTTGCCATCCCAGGCCGAGTGATTTTTGCAGGGCGATCCATGACAGCGTGAGCGCCGCCTTTCCCCGGACGAGGTCGGTTGCCGCCTGCTGCTGTTTGCGAAGCGTGCGATTTAGGTCGGCGCGCGAGATCACTCCGCCGGCAAATCGTTGTCGATCAAGATCGGCTGCGCCATCTGCCTGGGACTTGATCTGCGCGAACGCCACCAGGGCAGAGCGCTGCTGGCTAAAGCGCGACAACGCGCGCTCGGCGTCCTGAAGTGCAGAAAGCACCGTCTTTCGATAGTTGGCAACTGCCTCGGCGTAAGCGGTGTTTTCAGGCCACGGCTGTCCAAGGCATGAGCTCGCCCACG
>NZ_JABWGQ010000038.1 GCF_014595975.1 Sphingopyxis sp. LK2115 | reverse complement strand
CTGCGCCCCTTGCGTGACCACATTCTCGACGAGCTACGACGATCCGAGCGGCTGTTCGCCGACGAGACGACCGCCCCGGTGCTCGATCCCGGACGCGGGCGGACCAAGACCGGCCAGCTCTGGGCCTATGCCCGCGACGACCGACCATGGGGCGGCTGCGATCCGCCGATCGTCGCCTATGTCTATGCGCCAGATCGCAAGGCCGAGCGTCCCCAGTTCCATCTTGGTGATTTTGCGGGCATCCTACAGGTCGATGGCTATGGCGGCTACGCCGCGCTCCCCCGGCGGCGCCAGCAGATCAGGCTCGCTTTCTGCTGGGCGCATGTGCGTCGCAAATTCTACGAACTGGCTGATACATCCCCGGTCGCTACCGAGGTGCTGCGCCGCATCGCCTTGCTTTACGCCATCGAGGACGATGTGCGCGGCCTCTCGGCCGAGCAGCGTCGTGCCGCTCGGGCCGGACGCAGCCGCGTCATCATCGACGATCTTCACCAATATCTTGCCGCCCGTGGCCGCCAGGTCAGCGCCAAGAGCAAGCTCGGCGAAGCGATCCGCTACGCACTCACCCGCTGGGACGGCCTCTCACGCTTCATCGATGACGGTCGCATCGACCTCGACTCCAATACCGTCGAACGATCGATCAGGCCGCTGGCTCGCAATCGCAAAAATGCCCTGTTTGCCGGTTCCGACGAGGGCGGCGACAACTGGGCGGTGATCGCCACGCTCATCGAATGTTGCAAGCTCAGCACCATCAACCCCCACCAATGGCTGACCGAAACCCTCACCAGCCTCGCCAACGGTTATCCCGCCAACAGCGTCGGTGATCTCATGCCATGGACCGTCGTAGCCTGAAAACACCGGTTACGCCTCACCAAACCCTATCACCCATGGACCAACGGTCAGGCCGAAAGGATGGTGCGCACCATCAAGGAGGCCACCGTCAAATCTTTCCATTACACGTCGATCAACGAGCTGCGCCGCCATGTCCGCGACTGGTTGGTCGCTTACAACTTTGCCAAGCAGTTGAAGGCACTGCGCTTCAAGACACCCTATGAGGCCATCGAAGAACTCTGGAAATCCAAGCCGGATATCTTCAATATGGAGCCACACCATCACATGCTGGGACTAAACACCTAAGTTTCCATTGGCTACCCGCTAATTGATCACCGCAGCCGTCCAACTCGCGATTTTGTCGGCCATTTCAAGGCTCGCGCGATCAAAGGCTTCGACGATACTCGAAACGCTGTTTGCGCTTGCTGTCCTATCAAGGACGATGCGCGTGACTGCCAGTGGTTCCGATTCTTTGGATCGGCTTAGTTCCACTTGCGCGGCGATGCGAATGATCGGGGCCGCGTCGGGCCCCTGCTCGTAATAGGCTGCAAAAGAAGAAAGCCGTGCGGATAGGACGTAATGATCGGAAGCCACGCTCTGGACAGGGATATATGCGTGATCGATTTTGCGCGCTACGCTTCCGGCAATAGCCTCGCGGATCATCTCGGGCGCAGGCCTCATCCACCGTGCTTTGGCCAGATACGTGACTTCGCGATTCTCGATCGTGAGGATCCTGTCTCCATCGGCCCCAGGCGGAAGCGTCGGTCGCGTAATATACACCGGAATCCACTGTCGTGCAATTTCACGCTCCGGTACGGGCGTGCTGCTGATCCGGTACAACGTCGATTTGCCGCCAGTTCCCAGAATATTCCCGCAACCAGAAAGGCAAATTAGCGCGCCCGTCAGCAAAAACATTCTTGCAGAGATCGTTTTCATTGGGGGAGCTTCCTTTCACGAGGGGTCCGTCGTAGCTGGCCGGCGAGCTGCTCGATTTCCTGCGCCGCGCTATCGAGCGATTTCAAAGTTGCAGCAATCCCGGAGCCGTCGGGCGCCGCCAATCCACTCGCGGCGTCATCAAGCCTGTGAATGACCACCCTCGCCTCGGCGATCCCCTCTCGAAGATCTCGAGCAGCTGCCGAGACATCGGCAAACGTCTTGCGACCGTCGCCATCGATCGCCGTGCGCGCCGATGCGGCCGCGGCCTCGATATCGGCCGCCGCCCGGTCCAGGCGTGCAAACGCTTGTTCAGCCTTGCTGAACATTCCGCGACTAGATCGCAATTCCGCCGTGGTAGCTCTTACATCCGCAATAGCAGCCGAAACATTTTCGATATTCTCGTCGGACAAGGTCCGGTTGACCCTTTCCAGGGCCTGCGAAGCGTCCGCCAACAATGCGCCACCTCCATCCATCAGGGATTGTAGCGAACTTTTTTCCGCCTTAATCACTGGGAGCGTTTCCTTGGAAACCTCCTTCAACAACGGCTTAGAGGGCGTCCCCGCACTGATCTGGATGTAGCTTCCGCCGGTTATGCCTTGCGACTCCGTCGCGGCGGTAGAATCGACGCGCACAGGCGTATCCTCGCGCAGGCGCACCCCTGCAAGCACCCTGTTTGGATTTCTGGGATCAAGACTAATACGCGTGATTTCTCCGTTAGCGTCCGCGCTCGTGGTGTAATTTCCGGTGTAGGCGATGGTGTA
>NZ_JABWGQ010000001.1 GCF_014595975.1 Sphingopyxis sp. LK2115 | reverse complement strand
TGGCCCACGGCCACAGCCGAAATTACACCACCTTGACGGACGCGACCAAACCTCGCCGCCACGCGGCTATGGCTGAAGTCTTTTGTCAACGCGGCCTAGGGACCTCACCGGCGGATTTCCATCAAGGCCAGCGGCACTCAAAACGCCGCACAAACAGGCCGGACATATGAAAGCAACCGATCAAAGCCATCGCGACCACAAAGCCCTTGCCATAGGGGGCGTCCACATATGAATCAGAAAACCGCCCAAAAAAGAATCCCCTTTGAATCAGCCAAATGTCATCCCGCTCTAACTCCTCGCCCAGCCAATGATATCTACGGCGGAAAACTCTAACCGCAACTGGTCCAGAATTCAGGTGGCAGAGCACCTGAAATGGAGGCGGCGCCGTTCTCACAGGTCAGAGCCGCACGCATCCCCGCAGGGTATCGCGCAGCACTGCAATTGAATTGCTGAGCGAGGCTTCGCCTTCCAGCCGCCCGTTGATACGTAGCATCACCGTCCCGCTTTGCTGCATGAGCAGGGGAACAAGTTGCGTACCCGTCACGCCGCCGATCCATTGAGTGCCGTTCGCATTGGCGCGCTGAACGGATATGCTAACGAGCCGACCGGAGAAGTTCCACGTCATCGTCATCGCATTGTCGGCGGAGGGCTTGTTGAGCAGCATCGCCATGTAGGGCTTTCCGCCTTCACAATAGAGACTGAGGGCTTCGATGTTGGGCGATGCCGCGGCGCTCACATAAGCCATGGGCGCGCGACCTTGCACCGGTACAACTTCCCAGGGTGTACCGGGAAGCGGCACTGCCGTTTCGGGCGGGCTTTTGTCCAACAGCGTCTTGATTTCCGGCGCAATCGGCAGCCTAACGCCCGAAGCAGACGGATAAACTGTTAGCTTGCCGCGCTCCCAAAGGCCCACCTGCACCGCACGGCGCGCCGGGTCTATTATTATATAGGCCTGCTCCACACCGCCCTGATGCTGCGCATTGCCGGAAAGATAGTAATAGTTCCCAGCCCGCTGCAATGGCGAGACGGCTGAGAGATTGGTCCGCAGCGCAGCCATCTTCGGCCCCATCCGGGCCTTCAATGCCGCAGCCAAGGTACCCTTATCGAACAGGTCGATATTGTCCTTGGCGTAGCTTCCCGGATATTTGCCGACGAGGCTGGCGAGATTGGTCCATTCCGCTGGAATGCCTTGCACGGCCACCGCCGGCTCAGGCCGTGGCGGCAGTGGCGTGCCAGCAAGAGCGCTGCCCTGGCAGAGCGTGAACGGGCCGCCACCCGTGAAGGCCGCATGGAAAGAAGCCGGGCGTTGGCCGCGCGGCAGATCGGATTCAAAGCGGATGACACCGCGCTTCTCGTCGTCGTTCACATACATGAGAACCCGACCAAAATCATTGCTGCTAACTGGAAAGGGAAAAAATACTGCCATGATGCCGTCATAGCTCTGGCCCATGAAGGTGAGAGCATATTCCACCCGAGGGGGCTTTATTTCCCGACCATTGGCGCGGAACGTCATGCCCTTTTCATCGATGGTTACGCGCGGTTCCTTTGAGCAGTCGCCGCGCGGGGCGTAGCTGCCAAAGATATGGTCGACGCCCTGATCCTTGAAGCTGGATAGTGGTAGCGCCTGCGCACTTGCGGCAGCAATCGTGGCAATCGCACAAGCGGCAAGACCTACACCCGAAAGGCGGATTGTGGACGGCATGTGAAATGGCAATGTCATGTCGAATCCCCATCGAAGTGGTGACGGTTTTCGCGCGCACATGGCTCAGTCACGAGGTAAATTGGTGCGCCGGTCGCCTTGATCCTATTTGGCCAACAGGATAGCTGACTTAAGGGATGGTTTGGTTCTGGTCATGGATGCCCCCACGTGAAAGCCCTGCCCGGCAGGGACCGTGACGTGGTTAATACGATCTTGATGACTCTAAAATGAACGGGAAGGAATAGGTGAACTGACCTGACCCCCTGGTTTCCACCAGCCGGGATCAGAGCCCGGCCTTTTGCACTGCTATCCAACTTTCGACCACGCGGGTCATGCGCTCCGGATCGGGCATGCCGTACCGCAGCCGCATCCAAAAGTCGTCGGCGCGCGCTCGACCGCGCCAAGGCTGAAGCGCTGACAGCAAGCATCGGATGTATAAACTGATATCTTCGGATCTGAGATGGCACACCTCCCACCGCCCCGAGCAAAATAATAAAGTGCCATAATAAAGTTCTTTACCAAATGCCGAAAAACTGCTCATCTTCCAGCCGAGCGGCGAGAATCTTTTCCTCTCCGGAAATCTCCTTCTGGCCACTCGTCAAACTCGGGGCAGCTCGGCGAGCTGCCCCATTTTTGAACATCGACAATCGGGGACAAGGACGGGTTCGCGCAAGAAACGAAAAAATCGAGACAGGGAGAGATAGGGTGATGAATAAGAAAGCCTATTGGTTGGCAAGCGCCGTCGTGATGGCGTTGCCACAGGTCTCAAATGCTCAGGAAGTCATAGCCGAAGAGCCAGATGGCGGTGACAATGTCATCGTCGTGACAGCGCAACGTCAGGCGCAAAGCTTGCAAGACGTACCGATCGCTGTCAGCGCATTCAGCGCTGAGGCGCTTGAAAGCCAGCAGATCGAAAATGCCTCGGATCTACAGCTGACGCTGCCCAATGTATCTTTCTCGAAAGGCAATTTCACCTCAGCTTCATTCACTATTCGCGGCGTTGGCGACCTGTGCGTCGGCGTCACCTGCGATGCTGCGACCGCAATCCATGTCAATGGATCCCCCTTGTTCGGAACACGCCTGTTCGAGACCGAATATTTCGATCTGGAAAGGATTGAAGTCCTTCGCGGACCTCAAGGCACCCTGTTCGGCCGGAATGCGACCTCCGGGGTCGTGAATGTTGTGACCGCGAAACCCAAACTCTCCCGTTTCGAGGCTGAAGCGCAATTCGAGTATGGCAATTTCAACAGCATCGAAGCGCGTGGCATGGTCAACGTCCCGATCGGGGATATGATCGGCGTGAGGCTGGCGGGCATATATGTGAACCGCGACGGTTATACGACGAATCTCTATGATGGATCGGACATCGACGCTCGGGACCTCTATGCGTTGCGAGGCTCCCTTCGTTTCGAACCCGGTCCTGATACGACGATCGATCTCATGGGCTATTATTTCCGGGAAAAGGACACGCGCCTCAGAAACCAGAAACAAACGTGCCAACGCGATCCATTGGGCGTGCTCGGATGCCTGAACAATCGACGTGATTTCGATACCACGAACGCAAATTCAACGGTCGGTGCGACGCTCAGTTCATCCGAGTTCTTCGCCATTCAGGGCATTCCCGCCGTGCTCGGCCTCGGCAGCCTTTATGGCCCTGATGGGTTTTCCGGGTTTCAGGAGCCTGGCGATGTGCGTGTCGTCAACACGGCCTATACCCCTTTCTATTTTGCCGAAGAGCTACAGGTGCAGGCGCGCCTTGAGCAAAAATTCGGCGCGATGACCCTGACGGCCACCGGCATTTATCAGGATACTGAAGTCGATTCCAGGCAGGACTATTTTCTTGGAATTCAAAGCCGTGCCGGTTTCGCCCCGGCGCTCAATACGTTGGACTTTTTTGCGGCTAACGGATTACCGACAGGTCTTGCTCCGCCGGCGCCAGCCTTCATTCCCGGCTCTTCGGCCTATTTTTCGCCGATTGCCGGCGCTCTAATCCCGGACGGTCCGCAGGGCGTGCTGTGCACGTCGGATAATGATGATGGAAGCAGAGGCGCTTTCGAAGGGAACTCGCTGTGTTCCGAAACGCCGCTTTCTTTCGATCGATCTTCGGAACAACGCGAATCGTGGAGCGGAGAGCTCATCCTCACGAGTGACTTCGACGGGCCGTTCAATTTCCTGTTGGGCGGAATTTACGCGAAATCGAAAACCACCGACAATAGCTATTATGTGAACTCGTTTGCGCTCGATTACGCCAGTGCCGTATTGGGTTCATTCGGCTCCTTGTCGGGCGGCCTTCCGCCATCCTATTTCGCGACGTCGATGTATCGGAACAACTCGCTGGAATCGAATCTAGAGAGCTATGGCATTTTCGGCGAGGTCTATTTCGATCTAAGCGACCGGCTGACGTTGACCGGGGGGCTGCGTTACAATAATGACAAGAAGGATGTGACGGCGCGTACGACGCTGATCAGTTTCCTGAACCCTTATGCCAATGATGGAGATCCGTTCGATACCCCGATAACGCCCCTCACCGGGCCGTCTGGGCTTTTCGATGCCGACCCGGGGACGCCGGGCCAACAGCTCGCCCAGTTTCGCGAAGTAAGCTTCGACGAAATTACCGGACGAGCAGTTCTGGCCTTCGAGGTTACGCCGGACAATTCACTCTATGCATCTTATTCTAGGGGTTACAAATCCGGCGGGATCAATCCTCCGCTTTCTCCGATTTTCGCCGTCAGCGAGAGTTTCGGCTCTGAAACGATCGATGCCTTCGAGATCGGCTCCAAGAACGTCTTCGCAAACGGCGCGTTACAACTCAATGCCACCGCATTTTACTACAAATATAGTGGACTGCAGCTCAGCCGCATCGTGGCAAGAACGTCCGTGAATGACACGGTTGACGCCAATATCTGGGGTGTCGAACTGGAGTCTGTCATCAGGCCGGACCCGAACTGGCTTATCAATCTGTCCTTCAGCTATCTCAATGCCAAGGTCGCCGGCGATCAATTCTTCTCCAATCCGCGTGATCCGGGCGGCGGGGATCCTGATGCCGTGATTATCAAGGACATCAGCAATGGTGCGCACTGCGCTGTCACGGGACCTGCGCCTGGCGTTGCTGATGCGTTCGTTGCGGGCGTAAATGCGGCTCTCGGCCTTCGCGCACCGCAGGAATTTCCTTCGGACGGCAATATCGCCTCCAGCGGCGCGTTCGGCATTTGCGGTGTCCTCGCGAGCGCTATCCCTGCGAACAGCGGGATCCAGGTATTGAGTCCTGGCGTCGAGGTTAACATCAAGGGCAACACATTGCCGCAAGCGCCGAATGTCAAGGTCTCGATGGGCGTGCAGTACACGGCAGAGGTCGGGAATGGTATGACACTCGTCCCCCGCGTCGACATTTCCATGACCGGAAAGCAATATGGCAATATCTTCAACGGCAGAATTAATCGCATCCAACCTTTCGTACAGGCTAATGCAGTTTTGCAGTTGAATGGTGCCGACGAGCGCTGGTTTGTCCGGGGGTTCGTTCAGAATATCTTCGATAGCAACTCAGTTACCGGACTTTATGTCACCGATGCATCTTCCGGTAATTTTACAAATATCTACACGCTTGATCCGCGGCGTTATGGTGTCGCGATCGGCGCAAAATTCTAATGCTTTAGCTGTCCCAATCGATCGGGAAAAATTATACCGCATGAAAATCGCGGCGTCGGAGGGCCAGTAGCAGGCCCT
>NZ_JABWGQ010000051.1 GCF_014595975.1 Sphingopyxis sp. LK2115 | reverse complement strand
AACTCGGCGCTACGCTTCAACCGCGCAAGGTGGGCACGGAACAGCGCTTACCAATGGGCTGTTGTCGACGGTGTCGAAGCCCAGCCGGTCGAACAGATCAGCGACGAACGCGACGGCTTCCGGATAGTTGCTGGAGATCGGCACGGCGATCCGGTCCGGTGCGCCTGCCGGGCGCGCGATCGTGCCGAGCCGCGGCGCCTGGATGTGGGTGAACGCTTGCACGACCTTCGACGTGGGCAAGTGCTCCTGCCGCAACTCGTAGATGGTCTTCTCGCCGGAATCGACGATCGGGTAGTTGCCGTCGCGCCAGATCATGTAGTTGTTCGTATCGAGCACGATCTTTCCGGCGAGCTCATCGACGGGCATGTTGTTGGTGAGCTTGAGCGGCACGGCAATCACCGCGAAATCGCCGGCTTTCGCCGCTTCGGCAGCCGTTGCCGCCCGTGCCGACGGTCCAAGCTCCCCTACCAGCGCCGTCAGCGTTTCTGGACCGCGCGAGTTTGCGATCACGACCTTGTAGCCCAGGCTGATGACCGCCTTCGCGACGGCGGCGCCAACCTCGCCCGCACCAATGATGCCGATGGTCGTCATGAGATACCTTTCATTCGCCGGATGGGAGCGGCGGTCGGTGCCGCCGCATACGTTGCAAAAATGACGTCGATCACGTCATTTCGCATCCTATCCGCTCGCACATTGTCGGCGCCGCCTCGAGCAATCCAGTCAAGCGCCCACACGAACGTCGACACGGAGTGGCGAAAGAGGAACGTGTTCTGAAGTTCTTCCATGCTCCGGATCCGGGACGGAGGACTAGGGTGCGTGCCCATCTTCGAGAACGTCAGTTCGACAATGAACTTCATAGACTTCTCAATGAGCGTGTCGGGAAATGGCTCGTCAAGTCGAATGGCTTTCAGCTCTTCCGGTCGAAAGGTCTTCCGCAATTCCTTGATAGCGCCTGGTAGGATCGGGGCGTCTGCCAGAATACGGTCCATCTGACCATCAGCCGCCCGGCCATTCTCCAGAAGCTGCCGCTGAATGTACGTGTCCCCGGCCTGAGCGGCCCGCAGACGGCGACAGAAATTCGAAAAATCTCGGGTCTGACGTTCTTCAATCATTCGACGCTGCAGACCTTGCGCGCGCCCAACCAGGGAGCAAATGCGTCCGGTTGTTTTCAGGACGATGATTTGTCGTGGATATTGGCACACGATCTCCATCGAGCGGAAGATCGACGCAAGTGTGTTGCCTTTATACGCTTCCATGGCAGCGTATTCATTTAGCACTGCGTAGTTGCCTTCAGAGGCGCTCAAATACGACCGAAGCGATTCCGATTGCATCGCATTGCTATCAACGACCTTTCGGCTCATCCTTTTCTTGCTACCCCGCCTATCGTCTTCTCACGTTGCCCGGGTACTCTTATATCGATGCTAGAAACGCGTGGTCAATCACATCAGCTTGGCGCACCATTCCGCCGCTCGTGTGTGTTTCAGTTGCAATGAATCTCCGCCCCTGCTTGGTGCGGGAGCATCCCCGCTTCTATGCGCTGATCCTTGGTCCGACCGATCGCTTCGAGCCATCAACCCATAAAGGGTCGTCTATGCGAGCATGCCGCCGCTACGGCTTCGCCTGCGCGGTTATTGCAGCGCTCAGTCCGACGCATCGGGCGCCTGTCAGCGGGGGATGGTCCTCCGCTCGAACCAGAAGCCGGATCGATGTCCCTCAACGACGCTCACGCCTTCGCCTTCAGCCTCGCCACCACGCTGATGGCCGCCATTGTCATCTTCCAGGCCGGCGACGGCACGCTGTCGGTGATGCCCGCCAGCGAATATGACGGCGACATCGCCGCGATCGTCCATGAGATCGATCCCTTCGCCCCCTGAGCGGGGGCGACCGGCCGCAGGTGTGGAAATCGCCCACGATTTCCGCTCCCGATGCCGTGGCTGTTGCGCTATACTTCCGTGGTGGTGGAGGCGCGACCGACAGACTTTTCCTTACGGAGGCCACCACCATGATCATCCTCGCAATACTTGCATCCCTCGCGGCGATAGGCCTGCTTTGCTGGCTGCTGTTCACGCTGGCTGTCTTCGCGCTGCCGGCGTTCGTCGGCGTGACTGTGGGCGCCTGGGCGCACGGCACAGGCGCCGGCATCCCGGGTGCCATCTTGGTCGGCGCCATCGCGGCAGCGATCGCGCTCGCCGCCGGCTATCTCCTCATCACCTTCGTCCGCCCCATGTGGCTGAAGCTGATCGTCGCCGCAGCCTTCGTCGCGCCAGCCGCGATCGCCGGCTTCTATGCGACCCATGGCATCGTGAAGCACCTCATGCCGTCTGATGCGTGGCAGATCGCGTTCTCCGTCATCGGTGCGATCGCCGTTGGTATCACCGCCTTCGTGCGGGTCGCTGGACTGGCGGCGGCACCGTCAGCATCCGGCCGGGATCTTGCGCGGGCCTGATCTTCGTCATCGCCGTCAGGCCGGTCAGAGCAACAGTGGGCGTGGTCTCCCCCGTCGTCTCATGTCGGAGCGCTGCGCGTGTGCGGCTCGGACCGACGCTGGCCTGGAAAAGCGGTCCTCATTGGAGCGTTGATTGGCGGTGTCATGACTCGGCAGCGCGCAAGATATCCGGGGCGGCTATCTCCGTGGTTGCGGTGGGGACAGGATGCGGCAGCGTCGGCTTGACGGGAGGAGACGAAGCCGGTGAGCATGTCGTGACGCCGGTTTGCCGATGCGGGACGGCCGCCATTTTCTCGTTATCTGACCGCACCTCGACCGCTCCAAACGGCCTCTCCAATGGCCTGATCTGGCCGAAGGCCGGCTCCGCCTCGATCGCCTATGACGCAACAGCCGCGTCGAACTTTCTTCCCCTGCCGGCTGCGCCGTCATTCCTCGCGAGACAAGAAACCCCTCCTTAGCTGTCACGCCCCTTCGGGGTGCGCCGTCGATCACCTCCGGCCTGCCGATCGCCATCGAGGCCGCAATGGTGCGGGCTCGGGAACGAAAAACGGAGACTTACAATGGCGACCATCGGCACCTTCAAGAAGACCGGCTCGAACGAGTTCACCGGCGAAATCGTCACCCTCAGCGTCCAGGCCAAGAACGTGCGCATCGTCCCCGACCAGCGCGCCACCGGCGAGAACGCCCCCAGCCACCGGGTCCTGGTCGGCCGCGCCGAGATCGGCGCCGCCTGGTCAAAGCGCTCCAACGAGGGCCGCGACTATCTCGGCCTCAAGCTCGACGACGCTCGCCCTGCATCTCGCCGGTGAATGGGCTCGGAAGGGCAAGCGCGTCACGCTGATCGACGCCGACCCGCAAGGCTCGGCGCTCGACTGGTCGCAGCAGCGCAACCGGGAGGGGCTGGGGCGGTTGTTCGGGGTCGTGGGGCTCGCCCGCGACACGCTCCATCGCGAGGCGCCTGAGCTCGCCCGCGACGCCGATCACGTCGTCATCGACGGGCCGCCGCGCGTCGCCGGGCTGATGCGCTCGGCGCTGCTCGCCGCCGATCTGGTGCTGATCCCGGTGCAGCCGTCGCCGCTCGACGGCTGGGCGTCTGCCGAGATGCTGACGCTGCTCGGCGAGGCGCGCATCTACCGTCCGCAGCTCGCCGCCCGCTTCGTGCTGAACCGGTGCGCCGCCCGCACCGTGCTGGCGCGCGAGACCGCCGAAACGCTCGCCGATCACGATCCGCCGCTGCTCGCGACCACCATCGGTCAGCGCATCGTCTTCGCCGATGTCGTGCAGACCGGCCGGCTCGCCGCCGAACACGATGAGGACTGCCCGGGCGCGCGCGAGATCGCCGCGTTCGCCGCTGAAGTCGCGAGGTTCGGCGCATGAGCGAGCGGTCCCCGAAACGCAGTTTCGCGTCCCGGCCTGCCGATGCCGAGAGCTGGATCAAGGCGCCCGATCGCCAGGTGCAACGCGTGCAGCCCGCCGAGGAGTTCTCGGCCCGGCTGACGATCGATGTCACGCTTGACATGCGCGGCCGCATCAAGATCGCTGCCTTCCAGCGCGGTCAGACGGTCGCCGACATGCTGCGCGCGCTGTTCGAACGCGAATTCCCACCCCCCTCAGGAGAAGGATTATGAACGGCCTTGCCGCCGCCTCCGCGCGCGACGGCCGCGCTCCCGCCGCGCCGCCAGACGATCTCACGAAGGTCGAGCTGGTCTGGATCGAAAAGCAGATCGAACACTGGAGCCCGCCGTGGCGCAGCCCTTCCTCCATACAAGCCAGGACGCTCTTGTCGTCGCCGGCTTCCACATAGATCACGCGATCGGGCATCAGGCCCGCCTGCGCGAGCGCCGGGGCGAAGAGATCGGGCCTGGTGATGCACCAGAGCACCTTGCCCTTGGCGCGCACAGCGATCCCGGCTGCGAACAGCGCGGCGGCCGCGCCGTCTATGGCGCCGTTGCCTCCGCCCGCGACCTCATGAAGCGCGCCTCGCGCCAGCCCTCCGCCGGGGAGTCGCGAGTCCATCTCGGCGATTCCGAACGGAAGCACCGATTTCGCACGCCGGCCTCGGCCTTCGATCTTCTCGATTTGCGCGCGCAGAGACTCTATGGCGGGCTCGGGCCGCAAGCTTGTTCTTGACCTCCTGAACAGGGACGGGCATCATGTTCGCTATTTGTTCTTACTCAAGCTCGGCAGAGTCAAGAGGCAATCGAACAGGAGGTGAGTGGCAGGGCGGCAGAGAAAGCGTTAAGCCCTATCTGATATACTGATGCGGCCGGAATCGCCTGGGCGAACGCTGTGGATCGAGCGCTATAGTAGAAATTTGTTCGATACAGCAGAGCCGTGAAACGTTAATGTCGAGGCGCCGGCCGCAGGTCGCGCCGAAGGGAGATTATGTCCACTGCACGCCACATCGTTGCATTGCTGCGAAGCCATATCGACGGGGACGAGGAGCGTTTCCTCTCCGTCGCGACGCAGCTTGCTGCCCATGAGGCGCGTCAGGGACATGGAAAGCTCGCACAAGAACTTCGCGAGCTGATCGACGCGGCCAAAGGAAAGGGCGCCACCGTCGCGCGACGTGGTGCGGGCCCGGTCCCGCTGGCTCAGCCCAAGGGCGAGCTCAGCAGCCTCCTGGCGGCGCGCTATGCGGACATTCGGCTGAGCAGCATGGTCCTCGCGCCCGAACTGGAGGATCGGCTAGCACGGGTGGTCACCGAGCAGCGCCAACAGGCGCGCCTGCGGGCGCGGGGTCTCACGCCGCGCCGAAAGCTGCTTCTCGTCGGCCCTCCCGGTTGCGGGAAGACCATGACCGCAGCCGCCCTCGCCGGCGAGCTGAAGCTGCCGATCTTCACGGTTCTGTACGACGGACTCATCGGCAAACTGATGGGTGAGACCGCGACGCGGCTCCGCTTGGTATTCGACGCGATCGCCGTTCAACGTGGCGTCTACTTCTTCGACGAATTCGATGCCATCGGCGCACAGCGCTCCGGCCCCAACGACGTGGGCGAGATCCGTCGTGTGCTGAATTCCTTCCTCCAGTTCCTGGAGAATGACGACGGTCCTAGCCTCATCGTCGCGGCGACCAACCATCCTGAGCTACTCGACAAGGCGGTCTTCCGGCGGTTTGACGACGTCATCACCTACGGCTTGCCCGCCCCGGAGATCGCGCGCGGGATTCTCGAATCACATTTGACCGGCTTCGATCTGAAAGACCTGGATTGGTCGCGAGTTCTCGAGGCTACAACCGGGCTGAGTCAGGCCGAAGTGTCGCGAGCCGCCGACGAGGCGGCGAAAGTTGCGGTGCTGGCGGATTCGGATGAGATCGAAACGCCGACGCTGCTCTCGACATTGGCGGAGCGCCGGGCTGCCACGAGGTGAGGTAGTCGACGCTAAATGGCCAGAGCACCGCGCGATCGGCCGCACTTTCATGTCGAAGGCGGCGGCCAAGCAGAACCCTACACCTCACCACGATTGGTCATCAGCGGCATGCCGCCGGCTCGCGTGCGGGCGGCGCACGCACAAAAGCTCGAGCGGGCCATCGGCTCGGCGGTGGTGGAGGCGCGCCGCAAGCTGGCCGCCCGTGATGAAGCAATCGCCGAAGGCGAGCGGGGGTTCTACCTAGAATTCGAGATCCCTGCAGCGGAGCGCGCAGCCGTTGAGGGCTTGGAGAACAAGCCTGCGGCGATCGAGCTCGTAGCGGTCCGTCCGACTGCAGAGGGCGACGAGACTGTTGCGGCAACGGTGTTTGTGCCGGAGCGATCGGCCGAGTTCTTTTCGCGGAAGATTGCCGCCTACCGTGATGAGGACACCAAATCCGGAAAGCCAAAGAACGAAGCGCTTGTCGCGAGGATCGAGGACATTCGCCTGGCGGCGGTGCGTTCGTTGTTCACCGACGATATGGCGCTGTTTCCGGAGGCCGGTCGCGCGGCTTGGTGGGAGGTCTGGATTCGCGATGGGCGGTTGGAGACCTTCCGCCACGTGGCCGAGCGGCTCAACATCGCTGTGAAAGATCATGCGATCAGTTTTCCAGAGCGAGATGTTGTGCTGGCGCTCGCGACCGAGGAGACGATGGCGCGGCTCGTGGAAAACAGCGACGCCGTGGCCGAGCTACGCATAGCAAAGGACACGCCCACGCTTTTCCTGGAAATGCGGCCGATCGAGCAGGCCGACTGGGCAGAAGACCTGGCCGACAGGGTAGAAGCTCCGGATGCCGTCGCGCCGGCAGTATGCATCCTCGACAGCGGAGCGAACCGGGCCCATCCATTGTTGGAGCCCGGCCTGGAAGCGGCTGATCAGCATGCCTATGACGATGCATGGGGTGTCGGTGACAGCGCGTTCTGGAATGGCCACGGCACGGCGATGGCCGGCGTTGCTCTCTACGGCGATATCGAGGCAGCACTCAGCCATGCCGAGCCCGTGGAACTGCGCCACCGCCTCGAAACCGTGAAGATCCTTCCACCGGCAGGCCAGAATGATCCGGAGCTCTACGGTGCGATCACCGAGGTGGGCATCACAAAGGCCGAGGCGCGCGCACCTCGGCGCCGCCGCGTCTTCTGCTTGGCAGTGACCAGCGAGGTCGGGCTGGCGCGGGGCCGACCCTCATCGTGGTCCGCAGCGGTCGACCAGCTTTGCTATGGCGGCGGCGACCGTCGTCGCCTGATGGTCCTCGCGGCGGGTAACCTGCGCGGCGACATCGAGGTGGACGGCTATCCGGATCGCAACGATCTGGAAGAGGTGGAGAGCCCAGCCCAGGCTTGGAACCCCTTGGTCGTCGGAGCTTACACTGACAAGATCACCATCACGCACCCGGACTATGCAGGCTGGGATCCCGTCGCACCGGCGGGAGACCTATCGCCGGCAAGCCGCACGTCCGGAATTTGGGAGCGGCAGTGGCCGATCCGCCCAGACGTGGTCTTCGAGGGCGGCAACTTTGCGCATGATGGGGTCAACGCCGCCTCTGCGATCGACGACCTGCAACTGATCACCACTCATTACCGGCCGCAGATGCGCCTCTTCGAAACCTTCGGAGACACAAGCGCCGCGGCGGCTCTTGGGGCAAATTTGGCGGCAGGCGTCATTGCTGCCCGACCGGAGCTTTGGCCCGAAACGGTGCGGGGGCTGCTGGTGCATTCCGCAGAATGGACGCCGGCGATGCGTGAGCGCTTCGATGCGGCGGCATCACAAGCGCAAAAGATGGCGATGCTGCGCCGGTATGGTTGGGGGGTTCCTGATCTTGGCCGCGCCCTCTGGAGCGCGACGGACGACGCGACGCTGATGGTGGAAGACGCGCTGCTTCCTTTCCGCCGTGACGGGTCTGTCATCAAGACGCGGAACATGAATCTGCATCGGCTGCCTTGGCCGCGTCATGAGCTTCTCGCGCTTGGCGATCAGGATGTCGAGCTGAGGGTGACGCTGTCCTACTTCGTCGAACCAAACCCTGGCGAGCGGGGCTGGACCCGTCGGCACCGCTACGCGTCTCACTCCCTGCGTTTCGCCGTGAAGCGCTCGCTCGAAAGCATTCAGCAGTTCAGGCAGCGCATCAACAAGGCTGCCGAGGCAGAGGAAGCAGGGCAGGTCGGCGGCGCCGCCGGCGGCGACGATTGGGTGCTCGGACCGATCCGGGACCGAGGCTCCATCCACTCAGACATCTGGCGTGGGAGCGCCGCGGCGCTTGCCGACCGGGACGCCATTGGTGTTTTCCCGGTGAGCGGGTGGTGGAAAGAGAAGCCCGGCTTGCAGCGATGGGATCGCTCGGCTCGATACTCGCTGCTGGTGTCGGTTCGCGCGCCAGGCGCGAACATCGACATCTATACGCCGATCGCCAATCAGCTCGCGGTACCAATCCCGGCGGCGTAACGACGGCCAAGCTTCAATTCTCTCTCCTCGGCGTCATCGCTTTTCACGTGCAGCTCGAATCTCTCGGGGCCGGGGTCTCCCAGTCCGGACCGGAGCTGCATCGTTGGGATCAGGTAGTCGCCACCATCTTGCTGCCGGTAGCGTCGGTCGCGGGAGGCTGTGGGTACCGTCCCGACTCACCTTGTCGAGTGTCGATTATCAATATAACCCTTACCTAAAGGGTCCCAGACGATTCGACAGGCAATGCACCCAGGAACGAGCGTCCGGCAGGACTGTATTGAGAAGAACGGGCTGAGGGTCTCGCTGCGGCACCGGTTGTTGCGCGACACCCCGCAACTGCGTTTGTCCGTAGCAGGGGTCGAGATCGACCTTGAACACCGGCGGGTGGTGCGCGATGGCGAAGCCGTCAAGCTCAGCCCCCGCGAGTATGACCTGCTGGCGCAACTGGCGTCGGCGCCGGGGAAGGTGCTCACGCATCGCCAGTTGCTGACCGCCGTCTGGGGACCCGCGCATGCGCATGATGTTCAGTATTTGCGGGTGTTTGTCAGCCAGCTTCGCCAGAAGCTGGAACCTGATTCTGGTGAGCCGCGGCTGATCCTGACGGAAGCGGGGGTTGGATACCGGTTCCATAACGGGTGACGCGACGGGCCGCGGACCGGCAGCAACGCTTGCCAAGCAGGTCGGTAACGGTGCTTTTCCACATTTTTCGGCGAGCGCGGCCCGGCGACGTAAATCGGCTTCAAAATGGGCCGCCGCGACAAGCTGGGCAAAAAGATCGGCGTCGGCCCATCGGCGGAGGCGATCGCGCGCCGCGGATCGTGACGCCATGCGGCGGCGTGGTTGCGGGGGCGCGCCGCCGCTGATAGCTTTCGGCCATGGACCGGATTGAAACTCAGGCGTCTGGCGGCTGTCAGTGCGGCGCGGTGCGCTATCATGTCAGCGCGGTGCTCGACACCTCGCACATCTGCCATTGCCGCATGTGCCAGAAGGCGGCGGGCAATTTCTTCATCGCTTTGATCGGCGTGCCGCGCGACGCGATTCGCTGGACGCGCGGGCATCCCGCGTGGTTCGGCAGTTCCGACAAGGCGGCGCGTGGTTTCTGCCGCAATTGCGGGACGCCGCTGGCCTATGATTATCACGAAAGCAAGCATATCAACCTGACCACCGGATCGTTCGACGACCCGTCGCGGTTCGCGCCGAAATATCAGTTCGGCCTCGAAGCCCGGCTACCCTGGTTCGAGGTGCTTGCCATCCCCGCCGAGGGCACGACCGAAGAGACGATGGCCGCCCATGTCGGCGCGATAAGGGCGAGCAACCACCAGCATCCCGACCATGATACCGAGGCGTGGCCCGAAGGATGAACAGGAAAGGTTCCTGACCCGGTCGTATCGAGCGAAGTCGAGATGCCCTTCGGCCTTGTGCAGCGCCGACCGGTGCTCGACTTCGCTCGACACGAACGGAATTGCGCGGGGTGCTCGCCTGTCGATCGTGATGATCGGCCCGATCGGTTCCTAGCCGCTCGCGCGGATCAGATGGTCGAAGGCCGATAGCGACGCCTTCGACCCCTCGCCCATCGCGATGACGATCTGCTTGTAGGGCACCGTCGTCACGTCGCCGGCGGCGAAGATGCCGGGCTGGCTCGTCGCGCCGCGCCCGTCGACCTCGATCTCGCCGCGATCGCTGAGCGCCACCGCATCGCCAAGCCATTCGGTGTTGGGGATAAGGCCGATCTGGACAAAAATGCCTTCGAGCTCGACGAGATGCTCCTCATCCCTGTTGCGGTCGCGATAGCGCAGACCGACGACCTTTTCGCCGTTGCCGAGCACTTCCGTGGTGAGCGCCGAGGTGACAACCGTGACGTTGGGCAGGCTGCCAAGCTTGGTCTGGAGCACCGCATCAGCGCGCAGCTGGGCGTCATACTCGATCAAGGTCACATGCCGGGCAAGCCCCGCCAGGTCGATCGCCGCCTCGACGCCCGAATTGCCGCCGCCGATCACCGCGACGCGCTTGCCCTTGAACAGCGGGCCATCGCAGTGCGGGCAATAGGCGACGCCCCTGCCCCGATATTCGGCCTCGCCGGGGACACCCATCTGGCGCCAGCGCGCGCCGGTCGACAGGATGACGGTCTTGCCCTTGACGCTCGCGCCGCTCTTGAGCTTCACTTCGTGCAGCCCGCTCGCCCCGCCGGGAATCAATGCGACGGCTTCCTGCACGTTCATCACGTCGACGTCATAATCCTTCACATGTGCTTCCAGTTGCGCCGCGAGCTTGGGGCCTTCGGTGCGCTGGACCGAGACGAAATTTTCGATCCCCAGCGTATCGAGCACCTGCCCGCCGAAGCGTTCGGCGACCATGCCGGTGCGGATGCCCTTTCGCGCTGCGTAAATCGCGGCCGCGGCGCCGCCGGGCCCGCCACCGACCACGAGCACGTCGAAGGGCTCCTTTGTAGCGATCTTTGCGGCCGCGCGCTCAGTCGCGCCCGTGTCGAGCTTCGCGACGATCTGCGCCAAATCCATGCGGCCCTGTCCAAAGGGTTCGCCGTTCAGGAACACGGCGGGGACCGCCATCACCTGACGCCGCTCGACCTCGTCCTGGAACAGCGCGCCGTCGATCGCGGTGTGGCGGACATTCGGATTGAGCGCCGCCATGATGTTGAGCGCCTGCACGACGTCGGGGCAATTCTGGCACGACAGCGAGAAGAAGGTTTCAAAGGTGAAATCGCCTTCCAGTGCACGCACCGCATCGAGCAGGTCGGCGTCTTCCCTGGGCGGGTGGCCACCGACGTGGAGCAAGGCAAGGATCAGCGAAGTGAACTCATGTCCCATCGGCAGGCCGGCGAACACGGCTTCGGCGCGGCCTTCATCGCCGCGGATCGCAAAGGAGGGCCTCCGCACATCGTCGCCGTCGAAGCGCGCGGTCACGAGGTCCGACTGCGCCGCGACCTCTTCGACAAGGCTGCGCATCTCGACCGACTTGGGCGAGGCATCGAGGCTTGCGACCAGCTCGATCGGACGGCGCAGATTGCCCAGATAGGCCTTGAGCTGGGCGGTCGTATTCGCATCGAGAAACGGCATGGGGGAATCCTGAAGGCAATAGGATGTCTGTGCATCCCCGCGAAAACGGGGATCCATCACCGGTTGGTGCCATATCGCTCCGTCCGGGGATGGGCCCCCGCTTTCGCGGGGGCACACCATTTTATTTCGGGTTGAACCGGCTTAGATCTTGCCGACGAGTTCGATCGAGGGCGCGAGCGTTTCGGCGCCCTCTTCCCACTTCGCCGGGCAGACCTGGCCGGGGTTGGCGCGGACATAGACCGCGGCCTTGATCTTGCGGACCAGTTCCTCGGCATTGCGGCCGACGCCCTCGCAGGTGATTTCCATCACCTGGATCACGCCGTCGGGATCGACGACAAAGGTCGCGCGGTCGGCAAGGCCCGAATCTTCGCGCAACACGCCGAAATTGTTGGCAAGCACATGATTCTGGTCGCCCAGCATGTGATAGTTGATCTTGCCGATCGCCGGCGAGCTGTCGTGCCACGCCTTGTGGCTGAAATGCGTGTCGGTCGACACGGCATAGACTTCGACGCCAAGGCCCTGCAGCGTTTCATACTGATCGGCGAGATCTTCCAGCTCGGTCGGGCAGACGAAGGTGAAGTCGGCCGGATAGAAAAAGAACACCGCCCATTTGCCCTTCACATCGGCGTCCGTCACGGGGACGAACTTGCCCTGATGATATGAAGTGGCGTTGAACGGCTTGATCGAGCTTCCGATGATACCCATGGGAGAGATTTCCTTTATCTGCTGCTGATTGCTGCACTGCAAAATAATTTGCAGGGGCCAGCTATGCCGAGCGGCGGCAGCACTCAACCCCAAATTTCCGGGCACACTTATCGGCTGAATCGATCAAAGAGCCGGTTTGGCGCAAAAAGGGCGATTAACGACCCATCCGACCCGCATCGGTCATCAGGTCGATCACTTCGGCATCGAAACGGTCGGGCGCGCCGGGGGTGATCTTGCGGAACCGCCGTGCACAATAGGCGGCGCGCGGGCCGAGTTCGCGGACGCCGCGAAAGTTGAGCGCGGTCCCCGCCGCGCCGCCGGCGAGGTCAGGCATATCGGCAATCACCGCGCGCACCATGAAGACCGCGCCGGGGCGAACCTCGGGCGGATAGCGCTCGTGCCGACTGATGCACAGCGCCAGGTCGTCCACTCGCCAATCGTCCGTCATTATCGACCCTCCCGCAGCATTCACCAGGGTGGTTGCGGCCAGAGTATCACAATATGGCCCGCGCTGCGAAGCCATTTGGCCGCTGGCAAACCGGCGACGGGCTGACTAGAGGCTGACGGTGTTCGGACGGGCAACGGAGCGCCAAAAATGACCCCCACCGCAAAAATCCTCCTCCTCGGTTCGGGCGAGCTGGGGCGCGAGTTCGTGATTTCGGCCAAGCGGCTCGGCTGTCATGTCGTCGCGTGCGACAGCTATGAAGGTGCCCCGGCGATGCAGGTCGCCGACGAATATGAAGTGTTCTCCATGCTCGACGGCGATGCGCTGCGCGCCGCGATCGAACGGCACCGCCCCGACCATATCGTGCCCGAAGTCGAGGCGATCCGCACCGAAATCCTGGCCGAGGTCGAGGCCGAAGGCTTTCACGTCGTTCCCTCGGCGCGCGCGGCGCAGTTGACGATGAACCGCGATGCGATCCGCGATCTCGCCGCCCGCGAGCTGGGACTCAAGACCTCGATTTTCGAATATGCCGAGACGCGCGAGGAACTGGCCGCCGCGGCGGCGCGCATCGGCTTTCCGCTGGTGGTGAAGCCCGTCATGTCGTCGTCGGGCAAGGGGCAGAGCACGGTCAGGGATGCAAGCGGCATCGACGCCGCATGGGATTATGCCGCCGCCGGGATGCGCGGCGATCGCCTGCGCCTGATTGCCGAGGCATTCGTCGATTTCGATTATGAGATCACCTTGCTCACCGTGCGGCACAGGGGTGGCGTGACCTTCTGCCCGCCGATCGGGCACCGGCAGGAACACGGCGACTATCGCGAAAGCTGGCAGCCCGCGGCGATGTCGGTCGCCGCGCTGGCGACGGCCGAGGAAATGGCCACCAAGGTCGTCGATGCGCTTGGCGGTTACGGCATTTTCGGTGTCGAGTTTTTCGTGAAGGGCGACGAAGTCATCTTTTCTGAACTCAGCCCGCGCCCGCACGACACGGGCATGGTGACGCTGATCTCGCAAGCCCTGTCGGAGTTCGACCTGCACGCGCGCGCGATCCTGGGCCTGCCCGTCCCCGCGATCGAGGTGTCGCACGCAAGTGCCAGCGCGGTGCTGCTCGCCGACCGCGACGCGAGCGACTTCGCGATCACCGGCCTCGCCGATGCGCTGACGCCGCCCGATGCCGCGACGTCTGTCGACGCGCGCATCTTTGGCAAGCCCGTGACGCGGCCCTATCGCCGCATGGGCGTGGCGCTGGCAAAGGTCGCGGGCGGCACGACCGACGAGGCGCGCGCGGCCGCCGTCGCGGCGGCGGGCAAGCTGGCGATCGATTACCGATGAGCGTCGCGATCCGTCGTCTTGGCTCCGGGGACATCGCCGCCCTGCGCGACCTTAACGCGCTCTATGCCGACGCATTCGACGACCCGCAAACCTATCGCCGCGATACCCCCGACGATGCCTGGCTTACACGCCAGCTCGACAAGGATGCGATCATCCTGCTCGTCGCCGAGGTGGAGGGCCGCATCGTCGGCGGCCTCACTGCCTATGAACTGCCCAAGCTGGAGGCGGCGCGCAGCGAAATCTATCTTTACGACCTTGCGGTCGACGCGCGGTTTCGCCGCCGCGGCATCGCCACCGCGCTGATCGCAGAGCTTCAACACATCGCCGCCGACACCGGCGCGTGGGCGGTGTTCGTGCAGGCCGACCATGTCGACCCGCCCGCAATCGCGCTCTACACCAAGCTTGGCGTGCGCGAGGAAGTGCTGCACTTCGACCTGCCGCCGCGACCGCGCGGCGGATAGGAAGAAAGCGGGAACATCGCGCTAGGCCGCCCGCATCACCACTGCTACACCGCCCGCCATGTCCGAGAAGAATCATCTCTATCTGGTCGATGGCTCCAGCTACATCTTCCGCGCCTATCACCGCTTGCCGCCGCTCACCAATCCGCAGGGGGTGCCTGTCGGCGCGGTCTATGGTTATACGACGATGCTGTGGAAGCTGGCCAAGGATCTGCACGACGCCGACGGGCCGACGCATCTGGCGGTCATCCTCGACCATTCGAGCCAGTCGTTCCGCAACGCGATTTACGATCAATATAAGGCGAACCGCCCCGACCCGCCCGAGGATCTGGTCCCGCAATTCCCGCTGATCCGCGATGCCACACGCGCCTTTTCGCTGCCATGCATCGAGATGGAGGGGTATGAGGCCGACGACCTGATCGCTTCCTATGCCGAGGCCGCGGTGCGCAACGGATGGGACGTCACCATCGTGTCGTCGGACAAGGATCTGATGCAATTGATCCGCGAGCCCGCCGATGGCCCGCACGTCGACATGCTCGACACGATGAAGAATGTGCGGATGGGGATCGACGCGGTGAAAGAGAAGTTCGGCGTCACCCCCGATCTGGTCGGCGACGTGCTCGCGCTGATGGGCGACAGCGTCGACAATGTCCCCGGCGTGCGCGGCGTCGGCCCCAAAACGGCGACCAGGCTGATCCAGGAATATGGCAATCTGACCGCCGCGCTCGATGGCGCCGAAACGATGAAGCCCGGCAAGCTGCGCGAAAATCTGATCGAACATCGCGCGATGGCCGAACTGTCGCGCATCCTGGTCGACCTGAAGCGCGATTGCCCGCTTCCCGACCCGCTCGACGATCTCAAACTCGGCGCGATCCCGCCCGAACCGCTCAAACGCTTCCTCGACGAACATGGGTTCCGCTCGCTGTCGGCAAAGCTCGACCTTGGCACCGCGCCCGCGGGGCCGCCGACGCTGCCGCGCGCGGGCGCGGCGCCCGTCGCACCCGCCGCTGCGCCGTCCACGCCCGCCCTGCCCGCGATGCCCCCGATCGACCGAGCGCGCTATGAAACGGTGACGACGGTGGAGGCGCTCGACCGCTGGATCGCCGACGCGCGCGCGGCGCATGTCGTCGCGGTCGATACCGAAACCGCCAGCCTCGACAGCGTCACCGGAACGCTCGTCGGGGTCAGCCTGGCGACGGGACCGGGCAAGGCCTGTTACATCCCGCTTGGCCATGGCGGCACCGACATGTTTGCCGAAAAACCCGAACAGATCGCGACGGGTGACGCGCTGGCGCGGCTCGGCGCGCTCTTTGCCGACGATGCGGTGCTCAAGGTCGGGCACAACCTCAAATATGACATAGGCGTGCTGGCGCAGCACGGCATCACCATCGCGCCCTATGACGACACGCTGCTGATGAGCTTTGCGCTCGACGCGGGCAAGCATCAGCATGGGCTTGACGAGCTGGCGAAGCTCCACCTCGATCATGTCTGCCTGTCGTTTAAGGAAGTGTGCGGCACCGGCAAGTCGCAGATCAGCTTCGCCGAAGTGCCGCTTGATCGCGCGACCCACTATGCCGCCGAGGATGCCGAGGTCGCGTGGCGCCTCTGGAAGCTGCTCAAGCTTCGCCTGCCGATCGAGGGCGGGACGCGCGTGTACGAGATGGTCGACCGGCCCCTGGCGGCCGTCGTCGAAGGCATGGAACGCGCAGGCATCATGGTCGACCGCGACTATCTGGCAAAGCTGTCGGGCGAGTTTGCGAACGAGATGCTGCGCATCGAGGGCGACATCCACGCCCTTGCGGGCCAGCCCTTCGCGATCGGCAGCCCGAAGCAGCTTGGCGAAATCCTGTTCGATAAACTCGGCCTCAAAGGCGGGCGCAAGGGCAAGTCGGGCGACTGGTCGACCGACCAGAACGAACTCGAACGGCTCGAACGCGACGGGGTGCCGATTGCGCGCAAGATTTTGGAATGGCGCCAGCTTTCCAAGCTGAAATCGACCTATACCGACGCCTTGCAGGAACAGATCAATGCGACAACCGGGCGCGTCCACACCAGCTACAGCCTCGTCGGCGCGCAGACGGGGCGGCTGTCGTCGACCGACCCCAATTTGCAGAACATCCCGATCCGCACCGAGGTCGGCCGCCAGATCCGCGACGCCTTTATCGCCGCGCCCGGCCATGTGCTGATCGCTGCCGACTATAGCCAGATCGAGCTGCGTTTGGCGGCGCATATGGCCGACGTGCCCGAACTGAAAGAGGCCTTTGCCCGCGGGGACGACATTCACGCGGCGACCGCGATCGAACTGTTCGGCGAGGTCAACCGCGACACGCGCGGCAAGGCCAAGACGGTCAATTTCTCGATCCTCTATGGCATTTCACGCTGGGGCCTCGCCAGCCGCCTCGAAATCACCCCCGACGAGGCGCAGGCGCTGATCGCGCGCTATTTCGAGCGTTTCCCCGGCATTTCGGACTATATCACCGACACGCTCGAAACCGCGCGGGCGCGCGGCTATACCGAGACACTGTTCGGCCGAAAGACATGGTTTCCACGCATCAAGGCGGCGAACCAGAATGAACGCGCGGGCAGCGAACGCGCCGCGATCAACGCGCCGATCCAGGGCACGAGCGCCGACCTGATCAAACGCGCGATGGCGCGGATGCCGCGCGCGCTGGCGGATGCGGGCCTGGCCGATGTGAAGATGCTGCTCCAGGTCCATGACGAACTGGTGTTCGAGGCGCCGGCGGACAAGGCCGCGGCCGCGGGCGAGATCATCCGCGCGGTGATGATGGGCGCCGCCGAGCCGGCGCTCAAATTGTCGGTCCCCCTGGAGGTCGAGATCGGCACCGGCAAGAGTTGGGGCGACGCGCATTGATCGCTGCCTTGCTGTTCGTCGCGGCGCTGTCCGCCGATCCCGCCGCGGCGCCGGTGGCAGATCCAATCGCGCGTCCCGCACCGATCGCTGATACCGACCTGCGCGAGTTCGCCGCAATTGCCGGACGCAAGGTCGCCGGGCGGCCGGTCAGCGGCCCCTGGCCCACCGCCGACAAGGTGCTGCTGATCGCGCGCGACGACAAGGGCTATCCGGTGGTTGCCGCCAGCCTGGGCTTTCCCGTGCGCCAATCGCTTCCCGCACCGCCCGACGGAACGCTCGCGGTGGTGCGGCTGCACCAGCGATCCGAAACGATCGTCCCCGGCCCGACCGCCGACGATCTGGCGTTCGTTGCCGCCAACAAGCTGCCGCTGTTCGTGATCGGCGAATGGGCCCGGCCCGCGCCGATGTGGGAGGTCGCGTGGGTCGACGGCGCGGTGCGGTTCCGCACCATCGGCGAGGTGGGTGAAATCGGCCCCTGGCGCGACTGAGCGGCGCCCCGAACGCAGCGCCCTTTCGCTTGCGCATCTTTGCTTCTATGACAGCTCGATGACATCCGGCTGGCGCTTTTGTGACAGACGGCAACAAAGGGTCCGCATGAGCAAGTTCGAATCCGTCGCCAAGGCGCCGGTCCGCATCCAGCAGAATATCCTCGCGCGCAGCGAACGCCGCCTGCTCAACTGGCTGTGCGCCCGGCTGCCCGCGTGGGTCACGCCCGACCAGCTCACCGCGCTCGGCTTTGCGGGCGCGGTGCTGGTCGCCGCGGGTTATCTGCTCAGCTGGATCGACAGCGAATGGCTGGGGCTTTCGCTTCTTGGCTATATCGTCAACTGGTTCGGCGATTCGCTTGACGGCAGCCTCGCGCGCTGGCGCGGGATCGAGCGGCCGAACTATGGTTATTTCGTCGACCACAGTGTCGATGCGCTCGCGACATTGCTGATGATCAGCGCGATCGGGATGAGCCCCTATATGCGGCTTGACGTCGCGCTGATGGGGGTGATCGGCTATTTCCTGCTGTCGATCCACACATTCATTTCGGCCAGGATACTGGGCGAGTTTCGCCTGTCCTATATGGCGGGCGGGCCGACCGAACTGCGGCTGATGCTGATGGCGATGACCGCGCTGATGCCGGTGATCGGCGGCGGCGACATCGGCGGCACCAATTTTTCGGCGTTCGACCTGTTCGCGCTCGTCGTCGCGAGCATCCTCGTCACGCTGTTCATCGTCCAGACGTCGACCACCGCGCGGATGCTCCGCCGCCGGGGCAACTGACGGTTAGCGCGGCGAGCGTTTAATCAGAGCCATCGTCCCGTTCGTGTCGGGCGAAGTCGGGGCATGAACGGCCAGCCAGGTCGGCCTGGCGCGCGACGGTTCAGGGCCGCGGGCGCGCCTGTGCGTAGGTGCCGAGCAGGCGCAGCGACTTGGTCTGGAAATCCAGTTCCTCGAGCGCGCGGTCGACGCGTTCGTCCCCCGGTGCGCCGACGATGTCGGCGTAAAATTTGGTCGCGGCAAAGCTGCCGCCCGTCTGATAGCTTTCGAGCTTGGTCATGTTGACGCCGTTGGTCGCAAAGCCGCCGAGCGCCTTGTAAAGCGCCGCGGGGATATTCTTTACCTCGAACATGAAGGTCGTCATCAGCGGCCCTTCGACCGCCGAAAAATCGCGCAAGGGTTCGCGCGCCAGCACGACGAAGCGCGTCATATTATGATCGGCGTCCTCCATTCCCGTGCCGTGCAGCGTCAATCCATAGAGATCGGCGGCGTGCGGCGGCGCCAGCGCGGCCAGGCCGACCTCATCGCTGTCGGCAACCCAGGCGGCGGCGCCCGCGGTGTCGCTGTGCGCGACGGGAGCGATATTGTTCGCGCGCAGCCATTTGCGGCACTGGCCGAGCGCCTGTTCGTGGCTCATCGCGCGCGTCACCGGGCCCAGATTCCGGCTCATCAGTCCATAACGGATGGGCAGGAAATGCTCGCCGACGATCGACAGGCCGGATTCGGGCAGCAGGAAATGAATGTCGGCGACGCGCCCGTGCAGGCTGTTCTCGATCGGGATGATCGCGCGGTCGACCAGACCTTCGCGCACAGCGTCGATCGCGTCCTCGAAGGCATAGCAGGGGAGCGGCAGCGAATGGGGGTCATATTCGCGCGCCGCAAGATCGCTGTTCGCGCCAGGCGCGCCCTGAAACGCCAGCCCACGCGCAGGTTCGGCGAGCGCCAACGCGCGCATTTTATCGACCAGATGCTGCGCCGAAGCCGAATAACTGCCCATGACTGCCTTCCCACGCTGGAACCGCGGCGCATAGCGGCACCGTCTCAACCGCGCAACCGACGGCAGCGGCGGCGCGTCGGCCGATTTCATCCCCTTGCGCCGCCGCCGCCGCGCCAGTAAGGGAGCCTCCAAATCACAAAGGCGCCCACATATGGCCGCCAGCTAACGGGGCTGTTAGAGCATGGACAATCGCAACAATACCATTGCCGGCTGGGTGCTGTTCGCCGGCATTTGCGCGCTGGGCCTGACCATCGGGTCGAGCATGTTGTTCGCGACCCACGCTCCCGAAAAACCCGGATATCCGATCGAAGACGCCGAAGCCGGCGGAGAAGGCGGCGAATCGGCGGTGCCGCTTGCCAACCTGCTTGCCGCCGCCGATCCGGCGAAGGGCGAAGCGGTGTTCGCGAAATGCGCGGCATGCCACACGATCAACGCGGGCGGCGCCAACGGCATCGGTCCCAATCTTTACGGCGCGCTGGGCAAGGCGCACGGCCATGTGCCCGGCTTTGCCTATTCAGAGGCACTGAAGGGCATTCCCGGCAACTGGGATTTCGCCAGCATGGACGAATGGCTGAAAAGCCCGCGCAAATATGCGCCGGGAACCAAAATGTCGTTCGCGGGCCTCAGCAGCGCCGAAGACCGCGCGAACCTGATCGTTTACATGAACGCGCAGGGATCGAACCTGCCGCTGCCGCCCGTCGAAGCGGTCGCGACCGCCGATGCCGCCGCAGGCGCAACCGAAGGCGCCACCCCGCCTGCCGAAGGCGCCGCCGCCTCGACGGACGCGGCGGCCGAAGGCGCCGCTGCACCGACCGAAGCGGCGAAATAATGCGCGCCGCGCCCGTCCTGCTGGCGGGCGCGCTGCTGCTCGTCGGCTGCGGCAAGAACGACGCCCCCCCGCCCACCGACGACCGGGCAACAGACCAGCCCGCAACCGAAGCGCCGACAGTCGAACCGACGGCGGCGATGGGCGAACAGATTTTCCGGCGCTGCGTCGCCTGTCACACGGTCGACAAGGGTGGCCGTCACGGCATCGGCCCGAACCTCCACGCCATCGTCGACGCCCCCGTCGCGGCAAAGCCGGACTTTTCCTATTCGGGCGCGATGAAGGCGAAGGGCGGCGTCTGGGACGAAGCCGCGCTTGACGCCTATCTGGAAGCACCGATGAAGGACGTCCCCGGTACGCGCATGGCCTTTGCCGGGGTGCCCGACACGGCGGATCGCAAGGCGCTGATCCTGTATCTGAAAGCACAGAAATAACGGAACCGGCCGTCGCCCCGCGCTGTCGGGGGCCACAGGGTTGTTCTCAATCTTGCTGTTCGACGTTCGCGTAAAAGTCGGTGACGATCTTCCACGCTTCGTCTGCGGTCTCGACAAACTGGAAGAGATCAAGGTCACGCGCGCTGACGACACCTTCCTCCACCAGCGCCTCGAAATTGACGACGCGGTGCCAGAACTCCTTGCCGAACAGGACGATCGGGATCGGCTTGATCTTGCCCGTCTGGATCAGCGTGAGCAGCTCGAACATTTCGTCGAACGTCCCGAATCCGCCGGGAAAGACGCACACGGCGCGCGCACGGAGCAGGAAGTGCATCTTGCGCAGCGCGAAATAGTGGAACTGGAAACTCAGCGACGGGGTGACATAACGGTTCGGCGCCTGTTCGTGCGGGAGCACGATGTTGAGCCCGATCGATTCGCGCCCCTCGTCGGCGGCGCCGCGGTTCGCCGCTTCCATGATGGATGGTCCGCCGCCAGAGCAGACGACGAAATGGCGGCAGCCCTTGTCATCGCACGGATATTGGCTTGCGAGCCGCGCAAGCGCGCGCGCTTCGTCATAATATTTGGCCTTGGCCTTCAGGCGCCGGGCGATGTTTCGTGTGACATCGTCGGTCGCCGCGGCTTCGAGCGCATCGGCTTCACCGGGTTCGGGAATACGCGCCGAGCCATAGACAACGAGCGTCGATTCGATCCCGGCTTCGTCAAGCAGCAGTTCGGGTTTCAGCAATTCGAGCTGGAAACGGACGGGACGCAAATCCTCGCGCAGCAGAAAATCATTATCCTGAAACGCCAACCGATAGGCGGGATGCGCCGTTTGCGGCGTGGTGGTCGCCTGCCGGGCGAATTGCGCGTCGTCCTTGGCCTTGTGGAAACGCGAACGATGGGGTTGTTTATCTTCTGCCATTAGCGAGCGGCTATACGCTTCGCATGACTTTGCCAAGTCAGCCTCTGCCATACCCCCAACCTCATTCGGGCAAAGGCCAGGATGACGACAAACATGGTGTCAGTCCTTCACCACGAACCGCGCGCCCGCGCGGTCCTTCACCGTCCGCTGAGGATCGAAGATCATCCCGTTCATCGCGACATAGACGCCCGGCGGCAGCGTCTGGACCGCCGCCAGCGCAAAGCCGACGTTGAATTCGGCGTCGCTCGCGCGCACCGACGCGGGCTGCATCGCGCCCGTCAGCACGATCGTCTTGCCTTCGATCCCGGCGAGGGCGCGGCCAGTGACGACCATCGTGTCGGTGCCGTGCGTCACGAGGATGCGCGCCGCGTCGCTCGCCGCGACCGCGGCGCGGATCGTCTCGCGGTCGGCGTCGGTCAACTCCAGGCTGTCCTTGCGCATCAGCTGCGTCACGCGGTGCGGCACATGGACATTATTCTCGCGCAGCATGTCGGGGATCGCGGCCGGGCCGATCTGGAACTCGCTCAGCGCATCGAAATAGACCTTGTCGATCGTCCCGCCGGTGGTGAAGATGTCGATCATCGGGAGCTGCCCTTGTTTCCGTTGGTGTCGAACGCAGTCGAGACATTCTGAAGGCATGGTCGATCGATGGGCCTCTCGACCCGGCGCGATGCAAGCGGGTCTATGTTGGACTTCATGCGCATTCGTCCTGCACCGGCAGCGCCGAGGTGCCGTCGGGAGCAGCGAAGGGCTGCTTGAATGTGAAGGCGTCGGCGGTCGGCCCCTTTGCATCCAGCATCGCGATCCGCGCCATGCCCTCGGCGACGGTCGGGCGATGGCCCGCGGGCACCCACCAGAGCGCCTGATATACGCCGATATGATCGAACCACTCCTTGCGCCGCTTCATGATCGCCAGATGGTCGGGCTGGCGATAGACAAAGGCGGCGAGCGCATCGAGGTCGCGCCACACCGACATGTTCGCGATGACATGCGGATCGTCGGTGACGGGAACGTCGGTCGCGTTGTTGCCATCGCCCGTCAACCGCCAGACAAAGCCGTCGCTCGCCTCGGCAATGGCATTCACCGCGTCGAGCGCGTCCATGAAGTCGCGGTTGGCGACATGATCGGGCGGCAGGCGAAAGCGCGCGATATTGATCTGGGCGAGTTGGAAAGCAGGGTCTGCGATCATTCGGGCCTCCTCAATTCCGTTCGCATCGGGCGACGTCGCAATGCCCCTCGATCCTGCGCCGTTCCGACGGGTGCCGCAACGTCAACCGGGATTGAAGTTTATCCTGAGCGCCCGCCAAGACAGTCGAAGGGCTCGACACGAACGGATTTCTCCTCTTGCCTCAGCCGAGCGCCTCGGCGATCAGCCGCCGCGTATTGTCGATGCCGAACAGCGCAATGAAGCTGCCCATGCGCGGTCCCGCGCTCGACCCGAGCAGAGTCTCATAGAGCGCCTTGAACCAGTCGCGCAGATTTTCAAAGCCATAGGCCTCGTTCTTGCCGATCGCATAGACGATATTCTGGATGTCGTCGGCCGAGGCTTCGGCGGGCAGCGCGGCGAGCTTCGCGTCGAGTTCGCGCAGCGCCGCGACCTCGCCACCCTCAGGCTTGCGGCGCTGGAGCGTCGGTGCGACGAAATCGCGGTTATAGGCCATCGCATTGTCGATCAGCGCGTCGAGTTCGGGATAGCGGGCCGCGTTCGCGCCTTCGACATATTGGCCGAGGTATCGCCAGATCTGCTCCTTCGACGCATCGGCACCCATCACCCCGACAAGGTTGAGCAACAGGCCATAGGTGACCGGCAGCACCGTTTCCGGCACATCCTGCCCGCGCGCGACATGCACATGATGCACGGGGTTGCCCAGCTTCTTGTCGGGCTGCTGCGCCGGATAGGCGCCGCGCATCTGAAGATATTCGTCGACCGCCTTCGGCACGACGCCGATATGCAGCTGTTTCGCCGCCTTGGGTTCGCGATAGGCGTAAAAGGCCAGGCTTTCCTCGCTGCCATAGGCCAGCCATTCTTCCATCGACAGGCCATTGCCTTTCGACTTGGAAATCTTCTCGCCCTTCTCGTCGAGGAACATCTCGTAGATCAGCCCCTCGGGCTTGCGACCGCCGAGCGCCTTGGCAATCTTGCCCGACTGGACGCCGCTGTCGGTCAGATCCTTGCCGTACATTTCATAATCGACACCCAGCGCGACCCAGCGCATCGCCCAGTCGACCTTCCATTGCAGCTTCGCGCCGCCGCCCAGGATGTTGTGGGTAATCGTCTCGCCGTCATCCTCGAACGACACCAGCCCCGCCTCGGCATCGACCACCGTGACCGGCACCTGCAAAACGACCCCCGACTTGGGACTGACCGGCAGGATCGGCGAATAGGTCGCGGCGCGTTCGGCGCGAAGCGTCGGCAACATGATGTCGAGGATATGCTGATTGTGGCGCAGCACATTTTTGAGCGCCTCGTCGAACGCCCCCGACCGATAGCGCTCGGTCGAGCTCACAAACTCATAATCGAAGCCGAAACGGTCGAGAAACTCGCGCAGCATCGCATTATTGTGGTGCGCGAAACTTTCATATTTGCCGAACGGGTCGGGGATCGCGGTCAGCGGCCGCCCCAGATGCTCGCGCAGCATGGCGCCGTTCGGCACATTGTCCGGCACCTTGCGCAGACCGTCCATATCGTCGCTGAACGCCACGAGCCGCGTCGCCGCGCCGCCGGTCAGCGTTTCATAGGCGCGGCGCACCATGGTCGTGCGCAGCACTTCGTTGAAAGTGCCGATGTGCGGCAAGCCAGACGGGCCATAACCCGTCTCGAACAGCACGGCTTCGCCGCCGGGCTTGCCGTCGGGATAGCGTTTGACCAGCTTGCGCGCTTCCTCGAACGGCCAGGCCTTGGACGTTTGCGCGGGCTCGCGCAGCGAAGGATGAAGATGCAGCGGGACCATGGCGCCGCCCATAGCGGCAAGCGCATCCGAATCGAAAGGCAAAATTGCTCTGTGCCCGCGATCGTCGTTACCGGATTATTTACCATGACGAACTTAGGTTCGCCGCATGACCACTCCTCGCCTCCCCACGCCGCGCCGCCACGAGCGCACCCGCGTCGCCATCGACGTGACCGTCAATGGCGTGCTCAACTTCGTCGAAGGCCGCATCACCGACCTGTCGGAGGGCGGCGCGCAAATCGCCGGTGCCGCGATGCCTGCGCGCTCGCGCTGCGAAATCCATTATGGCGGACAGGTCGTCTACGCCGTCGTGATGTGGTCAGAAGTTGACCGCATGGGCGTGCACTTCCCCTTTGAGCTGACGCATGGCCCGCTTTACAACGCGCTTGAGCGCGCGCGCGCCGCGGCGATGATTAACCCCGCGCAGATTTTCCACAGCCAGCGGCCCGTCACCTTCGGGCGGCGCGGGTTGAGCTGAGCATTTACCTTGGTCTTGCCACGATCGCCATCGCGGCGAAGGCCGGGATCTTGCCGCTTGCGTCATCATGCCGGGGCGGGATTCCGGCCTTCGCCGGAATGACGACCGATTGGGGCGCCGTTGGCCCCGTCGCTATTCCGCCTCGGTGCTGAGCCCCAGTTCGGGAATCCCGATCGATCGCCGCCCGCCGAAATCGGCGCGCACGACGATCGCGCCCTGTTTCTCCATATAGTCGATCAGGCGGCGGATGCGTCCCGGCGAGCGGCTGCCATAAGCGCGGCCGAGCGCTTCGTCGTCGGGGCAGGGCGCCCCTTCCATCGCCGCGCGCGCGATTTGCAGGAAGGGCGCGACCATGTCGGGCGGAAGCCGGTCGGCAACGGCAAGCGCGCCCTGCCAGCGCGGCTCCGCGGGGTCGAACACGCCCCCCTTTGCCAGCGCAAAGCGGCGGCGAAAGGCGGCGAGGTCGAGCGGCACTTTCCTCAGCTTCGCCATCCGGCAGCGCACCGAAAAATCCTGATACAGCATCGCTTCGCCCTGAAAGGCGCTGTCGGGATCGTCCAGCATCGCCTCCAGCGTCGCGATCACCACCGCGTCGGCCTCCTCGGCCTCGGCTACCGCCTCGACGATGTCGAGCACGGGCGGCGCTGCGGTATCGGCGTGCAGCGGTTCGCTCGCCGCAATCCGTTCGAGCAGTTCGCCCGCCGCGACGGGTTCGGGTTCGACCAGGGCGGCCCGCGGCATCGCGGGCGCCTCCTCCTCCTCGGCAAAGAGCATCGAGCGCATATCGTCGCCCGCCGCGACCGGCAGCGGCATCAGGCTGTGCGTCCCCATCCGCGTCGCCGTCCGCGTCGCGCCGATGCGGATCGCCAGCGGGCGGCGCGAGATCGCGGGGCCGAGCCCCAGGAAATGCCCGCGCTCGAGGTCGCGGATCGTCTCCGCCTGCCGCCGCTCCATGCCGAGCAGGTCGGCGGCGCGCGCCATGTCGATGTCCAGGAATGTGCGCCCCATCAGGAAATTACTCGCCTCGGCCGCGACATTCTTGGCAAGCTTCGCCAGCCGCTGCGTCGCGATCGCGCCCGCCAGGCCGCGCTTGCGCCCCCGGCACATCAAATTGGTCATCGCGCTCAGGCTCGCGCGGCGGACGGCGTCGGACACGTCGCCCGACGCCGACGGCGCGAACATCTGCGCCTCGTCGACGACGACAAGCGCGGGAAACCAATGTTCGCGCGGCGCATCGAACAGCGCATTGAGGAACGCCGCGGTGCAGGTCATCTGCGCCTCGATGTCGAGCGATTCGAGGCTGAGAACGATCGAGGCGCGATGTTCGCGAATCCGCGCCCCCATCGCCGCAATCTCGCGCTCGTTGTAATCGCCGCCGTTGATGACGACATGGTTGAAGGCGTCGGCCAGCGTCACGAAATCGCCTTCGGGATCGATCACGACCTGCTGCACCAGCGCGGCGCTTTCCTCGAGGATGCGGCGCAAGAGGTGCGACTTGCCCGAGCCCGAATTGCCCTGAACGAGCAGGCGCGTCGCGAGCAGTTCCTGCACGTCGATACGCACGCCCTGTCCCGCCGCGTCGGTCCCGATCTCGATGCTGGTCTTCACGCGCGCTGCCCTATCGGGCGTATGTGGGAATGACAACCGCGTGGCGTTTCGGGTGGGCCGATTTCGGGAAGCTTCGGGTTAGCCCCGCCTGTTCGCCCTCAGCTTGTCGAAGCGCCATGCTTTTTTGCCGCGTCAAAGGAGGAACAGCGCGTCGACAGGCGCCGCCGGAACCGGGTTTGAGGAATGTGATCGGCTGGCAGGCTTGCCATTCCCCGCGAAGCGCCCAAAAGGGCCGCCATGGATTTCGACGACCAGCTCCGCCGCTATTTCGGCACCGCCGACCTCGCCGCGATTACGCCCCAGGCGCGCGCCGCGGGCGCCGAGCGGATGCGCGTCGATTTCGGGCTGGAAACCAACCCCGGCCGCCGCTTCGCGCTGTGGGCGCTGATGTATATGCTCGGCGACGCCCCCGACCTTGACGTTGCGTTCAAGGACGAAAGCGAACGCGACGCCGCGCGCGATTTCATGGATCTGGCGGACCGCGCGGGCGGGGATTAACCCTCACCCGTCATTTCACCGGGCGGCAATCCTTGAGCCACACCAGCGACAGGCCATAATCGAGGCGGTCGAACGTCCCCGTCAGCTCGGCGTGCTTGCCGGGTTTCAGCTTGAGCGCATAAGGCCCCTGTCCTTTTGCCAGCACGCAGTTCACCGTCATCCCCGCTGACGAACGGCCGGGCACGATGTCGGTCAGCACGTTCGACACCAGTTTCCATTCGACGCGATAGCTGTCGCCGACCGGCCCGACATAGGCGACCGGACCGTAAAGGGTGAAGGATTTATTCTTGTAACGCAGCGGCACCGCGGCGCTGTTCTTGTCGGCCTCGCCCGTGATGTCCTGCGAAAAGCGCAAGACGCTCATGCGGATCGGCGCGCCGGCGGCGGTCGTCGCCTGCATGCCCTTTGCCGCAAGCGCCTCGCCCGCCTTGCCGCCCTTGAGCTGGTTCAATATGCCGCACATCTCCGCCTTCGCCGCGGCTTCGGGAATGCCCATCGCGGGACGCAGCTTCGCCTCCATACGCACATTGCCCGCACCGTCGGCGGCAATCTCGATCGGGAAAGAGCGCGCCTTTCCGGTCTGCGGCTGCTCGATCAGCATCGAGCCGCTTTCCTGCTCCGCGGCCAATATGTCATAACCTTTTGCAGCAACGATGCCGTTCAATTGCCCGACAGCGCTAGCCGCGCTCATCCCCGGAACATTGGTCGTCGCGATAAAGCGCAGCCCCGTCACCGGATTGCCCTTTTTCACGAAACCCTGTTCGCAGGTCGCGGCATTGGCCGCGGCGGGAAGACCCGCAGCAAGGGCGATGGTCAGGGCAAGACGCTTCATAGATCCTCCTTCGTCACGAATCCGGCACCGCAAGACAGCCCCCGTGCCCCGGCATGTCGCTGGAAATTGTCGCAAAACCATATTGTTGCAACAGCTTTTTAAGTGACGAACGAAGAAAAGGCGACCACTCGCGCTATTTATACATCCCCGCACGCAAATTGATGCCATGTTCCAGCCATGCCTTGAGCGCGCAGAGCATCTGCGTCCAGCCCTCGCAATGGCCATAGCTCGCTTTCAGCGCACCCTGATTTTCGCGCCAGCCCTCTTCGGCAATCTCGACGAGCGTGCGCCCGTCGTCGAGCGCCTTCCCGAAATCGACCGCTGCTCGGTGATGCAGCATCTGAAGCTGCTGGAGGAGGCCGGGCTGATGATCGCCGAACGGCGCGGTCGCGAACGCTGGAACCACTTTGACGCGATGCCGATCCGGGACATCCTCGACCGTTGGATCGATCCCCACGCCGCAGCGGCATCGTCAAGGCGAACGGACAGAAGTGAACGTTTCGAATCGCCCCCGACGCTGCCGACACTGGATTCCGCCGACCTCACCCCAAAAAAAGGGCCGGGAAGTCCTCTCCCCGGCCCCTTCGTGTCTGCCCTGCCCGCGGCGTTTACCAACCCTGCGGCTTGCCCTTGTTCTGCTCGTCGAGCCATTTTTTCAGCGGCGCGAAATAATCGGCCATCGCCTTGCCCGACATCTCGCGCTTGCCGGTGAAGGCCTGAAGCGCGTCGGGCCACGGCTTTGACGCCCCCATTTCGAGCATCGCGTTGAGCTTCGCGCCGACATCCTTGTTGCCATAGAAGGAACAGCGGTGAAGCGGTCCCTTCCACCCCGCCTGCCTGCACGCCGCCTCATAGAATTGGAATTGCAGGATGCGCGCCAGGAAATAGCGCGTGTAGGGCGTGTTGCCTGGAATATGATATTTTGCGCCCGCATCGAACGCATCGGCGGGGCGCTCGGTCGGCGGGACGATGCCCTGATAGCGGGTGCGCATCTCGGTCCACGCCTTGTTATAATCGGCGGGCTGGATCGTCCCGTCGAACACGCCCCAGCGCCAGCGGTCGATGAGCAGGCCGAACGGCAGAAAGGCGACCTTGTCCATCGCCTGCCGCAGAAGCAGCCCGATATCCTTGTCGGCGCTCGGCACCTTCGCCTTGTCGAGCAGGCCGATGTCGACCAGATACTGCGGCGTGATCGACAGCGCGACGAAATCGCCGATCGCCTCGTGAAAGCCGTCGTTGGCGCCGTTCAGGTACAGGAACGGCTGCTTGTTATAGGCGCGCTGATAATAATTATGGCCAAGCTCGTGGTGGATGGTGACGAAATCGTCGGCATTCACCTTGATGCACATCTTGATGCGGATATCGTCCTTGTTGTCGATGTTCCACGCCGAAGCGTGGCAGACGACTTCGCGGTCGGCGGGCTTGGTGAACATGCTCCGCGTCCAGAAACTATCGGGCAGCGGCGCCATGCCGAGCGACGAATAGAAGTTTTCGCCGATCTTGACCATGTCGATCGGCGACTTGCCCTGCGCCGCGAGCAGCTCGCCGATGTCATAGCCAAGGTCGCCCGTCCCCGGCGGCGCGACGAGCGGATAGATATTGCCCCATTCCTGCGCCCACATATTGCCGAGCAGGTCGGCGCGGATCGGGCCGGTCTTGGGCTGCACCGCGTCGCCATATTTCTCGTTGAGCTTCGAGCGGACATAGGTGTGGAGCGCGATGTAAAGCGGCTTCACTTCCTGCCACAAACGCTCGGTCGTCTTTGCGAAATCCTCTGGCGACATGTCGTATCCCGACCGCCACATCGCGCCGGTGTCGGCAAAGCCCAGCTCCTTCGCACCCGCGTTCGCGATGGCGACCATGCGGGCATAATCATCCTTCATCGGCGCACCGACATTGTCGTGCCAGCTCGTCCACATTTCGGCGAGTTCGGCGGGGGTGCGGTCGATATTGCCCATCTCGGCCTCGATGTCCGACCCCGAAATCTCCTTGCCGTTCAGCGTGCCGCGGCCCTTGCCATATTGCGACTGCAGGTCGGTCGCGATCTGGTTGAGTTCGGTTGCGGCGCCCGGCGTCGTCGGCGCGGGCAGCACGAGACCCGTGCGCAGGATATTGAGCTTGCGTATCGTTTCGGCGCTGATGCCGGGAACATCGCTGTATTTCGCGGCCTCCAGCGCATATTTCACCGCCTTTTCGGTGCCGACCGCGTTGATCCGTGCCGCCATCGCGTCGGTATCCTCGGTGAGATAGGTCGCATTGACCCAGTTCACCTGGCTCGCCTCGACGCTATAGTCGAACAGGTCTTTTTCGGCCGCGGCGATAAAGGCTTCGGCGTCGGCCGCGGTGGGGGCGGCGGCGGGCGCCGCCTGTGCAAGGGCGGGGGTTGCCACCGCGAGCGACAGGGCAAGCGACAGCGTCGAGATCATGGCTTTCATGGAGTGCGTCCTCTGGAGTTTCGGTTGCGCTCTCTGGCGCGATAGGTCCAGCTTGACGCCCGCCGCGCGCCGGGTCAAGCCGCGAGGAACGCCGCGATCGCCTCGCCGAGCGCCGCCTCGGTCACGCTTGACATATGCGTCCCCGGAATCGTCGCCAGCCGCGCATCGGGCAGTTCCGCCACCAGTTCCTCGGCCGAACCATTGTCGCGGTCCTGCTCGCCGCACACGACGAGAACCGGCATCGTCAGCGCCGCCAGCGCATCGGGCGGCGTGTCGGTAAAGCTGTCGAGCAAATGCCCCGCGGCGATGCGGTCGACCTTCATCGTCTTCATGAACTGGATCGACAGCCAGGTGTCGTCGCCGCGCTTCGCCGTCTCATATTCGGCGATTGCGCGCTTGAAAAAGGCGCCGCGCCGCTGCCAGCCGGCCAGCCCCGCCAGCCCCATGCCGCCCAGGATCAGCCGACGCGGTTTCATCCCCGCGACGACCGCGCGCACGCTGGTCCGCGCGCCGAGCGAAAAGCCGCCAAGGTCGAAATCGATGAGGCCCAGATGCGCGACCAGATCCTCCAGGTCGCGCACCAGCACGTCGGACGGGTAAAATGCTTCCTCGTGCGGCGCGTCGCTCGACCCGTGCACGCGCAGGTCGGGCATGATGACGCGATAGCCCTCGGCCGCGATGCGCCCCGCGGTGCCGAACTTGATCCAATTGACCTCGCCGCTCGAAAACAGGCCGTGGAGCAGCACGACCGGCCGGCCGCCACCTGCCTCCGGCCCCGTTTCGCGCCACGCCAGCCGCACGCCGTCGCGCGCCTCGAAAAAATGGGGATCGATGGTCATGGTGCCGCCTTAGCCGCATCGCCGAAGCTCACGCAACCGGGCAAGGGATGCGGGGTCGCGGCTGTCGGGGAGCCGAAAGAAGGATCGGCGCAGCCGTTCATCGAACAGGGCGTGGATGGCCGGGACGTCAAGCGATATATCGTCGGCAACGGCTTCAACCCCGCGTTTCCGCGTGAATCCCGATATCGTCTTTGCGACCCCTGCAAACTCTGCGCAATCGCCTTTCGTCCGTGCAGCCGCCTGCGCCCCAAAACCGCAGCCCGCGACAAGCAACGTCAGGGTGACGACCCACCCCACGCCCTATCGCGCCCGCAGCCCCTTCTGCTCCATCCGCCACTTCGCCATCTCTATCCGGTCCTGCCCGAAAAAGGGTTCACCCTCGAACACCAGGGTCGGCACGCCCCAATGGCCCGCGATTTCCAGCGCGACCTGATTGGCCGCGATTTCGTTGTCGAGCGCCACGGCGTCGTCACCTGCTTCGATTTCCAGCTCGGCCAGGTCAAGCCCGGCGCGCCGTGCCGCGCCCGCCAGATGATCGCCGATATGCCAGTCGACCGCCCCGCCCCAGATAATCTGCCCCACCTCGTGCGCAAAGGCGAGCCCCTTGCCGCGCCGCGTCGCCGCCTGCCCCATCCGGGTGAGGCGATAGATATGCGGTTGCTCATCGGCGATGGCTCGCGTCCGCACGTCCTGCACGATCGGGTCGGGGCGCGGCGGGCCGAAGGGAATGCCGTGAAACTGCGCCACGCGGATCATGTCGCGCATCATATAGCTCAGCCAGTTGGGATGGTTGCGCTCGAAAAAGTCGGGCTGGCGGATCGCGAGCGGATAGACGGGGCGCAGGTTGATCGTCACGTCGTGGCTCGCGGCCAGCGCACGATAGCGGCCGATCGCAAGATAGCTGTATGGTGAGCGAAAGGACCAGAAAAGGTCGGCCGTCAAAGTCATCGCCACATCCTGCCTGAAAATCAGCGACATGCAAGCGCTGTAAATAATTTTTACACCATATTCGAGACGGTTGCCAATACGACCTGCCGGTTGATTATAATAGCAATTGCTATTATATGTCATGCCATGACGGAAACGATCGGCTTCATCCTCAACGACACCGCGCGGCTCTACCGGCGCGCCTTCAATGCGCGCGTCAGGAATAGCGGCATCACCGCGCTGCAATGGCGGCTCATCACCTATCTCAAACGCCACGAGGGAATACGGCAGGGTCCGCTTGCCGACCTGATCGAGGTCGAGCCGATCACCCTGTCGCGGATGGTCGATCGGCTGGTCGAGGCGGGGCTGGTCGAACGTCGCCCCGACCCCGCCGACCGCCGCGCGTGGCAACTGTATCTGACCACGCGCGCCGCCGATCTGCTCGGCGGTATCCGCCCTGTCGTCGAGGCGCTGAACGACGATGCGCTCGAGGGGCTCAGCGCCGCCGAACGCGACCGGCTCCTCGATCTCGTCGCGCGCGTGCGCGCCAACCTGTCGCGGCGCGTCTGCGTGAAGGAAACGGAGCCCGCCTGATGGACCAGCTCGCCCGCACGCGGCCCCAGGCCGACGCCGTGTCGCCGCCCAAAGCGGACCCGGTGCCATACCCGGCCACAGAAACCGCAACGAAAACCGTTTGGCGCACACGCTTGCTGATGTTCGGACTCCCCCTCACGCTGGTTGCGGGCGGTGGCGGCTGGTGGCTGCTCGGTGGCGGATCGGTGTCGACCGACAATGCCTATGTCCAGATGGACAAGGTGTCGGTCGCCGCCGAGGTCGGCGGGCGCATCATCGAGGTGGCCGTGCGCGACGGGCAGCAGGTCTCCAGGGGACAATTGCTTTTTCGCATCGATGGCGAACCCTATGCGCTGAGCGTCGCCCAGGCGACCGCGGCGATCGACGCCGCCGAGGTCGAAGTCGGCAATCTCGCCGCAAGCGCCAACAGCTCGAACGTCGACATCGCCGCGGCGCGCGAGGAGGTGAAGTTCGCCCAGGTCAATTTCGACCGGCAGGCGGCGCTGATGGAAAAGGGCTTTACGACGCGCGCCGCCTATGATGCGGCGCGCCACGCGCTTGCGCAGGCGCGCGAGCGCGTCCGCCAGGCCGAAGCCGCCGCGGTGGAAGCGCGCGCCAGACTCGCCGCCGGGCCGTCGAGCGGCATCAACCCGCAGGTTCAGGCCGCACGCGTCCAGCGGTCGCAGGCCGAGGTCAATCTCGCGCGCACCACCGTCCGCGCACCGCGCGCCGGTCGCGTCGCACAGGCCGATCGCCTGCAGGTCGGGCAGACGATGGTCGCCGGCCTTCCCGCGCTGACCATCGTCGACACCGCCCACCCGTGGGTCGAGGCCAATTTCAAGGAAACCGACCTTGCCGACATGCGCGTCGGCCAGCGCGCCGAAATCCGCTTCGACGCCTATCCGGGGCTGACGGTCCGCGGCCATGTGCTGACGATCGGCGCAGGCACGGGCAGCGAATTTTCGGTGCTCCCGGCACAGAACGCCACCGGCAACTGGGTCAAGGTCACGCAGCGTGTCCCTGTGCGCATCGCGTTCGACGAAAAGCCGGCACGCGACATGATCGCCGGGCTGTCGGCCAAGGTGACGGTGTTCACCGGCCGCGGCGCGGTGGCGGGGAAATAGGGGTGCGCACCATGTGGAGCCATTGCCACCTTTTCGATCCTCCCCATCGGCTTGCGATGGGGCGGTGGCGGCCGCCAGGGCTGAGGGAGGGGCGATGACACCGCCGTCGCGGCCCCGGCACCGTTCGCCTCGCAAGCGCCCCCCCTGCCCATCGCAAGTCGATGGGGAAGATTTTGACGCTGCGCGCTAATGGCATCCCTTCCCCGCCGTCCCGCCGCCGCCACGCTCCCCGCCGACGATACGATCCCCCTTCACCAACGGGTGCGCTACCGCGGTCTGCTCACCATTGCCGTCATGGGCGCGTCGATCATGCAGATCCTCGACACGACGATCGCCAATGTCGCCATCCCGCACATGCAATCGGCGCTCGGCGCGACGAGCGAGACGGTGACGTGGGTGCTCACCAGCTATATCCTTGCAAGCGCCATCGCGATGCCGATCACCGGCTGGCTGGCCGATCGCGTCGGGCGGCGCGAGCTGTTCCTTGCCGCGATCGCCGGCTTCATCGTCGCGTCGATGGCGTGCGGCGCGGCGCAATCGCTCGAACAGATGGTCGTCTTCCGCTTTCTGCAAGGCATATTCGCGGCCTTCATCGCCCCGCTGTCGCAATCGGTGATGCTCGACATCAACCCGCCCGAACGCCACGCGCGCGCCATGTCGATCTGGGGCATGGGAATCATGATCGGGCCGATAATGGGACCGGTGCTCGGCGGCTGGCTTACCGAAAGCGTCAACTGGCGCTGGGTCTTTTACGTCAACCTGCCCGTCGGGCTTGTCACCCTCGCGCTGATGTGGGCGCTGCTGCCCGCTATGCGCGGGCGCGACCGCAGATTCGACCTCTTCGGCTTTTCGATGCTCGCATTGGGGCTCGCCGCGCTGCAACTGATGCTTGACCGCGGCGCGCATCTCGACTGGTTCGACAGCGCCGAAATATGGATCGAGCTGGGCGTCGCGATCGCATGCCTGTGGATTTTCCTGGTCCACCTGTTCACCGCGCGCGCGCCGCTGTTCAGCCGCGCGATGCTTACCGACCGCAACCTCGTCACCGCGATGGGTTTCATGATCGTCATCGGCATCGTCATGTTCGCGTCGATGGCGCTGTTGCCGCCGATGCTGCAAAATCTGTTCGGCTGGCCGGTGATCGACACCGGGCTGGTGCTCGCGGTGCGCGGTATCGGCATCCTCATCAGCATGTGGATCGCGGGGCAATTGCTGGGCAGGATCGACGCGCGATGGCTCGTCGGTTCCGGGCTTGCCATTGCGGCGTTTTCGCTGTGGCAGATGAGCCACTGGTCGCTCGCCATGGGGATGCAGCCGGTGATTGTCAGCGGGCTGGTACAGGGGCTGGGCATGGGGCTGATCTTCATTCCGCTCAATACCATGGCCTTTGCGACGATCGCGCCGCAGCACCGCACCGACGGGTCGAGCCTGCTCAACCTGCTCCGCAGTCTCGGCGCTTCGGTCGGCATTTCGGTCGTCACGACCTTGCTCGGCACGAACATCCAGACGAGTCATCAGGATCTCGCCGCGCATGTCACCAGCAGCTCGGTCGCGCTTCTCGATCCCTCGACCGCCGACCGTTTCGGCATCGTCGGCGACCGGGCGCTGGCGATGCTCGATGCAGAGATCAACCGACAGGCGGCGATGGTCGCCTATATCGACGATTTCTGGGCGATGATGTGGGTGACGGCGCTCTCGGTGCCCCTCGTCCTCCTGCTCCGCCCGCCCAGGGTCGGCGCGCCTGCGGCGTCGGCCGCCGACATGGGACATTGACGGGCGTGTATTTAATCCGTGCTACGCCCCCGTTCGTGTCGAGCGAAGCTGAGTCGGCGCCGGTTCAACATAACGCAATCCGAACCCCCGCAAAGGCAGGCGCCGGATTCGGGGAGAGAGAACCGCTCCGGACGGCCCGCCTTCGCAGGAAAGGATATTCAGCCCGCCGCGGCGGCCAGTTCGGGCCGCGACGACTGCGTCGGCATCACCGCGTCGGCATAATCGCTTTCATATTTGCCGATCAGCGCGCGGTCGTCGTGGTTCCACGGGTGGAACCCCGGCATGAAATAGGCGAGCCACGGCAGGAAGCTTTTGCGCAGCACGCCGGGCGAACCGAGCAGATACCACCAGATGCGCGCCGTGACGCGCCAGCCGGTCAGGCCATCCTGCTTCAGCAGCGCCTTCATGCCTTTCACCCGCCGCGGCCAGAAACGCGAGGTGACGAGCAGCATCATCAGCGACTTGGCGCGCCAGCGCCGAAACCGGCTCCAGTCCTTCGTCGCGTGCAGCCAGGTGTCATAGGCGACGCCCTTATGTTCGATTTCCTCGATCGCGTGCCATTTCCACAGCGCGGCCCATTCGGGTTCGGCGCCCGCATACATCCGTTCCTCGCGCAGCATCACGGCCGCCATCATCGCGGTATAATGTTCAAGCGCAATCGTCGCCATCAGGTTGACGATCGGCGGCCGCGCCTTTATGATTTCCATCACCTCGTCGACGTCGGCTTCGAGTTCGCCAAGATCATATCCCGCCTCGGCCGCCTTCCTGTTGAACACCACATGCTCGCGGCTGTGGATCACTTCCTGCTGGGTAAAGGCGCGGATTTCGCGCGCCAGCTTTTCGGGCACGCCGTCGCGGTGCGCCTTCACCGCCTCGATGAACATCGCCTCCCCTTTGGGAAAGGTGACCGACAGCGCGGTGTGAAAGGCCGAGGCGATCGGATCGCCGTTCAGCCACCAGCGGCCCTGTTTGTCGGCGCGGCCAAAGCGCATGTCGCGCGGGGTGATCGACAGGTCGGCGGGGGTGGGAGACCGGGAAAGGCTGGACATATGGCATTTACCGTCGAAAAGGGATGTCGGGGTCAGCAATAGGGTATAACTTACATAAATGTCAATAGTCAAAAAGCGTCTCAGTCCCGAAGAAAGCCGTTCGGCCGCGCTGGAGGCGGCGCGCCAGATCCTGATCGAGATGGGGCCGGCCGCGGTGACGCTGAAGGCCGTCGCGGCGCGGATCGATCGCACCCACGCCAATCTGTTGCATCATTTCGGCAGCGCGGCGGGGCTGCAAAAGGCGCTCGCCGCCTATCAGGCCGAAACCGTCTGCGAAACGATCGGCAAAAAAATGGCCGAATCGCCGCCGGGCGAACGCAATGTGCGCGAGATCGTCGACCTCGCCTTCGACGCCTTCAACAGCGGCGGCGCGGGCGCGCTCGCGACGTGGATGGCGGCGACGGGCAATGACGACGCGCTTGACCCGATCGTCGAGGCGATCCACCGCCTGATCGACGGCATGGCGCCCGATGCCGACGAAAAACGGCTGATGCACGAAGACACGCTGGCGCTCGTCCTGATGGCATTGGGCGACGCGCAGCTCGGCGGCCCGATGGCCGAAGCCCTCGGCCTTCCCCGCGACACCGCGCGCGTCCTCGCCACCGAACTCATCACGGGGCGCATCGCGAAATTCTGGGCCGAACATGGGGGCAAGGCGGCGGGTTGAGAAGCGGCGGGCCGGCCGAAGCCGCCTCCCCTCACCCGCCCAGCACCTTCGCCATCATCCGTTCTTCCTTGGCGATCCACGGCGCCATGCTTGGCCGCGACAATATGGCTTCGCTCCATGCCGCGATCTTCGGATGCTTGCCCGCGTCGACGCGCGCGCCGCAGTGGCGGAAGTTCATCAGCGGCGACGCGACCGCCAGATCGGCGAGCGTCAGCCGGTCGCCGACGAGGAAGCCCGACGCGGGGATCGCGCCTTCCAGATAATCGAGCAGCCTGGGCAGCTCCTCCGCCTCGGCGGCCGCTGCGGCAGCCAGGTCGCCTTCGCGGCCCAGAAACTTGGGCGCCACGATGCGGTTGAAGAACATCTTGCCGCTGCACGCCGCGAACACCGTGTCGCCGAACTCTTCCCACCAGATCACCTGCCCGCGCTCGCGGGGATCGGCGGGGATCAGCGCGGGTTCGGGTTGCTTCGCCTCCAGATAGTGGATGATCGCGCTTGAATCGGCGAGCAGGAAACCGTCGTCGTCCATCGCGGGCATCTTCCCCAGCGGCGAGGCGGCCTGGAAACCCGGATCGGGATCGCCGAGCCCGACGCCCTTCAACTCGAAGTCGATCCCCTTTTCGCCCAGATAGCCAAGCAATTTGCGCACAAAGGGCGATACCACTGACCCATAGATAATCATCGCAGATCCTTTCCGGAAACCGGCACGACCATAGGCCAAAGGTTGCGAATCACAACCCGTTAAGCGGCCGCAATGGAACGAAATTGGCTTGCCATCGACGGCGCGGCGTGGAACATCGCAGGACCGGAGGGGGGCGCTGCCGCGGCAGCCAGCAGGCAGGACAGAGAGATGCGCCCTTTGTCATGGGCAGACCGGCTGCTCGCGCTTTCGGCCCGCTTTGTCGGGCTCGTCATCCTGATCGCCACGCTCGCCGCAGCGGCGGGCAGCTTCCTCTATAATCGCGCCGAGGAACGCGACCGCGCCGAGCGGGTTGCGATGCAGATCGACACGCGGTTGCGCGATCATGTCGCGCTGCTTGAAGGCGTGCGCGCGCTTTATCAGTCGGACGGCCGTTCGAACGGCCCCGGCATCCGCGCCTATCTGGCCGCGCTCCGACCACAGGTTCACGCGCCGGGGCTGGAGGGGATCGGCATCGCGGTCGCGATGCGACAGGGGGCGCCCGCCGCGGCGGAAGCAATGCTGCGCGAAAATTACGGCCGGGACATTGCGGTCTGGCCGGCCAGCGACCAGCCCATTGGCTTTCCGATCGTCCTGCTCGAACCCCGAACCCCGCGCCGCGACAAGGCGCTGGGTTATGACATGTACAGCGAACCCGTGCGCCGCGCCGCGATGCGCCGCGCGTGGCAGACCGGACAGCCCGCAACGAGCGGCATCGTCCAGCTCGTGCAGGAAGGCGGCGCGGCCAGGCGCCAGTCCGGCTTCCTTATCTATGTCCCCGTCTATGCCGACCAGTCGGCGCCCGGCGCTGCGCTTGCCGGCGACGTGCCGCGCGCGGCGACCTTTGCCAGCGCGCCGGGTGCGCGGCCGATCGAGGCCTTTGTCTATGCCCCCTTCCGCATCGACGATCTGATGACCGCGATCCTCGGCGCGCAGCTCCGCTCCATCGACGGGCTCGAAATCTATGCGGGTGAAGGGCCGTCGGCGCCGCTTGCCTATCGCCACGGGACGATGGGCTGGGATCCGCACGAACAGGTGCTGCAACTGGCCGACCGACGGTGGACGCTGCGCATTTCCTACAGCCGCCTGTTCGAACGGCTGGGGCGGCCCTTTGCCATCTTCCTCTTCGGACTGGCGATCATGCTGCTCGCGATGCAGCTCCACCGGCTCCAGCATCGCCGCGTCGACGCCTTCCGCGCGCTCGCCGACGAACAGGCGCTGCGCGCCGCCGACCGCGAGCTGATGATCGGCGAAATGGCGCATCGCATGAAAAACGCCTTTGCCCGCATCGGCGCGCTGGCGCGCATCACCTTGCGCGAATCGGCGAGCCTCGACGAGTTCGAGGCAAAGTTCGACGGCCGGATGCGCGCGCTGTCGGACGCAAAGCAGATGCTTGTCACTGGCGCGGTCGACACCGTCGAACTCGAACGCATCATCCATCGCGAACTTGACCTTGCCGGCGTTTCGGCCGACCGGCTCGCCGCGATCACCGGTCCCGATGTGCGCCTGGACGACGAAGGCGCACAGGCCATCTCGCTCGCGATCCACGAGTTCGCCACGAACAGCATCAAATATGGCGCACTGGCGGGCAAGGGGGTGCTCAGCGTCGGATGGCACCGCGACGGCGGCGAGGTAGAGCTCGACTGGACCGAAAGCGGCCTTCCCGAAACACCGGATATAGAGAATGAAAGCTTTGGCACGCGTTTCATCCGCACGCTGATCGAACGGCAGTTGAAAGGCCGCTGGACACGAACGGCAGCGCCCGGTCGCCTCGCCATCGTCATCCGCTGGCCCGACCGCAGCTCCGCCACGACGCAGCACGCGGATTGACAAGGCCCCGCCCCCCGGCAAGAGACAGGCCGAGGGGAGAATGCCGCCGCCATGACCGCCAAAATGCTGCGCCCGACATCGTTCGACGTCGCCGAGCGCGCGGGCGTATCGCAATCGACCGTATCGCGCGCGCTTCGGGGATCACCCGGCGTCAATGCCGAAACGCGCGCGCGGGTCGCCGCCGCAGCGCGCGAATTGGGCTATGTCGTCGACCGCCACGCCTCGTCGCTGCGGCTGAAAAGCAGCGAGACGATCGCGCTCGTCACCATCTGTCGCCCCGGCGAGGATCGCAGCGCGATCAATCCCTTTTATTTCGCGCTGCTTGGCAGCATCGCCGCCGCGACCTCGGCGCGCGGCTTCAACCTGCTCGTCAGCTTTCAGGAAAGCCCCGACAATTTCCGCGCCGACTTTGTCGCATCGGGGCTCGCCGACGCGATGATCGTCATCGGCACCACCAGCAACCGCGCCGCCTGGAATTATTTCGCCGAGGCGCAGGCCGCGGGTCTCGACTTCGTCTGCTGGGGCAGCCCCGGCAGCCCCTTTCACTGGATGCGCAGCGAAAATGACGAGGGCGGCCAGATGGCGGCCGAACATCTGGTGGGGCTCGGCCGCCGCCGCATCGCCTTCGTCGGGCCGCAGCAATCGCCGCAGCGCCAGTTCGACGAGCGCCGCGACGGCTTCACCGCCGCGCTTGCCGCACACGGCCTGACCCCCATGCTCGCCGAGCCGCCCGTCGCCGCCGACCGCCATGCGCAGGGCGTCGCCGCCGCGCAGGCGCTCATCGCCCAGCACCCGGACGTCGACGCGATCTTCGCCGCCAGCGACATGCTCGCACTCGGCGTGCTGCAAGGGCTGAAAGACGCCGGGCGCCGCGTCCCGCAGGACGTCGCGCTGATCGGCTTCGACGGCATCCGCGCAGGAACCCTCGCCGACCCCGCGCTCACCACGCTCGAACCCGATCTCGACGCCGCGGGCGAAGCGCTCGTCGCCATGGCGCTCGAGGACGACGAGCGCACGCGCAGCGGCACGCGCATCCCCGTTCGCCTCGTCGTGCGCGGCACCGCCTGAATCCCCGAACGGGTCCGGTTCAAAGTCCGGTCCGCGGCGAACCCTCACGCCACGGCGCGCCCGGCAATCGACGGGCGGCGCGCAGCCACCCCGGCCGATGCTCGGCAATTTCTTCGCGCGATCCCGTGACAGAGTTGCAATTCGCTCGCATTAGCGTTAGCGGCCCCGCGACACTCAGCGAATCCAACAGGGGGCCTTGTGAAGAAACTGCTTTTGCTTTCCGCCGCCGCTGCGGCCTTTCCGGCGTCGGCACACGCCAGCGAAGCCGAGCGCGAGGACGCGCGCACCATCCTGGTGATCGGCAAGTCGGACGGCTATGTCGCGACCAACTCGGTCACGGCGACCAAGACGGATACGCCGCTGATCGACGTGCCCCAGACGATTTCGGTGGTCACGCGCGAGCGGCTGGACGACCAGGCGTCGCGTTCGATCGCCGACGTCCTGCGCTACGTCCCCGGCACCACCATCGGTCAGGGCGAAGGCAACCGCGACCAGATCACCCTGCGCGGCCAGAACACGACCGCCGACTTCTTTATCGACGGCGTCCGCGACGACGTCCAGTATTTCCGCAGCCTTTATAACATCGAGCGGGTCGAAATACTCAAAGGCCCCTTCGCGATGATCTTTGGCCGCGGCGGCAGCGGCGGCGTCATCAATCGGGTGCAGAAAACGCCGTCATCCGATGCGCTGGCGGTCGGCGGCACGCTCAGCGCCAACAGCTTCGGTGCATGGGACGTTGCCGCGGACGTCAATGCGCCGATCGGCGGCCGCGCGGCATTCCGGATCAACGCCCATTACGAGCGCCTCGACAATCATCGCGATTTCTTCGATGGCGAACGTTATGCGATCAACCCCTATGTCGCGGTCGATCTGGGCCGGTGGAAGCTGGGCCTGTCCTACGAATATGTGAACGACGACCGCGTGACCGATCGCGGGGTGCCGTCGATCGCAACCGCCCCCGGACGGCCGAACCGCCCGATCACGGGGTATCGCGACACATTTTTCGGCGTTCCGGGCGTCAATCGCGCGGGGCTGGAGGCGCATATCGTCAAGGCACGCATCGACGGTGAACTGGCGGACGCGCTGACATGGTCGACCACGCTCCTTTATGGCGACTATGACAAATATTACACCAACGTCTTTGCCAATGGCGCCGCCACCGGCCCGACCGGCACCGTCGCTTTGTCAAGCTACACCGACCCGACCCGGCGCCAGAACTTCATCGCGCAGAGCAACCTGCTCTGGGACGTCGACGTGGGCGGGATCGAAAACCGGGTTCTTCTCGGCCTTGAATATGGCGATCAGGATTCGACCAATCAGCGCCGCAACGGCACGCTGTCGAACAGCACGCTCAACCTTGCCAACATCGTCTATCCTACGGTCAGCTTCGGTGCGCTGGTCCGCAACACCGAATCGCGCGTCCAGTTCTTCTCGGCCTATGCGCAGGACCAGATCGCATTCGGCAGGCATGTCGACCTCGTCCTTGGCGTGCGGTACGACCGGTTCGAGATCAAGGGCACCGACCTGATCGGCACGCCGCGCGCCTTCGGTCGCACCGATGAAAAGCTGTCGCCGCGGCTCGGCCTGATCCTGAAGCCACAGGAAAATGTCTCGATCTACGGCAGCTACAGCCGGTCCTTCCTCCCCCGATCGGGCGATCAGTTTCTGACGCTGGCGCCCGCGTCGGGCTCGTCGCCGGCGCAAGAGGATCTGACGCCCGAACGGATGGTCAATTACGAAATCGGCGCGAAATGGGACATCCGGCCCGATCTCAATTTCACGCTGGCGCTGTTCCGGCTCGACCGCAACAATACGGCCGTGCCGGTCGCGGGCGTGCCGGGATCGCAGTTCCTTACCGACACGCGAACCAAGGGCATCGAACTGGCGCTGACCGGCCGGATCGCGCCGAACTGGCAGGTCAGCGGCGGCTATACCTATCAGGACGCCCATCGCAAGAATGACGACAGCATTCGGCTGGGGCAGGTGCCCAAGCATCAGATCGCGCTGTGGAACCGTTATGATTTCAACGGCAATGTCGGGATGGGACTGGGCGTGGTCCATCAGTCAAGCCAGTTTGCCGCCATTCGCACCGCGCCCACGGTGACCCGGCTTCCTGCCTTCACGCGCGTCGATGCCGCGCTGTTCGTCAAGGCGAACGAGCGCGTCGAGTTCCAGGTCAATGTCGAAAATCTGCTCGACGAAAGCTATTTCTCCGACGCGCACAACCTCAACAACATCACGCCGGGGGCACCGATCAACGCCCGCTTTACGGCGCGTGTCAAATATTGACCGGGATGCGGGAAGGCGGATGGCCGTCTTCCCGCTCCGCCGCCGCAGCACGGCGCGGGCGCCCCGCGTCCGCGCTCGCCGCGCCCCGCGCTGGGGCTGACAGGTCCAAATAGCTGCCCATCACCTATCGGAACACCGCCGAACGTCAGGGCGGCGCGGGGATCGCAAAGCAACGCCTGGCCTGGCGCGCCCTGGAACCCGGCTTTCGGCCCGGCGTGCAGCGCTTGACCTGACCCACGGGGATGGACGCCGATCAGGTCCGCGATGCCAGAGCGGCCAACGCCCCTTTGCGCCTTCGTGTCCTTGTGTAAAAAATCATCGCGCCGCCCTTGGCCGAAAGTCCGCCCAGGCGCCCATGAACCCACCCCACCCCCTTGCAATTCCCCGATCCCGGCGTAAGGCGGCGCCAACATAAATCCGCGCGTGCGACTCCCGTTGGCCCCGCTCTCCCGCTTCGCCATCGGACAGTCATTCCCCGCCGCGCCAACATGGGGACTGCATCCTATGACCACCACGGGCAACGACACGCTGGGAACCCGCTCGACGCTGAACGTCGGCAACAAGGAATATGCCTATTATTCGCTCGACAAGGCCGCGGCCAAGCTGGGCGACGTCTCGCGCCTGCCGTTCAGCATGAAGGTGCTGCTCGAAAATCTGCTGCGGTTCGAGGATGGCGGATTCACCGTGTCGACCGACGATGTCCAGGCCATTGTCGACTGGCAGAAGGATCCGCGCTCGGCCCGCGAGATTCAATATCGCCCTGCCCGCGTGCTGCTTCAGGATTTCACCGGCGTCCCCTGTGTCGTCGACCTCGCCGCGATGCGCGATGCGATCGCCAGGCTGGGCGGCGACACGTCGAAGATCAACCCGCTCGTTCCCGTCCACCTCGTCATCGACCATTCGGTGATGGTCGACGAATTCGGCCACCCCAAGGCATTCGAGCAGAATGTCGAGATCGAATATTACCGCAACGGCGAACGTTATGACTTCCTGAAATGGGGGTCGAAGTCGCTGTCGAACTTCAAGGCGGTTCCTCCGGGCACCGGCATCTGCCATCAGGTCAATCTGGAACATATCGCGCAGGCGGTGTGGTCGAGCGAAGACGCATCGGGCGCGCTCGTCGCCTATCCCGATACCTGCGTCGGCACCGACAGCCACACGACGATGATCAACGGGCTCGGCGTGCTCGGCTGGGGCGTCGGCGGGATCGAGGCGGAGGCCGCCATGCTCGGCCAGCCGGTGTCGATGCTGATCCCCGAAGTCGTCGGTTTCAAGCTCACCGGCAAACTGAAGGAAGGCGTCACGGCGACCGACCTGGTGCTTACCGCGACGCAGATGCTGCGCGCGAAGGGCGTCGTCGGGCGCTTCGTCGAATATTATGGTCCGGGCCTCGCCTCGCTCAGCCTCGCCGACCGCGCGACGCTCGCCAATATGGCGCCCGAATATGGTGCGACGTGCGGCTTTTTCGGCATCGACGACAAGACGCTCGATTATATGCGCCTCACCGGCCGTTCGGACGAGAATATCGCGCTCGTCGAAGCCTATGCCAAGGCACAGGGGCTGTGGCTGTCGGCCGACATGCCCGATCCGGTGTTCACCGACACGCTGGAACTCGACATGGGCAGCGTCGTCCCCAGCCTCGCGGGACCGAAGCGTCCGCAGGACAAGGTCGTGCTCACCCAGGTCGACGATGTGTTCAACGCCGACCTCAAGAAAGTCTATGGCAAGGATGCGCCGGTGCGCGTGCCGGTCGCCGGCGCGCAACATGATATCGGCGACGGCGACGTCGTGATCGCGGCGATCACCAGCTGCACCAACACGTCGAACCCCGGCGTGATGGTCGCCGCGGGGCTGGTCGCCAAGAAAGCGAACGAGAGGGGGCTGAAGCCGAAGCCGTGGGTCAAGACGTCGCTTGCGCCGGGGAGCCAGGTCGTCACCGACTATCTGGTCAAGGCGGGGCTTCAGGACCATCTCGACGCGATCGGCTACAACCTTGTCGGCTATGGCTGCACCACCTGTATCGGCAATTCGGGCCCGCTTGCCGAGCCGATTTCGACCGCCATCAATGGCAATGACATTGTCGCCGCGTCGGTGCTGTCGGGCAACCGCAACTTCGAAGGCCGCGTGTCGCCCGACGTGCGCGCGAACTTCCTCGCCTCGCCGCCGCTCGTCGTCGCCTATGCGCTCAAGGGCACGGTGACCGAGGATTTCACCACCACCCCGATCGGGCAGGACAAGGACGGCCAGGACGTTTTCCTTGCCGACATCTGGCCGACCAACCAGGAAGTTGCCGACGCGATCGCCGGCGCGGTCGACCGCGACATGTTCCTGGCGCGCTATGCCCATGTCTATCAGGGCGACGAGCATTGGCAGAAGATCGAGGTCGAGGGCAGCGACACCTATCAGTGGCGCGCGGGTTCGACTTATGTGGCGAACCCGCCCTATTTCGAGGGGATGACGATGACCCCGGCGCCGGTGTCGGACATCGTGAACGCAAAGCCGCTGGCGATCCTCGGCGACAGCATCACCACCGATCACATCTCGCCGGCAGGCAGCATCAAGGCGGACTCGCCGGCCGGAAAATGGCTGATGGACCATCAGGTCAGCAAGGCCGACTTCAACAGCTATGGCGCCCGCCGCGGCCACCACGAGGTGATGATGCGCGGCACCTTCGCCAACATCCGCATCAGGAATGAAATGGTCCCCGGCATCGAAGGCGGCATGTCGCGCTATGGCGACGAGGTCATGCCGATCTACGACGCCGCGATGCGCCACAAGGCCGACGGCACCCCGCTCGTCGTCATCGCGGGCAAGGAATATGGCACCGGATCGTCGCGCGACTGGGCGGCAAAGGGCACGAACCTGCTCGGCGTCCGCGCCGTGATCGTCGAGAGTTTCGAGCGCATCCACCGCTCGAACCTTGTCGGCATGGGCGTGCTGCCGCTGCAATTCACCGACGGCCTGACGCGCGAGACGCTGGGCCTCACCGGCGACGACCAGTTCACCATTACCGGCATAGCGGATCTGAAACCGCGCCAGACGGTGACCGTCAACGTCACCCGTCCCGACGGTTCGACCTTCGCCTTCGACACGCTCTGCCGCATCGATACCGCGAACGAGGTCGAATATTATATGAACGGCGGCATCCTGCACTATGTGCTGCGCAAGCTCGCGGCCTGACGCCGCCACCGACTGACGCCGCAAGCGCCCGCCCCATCATCGGGGCGGGCGTTTTCATGTGGAGACGAAGCGCATGTCCGCCGTAACGATCGTCATCGAAGTCATCGGCTGGGCCGCCGCGGCGATCATCCTTGCCGCCTATGTCCTGCTTTCGCTCGGCAAGCTCGAAGCGCGCGGTTATGTCTATCAATGGATGAACGTCGTCGGCGCGGGCGGATTTATCATCAATTCGGGCTATAATGGCGCGATCCCGTCGGCGGCGCTCAACATCATATGGGCGGCGATGGGGCTGTTTACGCTGTGGACGGTATGGCGCGCAGGCCGGGGCGGGCGTTCAGCCTGACCGCTCGGTCAGGAACAGCAGCACGACCGATCGCTTGCCGCGGCCAATCGCACGCGGCTTTTCCGCACGGTCGCACGAAGCGACCAGCCCGGCCGACCGCTTTCTCGTGACGAAGCTCGCGGTCTCCTCGCCCTTCGTGCCGACCCGCGCGTCAGCGACTGGTTCGACGGATTCGCCGCGCGCGGGTCGATGCGCGCGTCGCCGCTGTCGGGCGACACGGTCGGCGGATAGCGACAGGCAAGCGGCCAGGGCCCAAGGGAGGAATGGTGGGCGCTGACGGGCTCGAACCGCCGACCCTCTCGGTGTAAACGAGATGCTCTACCAACTGAGCTAAGCGCCCCCGAAGGGAAGCGCGCCCCTGCCACAAGGCGCCGCGGCTGGCAAGCCGCGCGTTGGCGGGTCAAAGCCAGCCGATGCGTTTGAACCGCCAATAAAGCGCGGAACAGATCGCCGCCATCGCGCCGACGACCAGCGGATAACCGAAGCTCCAGCGCAGTTCGGGCATATAGTCGAAATTCATCCCGTAAATGCCGGCGATCGCGGTGGGCACGGCGAGGATGGCGGCCCACGCGGCAAGCTGGCGCGTGATCGCGCCCTGCCGTTGCTGTTCGAGCATTCCGTTGGTTTCGATCACCGACACCGCAATGTCGCGCAGCCCCGCAAGGCGATATTCGGCGCGCTGCACATGATCCCACACATCGCGAAAAAAAGGACGCACGACAGGGTCCATCGCGGGCAGTTCGTCGCCATGGGCGAGCCGCGCGGCGACTTCCTTCATCATCCCGACGAGTCGCTGGAAACGGATGATTTCGTGCCTCTGCTTGTAGAGATGGCGAATGTCCGCGGCACTGAGCGGCGTGTCCATCACGCGATCCTCGACCCCCAGCATCCGATCCTCGATCGCGTCGATCACCGGAAAATAGCCGTCGACGATGAAATCCAGCACGGCATAGAGGACATAATCGGGACCGTGCGCAAGCTTGGCGGGCAGGCTTTCGAGCCGGGCGCGCACGTCGGTGTGCGCGCGGGCCGAGCCGTGGCGAACGCTCACCAGAAAATGCGGGCCAAGGAAGAGGGCGGTTTCGCCCGCGTGGATCGCATCGCCGTCGAGCGTGGCGGTGCGCGCGACGACGAAAAGCTGGTCGCCGTAAACCTCGACCTTCGGCAGCTGGTTCGCCTTCAGCGCGTCTTCGACCGCGAGCGGATGAAGGCCGAACCGCCGTGCGATGCCTGCCAGTTCGTCAGGGGTCGGCGCGTAAAGCCCGAGCCAGAAAAAATCGCCCGGATCGCAATCTTCGGGCACCATCTCCTGCGGGCCAAGGTCGCGCACAAACTTGCCCTCGTGATAGGCACGGGCGGCCATGATCGGCATCGGCAGCGGTCCTCCTCGATCCGACCATAAGCGCTGCGGCGGCCCAGGGGAATCCCCGACGGCATGTTCCCGTCCGGCCTATTCGTCGAGCGCCTCGAAATAACGCGAAAGCGCATCATACGCCCCCTCCGCCAACGCGATGAAGATGCGGCGGCCGTCGTGCGGATCCTGTTCGCGCAGGAAAAGTCCGGCGTCGGTCATCGTCTTGATCCATCGCAGCGCGGTGGTGGCCGGCACCGCGGCGGCGATGCACAGGCTCGACACCGACACGGGCTGGCGTTCGAGCCGCGCGGCATAGAGATCGAGCAGCATGTCCCACGCCGGATCGGCGAACAGGTCGGCGGGGAAATATTGCTCGCGCATCCGCCGCTGGCGCAGCATCCGCCGCACCTGCTTGGCGCGCTGACGGTCGAGCATCCGCTCCTCGGGCACAAAACTTCGCGGCGTGGCTGCAAAATCGTGCGCGGATGGGCGGAGCCGCCCGACAAGATCGCCGACGTCGCCGCCGCGCGACGCAAAGCCCCTGGGGGCGCCGGGCAGCCCGCCCTGCTGCGCCGCAAGCTCACCCAGCATCCGCGCGATGCGCGCCACTTCTTCCTGCAACCGGTCGATGCGTTCCATCGCATCGTCGCGCGCCACGTCGTTGAATTCGGCAAAGCGCGTGCGCCGCGCGGCCGCGAGCGCCACCAGCTTGTCGGCCGGGTCGGCGTCGACGAGCAGCTGCGTATCGATCGCAACCGGGATCGCCGCCGCCACCCGGTCCAGCGCGGCCAGGCTGGTTTCGCAGACGATCGTGCAGCCGCGTCGCACGATCGCCGCACAGATTTCGGCGAAGGTCGCGGATTCGATCGTTTCAGCCGCCGCGAGCCAGACGATGTCGAGCATCGCGACATGGCGGATATGGGCCGCGGCGCGCGACGGCGCGAGCGTGGCGACAAGGCGCACATCGGCGCGCGGCGCCTGTTCGAACCAGTCGCCCGGCGGCCCGACAAGCAGCATCGGCGATGCGATGCCGCGCGGGATCGTCCCGCCCGTCATCGCCGCCGGAAACGCCTCACCACAAGCGGCCCCCTCGTCCGACGGGTCGAACCAAGGCTGCACTCCATGATCCATCATGACGTCACCCCCTGTATCGCTACTCCACCCTGACGTGATCCTGCCGTCATATTGGTGGGATTCGCATTTTGTTCGATCCTGTTCGCCGCCAAACCGGACCAAAGCGCGGATCGGGCCGGACAGCGCGAACATCGTCTGGCCGGATAGCTCCATTTTGGACATGTTTTGTTCTCATCGTCAACCGCTTATTAGGGCTTGCCATGGCGCCGCGCCGCGATCAGTCGGGACGATGATGATACGGCGCCTCTCTCCACTCGCCCGACGGGCCCGGCGCAAGCGGCTGCGCGCGGCGGGGGCGGCGCTGCTGCTGGCCGGGCTGGCGTTCGCCACCTGGTTCGCGCGACCGCTGCCCGCCCAATCGGTGCCGCTGGTGCAGGTGATCGACGGCGACAGCCTGATCGTTTGGCACGACGGGGCGCGTGTGACGATCCGGCTGACGGGGATCGACGCGGTCGAATATCGACAGCTTTGCACGCGCGCCGACGTCCGCTGGCCGTGCGGGCGCGAAGCGCGGCAAGCGCTTGAACGGCTTGCGGGCCGCGGGCCGCTGCATTGCGCGCTGACGACCAGGGACCGCTATGGCCGCACGCTCGCGAGCTGCCGGACCGCCCCCCTGCCGGACGGCGTCGACCTGGGCGCCGAAATGGTCCGCCAGGGCTGGGCGGTGGCCAGCGACGCCGACTATCGCGACGAAGAGGCGGGTGCCGAAGCCGCGCGGCGCGGCATCTGGCAGGGCGACTTTGCCGCGCACGCCGACTGGCGCGCCGCGCATGCGCGGCCCGCGACCGCCAGCGACGGCCTGATTCGACGCCTCGAACGTGGAATTAATGGGGTCTGACCCTGGCAATGCCGCCTTTGACTCGCCGTCGATTCGGGCTAGGGCCAGCGCCATGAACAGCCTGTTTCCCGTCATGATCGGCGGCGCGATCGGCGCCGGCGCCCGCCATCTGGTTGGCCAGGCGATGCTGGCGCGGCTTGGCCCCGGCTTTCCCTGGTGGACGCTGTCGGTCAATATCGTCGGCAGCCTCGCGATGGGGCTGCTGATTGGCCTGCTTGCGCGCAGCGGTGCGGGCGGCGAGACGGCGCGGCTGTTCGTCGGGGTCGGCATATTGGGCGGGTTCACCACCTTTTCATCGTTCAGCATGGAGTTCTGGCTGCTTTTCGAGCGCGGTCAGACCGGGCAGGCGGCCTTTTACGTGCTGGCTTCGGTCATCGGAGCGCTGCTCGCCTGCGGCGCGGGCATCATCGCCGTTCGGCAGCTTTCGACATGAGCGCGCGCGAAGCCAGCCTCGACAGCGCGGTCATCGGCGAAGAGGACGACGGCATCCGGCTCGACCGCTGGTTCAAGCGCCATCGGCCGGGAACGCCGCACGCGCTGCTCGCGCGCTGGGCGCGATCGGGGCAACTGACGCTCGACGGCAGGAAGGCCGATGTGTCGGACCGGATCGCCGCCGGGCAAAGGCTCGTGATGCCGGTGCCGCCCGTCGAGGCCGAGGCCCGTCCGGCGCGCAAGGGTCGCCCGTTGACCGACGCCGACATCGCGCTTGCCGAATCGATGCTGATTCACCGCGATGCGAGCGCCATTGTGCTCAACAAGCTGCCCGGCCTCGCGACGCAGGGAGGCACAAAGACCGAACATCATGTCGACGGACTGCTCGACGCGCTCAAATATGACGCGCCGATGCGCCCCAAGCTCGTCCACCGGCTCGACAAGGACACGTCGGGCGCGCTGCTGATCGCGCGCAGCCCACGCGCCGCGGCCTGGTTCGCGAAGAGCTTTTCGAATCGCAGCGCAAAGAAAACCTATTGGGCGATCGTCGTCGGCGTGCCCGACATCGCGCAGGGCGAAATCAACCTGCCGCTCGCCAAGCAGCCGGGATCGGGCGGCGAGAAGATGCACGTCCACGACAGCGGCCTGGCCTCGAAAACGCGCTACCGGGTCATCGACCGCGCGGGCAATCGCGCCGCCTGGGTCGAATTGCAGCCGCTGACCGGACGCACCCACCAGCTGCGCGTCCATATGGCGGCGATCGGCCATCCGATCGTCGGCGACGGCAAATATGGCGGCAAGGGCGCTTTCCTGACCGGGACGATCAGCCGCAAGCTGCACCTGCACAGCCGCCGCCTGCGCATCGACCATCCCGACGGCGGCGCGATGGACGTGAGCGCCGAGGTGCCCGAACATTTCGCCGCGAGCCTCGACGCGCTGGGTTTCGACCCGCTGCTCGGCGAGGTCGCGATCGACGATCTTGCCAAGGGACCGCCGCCCAAGGCCGCCGCGAAAGCCGCGGCGAAGGCCCATGCCAAGCAGATCCGCAAGGCGCGGCGCGGCGAACGGCGCGGGCGCACCGCGACGAGCAAGCCGACCGACCATATCGGCAAGCCGAAATCCAAGGCCAAGGCGAAAACGACGGCAAAGACAGGCAAGTCCGCCGCGAAAAAGCCGTCGCCGCGCTCCAAGCGGCCGCGCGCGCGCAGTTGATGCGCCACCCCGGCGGCGATAGGAGGGGCGCATGACCCCGAATGACGATGCGCTCGCCAGGAAACGCTTTTTCGCGATCACGATCATGCGCCTGATGGGCGTCGCCTTCATCGCGATCGGTTTCATCCTCATCAGCGGCGGCTTTTCGCTCGCGGGACAGCCGACCGACCGTTGGATCGGCGCAGCGATCGTGCTGATCGGCGCGTTCGATTTCGCGGTGATGCCGCTGCTGCTGGCGCGCCGCTGGCGGTCGCCCAAAGGCTCGTGAAACGCTTCTGGAAAGAGGTTGCCGTCGTTGCGAACGATGGCGGCTGGGGCATCGCGCTCGACGCGCGACCGGTGCGCACCCCGCAGCGCGCGCCGCTCGCGGTGCCGAGCACCGCGCTCGCCGACGCGATCGCCGACGAGTGGCGCGCGGTGGGCGAGAAGGTGAACCCCGCCGCAATGCCGATGACCGGGCTGACCAACGCCGCGATCGACCTGGCGACACCCGATGTCGCGGCCTTTGCGGCGCCCGTCGCGGCCTATGCGACGAGCGACCTTCTTTGTTACCGCGACGCGCGCGATGCGGCGTTGCAGGCCGAACAGGCGGCCGCGTGGAACCCGCTGCTGACGTGGGCCGAGAATCGCTATGCCGTCGAATTCGCGCTGACGCAGGGCGTCCTGCCGATCGACCAGCCCGCCGCAACCGTCGCGACGTTGCAGGATGCCGTGCTGGCGCAGGACGCCTGGCGGATCACCGCGCTGACCCCGCTGGTGACGATCGGCGGCTCGCTTGTCGCGGGTCTTGCGCTCATCGAAAACGCGTTCGACGCCGACGCCCTGTGGCGGGCGGTCAGCCTTGACGAGCTGTATCAGGAACGCCGCTGGGGTGCCGACGAGGAGGCGCAAAGGGCGCGCGCGGCAAAACAGCGCGACTGGGACAATGCGGCGCGGTTTTTGGAGTTGCTCGCTTAAAAAGCGTCGTCCCCGCGATGGTCACTCCACGAAGTTCGGCCTGCGTTTCTGCATATGCGCCATCACCGCCTCGATCTGGTTCGGGGTGCGGATGACCTTCACCTGCTCGTCGCTTTCGGCCTGCAATATCTCGGCATCGCTTGCATGGCCCAGCATGTTGCACAGCCGCTTGGCACCGCGGATCGCATGAGGGTTCTTGTCGGCAATGACTGCGGCCAGTTCCATCGCCCGGGCGCGCGGATCATCCGACACATGCGTCGCAAAGCCGAGCAGCTTCGCCTCCGACCCGGTGAATTCGCGGTTGGTGTATATCAGCTCGCGCAGCACATCGTCGGCGACCTGCGTGCGCCACAGCGCCATGCCCGCAACGTCGGGGACGAGTCCCCAGCGCATCTCCATGATCGCGATGCGCGTGTCGGGGTGGACGATGCGGATGTCGGCCGCGGCCATGATCTGGCTGCCCGCACCGAAGGCGACGCCATGCACCGCGGCGATCACCGGCACCGGCAGCTCGCGCCAGCCCCACGCGGCATATTGGGCGTTGTTGGCGATGCCCCGCGTGCGGTCGGACAGGTTGCCGCCCGCGCTGCTCGTGCCGGGGTCGCGATCGCCGCCAAGGCTCGACAGGTCGAGCCCGGCGCAAAAGGCGCGGCCTTCGCCCGACAGGACGACGACGCGCAGGCCCGCCGTGGCCTTGAGCTGGTCGATCGCTTGCGCCAGCGCTTCCCACATCGCCGAGTCGAGCGCATTCATCTTGTCGGCGCGGATCAGCCGGACGTCGGCGATGCCGCCTTCCTGCATGGTGATCGAAATCCGGTCTTTCACGGGAGCGTCCTCTTCAACATTTCAGGGCGGCTTCGACAAGCGGAAGCTGGTCGTTGCCGAAATACATATCGTCCCGGTCGACGAAGATCGTCGGCGAACCATAGCCGCCGCGCGCGACGAGTTCATCGGTATTCGCGCGCAGCCGCGCCTTCACCGCATCGCTGCCCGACGCCGCCGCGATCGCCGCGCCGTCCAGCCCCTCGGCATCGGCCACCGCCGCGAGCACCGCGGGGTCATCGAGATTTTCCTGCCGGTCGAAATAGCTGGCAAAGGCACTGCGCGCGAACCGCACGAGCGCGGCCTGATCCGCCTCGAGCGCGCAGCAGAAGCGCATCGCGGCGACGCTCTTCGCCGGATGCCACTGCGACGGAAAGTTCATCGGCACCCCGGCCAGCCGCGCCCAGTCCTTCAGCACCTTCCAGCTATGCCGGAGCCGCCGGTTGTCGGCCTGTTCGCGCGCCGCATAGACCGCCGGATTGACCGCGTTGAACACCCCGCCGACCAGGATCGGGCGATATACCGCGCGCGCGCCGGTCCGTTCGAGGACGCCGGGCAGATTGTGGAACGCAAGGCAGGTCCAGGGCGAGGAGAGGTCGAAGAAGAACTCGACGCGCGCGCCGGTCATCGGATCAAGCCTCCGCCCCGGCCTTTTCCTTCTCCCAATATCGGTCGCGCAGCAGGCGCTTGTAGAGCTTGCCAGTGTCGTGACGCGGCAAGGATTCGAGGAAGTCGATGCGGCGCGGAATCTTCACCCCCGACAATTTTTCGCGCGCATAGGCGATCAGTTCGTCGCGCAGCACGTCGCCTGCCTCGGCCATGTCGGCGGGCTGGACGACGGCGATCACCTCTTCGCCCATTTCCTCGTGCGGGCCGCCGACCACGGCGACGTCGGCGACCTTGGGATGGGTGACGAGATGATTCTCGATTTCCTGCGGATAGATGTTCACGCCGCCCGAAATGATCATGAAGCTCTTGCGGTCGGTGAGGTAAAGGAATCCCTCCTCGTCGAGCCGCCCGACGTCACCGAGCGTCGACCAGCCCTTTGAATTGCGGCTCGACGCGGTTTTTTCGTCGTCGCCATGATATTCAAAGACATTGTCGCTCTCGAAAAAGACCGTGCCTTCCTCGTTCGGGCCAAGCTCGGTTTCATTGTCCTCGCCCACGATATGCACCGTGCCGAGGATCGGGCGCCCGACGCTGCCCTTGTGCGTCAGCCAGTCGGCGCTGGAAATGAAGGTCATGCCATTGCCTTCGGACCCCGCATAATATTCATACAGGATCGGGCCCCACCAGTCGATCATCGCCTGTTTGACCGGCACCGGGCACGGCGCCGCGGCGTGGATCGCGACCTTCAATGACGATATGTCGTAACCGCGACGCACCTCTTCCGGCAGCTTCAGCATCCGCACGAAATGCGTCGGCACCCACTGGCTGCTGTTGACGCGATATTTTTCGATATGCGCCAGCGCCGCTTCGGGATCGAATTTCTTCATCAGGACGACGGTGCCGCCAAGCCGGTGGATCGTCATCGACCAGCGCAAGGGCGCGGCATGATAGAGCGGCGCGGGCGAAAGATAGATGCTGTCCGCGTTGATCTGGAACACCGCCGAGGCCAGCATGACGAGGCTGTTCACGGCGTCGATGGCGGGATCTTCGGGCAACGGCACGCGCACGCCCTTGGGCCGCCCGGTGGTGCCCGACGAATAGAGCATGTCGACCCCTGCGCGCTCGTCCGCCACCCGCGTCGCGGGCATTGCGGCGACGGCGTCCTCCCAGCTTTCATAACCGGGGATATCGCCGCCCATCGCGAAGCGCTTGACGTTCGTCGTCAGCCGCTGCGCGGCGTCCGCGAGACTGGCCGAAACGACCAGCATCCGCGCGCCCGAATTGTCCAGGATATAGTCGGTTTCGTCCTGCGTCAGCCGCGACGAGATGCAGACATAACGCAGCCCTGCGCGCTGCGCGCCCCAGGTCAGGCCATAATAATGCGGCGTGTTGTCGAGCATGAAGGCGACGACATCTTCGTGCCCCAGCCCGTGCGCGCGGAACAGTTGCGCGGCGCGGTTCGACGCGGCGTCGAGGTCGCCATAGCTGATCGCCTCGCCCGTCTCCGCGACGATGATCGCGGCCTTTTCGGGGTTGTTACGTGCGTGGACTGAGGGGTGCATCGGGCATCGTCTCCGGGAATCGTTCGTTTCTTTATGTCGAAGATGAGTAGCAAGCTGAAACTTTTGGTCAAGCAAGCTGCGACGCGTGACAGGTTGCGATTCGCCGACGCGTCTCGATCGCAGCGCGGATGCGGCCGCTCTTCCGCCCAGGCGCGTGAAGATCGGCGGCATTGCACCGCGTTTCGGCTGTGCTAACCCTTGGGCCATGACCAGTATCGAGATGCTTGACGGCGACTTCGCGACCCTGCCCGACCTTGTCCGCGCCCATGCCGCGGAACGCCCCGATGCCGTAGCGGCGGCCGATGACGAGCGGCGGCTCAGCTGGTCCGAACTGGATCGATTGACCGACCGAATCGCTGCGCGGCTGCAACGGGACGGCTTCGTCAAAGGGGATCGCACCGCGATTGCGGGCCTGAACAGCGTCGAGCAGATGGCGATCATCCTCGGCACGCTGCGCGCGGGCGGAGTCGCGGGGCTGATCACCAACAGCGCGACGGGCGAACAGATGGCGGCGATGATCGCCGACACCGGGGCGCGCCACCTGTTCCTCGACGCCGCTGCAAAGGCGGGCCTTAAAGGGCAGGACATCGCGGCAAGCGAACTGATCGCGATGGACGGCAGCGACGCAGGTATGCCGCTGGCCGACTGGAGCGCACCCGCAACCGCCGCGCCGCACCCCGTCGCAATCGGCCCCGACGACGGGTTCAATATCATCTATTCGTCGGGCACGACGGGCACGCCCAAGGGCATTATCCACAGCCATGCGATGCGCTGGCAGCATATCCAGCGCGGCGCCCCCGCCTATGGCCCGAACGCGGTGACGATCCTGTCGACCCCGCTCTATTCCAACACGACGATGGCGAGCTTCATGCCGACGGTCGGGTCGGGCGGGCGGGTCGTGCTGATGAAAAAGTTTGACGCGCGCGCTTTCCTTGAACTCGCGCAGCGCGAACGCGCGACCAACTGTATGCTCGTGCCGGTGCAATATCGCCGCATCATGGCGCTCGACGATTTCGACCGCTTCGACCTGTCGAGCTTTGTGATGAAATACTGCACCTCCGCGCCCTTCCCCGCCGCGCTCAAGGCCGATGTGCTGAAACGCTGGCCGGGCGGCCTCGTCGAAATCTATGGCATGACCGAAGGCGGCGCCGCCTTCATCCTCGAAGCGCATCAATTCCCCGACAAGCTGCACACCGTCGGCAAACCCGCGCCCGGCCATATCGCCAAGGTGATCGACGAGGACGGCAACGAACTGCCGCCTGGGTCGGTGGGCGAGATCGTCGGCCGCAGTCCCGCGATGATGACCGGATACAACAACCGCCCCGACGCGACGAAGGCGATGCACTGGTACGACAGCGAGGGATATCTATTCTATCGCCACGGCGACATCGGCCGCATCGACGAGGACGGCTTCCTGACGCTGATGGACCGCGCGAAGGACATGATCATTTCGGGCGGATTCAACATCTTTCCAAGCGACCTTGAGGCGATCCTGCTCGCCGACGAGCGCGTCGTCGAGGCGGCGGTGGTCGGGATGCCGAGCGAGGAATGGGGCGAAACCCCGGTCGCCTTCGTCGTGCTGAAACCGGGCGCCGATGCCGAAAGCGTGCGCGAGACGTGCAACGCCAAGGTCGGCAAGACGCAGCGGCTGAGCGCGATCAGGCAAGTCGACGAACTGCCGCGCAGTCCCATCGGCAAGGTGCTCAAACGCGAACTGCGCGACGCGCATAGCAGGTAGGCGTTCGCGAAGATGTTCGGTGTTGCGGCCGGTTTCGAACCGAAGCGGCCATAACCGAAAAGAAAGCGCCTCCCCTTCACAGGAGGCGCTTAATGGCGCGACGGCACTTCCCCACGCCAAAGCCGCTGGTGCATCACTTCTCGGCGCACATCAACGCCAGCGCCAGCCACCCTCGGTTCGGGCGCGATAGAGCGGCATGGGCGCCACCCCGGCAAGAATGACGGCAAGGGTCAGCGCGACGGGCTGCGCGCGCAGCAACAGCGCGACGCCGGTGATGAGCGCGATATGCGCCGCCAGCATCGCCCAGCCCTGCCACGCGATCGGCAGGCCGGTGCCGTAACCGCGCCGCTTCGCGCGAAACCAGGGGCGGTTGTCCAGAAACAGGTGCAGCATGTCGAAACTCCTTTTGTGATTGCGGGGCAATCGCCGGATCAGTCCTGCGCATCGGCCTTCGGCGGACGGCCGCGGCGCGGCGGCGCGGGCGGTTTCACCGGCACACCGCGGCGCGCGAGCGCTTCGCGCAGCAGCACCTCGATCTCGGCATTGGCGCTGCGCAGATCGGCCGCCGCCATCCGCTCGACCGCAGCATAGAGCGCGGGATCGAGGCGAAGGGCAAAGGCTTTTTTGGCAGAACCGGGCATTACAAAGAAACCTCACTTCCCGTTCTCATCAAGCGACATCGAGATGCCGGGCGGTCGCGTGCCCATGATGGGTGCCTCGACTTCGCGCGACGCGAACGGGATTCTTGCGTCAGTAAAGCGTGCCGGCGTTGACGACCGGCTGCGTGTCGCGTTCGCCGCACAGCACGACCATCAGGTTCGACACCATCGCCGCCTTGCGCTCGTCGTCGAGGTCGACGACCTTTTTGTCCGACAGGTGCTGGAGCGCCATTTCAACCATCGTCACGGCGCCCTCGACCAGCTTCTTGCGCGCGGCGATCACCGCCTCGGCCTGCTGGCGGCGGAGCATCGCCCCCGCGATCTCGGGCGCATAGGCAAGGTGGGTAAGGCCGCATTCGTCGACCGTGATGCCCGCGACGGTGAGCCGCTCAATCAGCGCCTTGCGCAGTTCGGCGCCGACCTCTTCATGGTTGCCGCGCAGCGTGACCTCCTGATGCTCGATGTCGTCATAGGGGTAGCGCGAGCCGATCGAGCGCACCGCAGCCTCGATCTGCGCCATCACAAACTCCTTGTAATCGTCGACGTCGAACAGCGCCTGCGCGGTGTCGGTGACGCGCCACACGACCTGCGCCGCCATTTCGATCGGGTTGCCGCGCAGGTCGTTGACCTTGATCTTGTCCGAAATGACATTGTTCGCGCGCACCGCGATCTTCTTGCGCGTCAGCCAGGGCAGCACCCAGCGCAGCCCCTCCTGCCGGTCGGTTCCCTTATATGCACCGAACAGCTGGATCGCCGCGGCTTCATTGGGGTTGATGAGATAAAAGCCGCAAAGGATGAGCGTGCCGATCACCCCCGCGGCGGCCGCGAGGATCCATTTCCACGCGCTCATCACATCGGCATTGGCATTGGTGATCGCCGCCCAGGCGGCGACGCCCAGCAGCACCAGCCAGATGAACAGCATCAGATAGCCGCTTTGCGTATTGGCGCGCGTTTCGCGACTGCGATTCAGCGCCGGTGCCCCACTCTCGACCATATAACCCTCCGATTCGATATAATGATGATATCATATTTATATCGAAACACGCGCCGGTCAAGCCGATTCGGCGGCAGCGTGGCGATCCGGTCCGGCGCGGCGGGAACTTTGGCCCTTGCCGCTTGTCGGCGAAGCCGCTTAACTGGTTTCCATGCGCAACCTGTCCCTGCCCCTCGCCCTCGCCGCCGTGCTCGCTGCCGCCGCGCCCGCCCACGCCAAACCCGCCGATCCCGCAGCCGCCAAGCAGATATTGAAGGACAGCATCGCGATCCCGACGGTGAAGGGTCGTGGCAAGGTGCCCGAACTGGCGGCCTATTATGCCGGGGCGCTGAAGGCCGCGGGCTATGCCGACGCCGACATCGACATCACACCGATGGGCGAGACGGCGACGCTGGCCGTCACGCTGCGCGGCACGAGCGACAAGAAGCCGATCCTGCTGCTCGGCCATATGGACGTCGTCGAGGCGGACCCCAGGGACTGGACGCGCGACCCCTTCGTGGCGGTCGAGGAGGATGGTTATATTTTCGGGCGCGGGTCGGAGGACAACAAGTTCGACATTGCGATGATGGTTGCGACGATGGCGCAGCTGAAGCGGGAGGGGTTCCGCCCGACGCGGTCGATCATCCTGCTGCTCAGCGGCGACGAAGAGACGGAGATGGCGACGACGCGCGCGCTCGCCGCCAAGTATAGCGACGCCGAACTCGCGCTCAACGGCGACGGCGGCGGCGGGTTGATCGGCGAGGACGGCAAGCCGCAATATTACAGCCTGCAAGCCGGCGAAAAGACTTATGCCGACTTCACGCTGGAGGTCACGAATGCCGGCGGGCACAGCTCGCGCCCGTCGGACGTCAACGCGATCGTGCAACTCGCCAATGCGCTCGCCAGGATCGGCACCTATCGCTTCGCACCGCAGATCAACGAGCTTACGCGCGTTGGCCTGCCGATCGTTGCCGACCAGATCGGCGGCGAGGTCGGCGCGGCGCTGAAAGCCTTTGCCGCCGATCCCGCCGATGCGAAGGCGATCGCGGCGATCCGCGCCGATCCCGAATATGTGGGGCAGATCGGCACCACCTGCGTGCCGACGCTGGTGAAGGGCGGCCATGCCGAAAATGCGCTGCCACAGCGCGCGACGGCGAACATCAACTGCCGCATCTTTCCCGGCGTCGCGGTCGAGGCGGTGCGCGCAGAGCTGGAGCGCGTCATCGCCGACCCGGCGGTCAAGGTGCTGCCCGACCCCGACGCGAGCGCGAGCGACGCCTCGCCGCTACGCCCCGACGTGATGGCCGCGGTGAGGAAAGCCGTCCATGCGCGCGCGCCGGGCCTGCCGATCATCCCGTCGATGAGCGCGGGCGCCACCGACAGCTATCATTTCCGCATGAACGGCGTGCCGAGCTATGGCGTCGCGGGGCTGTTCTCCAAGGCGAGCGACAGCTTTGCGCACGGCCTCAACGAACGTGTGCCCGTCGCCGCCATCGCTCCGGCGCTCGCGCATTGGGACAGCCTGCTGCGCGACCTGTCGAAGTGAGGGATCAGCCCGCGGCAAGGCGGCGGGCGGTGTCCTGGACGAGCGCGATCATGTTGGGCACGCCCTGCGTGCGGTTCGACGAAAGCTGGCGCTGGAGGTCGAAGGGCGCGAGCGCGGCGGCGATGTCCATTCCGGCGACCTCGCTGGCGGGCCGGTCCTGCACCGCGGCGAGGACAAGCGCGACGATGCCCTTGGTGATCGCGGCATTGCTGTCGGCAAGGAAATGCAGACGGCCATCGTCCTGCGGCACCGGATAAACCCAGACGCTCGCGCTGCATCCGCGCACCAGCGTCGCGTCGGTCTTGAGCGCGTCGGGCATCGGTTCCAGCTCGCGGCCAAGCTCGATCAGCAGGCGATAGCGATCGTCGCCATCAAGGAAATCATATTCGTCGAAAATGTCAGAGAGGCTGCGCATGGGCGCGGGCAGTGGCAGATTTGGGGGACGGTGTGAAGGGATTTACCCTTTCGCCTCGCCCCATCGTCATGCTGAACTTGTTTCAGCATCCATGGCCGTCCCTCTTGTCTTGCGCGGCGCTCAAGGCAACGTCAGGCCGTGGACGCTGAAACAGCGAGGCCATCGCCGCAGCCGGGGTGACAAAGAAATGGCCCGGCGGCGCGTTACAGATCCACCCCCGCCGCGATCGCTTCCAGCTTGCGCAGCCGTTCCTTGAGGTCGGCGATTTCGATCCGCGATCCGGCGTGCGGCACGGTGGGATCGTGCGCCAGCGGGGCGTGGCCCGCGGCGAGTTCCTCGCGCTTCAGCTGGATCCAGTCGCGCCAGCCGCGCAGCGCGACCAGGCTGACGATGGTAAGCCCGGCGAGGGCGATGGCCGCGGTGGTGAGGTCGGGAGTGATGAAAGCCATGAGCGTTGCTCCTTTACCGGCGTTCAGATCTTGCTGCTGTCGCGCAGCTTTTCGATTTCCTCGTCGAGCGCGACGGCGCGATTATTGTCGGTGGCGATGCGTTCGAGCACCTGGATGCGCTCCTTGAGGGCGCGTATCTCGGCCTGCAACGCCTTGGTTTCGGCGTCATTGGCGACATAGTCGTTGCCGTGGCGGTCGCGGCGGATGCCGTGCTTGGCGCGGATGATGCTGCCGATCGTCACGATGAGGACGATGCCGACGACCATTTCAAACGGGCCCATGGGGAGGTTCCTTTCCAGTCTCGCTTATTGTTATCAGTTGAGCGGGGCGTCGCGCAGCTTTTCGATCTCGTCGGCGACGTCGACGCCCTTGTCGGTCACGATCCGTTCGAGCACGCGCACGCGCGCTTCGAGCCGTTCCGTGTGCGCGGCATATTGCGCCGCCTTTTCCGCGGTTTCGCTGCTCATCGCCTCAAACGCGCGTTCCTTGAACTTGAGGTGGCGTTCATAGGCGGCGTAGCCGATGCCGAGCGTGACCGGCAGCCCGACGACAATGAACAGGATGAGGATCGTTTCCATCTGCCTGTCTCCTCAGTTCGCCGGGCGCCGCAGCGCCTCGATCTCGGCCGCGACGCGGTGACTTTCGTCGGTGACGATGCGCTCGACGACCGCGAGGCGATCCTTCACCGAACCGAGTTCGGCGCGCAGCTGGGCATTTTCCTGGCTGATGAGCTTGATGCGCTCCATCGCTTCGTCGCTGGTGCGCGGATAGACGGCCTTGCCCCAGCTGTTTTCAAGCGGATAGCCATTCTTGACGCGCAGCCAGGTGGTGTAGACCCAGCCCGCCACCCCGGCCAGGCCGACGATCGCGGCGACGGGAGCAAAGGCGTTCACAATGTCCAGATTCATCTGTTATCCCCTCAGCGCAGGCTGTCGATCTGGTCGGCAAGCTGCGCCGCTTTGCCGCCATCTTCGGTCGCGATCCGTTCGAGCACCGCGATCCGTTCCTCCAGTCGGCTGACCTGACTGGCAAGCTTGGCATTGTCGTCGGTCAAGAGCCTGATTTTTCGATCAGCGTCGGCGTCGGTTCGATGAACCGTGCCGCCCCATTCATTTTCGACCGGATAGCCGTGCTTGGCGCGGATCCAGGTGGTGAACATCCAGCCGCCGATCGATAATGCGATAATGGCGAGGACGAAACCGGTACCACCGATGTTCATCTGTATTCTCCCTGTTGCATGCCAGCCCGTCCGCTCTGCGCCGCAAATTAACGAAGGGCGTCAATCTCGTCGGCGAGGCGGCGATTATGGCTGGTGTAGTAAAGTTCGATGTCGGCGAGCCGACGGTCGATGTCGCGAAAGCGCGACTTGATGTCGCGAGTGGACGCCGCGGGATTGCTGCGCACCCCCTGCCAGAACTTGGCTTCTTCCTGCGAGCCATAGAGCGCGAAGGGTTTGGGCGTGCCCATCCAGGCGACCATCCAGTAAGCGATCAGCGTCCAGGGAAAACCGCCCATCAAGGTGAGCAGCACCGCTCCGACGCGGACCCAGAGCACGTCGATCCCGCTATAGTCCGCGATCCCCGCGCATACGCCGCTCCATTTGGCGTTCTGCTTGTCGAGATAGAATTTGGTGCGGCTGGCAGACATCTCAGTTCCTCCGGTTTATGTTTTCGAGCTGCGCCAGCTCTTCATCGCTGCGAACCGCGGGGCGGAAGTCGGGATGGTCGGCGCTGATGATGCGTTCGACGGTATGTAGACGATTCTCGAGCCGTCTGGCCGTATCGTAAAGTTCGTCGAGCAGCTGTTCGTCTTCTCCGGTAAGCGTCTTGGCCTGTTTCCACTTGGTGATATAGTGGAGGATCAGCCAGGGCAGACCGAGGAAGAGCGTTCCGATGACGATCGGGACGATGATGACTTCTTCCATCGGTCCGGCTCCTTATTTCTTGCCCTGCGCAGCCTTCAGCGCGGCGAGTTCGGCGGCGACCTTGTCGGCGGCCTGAAGTTCGGCAATCTCTTCGTCGAGCGACTTTTTGTAGCCGAGACCCAGCGCGTCGGCCCGCCCTTCGGCTTCGTCGACGCGGCGTTCGAGGATTTCAAAGCGCGAGAAAGCATCCTCGACCCGGTCGCCGTTGGTCATTTCGCGAAGGCGATAGCGGTTTTCGGCGCTTTCGAGGCGGTTGACGATGCTCGACTGGCGCGCGCGCGCTTCGGAGAGCTTTTTCTGCAGCTTGGCGATGTCGGCCTCATAGCCGGTCAGCGCGTCGTCAAGGACGGCGATCTCGGCTTTCAGGCGTTCGGCCATGTCTGCGGCCTTCTGCTTTTCGACAAGCGCGGCGGTGGCGAGGTCTTCGCGGTCCTTCGACAGCGCAAGTTCAGCCTTTTCCTTCCAGCTGTCCTGCAGGCTTTCGAGCTTGGCGATGTGGCGGCGCATCTCCTTCTGGTCCGCGATGGTGCGGGCGGCGGAGGCGCGGACTTCGACAAGCGTTTCGTTCATTTCGAAGATGATCTGGCGGATCATCTTTTCGGGGTCTTCGGCCCGGTCGAGCAGGTCGGTGACGTTGGCGGCGATGATGTCGCGGGTTCGTGAAAAAATACCCATTGGAAACTCCTGTCGAAAACTTGAGACCTGATTGTCTGGTTCAAAAAAATGCTGGTGCCGGGGCGGGGCAAGGGGGGAGAGTGCCCCGGCACCAGTGCCGGTCAGGCCATGGGGCCGACCGCCGGGGTCGAAGCAGCACCCACCAGGCCGACGACGGGGACGCTGGCGGCGGCGGTGGCAGGATAGTCGACCGCACCGACGAGGATGGCCAGTGCACCCACCGCGCTGAACGCGAAAGTAGCGGCCTGGGCAATCTTCGTTTTCATCGTATCAACCTTCCTGTTTTGCTGCACCGGAGCCTTGTGCGCCGGTTCACCGAAATTAATGCAGGAGGCGTGCCAATTGCCGATAACCCCGGAAAACTGCGCAATTTCATTCGCGATTCACGTTCGCATTCGATTAAGCTTGCCAATCAGCGGGAAAATTTGCCAATGATTGGGAATGGAGCGCGAAACGCAGTTCATCGGCCAGTCGGCAGCCTTTCAGGACGCGGTCGATCGCGCGAGCCAGGCGGCGCTGCTCGACCGCCCGGTGCTGGTGATCGGCGAGCGCGGGACGGGCAAGGAACTGATCGCCGAGCGGCTGCACCGCCTGTCGACGCGCTGGGATCGCCCCTATGTCATCATGAACTGCGCCGCGATGCCCGAAACGCTGATCGAGAGCGAGCTGTTCGGACATGAAGCGGGCGCCTTCACCGGCGCGACGCGCAGCCGCGCTGGGCGGTTCGAGGAAGCCGACGGCGGCACGCTCTTTCTGGACGAGCTGGCAACGATGTCGATGGGGGCACAGGAGCGCCTGCTGCGCGCAGTCGAATATGGCGAGGTCACGCGCGTCGGATCGTCGCGCCCCATCCGCGTCGACGTGCGCATCGTCGCGGCGACCAACGAACATCTTCCCGCGCTGGTCGAAGACAACCGGTTCCGCGCCGACCTGCTCGACCGGTTATCGTTCGAGGTCATCACCCTGCCCCCGCTGCGCGCGCGCGAGGGCGATATCGAAGTGCTCGCGACCTATTTCGGGCAGCGCATGGCGGCGGTCGTCGGCTGGGACGAATGGCCGGGATTCGGCCCGCGCGCGCTCGCGGCGATGGAAGGATATGACTGGCCGGGCAATGTCCGCGAACTCAGGAATGTCATCGAGCGCGCCGTCTATCGCTGGGGCGACCCGACGAAACCGATCGACGCGCTGAGCTTTGATCCTTTTGCGAGCCCCTGGCAACCCGCGTCACGGTCGACGAAGGCCGAACCGGCCAGCGCCGCCGCTCCCGCCGCCGCGTCCGCCGCCGCGCCGCCGCCGGGCCAGGTCAGCGACCTGCGCGCCGCGGTCGACAGCTATGAAAAGACGATCCTGGCCGACACGATGGCGCGATGCCGCTATAACCAGAAGGTCGCGGCCGAGGCGCTCGGCCTCAGCTATGACCAGATTCGCCATGCGCTGAAAAAGCATGGGCTGAATCAATGAACCCCGTGATGATTTGACCAGCCTGGCGGTCGAAGCGCCCTAGGCGCGCATGTCCAGCCACAAGGACAGGCCGCCCGGTGGTTCCTGTGGCGGTGCGGCGGCAATGTGACGCGCGGCGTCGGCGCGGGCGCGGGCAAGAATCGCGGCGGGGATGCCCGGCGGATGAAAGATATGGTCGGCCTCCCCCAGCAGGCGGGCCGCACGCAGGGTTAGCTGGTCGGGGTCGGCGCTCGTCAGACGGACGGTTTCGAGGCGCGATTGCGGCGCATCGTTTTCGCCTTCCAGCCAGCTTGCCACCCGGTCCGCCGCATCGCCGTCGAGCGGGTCGAGCGCGCCGCCGCTGGCCAGCGCGGCGTCGATCGCGCGGCGACGGTCGGCGGCGGCGGGCCAGCGCGCCTTCATCGCGGCGCGCGCCGCGTGGAGCGCGCGGGCAAGGTCGCCGAGCCGCGCGGGCAACAGCGCTTCGATGCGTTGGCGCACCGCTTTTGCCAGCCCCGCCGACGCGCCACCGGTGCCGATGGCGATGGTCACCGGGGCGCGGTCGACGATCGCGGGGGTGGTGAAATCGCAAAGATCGGGGCGATCGACGACATTGACGAGCAGGCCGCGCGCGCGAAGATCGGCGGCAACGGCGCACGCTTCGGAGTCATCGGCGAGCGCGACGAAGGCAATCGTCGCGCCTTGCTCCCACGCGGGGACGATCCGCCCGCCCGCCCGCGCGATCAGGCGGGCTTTTGCCTCGGCCGCCTCCCCCTCGCCGATCAGCACGACGGCGCGGCCGCGCAAATTAACAAAAATGGGGAACTGGTGCATCCGACGGTCCTGCCGTTGTTCGCCGACGTGGGTGCGAACCCACGAAGGCGGGAGAAACGCGTGCGGTGTTCACCGCAAATCCCTGTACCAGAAGAGCGCGACTTCGCCCTCATGGGGTCCGCCAGCGTAGAGCATTTCGTCGAAACCGCCCAGCGCATAGCCGACGCGCGCATACAGGCGACAGGCTGCGACATTGTTCGACTGGGTTTCCAGCCGGATCAGCCCAAAACCATTATCATGTGCCCAGACGTCGATCCTTGCCAAAAGCGCAACCGCCACCCCGCGTCCCCGCGCCCGCCGGTCGACCGCGAGCTCTGCAAGGTTCGCCATCCCGTTCCAATATTCGGAAACCCAAGCGTAACCCAATATATGATCGCCCGACCGAGCGATGAAGACGGCCTTTTTTTCCGTTTCTGCGCCATCCCAATCGGCAGGGTCCCAGCCATAATCCTTGCGCCGAGGCGGGACCGGATGGAGCCGGTACGGATCGTCATATGGAAAGGCGATGACCTGCGAAATGTCGAACGAAAAGTCGCACGCCGCGAGTTCGGCGGTCGGAAAATCCTCCACTTGGCTTATCTCTATCGGATCGGTCGTCGCCATAGTCCCTCTCTCGCTGACCGATCCGACATTTTCAACATTCGGCGGGTTTGGACACCCGGGCCTTTGATGACTCATTCAATCCAATCCGGCACCCGCTCCGCCGCCATGATCGTGCCTGCGGCGATGCGGTCGGCGACCGTGATGTATCGGCCGCCGTCGACGAGCACTTCGGGAACGAGGCTGCGGCTGTTGTAGGTCGACGCCATCGTGGCGCCATAGGCGCCCGCGGTGCGGAAGACGGCCAGATCGCCCGCCTCCACCTTGTCGATCACCCGGTCGCGCGCGAAGGTATCGCCCGTCTCGCACACCGGGCCGACGATCGACGCGGTCATTTTTTCGCCCGTGGGCCGGACCGCGACGAAGTCGTGATATGCATCGTAGAGCGCGGGGCGCGCGAGATCGTTCATCGCGGCGTCGACGATGACAAAGGGGTTTGCCGCGCCCGGCTTGACCCACAGCACTTCGGTCAAGAGCACCCCGGTGTTGCCCGCGATGACGCGGCCGGGCTCGAACATCAGGGTGACGTCCCAATCCTTTGTCACCCGCGCGACCATCGCGCCATATTCGGCCGGGGTCGGGGGATTATCGTCGGGCCGATAGGGCACGCCGAGCCCGCCGCCAAGGTCGACATGGGTGATGCTGTGCCCCGCGGCGCGCAGGTCCGCGACGAGGCGGCCGACGCGCTCGAACGCGGCCTCGAGCGGATCGAGGCTGGTGAGCTGACTGCCGATATGGAGCGCCACCCCACGCATCGTGAGCCCCGGCAGCGCCGACAGCCGGTCAAAGATCGCGGGCGCGGCGTCGATGCCGACGCCGAACTTGTTTTCGGCCTTGCCGGTCGAAATCTTGGCGTGCGTCCCGGCGTCAACGTCGGGATTGACGCGCAGAACCGCGCGCGCGGTCGTTTCCTTCCCCACCGCGATTTCGGACAGGGCGACGCCTTCGGGTTCATGCTCGATATTGAACTGGCCGATGCCGCGGTCGAGGCCGAGCGCGAGCTCGGCGCGCGTCTTGCCGACGCCCGAAAAGACGATGTCCTCGGCCGCCATGCCCGCGGCGAGCGCGCGTTCAAGCTCGCCGCCCGAAACGACGTCAGCGCCATAACCCTGCCGCGCGAGCACGCGCAGCACGCCGAGATTGGGATTGCACTTGATCGCAAAGGCGATGTGCTTTTTCGGAATATCCTTGAGCGCGTCGGCGAACACCTGTGCATGGCGTTCGAGCGTCGCGCGTGAATAGACATAGACGGGGGTGCCGATCTCCTCGGCAATTTGCGGCAGCGGGATGTCTTCGGCGTGGAGGACGCCGTTACGCAGTTCAAAATGGTCCATGGGTCAGATCCTAGTCGTTAAAGACCGCCCGCCCTGAGCTTGTCGAAGGGTCGTCCTTCTTTTCCGCGTTCAAAAAGGGAACGGTGCTTCGACATGCTCGGCACGAACGGAAACAGGAGGCAGTTTTCGGACTCAGCCCGGAGGCGGCAGGTCGAAATCGTCGGGTTCGCGCTGTTCGGACCGTTTGAGAAGTTCGTCGCTGCGCGCGGGCCGGGCCTGCGCGTCGGGCGTCGTAAGCTCCTCGGTGGTCGGGGCGCGGTTGGCGCCGATGGGAACGACGGGCGCCGGCTGGTTCGCCGGCGGCTTCAGATCTTCCTTTGCCCCGCACGCGCCGAGCAGCGCGGCGGCAGCGAGCGTGGCGGCGATGCGGGGGTGGTGCGGCATCAACCCTGTCCTTCGAGTGCGGCGCGCGCCGCGGCGATGGCCTGCCTTACCCGTTCGGGTGCGGTTCCGCCATAGCTGGTGCGGCTGGCGACCGACGCCTCGACCGTCAGCGCGGCGAGCACGTCGGGCGTCACCGCAGCGTGGATGGCGGCGGCATCGGCGGCGGGCAGCGCGGGCAGGTCGACGCCGAGTTCCTCGGCGCGCTTGACGCAGGCGCCGACGACATGATGCGCCTCGCGGAAGGGAAGCCCCGCCTCGCGCACCAGCCAGTCGGCGAGGTCGGTCGCGGTCGAATAGCCCGACGCGGCGAGCGCGCGCATCCGGTCGGTACGAAAGGTCAAGGATTCGACCATGCCGGTCATCGCCGCGAGCGACAGCGCGAGCGCATCGAACGCGCCGAAGAGCGTTTCCTTGTCGTCCTGCAAATCCTTGGAATAGGTAAGCGGCAGGCCCTTTACGATGACCGACAGCCGCTGGAAGGCGCCGAGCAGCAGGCCGGCGCGCCCGCGCACCAGTTCGGCGGCATCGGGATTGCGCTTTTGCGGCATGATCGAACTGCCCGTCGACCAGGCATCGGGCAGCGCGACGAAGCCGAAAGGCTGACTGGCCCAGATGACGATCTCTTCGGCGAGACGCGACAGGTGCAGTGCGGCGATCGACGCGGCGGCGCAGAACTCAAGCGCGAAGTCGCGGTCGGACACGGCGTCGATGCTGTTCGCCATCGGGCGGTCGAAGCCGAGCGCCGCGGCGGTGGCATGGCGATCGACGGGGAAGCTGGTCCCCGCGAGCGCCGCGGCGCCGAGCGGCGATTCGTTGAGACGGCGGCGCGCGTCGGCGAAGCGCGAGCGGTCGCGGCCGAACATCTCGACATAAGCGAGCAGATGGTGGCCGAGCGTCACCGGCTGCGCGACCTGAAGATGCGTGAAGCCGGGCATGATACTGTCGGCGTGCTCGTCGGCGCGCACGAGCAAGGCCGACTGGAGCGCGGCAAGCCCCGCGCCGATGCGATCGCAGGCAGCGCGTGTCCACAGGCGGAAATCGGTCGCAACCTGGTCGTTGCGCGAGCGGGCGGTGTGGAGCCGCCCGGCGGCTTCGCCGATCAGCTCCTTCAGCCGCGCCTCGACGGTCATGTGGATGTCCTCGAGGCCGAGGTCGACGGGAACGCCGTTCGCGGCGAACTCTTCGGCGATCTGGGCAAGGCCGCGATCGATGGCCTGGGCGTCATCCGCCGCGATAATCTGGCGGGCGCCCAGCATCGCGGCGTGCGCGCGGCTGGCGGCGATATCCTCTTCCCAAAGCCGCTTGTCGATCGGGATCGAGGCGTTAATCTCTTGCATGATTGCCGCAGGCCCGCCACCGAAGCGGCCGCCCCACATGCTGCTCTTGTCCGGAGTATTCGCCATCCGCCGCGTTCCAAATCCGTCGCTGTTGATTCTCGGCCTGTTGCTGGCCGGATCGGTCGCGGGCTGCGATAGGGAAAAGGCGCTCGGCGGGCAAGCCGCGCAAGGCCAAGCAAATGTTTCGGCAGGCCAAGCGCAGGGCGTCGGCGCGTTCGAATATATGATCGACCGCAGCCACAAGGGCGAAGCGGCGCCGACGGCGCGCTTCGCCGGCCCCGACGATGCGCCGGTGACGCTGGCGGACTTTCGCGGGCGCCCGTTGCTCGTCAATCTGTGGGCGACCTGGTGCGCGCCTTGCGTTGCCGAAATGCCCACGCTCGATGCCCTGGCGGCCGCGCGGGGGGAAACGATGAATGTCATCGCGGTCGCGCAGGACTTGCAGGGCGCCGAGGTCGTCGATCCCTGGTTTCAGAAGGCGGGGCTGAAGGCGCTCCAGCCCTATATCGACCCCGAAAACGGCTTGCTCGACGCGGTGAACAGCGCGTTGCCGACGAGCATCTATTATGACGCTGACGGGCGCGAAATCTGGCGCGTGATCGGCGCGATCGACTGGCAGGGAGAGGAGGCGAAGGCGTTGCTGGCCGAAGGCGGGGTTTAGCCAGCATTGCGATCCCGCGAAGGCGGGAGCCGATCACCGTTCCGCGCGGTGATGGACCGCCCGGAGACGGATCCCCGCCCTGGCGGGAAAACAGGAAAAAAAAACGCCGCCGAAAAGGCAGCCAGGACAAGAAAGGGCGGGCGCCGAATGACCCCCGCCCTTTCCTGCAACCCTGGCAGCGCCCGGAAACCTTGCCTGCTCAGCCCACCGTCACGCGGCCGACGCGATAGCCTTTCCCCCGCATTGCCTTCACATAATCCTTGTCGGCGTCGATCACCTCGGTTTCCCATTCATCCCACGCATCGAGGCGATCTTCGCGATCGGTCGCGCGGCGCAGGTCGCTGAGCAATTCCTTTTCCGCTTCGAGAATATCGGCCTGATAGTTGAACCAATATTGGTTCTCGACCCCCGCGATCGGCGCGGTGCGGATCGGCGGCGCCCTGAAGCCCGGCGGCATCCGGTCATAGGGGACCGCTGCCACGGCGGCAGTGGCGGGAAGCGCCGCGAGCGCGGCGAGAATCGCCCATTTTTTCATTATCCGTCTCCTTCGTGGTCCGGTCGGACAGCAGGACAACGCAGCAGCGGCGGCTTTTCTTCCCGGCTGGTCGGCAAAAAGGAACGGATCGCAGCGGATGGCTTCGTCGCTGCCCGCTCGCAATGAAGAAAAACAATCAACCCGGATGCGCCTCATCTCCGACGCTCGATTTGAGGAGCCCGCGAAAGACGTCGAGCGCGGTGCGCCGGCCCTGCGTCACGTCGAACACGTCGCGCGCAATCGGCATGGCGATGCCGTGACGGTCAGCGAGCGCCATCACGGTGGGCGCGCTTTTGACGCCCTCCGCGACCATGTTCATGCCCGCGATGATCGCGTCGATCGGGCGCCCCTTGCCAAGTTCGACCCCGACATGGCGGTTGCGCGACAAGGGACTGGTGCAGGTGGCGATGAGGTCGCCCATGCCGGTCAATCCGGCAAAGGTTTCCGGTCGCCCGCCCATCGCAACGCCCAGCCGCGTGATCTCCGCCAGGCCGCGCGTCATCAGCCCCGCGCGCGTATTGTCGCCTGCCCCCAGCCCGTCGCCCATGCCGACGGCGATCGCGATGATATTCTTGAGCACGCCGCCAAGCTCGCAGCCCAGAAGGTCGGTATTGGTATAGACGCGGAAGAGGCCCGAATGAAACAGCGGCTGGAGCGCGCGAACGACGATCTCATCCTCCATCGACAATACGCTCGCCGCCGCCTGGCCCGCCATGATCTCGCGCGCGAGATTGGGGCCGGTGAGCACGCCGACCGGGTGGCCGGGCAGCACTTCCTCGATCAGTTCGGTCATGCGCTTGCCCGACGATAGTTCGAGCCCTTTGGTCAGGCTGATGACGGGCACCCACGGGCGGAGGTGATCGCGGGCCTCTTCCAATACGCCGCGAAAGCTGTGCGAGGGGACGGCCATGACGAGCACGTCGGCGCCCGCGACGGCCTCTGCCATGTCGCCGGTCGCGCGAAGCGCCGCAGGAAGCCGGATGCCGGGCAGATATTTATGGTTCGCGTGATCGCGGTTGATTCCCGCGACCGTTTCGGCGTCGCGCGCCCAGAGCGTGATCGGCGCGTTACGCGACACCAGCGACGCCACCGTCGTCCCCCAGCTGCCCCCGCCGAGCAGACCCACTTTGAGGCGCATATGTCTCTCCCCCCTGTTTTACGGGAAGAGTGGCGCGCGATCGGGGGGTTGGCAAGATGGCACTCGCCCGTCAACCCGGCCTTCGCCGCGATGACGAGGTTCAGCGATGGTCGGCGAGGAAGGCGCGCTGGATTTCGGCCGTCGCCTTGGGGTCCTCGATCATCGGGACATGTGCGACATGCTCGAAGATGTGAGCGCGGCTGTTCGCAATGCCCTTTTCGAGCACCGCGACGCAGCTGACATCGATCAGCTTGTCATGGCGGCCCCAGAGGATCAGCGTCGGCACCTGCACCTTGCCCAGATCGTCGTTGAGCGGTGCCTGCTCCATCTCGTCGGCGATGATCCAGAAAATCCGGTCAAGCAGGTCGCGGTGGCGCAGCGCGTCGGCATATATGGCGGGCTTCAACCGCGCCGGCACAAAGGGCGGCTTGCGCACGACAAAGGCGATCAGGCGGTCGGCATCCTCCAGATTGGCAAGGACAAGGGGGTTGTAGTCGCGTGTCGCAGCGAGTTTCTGCAACTCGCTTTCGTTCGCGCCGACGACGCCCGCATTGTTCATCAAGGTCAGCGTTCGCAAGCGATCGGGATAGTCAATGGCGAAACGCAGCGCGATCCAGCCGCCCATGCTGTTGCCGCCGAGGTGCGGGCGGTCGATGCCGAGCGCATCGAGAAAGCCTTTGAGCCGCGCCGCCTGGCTCGCGACGTCGAAGGGCAGGTCGCCGTCGCGATCATTCTCGCCGAAGCCGGGCAGGTCGGGCGCGATCAGGCGATAATCGCGCGTCATCCACGGCGCGTAGAAGGTCCAGTGATCCTTGTCGGCGCCGAAACCGTGGACCATCACGAGGGCGGGTTTCGACGGGTCGCCGCCCTCAAGATAGGGCCAGATCCGGCCGTCGACGGCGATGCTCTTGCGCACCAGCCGCGCGCGGCGGCGCATCAGCGCGCGCATCAGCTGCACCAGCTGCGCGGGGAAAAGAAAATAGAGCAGCGCGAGGGCGATCAGCGGCGCGAAGATCAGGGTAAGGAGGATTTTCATGCGGGCTCCCTAATGCCTCTCCCCTCAGCGGAGGGGTTGGGGTGACGACTATCGAGGCGGCGTGCGGCCGATGGCTCCCACCCCGCTGCGACGAGCGAACAAGTTCGCAAGTCGCACTGCCCCTCGCCGGATGGAGAGGGGTCTATTGCACCCGCGCCACATGCGCATCGAACCAGTCGATCAGGTCGTCCAGCACCGTGTCGCGTTCGGGCTCATTGTAAATCTCGTGGAACAGGCCGGGATAGATTTCGAGGCGCTTGTCGGCCGATGCGATATGGTCGAACAGGTATCGCGAACCTGCGGGAGCGGTCAGGCGGTCGGCCGCGCCATGCTGGATCAGCAGCGGCAGGCGGATCTTCGGCGCCCCCGTCTGCGCCGCGGCCATCGCGTCCATGAACTCCCTGCCCAGTCGCGCGCCGATCTTGCCGTCGTATACGAGCGGATCGGCCTTGTAGGCCTCGACGACCGCGGGGTCGCGGCTGACGCCGTTCGCATCGAGCGAGAGGACGCCAAGGCGCGGAAAAAAGCGCGCGAGGAAACGGCTGATCCAGACGGTGAGCCGCGACGGCGGCTCGGCAGGCAGGATTGCGGGGCCGGAGAGCGCGGCGGCAACGAAAGCCTGCTGGCGCTCGATCAGGAACAGTGCCGCGATCAGCCCGCCCATGCTGTGCCCCAGGAGCAGGCGCGGGGTGTCACCATGGTTGATCTCGACCAGCGTCAGCAGTTCGGCCATACCGTCGAGATAGGCGGAGAAGCGCGGAACATAACCGCCCTCGCCGTCCGAGCGGCCGTGTCCCCAATGATCGACGGCGTAGACCGCATAGCCCGCGTCGGTCAGCCGCCGTGCGACATGGGTATAGCGCCCCGCATGTTCGGCATAGCCATGAGCCAGCAGCACGATCGCTTTGGGCAAGCCATCAGTAAGCCAGCGGGTGACGTGGAGCCTTGCCCCCGCGCCCGCCGACCCGGCGGGCAGGATTACCGCACCGGTCGCCATGTTCAGCGCACCGCTTTCCTGAGCGCGGCGCTGCGGTGGCCGGGGCCGTCGTCGCCCGCCTTGTCGATCCGCGCCAGAATGCCTTCCAGCGCGCGGCTGATCGCGGTCTGGGTGCGGACCATCTCGATCTTGGGCCAGGCGGTGCGCATCCCCGTGTCGATCAGCTCGTCGATGTCCTCCTGCCCCAGATCCGACAATATCTTCGCGGGCGACCAGAACTTCGGCGGGCGGATGATGTTGATGTCGCCGGTATATTCCTGGTTGATCACCGAACGCGCCATGTTCGCGATGCTGTTCAAGGGCGGGATCAGCTCAAGCGGTTTCTGGAAGATCACCATGTTCGCGTTGAGCCACGCCTTGAAGGTCGTCATCGACGCGTGCTGGATCGCTTCGATCGGCGCCATCTGCTTGCGCGTGTCGGTCGCAAAGGGCAGCGCGATCGGGTTCGCCTGGCTGACGATATGATGGTTGACGCCGTAAAGCCGTTCGAGCCGCTTGGTCGGGATGTCGTGCGTCACCGACCCGTCGACCCAGCGCCGGTCGGGCTGATAGGGAATGCGCGCGCCATCGTCGCCCCGCGCCATCAGCATCACCGGCGGAAAGACGCCGGGCACTGCGCACGACGCCAGCACCGCCTCGCGGATCAGCACATTGGGCGCGGTGATCGCGTTGAGCAGGCGCCCGTTCTGGTGCTTTTCGGCAGGCGCAACCGAAACATTGAGGTGGCGGCCGCTGACTTCATAGGCTTGCTGGAAGGTAAGGTCGGGGATCAGGCCCGCAAGCCGTTCGCGCACTTCGTCGGAGGCAAGGCGGCGGCCGTCGGGGGCGCGGTCGGGGTTGGCGAGGCGGCCGCTTTCAAGGAAGGCGCCGACATCGGCGTCCTTGCGCGTGCACACGATCGCAGCGACGATCGACCCGCCGCTGGCACCCGACATGATCGCGGGCAACACGCCTTCGGACCAGAGCGCCTTGACGACGCCGATGTGGAAGAAGAGGAAGCTGCCCGAACCCGAGAGCAGCAGCGCCGAGCGGCCATAACAATGCTGGGCGCGGCGAAAGAAGTCGCGCTTTTCCTCGCGGCCGATGCTGCGCGCGGCGGCGATCTTGTGCAGCGAGGCGACAACCTCCGCCACATAATCCTCGACCAGCTTCTTGGTGCCGAAACGTGCCTTTGTGTAAAGCCGTTCGTGCCCCATGCCGTCGATGTTGCCGTGAATGCCCTCGTTGAGGACAAAGAGCAGCCCTTTGACGTCGCCCGCCGCCGACAGCCCGCGCAATTTTTCGAGGCGGGCGCGGATCGCCCTATAGTCGAAATGCTTGCTCTCGTCGGCGTCGCGCCACGCCTGCATCCCCGATTTCCGGTCGTGGTCGCGCGCCGCTTTGGCCCAGGCGGCATAATCGGGCGCGGTCACAAGATCGCGGTCGGCGCTGAGCGTCGGGGTGAAGAGCATTGGGTAATCCTGCGAGAGCATGGTCTGTTTTTCCAAGTCTTGCCGGTTGCGTTCGCTTTAGCAACTGTTTTGACGGCGTTGGCGCCTGCCCGTCATCCCGGCCTGCGCCGGGATGACGAAGAGGCGTTTTTCCTTTCCGCTTTGGCCGCCGCTTTCGTCCTGGATTTCGGAATCCCTTTCGGTTTGGCCGTATCGGCTTTGGGCTTCTCCGGCTTCGGCGCCGCCTTCATCAGATCGGCAAAGCTTTCGTCGATACATGTCCGGAAAAAAGCGATGTCGGGCATGATCGCGCGTTCCGATATGATCGAAAAGGCGATGCGGCCATTATAGCTGGGGGTCGCGACGAACAGCCCCATATTGTTCGCAAGCGGCGCCATGCCATGCTGCATCACGAGCTTGGCCCCCGCGAGATAGAGCGGCACCTGCGCGCCGGGAACGTTGGAGATGAAGAGGTTGGTGCCGCGCACCGCAAAGCGCTCGCTGGTGACGAGCCGCGCAACGGCTGCCATCGTCGCGCCGGGGATATGCTGCGACAGGTCGGTCATGATCCGCGCGCTGACGCCTGCCTTGGCCTCCTTGGCCTCGACCGTATAGTCGCGGACCGCCGCGAGCCGCGCGAGCGGATCGGCAATGTCGGTGCGGATCGGCACGCTCATCGCCGATACCTGGTTGCCCGGCGTCGATGCTTTGCCGCCCTTTCCGCGCAGATTGACGGGCGCGACCGCAACCAGGCTCTCCTTGGGCAATTCCTTGTGTTTCAAAAGATATTTGCGCAGCGCCCCGCCTACGGTGGTAAGCACGACGTCGTTGACCGTCGCACCGGGCACTTTCTTGCGGATCAGCGCGACGTCGGCGAGCGCGACCGATGTGCCGTCGAACATCTTGTGCGGGCCGACGGGAACATTGAAGCGTGTTTCGGGGACACCCGCGGTCATCCCGCCCTCGATCGCCCTGCGTGCGGACGAAATGATCGCTGGCGACATTTTCATCAGCGCGTTCATGAACTTGACCGGCGATTGCAGCGAGGCCGCCCAGGCACGCGAGATGATTTCGGCGCTCGACGGCGGATCGCCCAGCGCCTCGACGGGCGGCGGTTCGGAAATCGCCGGGGTGCCTTTTGCGTCGATGTCGCTCATCGCGATGAAGGCATGCGCGCCCGATGCACCGTCGACCGCCGCATGATGGACGCGGTGGAGCATCGCGAAACTGCCCTTCGGAATGCCGGGGATACGGTCCAGCCCCTCGATGATATAAATGTCCCATAGCGGGCGGTTCATATCCATCGGCTTCGAAAACCAGCGCGCGACCGCGATGCAGAATTGCCGCCAGTCGCCGGGTTCGGGCAGGCGCGCGTGGCTCATATGCGCCTCGATGTCGAAATGCTCGTCCTCGACCCAATAAGGATGGTCGATGTCGAACGGCAGACGGTGGAGACGGCGCTTGAACAGCGGTGATGTGTGAACGCGGCTTTCGACGTGGGCGATGATGTCCTTGAAGCGCACGAAGCCGCCCGGCGCGGTCGAGGGGTCGTAGATATAGACCCCCATGATGTGCGTCAGATTGTTCGCGGTCTGGGTGTAGAGGAACTGGGCGTCCTGCGCGCTGAGCTGTTTGAGCATTATTCCTCCACCAACATCCAACCTGTGGTTATCCCGGCGAAGGCCGGAATGACGAGCGGCCTCACTCTCCAACCCCCGCCAGCCGGTCCGCGAGCGCCACCGTCGACAGCCGCATCGTTTCCATCACATTCGCCAGCCCGCGCAGTTCCGCCAGCAGCGCGCGGCGCCGGGCCAGAATATCGGGCGTTGCCGTTTCGGCGAGTCCCATATGGCGCGTCAGCGACAAGCCGTTGGCGAACAGCAATTTTCCGATCGCCGCCTCGCTGCTGATCCGGCGCAGCAGATAGGCCTGCTTGCCCTCGGTCAGCGCGGCGTCGAGCAACGCCTTTTCATCGACCGGTTCGCCAGGTCTTGCGCGGGCGAGCAGGTCGGCGACCACCGAATAGGCCTCTGCAAAGGGCAGCAGGATCGCGTGGCCGACGACAGGCTGGCAGCGACGGATGAGCTGCGCAATGCCGCGGTCACCGCTGGCGAGGCGGCGGTCCCACACGGGGTCGATGCGGGCAAGCTCGGCTTCGATCGCCGCGCGATGCTGCTCGCGCGGCGGATAGAAAAACTCGAACTTGAACAGGTCGCGTAAACGGTCGATCCTGCCCCAGAAGGCGGCGGTCGCATCGCCGCTGTCGGTGTCGCGCAGCGCGAACAGCGCAAGCTCGATCATCGCGCGATCGAGGAAATGATGCGCAATGATGTTGCGGTAATAGCTCGCCATCGGATGCTTGACGGGGTCGATCGAATAGATGGTCTCGCTTCCCGCTTCATAGCGCGCGAGCAGCCCGCTGGCGACGAGCGTGTCGACGGTCGCCGACAGCCCGGCGTCGCCGCTTTCCAGCTCCTTGCTCAGCCGGATTCCCCGCGCCCGCGCCCAGGCGGTCACCGCGCCGATCGCGCCGAGCAGTTCGGCAGAGGTCGCGCCGCGCGGCGCCATGCCGAGCAGGATCAGGCACATCACCGACGTGACGGTGAGCGGCGTGACGCGGTTCGCCTCGACCGCGACCGCAAAGGCGATTTTTTCAAGCGCGCGCTTGTCATCGGGGCCGGGCGCGGCGTCGATCACGACGGGATCGCCGATGTCGAGCCGGATGCGCCCCGACGGTTCCTTCAGGCTTTTCATGTAACCGATGAACCACGACAGGCTTTCGGGCTTCTTGTTTCGGCCCGTCTGTTCGGCGGCATATTCCTCGACATCGCGGATCAGGTCGAAACTGGTGACGAAGGGGACGAAATGGACGCCGCGCGTCCCCGTCGCGTGCGCCGCGTCGAGGACATATTTCATCAGGCCATATTTGGGCGGCATCAGCTTGCCGAGGCGCGAGCGCGTCCCCTCGAACGCCCAGCTCAGCGGGAAACGCTTGGCGAGCAACCAGGCGATATAGTGGCGCAGCACGAGCTTGTAGACCGGCTGGTCCTGGAAACTGCGGCGGATGAAGATCATCCCCGAACGGCGAAAAAATTCGCCCATGATCGCGAAGTCGAGATTGGCGCCGCCAAAGCTGTGCAGCATCGGCAGGTCGTTTTCATAGGCGAGGCGGCTGGGCGTCGCGCCGTCGATATAGGTCTTGTGGGTGAAAAGGATGCAGGTCGGATGTTCGCGCAGCATGTTGCGGAGTCGCGCGAGTTCCGCCGCGTCAATCTCCATTTCGGGCGCGTAGCCACCGAACATCATGCGGTCGAGCCGGGCGCGCAGGTCGAGGAAAAGCGCGCTGGGCCGTGCGATCAACTCCTTCATCAGCGGGCGCGCCTCGCGGTAGAGATCGGCAACCGGACGGCCGGTGGTTTCGGCGAGCCCGGCGAGCGCGGCGCGGAACTTGGGGTTGGTGCGCAGACTGTCAGCGACGAAGCGCGGCACCTTGTAGCGCGTTCCGCGAACGCCGCGCTCGGCGACGTCGAGCGCCAGCGCCGCCTGTCGCGCGACGAAGCGCGCGAACTCGGGGCTGTCGGCGCGCTCGCCGTCGCCGCCGCCGGTCTGGGCGCAGAAACGGATGCGCAACGCATCGAGCGTCGCCGCCTGCCCGACCAGAATCTGCGCGCGCCGCCGGTCGCGCAGCAGGATCAACCGCGCGCGCAAAGATCCCGGATGGCGCGGGTCGCCGAATATCAGGTGGCGAAACTTGAGCGCGCGGTCCTTCTCAAAGCCGGGGATACGCCAGGCGACGCGCAGCGGCACGACAAGCCGCGACGGCGTGGCGCCGAGCCGCGCCTGCAACGCCTCGACAGGCAAGGCATGGTCGCCGTCCTCGATGTCGAGGCTGGCCCAGGCGGGCTCGTCGTCACCGCTCGTCGAATGGATCCAGTCGAGCAGGATACGGCGTTCGACCCCATTGCGCGCGTCGATGATGTAGAGCCGGTCGGCCGCCGCGTCCGTCACGATCGGGGTGCGGTGCGAACCGTCGGGCACCTTCTAGCGAGCCCCCACCTCATCCCCGCTCGCGTCGAGCAAAGTCGAGACACCCCGACGGCACGCGCCCGGCCGATGGGCATCCCGACTTTGCTCGACGCGAACGGGAAAGCGATGTGCGGTCATGCCCTGGCGCCCTTGCCGGTTGCCTTCTTTTTCGGCGCGGTCCTTTTGGTGGCGGTCTTCCTTGCGACCTTTTCCCCCTTTGCCCCGGCCGCCGGCCCCGCCACCGATTCCGCGACGCTTTCCTCCGCCTGCCCCAGCGTGCGCAGAAACATGTTCCGCACATCGCGGACGTGCGCGTTGACCGTTTTCGCGCTCCACCCCGACGTGTCGACCGGCGGCAGCACGGTGACGCGCACCGTCGCGGGGCGCATCACAAACTCGTTCTTCGGCGCGACGTCGGCGGCGTTGTGGATCACGATGGGGACGATCGGAACACCCGCCTGCATCGCCAGGTGGAACGCACCCTTTTTGAAGGGTTCGAGTTTCGGCGTCAGGCTGCGCGTGCCTTCGGGGGCGATGCAGATCGACTTGCCATCTTCGCGGATCGCGTCGATCAGCGGCTCCATCGCCTTGATCGCGCTCTTGCCGTCGGCGCGGTCGACGAAAACGGTGCCGCCCCATTCCATCAGCTTGCCGAGGATGGGGATGTCCCTGATCTCCTTCTTCCCCACGCCGCCCATGTCGCGGCGGATGAGCTTGGCGAGGATCATCACATCGGCCTTGCTCTGATGGTTGAAGATGAAGACGCAAGGGCGCGACGACCAGAGGTGGCGCTCGCCCTCGACGTCCAGCTCGACGCCGGTGATCGCGGTCGCGAAATCGCCGAACAGCCCCATCGAAAAATTGACCGCCTCGCGCTGCGAACGGGTCAGCGCCCAGATCGGCAGTCCCGCGGCGAAGGCGCCAACCAGCGAACCGGTGGCATAGATGGTGCGCGTATAGTCGATCCACGACGGCGTGCCGCGGCTGGCGAAGCGCTGCACCGGCCAGTTCCGTTCGTCGGCGATGGCTTTCAGTTTCATGTTCGGGTTGAGCGGGCGCGGCTTGCCGACACGCTCCAGAAGCGCGATGTCGTCGTCGCTGTCCGAATAGAAAAAGCTCTGGTCGAGGTCGAGGCCATATTCGGCGGCAAGCTCCTCGGCCGCGAGCACCTTGCCTTCGCCGAAGCACAGCGGCCGTACGATCTCGCCGGTGAAGACGCCATCCTCGATCTCATAGGCCGAACATTTGATGTCGGTGATGCCAAGGTCGCGCGCGGTCGATTCGATCTGGTAAATCGTCGCCGACGAGATGATCGCGACGCGATGGCCCTTGGCTTGATGCGCTTCGATGATCGCGCGCGTTTCGGGGTAAATCTTGCGCGCGATATGTTTGCGGTAAAGCTCTTCGCCAAAGTCGATAAAGCTTTGCTCGTCGACGCCCTTCATGAACTTGGCGGCGGCGGTCATCAGCCCCGAAAAGCCGATCTGCCCCAGGCTGTGCTGCGCGATCACCTGCGCGGTTTCGGCAATCTCCTCGACCGACATTTCGCGGCGCTGGAACTTTTCGCGCAGCATCGCCGTCGCCGAATAGCCGGCGATGATCGTGCCGTCGAAATCGAAAAGCGCAGCGATATGCGATCCAGGCTCGGATGCGAGCACTTCGTCCAGATGCGGCTGCGGTCTTGGCACGCACATCTCCCCACAGGCGGTTTTGTTACCGCTTCAACGCTGCACGATGGCAGGTAAGATGGGGTTAATCAATGGCGCGAAAGAGCGGACCTTGCCGCATTATGGGTGAGGGGCAAATGGGCGAACATTCGGCCCTAACGGCGAAGCGCCGCGGCCTCGCGCGCCAGCGCCTCGATCCGCACCGGATCGAGCGGCCCGGCGGGCACGACCCAGCTGCCGCCGACGCAGCGCACGGGTTCGAGTGCAAGCCATTCGGGCGCGGTCGCGGCGCTGATCCCGCCGGTAGGGCAGAAATTGACGCCGCCGAATGGGCCCGCGAGCGCTTTGAGTGCCGGGATGCCGCCGCTTGTCGCCGCAGGGAAGAATTTGAAGCTGTCCAGCCCCATGTCGAGCCCCATCATGATGTTCGACGCATTGGCAACGCCGGGCAGGAAGGGGATGCCGCTCGCCACCGCGGCGTCGCCGAGGCTGTCGGTGAGGCCGGGCGAAACGATGAATTGGGCACCGGCGTCCAGCGCATCCCTGAGCATCCGGGGATCAAGCACCGTCCCCGCGCCGACGACGGCGCCGGGCACCGCCTTCATCGCGCGGATCGCGTCGAGCGCGGCGGGGGTGCGCATCGTCACTTCGAGCACCTTGAGCCCGCCCGCGACGAGCGCTTCGGCCATCGGCACGGCGTCCTCGACGCGGTCGATGACAATCACCGGGATTACCGGCGCGAGGGCCATGATCTGCTCGATACCGCTGTCGGACATTCCATCTCACTTTCATGCTCGTCCCGGCGACAGCCGGGATCTGACCCTATCGTCATGGCGCGCTGTCGAAATTCCGGCCCTCGCCCGGATGACGGGCACGCTAAACGACTTGCTCCATCGCCGCCAGGACCGCCGATCCGCCCTTCTCCGCCTCGTCGGCATGGTGGCGAAAAAGCGCGAACAATTCGCGGCCGACGCCAAGCGCGGGCGGCGGGGCGGCGGCGGGAGCGCGCGCGGCCCATTCGGCCTCGTCCACCAGCGCCGCGATTTCGCCCTTCACCGCGCAGACCCGCACGACATCGCCGTCCCGAAGATAGGCGAGCGGACCGCTGACCCCGTCGGGTCCGGGCAGCGCTTCGGGCGACAGGTGGATCACCGCGGGCACCTTGCCGCTGGCGCCCGACATGCGGCCGTCGGTCAGCAAGGCGACGCGATACCCCTTGTCCTGCAACACGCCCAAGGCAGGCGTCAGCTTGTGCAGTTCGGGCATACCGTTGGCGCGCGGTCCCTGAAAGCGGACGACGACGACGACGTCGCGATCGAGTTCGCCCGCCTTGAACGCGGTCAGCACCTGATTCTGGTCGTCGAAGATCCGCACAGGCGCCTCGATCGTCCAGCGATCCTCGGCAACGGCGCTCGTCTTGATGATCGCGCGGCCGAGATTGCCTGTCAGCAGCCGCATCCCGCCGTCGGGCGAGAAAGGCGCCGAAACGGGGCGCAGCATCGTATCGTCCCGGCTTGCCGCAGGTGCGGCCTGCCATTTCAGCATTTCATCGACCAGCAACGGTTCGTTGGCATAATCGGCCATCGTCCCGCCGACCGTCAGGACATCGCCGTGCAGCAATCCGGCCCCCAGCAGTTCGCGCACGACGAAACCGATCCCGCCCGCCGCGTGGAAATGGTTCACGTCGCCCGCGCCGTTCGGATAGACGCGCGCAAGCAGTGGCACCGCATGGCTCAGCTCGTCGAAATCCTGCCAGTCGATGACGATCCCCGCCGCGCGCGCAATCGCTGGCAGATGGATCGCGTGATTGGTCGACCCTCCCGTCGCGAGCAGCCCGATCGCGGCGTTGACGATCGCCTTTTCGTCGATACAGCGGGCCAGCGGGCGGTAATCGTCGCCGTCCCACCCGATCTGCGCAATGCGGTGCGTCGCGGCGCGCGTGAGTTCCTGCCGCAACCTGGTGCCGGGGTTGGTAAAGGCGGCGCCGGGGATGTGCAGGCCCATCAACTCCATCATCATCTGGTTCGAGTTCGCGGTGCCGTAGAAGGTGCACGTGCCCGCGCCGTGATAGCTCGCCGCCTCGGCTTCGAGCAGCTCATCGCGCGTCGCCTTGCCCTCGGCATAAAGCTGGCGGACACGCTGCTTTTCCTTGTTCGCGAGGCCCGACGGCATTGGCCCGGCGGGGACCAGAATCTGCGGCAGATGGCCAAAGCGCAGCGCACCGATGAGCAGGCCCGGCACGATCTTGTCGCAGATGCCCAGCAAAAGCGCGCCCTCGAACATCGCATGGCTGAGCGCGATGGCGGTTCCCTGCGCGATATTGTCGCGGCTGAACAGCGACAGGTCCATCCCCGCCTGCCCCTGAGTCACGCCGTCGCACATTGCCGGAACGCCGCCCGCGACCTGCGCGGTGACGCCGACTTCACGCGCGAAGAGTTTGATCTGTTCGGGGTAGCGGCCATAGGGCTGATGCGCCGAAAGCATGTCGTTATAGGCGGTAACGATGCCGATGTTCATTGCCGCGCCGGCGCGGATGACCGCCTTGTCGTCCCCCGCCGCGGCGAAGCCGTGCGCGAGGTTGCCGCAGGACAGGTTGCCACGGTTGGTCCCTGCGTCGCGTTGGCGCTCCATGAGGTCGAGATAGGCGGCGCGGCGGGGAGCGCTGCGCGCGATGATGCGGTCGGTGACGGCGGCGATAATGGGGTGGATGTCGGTCATAAGAAAATCCAGTCCCCTCTCCCCTTGGGAGACAGGGTTGCGCAGAGTTGCCAGCTTGCCGACTGGTCGAAGCCGGGTGAGAGGTTCGGACGTGGCGTGCGAAAGCGGCGGTGAAACCCCTCAACCAACTGCGCCCCGGTCGCCATGCGACAAGGCTTCATATCCCTCTCCCTCAACGGGTGAAGGAGTTCGGCAAAATCAATCATGCCAGCTCGCCCCATCTCGCTCGATCAGCGCGATCGCGCTCGATGGCCCCCAACTGCCCGCGGTGTAACTCTGCGGCGCCATGTCGACCTGATCCCAGGCATCGCGGATCGCGTCGATCCACTCCCATTGCGCCTCGACCTCGTCGCGGCGCACGAACAGCGTCTGGTCGCCCTCGATGAAATCGAGCAGCAGCCGCTCGTAGGCGATGCGGCGGCGTTCGCCGGCAAAGCTGTGCGAGAGCGAGACGTCCATCGTCACTTCCTTGAGCTTCACCCCGTCGCGGTCGAGCCCCGGCTGCTTTGCCATCACCTTGACGCGAATATTCTCCTCGGGCTGCAAGTTGATGATCATCATATTGGCGTCGAGCTTGCCCGCGCCGACGCGGGCAAAAATGTTGTGCGGAACGGGTTTGAACTGGATCAGCACTTCGGACTTGCGCTGCGGCATCCGTTTGCCGGTGCGCAGGTAAAAGGGCACGCCCTTCCACCGCCAATTGTCGATAAAGGCCTTCAAGGCGACGAAGGTTTCGGTGTTCGACGGCTGGCCCAGCTCGTCGGCATAGCCCGCGACCGCGGCGCCGTTCACCGCGCCGCTGCTGTATTGCCCCTTGACGCTGTGCGCCTTCACATCCTCGGCGCGCATCTTGCGCAAGCTGAGCAGCAGCTTGACCTTTTCGTCGCGCACCGCCGTCGCGCTGACGCTCGCGGGCGGCTCCATCGCGATGATCGCGAGCAGTTGCAGCATATGGTTCTGGACCATGTCCTTCAGCGCGCCGACGCCGTCATAATAGGAAACGCGGCCTTCGAGGCCGACGGTTTCGGCAACGGTGATCTGGACATGGTCGATCGCCTGCGCGTTCCACAGCGGTTCGAACAACATGTTGGCAAAGCGCAGCGCGAGCAGGTTCTGCACCGTTTCCTTGCCGAGATAATGGTCGATGCGGAACACCCGGTCCTCGGCAAAGGCGTCGCCGACCTGGGCATTCACCTCACGCGACGAGGCGAGGTCGTGACCGATCGGCTTTTCCATCGCGATGCGGCATTCGGCGCACGCGATATTCGCGGCCTTCAACCCCTGCGCGATCGGGCCGAACATCGACGGCGGGGTTGAAAGATAGACGCCAATGGGTCGATTCATGCGATCGCCGAGCAAGGCCGCGAGGTCGCCATAGCCAGCGCCCGCGCCGGCATCGATCGCGCAATAATCGATGCGCGCGAGGAAGCCGTCGACGGTCGCGGCGTCGACGCGGTCGGCGGACAGATGCTCGGTCAAGGCGGCGCGGACCTGCGCGCGAAAGGCGTCGCGGTCCATCGCCGAACGCCCCGACCCGACGATCGTCAGCGTATCGGCAAGCAGGCCGTCCATGTGAAGATTGTAGAGCGAGGGGAAAAGCATGCGCTGCGCAAGGTCGCCCGTCGCCCCGAACAACACCAATGTTTCGACTTTGACGCTCACATTCGTCCCCTTGGATAGCAATGAGAGAAGTGGAGGATGCGCCCCGCGAATGCAACGCGCATACGTAAGCCGCATATCGTCGTCATCCCGGCCTTTGCGGGGATGATCATTGACGCGGCACGGATTCCTTTTCGTCGCAAAGGATTCTAAGACCCGGTCCCATGACCGAACCGCCCCAACCCTATGATGTCATCGTCGTCGGCGGCGGGGTGAATGGCGCGGGCGTCGCACGCGATGCCGCGGGGCGCGGGGCGCGCGTGCTGCTGCTGGAAGCGAATGATCTGGCCGAAGGCACCTCGTCGAAATCGACCAAGCTGATCCACGGCGGGCTGCGCTACCTTGAACATTATGAGTTCGGCCTGGTGCGCGAGGCGCTGAAGGAACGCGAGACGCTGTGGCGCATCGCGCCGCACATCATCCGCCCGATGCGCTTTGTCCTGCCCTATCGCGACGGGCTGCGCCCGCGCTGGCTGCTGCGATTGGGGCTGTTCCTCTATGACCATATCGGCGGGCGCAGGAAACTGCCCGCAACACGTTCGGTCGACCTTCGGCGCCATGCCGCGGGCGCGCCGTTGCAGCCGCATTATGTCCATGGCTTTGAATATTCGGACGGCTGGGTCGACGACGCGCGGCTGGTGCTGCTCAACGCACGCGACGCCGCCGACCGCGGGGCGCGGGTCCGCACGCGCACGCGCGCCGAAATGCTGCGCTGCGAGGAGGGACAGTGGGTGGTCGAGGCGGCGGACGACCAGGGGCATCACTATCGCTTTACGGGGCGCAGCGTAGTGAACGCCGCAGGGCCGGCGGTGCTCGACCTCTTGAAACGCGCCGATGCCGAGCCCGACCATCAAATGCGCCTTGTGCGCGGGTCGCATATCGTCGTGCGCCGCCTGTTCGACCATGATTATGCCTATTTTTTCCAGCTTCCCGACGGGCGCATCTTTTTCGCCATTCCTTATGAACAGGACTTCACGCTGATCGGCACGACCGACGTGGATCACGACGGGCCGGCGAACGAGGCGCAGGCCAGCGACGCGGAGATCGCCTATCTGTGCGAGGGCGCAAGCCTCTATTTCCGCGCGCCCGTCACGCCTGCCGACGTCGTGTGGACCTATTCGGGTGTCCGCCCGCTTGTCGAGGAGGGGTCGGAGCGGCCCGAGGCGGCGACCCGCGGATACCGAATTGACCTCGATCTCGCCGAAGGCGCGCCGCTGCTCACCATCTATGGCGGCAAGATCACCAGCTATCGCCATGTTGCCGAAGAGGCGGTCGACGCGCTGGCGCGCCACGTGCCCGCGCTGACGGGCAAGCACTGGACGGCGAAGGCGGCGCTGCCCGGCGGCGATTTTCCGATAACGGGCGCCACGGCGCTCGCGGCCGAATATCGGCTCGCCCACCCTTTCCTTTCCGCGGCCACCGCCCAGCGCATCGCGCGCGCCTATGGCACCGAGGCGCGGCGCTGGCTTGGCGATGCCGGCGACTGGAACGCGCTCGGCGGCGAGATCGCGCACGGGCTCAGCGTCGCCGAGGTTCGCTGGATGACCGAACAGGAATGGGCGCGCACCGCCGAGGATATTTTGTGGCGGCGAAGCAAGCTGGGGTTGCTCTTCAGCGACGAGGAAAAGGCGCGGCTGATGGCGGTGCTGCGCGAGCTGCGCTAATCGACGCCGAACTGCGCGGCGAGCTTGGCGCGGCGCAGTTTCCAGGTTTCGGCCAGCGCGGGGACGGTGCGGAGCGCGCTGAGGTCGGCGAGGCGCGCCTTCGCTTCGCCGCCGATCAGGAGGCCGAAGAGCGATGCCAGCGGCCAGTTTGGCCACCGCCGGTCGACAAGGTTCAGCCTGTCCCCCGTCTGCACCGTCCCCGGTTCGAGCACGCGATAATACCAGCCCGTCCGACGGCTCGCGACGACCTCTGCCATCACGCCTTTCACCCCGAAACGATGGTCGAGTTTCCAGCATGGCTGGCGCGCCTGGCTCACCTCGACAAGCGCGGTGCCGAGGCGGAAGCGGTCGCCGAGGCAAATATTGTGCTCGTCAAGCCCTGTGGTCGCGATATTCTCGCCGAACGCGCCCGCCGTATCGAGCAGCGGCGCGTCGCCGAGGCGAGAACGCCAGTGCGGATAATGATCGGCGGGATAATGGTGGATCGCCTTGTCGATGCCGCCATGGACGCTGCGATCGGCCTGCTCGTCGCCCGCCAGGCCGAGCGGGCCGACCACGACCGCACCCGCGGCGGGTGTTTTTGCAATGGCCGAAGCCTCGTCGCCGCGAAAGGGGCGCGCCTTGCCGACGAGCACTGCCTGAATCGGAACGTCCATGATGCGTCGGCATAGGACATGCCGCGCAAATGGCAATCACCGACGCCCGCGACAGCGCACCGCGGATCGGTTAGGAAGCGGCGATGAACGATGCGACGACCCAACTCCTCGTCGACCGGCTGGGACTCGGCGCGCCCGGCGATGCCGCGATCGAGCGCTGCATCGCCGTCGAGGCGCCGGTGTCGGTCGAGGTCGGCGGCATCGCCTATGCGGTGATGATGGCGACGCCCGCGAACCTGGAGGATTATGCCGTCGGCTTTGCGCTGGGCGAAGGGCTGATCGCGGCGCCCGCCGACATCCGGCGGATCGACGTGCAGCCGATCGAGAACGGCTGGGCGCTGCGGCTGTGGCTGACGGCCGAGCGCAACGCCGCGGCGCTCGAACGCGCGCGGACGCGGGTGAGCGAAAGCAGCTGCGGCCTGTGCGGAATTGCGAATGTCGAGGAGGTGCTGCGCCCGCTGCCGCCGGTGACCGCGCGCATTATGACCGACCGCACGGCCATTGCCGCCGCCCTTGCAGCGATCGAGGAACACCAGCCGCTCGGCCGCGCAACGGGTGCCGCCCACGCCGCCGCCTTCTGCTCGCCCGCGGGCGCGATCCGGCTGGCGCGTGAGGATGTCGGGCGGCACAATGCGCTCGACAAGCTGATCGGTGCGCTGGCGCGGGCGGGGATCGACGCGGGCGACGGTTTCATCCTGCTGTCGGCGCGGTGCAGCTATGAACTGGTCGAAAAGACGGTGCGCGCGGGTTGCCCGATGCTCGTCACCATCTCGGCGCCGACAAGCCTCGCCGCGGCGCGCGCGGCGGCGGCGGGGCTGACGCTGGTGGCGCTGGCGAGGCCCGACGCGGCGCTGGTGATCGCCGATCGGCAAGGCATGATCGCATGAGGACATTGGGCGCGATCCTCGCCGGCGGGGCTTCGCGCCGCTTCGGGTCGGACAAGGCGTTGGCGATGCTGGGCGGGCGCACGCTGCTCGATCATGCGCGCGCCGCGCTCGCCCCCCATTGCGACGCGGTCGTCGTCGTCGGGCGCGCGGACGGCATCGCCGACTGGCCACGCCCCGGCATGGGGCCGCTCGGCGCGATTGCGGGCGCGCTGGGTCATGCGGCGGGCCAGGGGTTCGACCAGCTGCTGAGCGCGCCGGTCGATTGCGTCCGCCTGCCCGCCGACCTTGCCGCGATACTGTCCCCCGCCCCCGCTTTCCTCGACAGCCAGCCGGTAATCGGGCTGTGGCCCGTCACGGCGCTGGGCGAGGTGAAAGCGATGCTGGGGGAAGCCGGCGACCTGGCGGTGCGCGCCTTTGCCCGCCGCATCGGCGCGCGTGCGGTGCGGTGCGATTTCGACCCGCCCAATATCAACAGCGTGGCGGATCTCGAACGGCTGGCGAAGGGCTGACCTGGAGATTCCGGCCCATTTTGCCGTTCGTGTCGAGCGAAGGGCATTGGAGAGGTGGCGTTTTGAACCGGGGTCGCCCTAACCCGACGCAACCACCCGCACGGGAATCGCCTTGGCGGCGGGGCAGCCGCTCACGCGGTCGTGGAAGGCGAGCGGGAGCAGCGGGTTGAGTTCGGGATAATAGCCCGCGACCGACCCCCGCGACATCGGATAGTCGATCAGCGCCAGCCCCTCGACACGCCGCACGACGCCGTCGGCCGTGATCGTTTCGAGCGCGACGCGCGCGCCTTCGGGCAGGCCGCGCTCGGCCCTGTCGTCGGCGTTCATGAACAGCACCATCCGGTCGCCGTAAACGCCGCGATAGCGGTCGTTATAGCTGTAGATCGTCGTGTTGAACTGGTCGTGCGAGCGCACCGTCGCGAGCCGCAGCATCGCGGGATCGTCGACCGCCGCATCCACGGCCAGGCCCGGCAGGACAAGGAAATTGGCCTTTCCGTTCGGCGTCGCCCACACGCGGCGACGCGGAGGGATGTCGAGGTGAAAGCCCGCCGGCGCCCTGATACGATCCGAAAAGCCTTCGTAGATGGCAGGATAGACGTCGGCGATCTTGTCGCGGATCAGGCCGTAATCGTCGATATAGCTGGCCCAATCCACCTTGCTGTCCGGCAGCGTCGCCATCGCGATGCGACAGACGATCTCGACCTCGGACAAAAGATGCTCGCTCGCGGGGTCGAGCACGCCGCGCGACGCGGTGACGTTCGACATCGAATCCTCGATCGTCACGAACTGTTCGCCCGCCGCGGTTTCGATCCGCTCGGAGCGCGCGATCACCGGCAGGATCAGCGCGTCGCGGCCGTGGCCGAGGTGGCCGCGATTGAGCTTGGTCGCGATGCCGACACTAAGGTCGAGCTGCCGCATCGCGGCATAGGCACGCTCGGTATCGGGGACCGCGCGGACGAAATTGCCGCCGAGGCCGATGAAGACCCTGGCCTTGCCCGACAGCATTGCTTCGACCGCCGCGACGCTGTGATGGCCGTGCTCGCGCGGCGGATCGAAACCGAAAACATCGCGGACGCGGTCGAGATAGGCCGGGGACGGCCGTTCGTCGATGCCGACGGTGCGGTCGCCCTGCACGTTCGAATGGCCGCGGATCGGCGAGATGCCCGCGCCGGGCTTGCCGAAATTGCCGCGCAGGAGAAGCAGGTTGGCGATTTGCTGCACCAGTTCGCACCCGCGCTGGTGCTGGGTGACGCCCATGCCGTAGCAGATGATCGTCGCGTTCGAGCGGATATAGATGTCGGCGCAGCGGCGGATCTGCGCCGCGTCGATCCCCGCCGCGGCGGTGATCGCGTCCCAGGATAGCGCCTCGACATCGGCGCGCAGCGCCGCAAGGCCGTCGGTATGTTCGGCGATGAAATCATGGTCGAGCACCGCCTCGCCCGCGGCGTCGCGCTCGAACAGGATTTTCATCATGCCCTTGAGCAGCGCCAGGTCGCCGCCGATCCTGATGTGCACGAACTCGCTGCTGATTTCGGTCGAGCCGAAGGTCGCCATCTGGACCACATCCTGCGGCTCGGTGAAGCGGATGAGCGCGCGTTCGGGCATCGGATTGACCGCGACGATCGGCACCCCGCGTCGGCGCGCCTCGACGAGCGGGGTCATCATCCGCGGCGCGTTCGTCCCCGCATTGTGGCCGATCAGGAAAATCGCCTGCGCCTGATCGAAATCGTCGAGGATCACCGTGCCCTTGCCGATGCCGATCGACGGCGGCAGGCCGCGGCTCGTCGGTTCATGGCACATGTTCGAGCAATCGGGAAAATTGTTCGTGCCAAACTCGCGCGCGAAAATCGCATAGAGAAAGGCGGCCTCGTTCGACGTGCGGCCCGACGTATAGAATTCGGCGCGGTGCGGACTGTCCAGCGCGCGCAAATGGCGGCCGATCAGCGCAAAGGCTTCGTCCCAGCCGACCGGAACATAATGATCGGTCGCGGCGTCGTAACGCATCGGCTCGGTCAGCCGGCCCTGCATCTCAAGCCAGTAATCGGACTGCGCCATCAGCTCGGCGACGCTGTGCTGCGCGAAAAAGTCGCTCGTGACGCGAAACTTGGTCGCTTCGTGCGCGAGCGCCTTGGCGCCATTTTCGCAGAAGTCGAGCTTCTTGGTGCAGCTGGCGTCGGGAAAGGCGCAACTGGGGCATTTGAACCCGCCGGGCTGGTTCATCGACAACAGCGCCCGCGATCCCTTGGTCACGACGCTCTGTTCGAGCAGCACCTTGGCCGTCGCCGCCGCCGCGCCCCAGCCGCCGGCGGGGCGATCATAGCGTTTATAGCGGGGGCGATCGCCAGCCATGGGCGCATTCAAGCACATCACCCGGCGGCTGGCCACCGCTCTTTACGCGTGGGGTGCATCACGCAAACGATCAGCCTCCACAACCTCGTCATTCCGCCCAAGGCCGGAATGACGATCATGGTCAGCGGCAATATCCGTTGCCGCTCATGTCGAAGTGGAAATGATCGTGATGGGCGGCGTTATAATCGGGGCCAAGCACAGTGCCGAAGCGGCGACACGCCGATTTGTGGAGCGCGCGAAGGAAATCCTGCGATGCCACATCGCCCCTCCATCCGCCGCTGAGCAGGATGCGGCGCCCGTCGGCAAGCACAAAGCCCGACACATCGATCGCGTTGGAATAGGCGTGCTGCGACAAGCGGCCCGACCGGCCGCCATAGATGTTACGGCAGCTGTATGTTCCAAAGGTTTCGATCTTCACGACCTCGGTGCCGAAGTAGCGGCGCGCGGCGGGCTTCACGGCATATTGCGCCCAGGCCGCAAAATTGCGCGCAAGCGGACAGGTCATCGGCCCCAGGCCCGATACGGGAACGCCGACATCGAGAAGCTTCACCGAATCGATCGACGAACAGCCGCCGCCATGGTCCTGATCGGGAAGCGGCGTGAAACGCACGCCGGCCTGTTTGAGATCGAACGCGCATTGCTGCGCCTCGACGCTGGTGAAGGAAGGGGCGGCAACGGGTTGCGGCCGCGTCGGTTTGGCGGCCATGGTCCGGTTTCCACCCCCCTTTTTCATCACGTCGGGCGCACCGAAACAGGCCGACAGGGTCAGCGCGGCGGCGGCGGCGATGAGCGTCCGGGGCTTCAGAAGCGGCGCGAAGAACATGGGTGTCAAAATACCGACGAAATGGTGAACAAGCGGTATACCCTCGCGCCAATCGTCGGAAAAATTCGCGCGAGGGGTGCAATTTATTTGACAGGCGGCGCGCGCAGCCTAAACGCGGCTCCGGGCCACGCGGTCCCAACGCCGCGCGCGCTCTCTGCAAGGAGAGACTGAATGAGTGAAGTGACGACGCCTGAGGTGCGCCCTCAGCGCCCCTATTTTTCGTCCGGACCCTGCGCCAAGCCGCCGGTCTGGTCCCCCGACAAACTCGCTACCGAATCGCTTGGCCGTTCGCATCGCGCAAAGATCGGCAAGGCGCGCCTCGCTTATTGCATCGACCTGATGCGCGAGATGCTGCAGCTTCCCGACACGCACCGCATCGGCATCGTGCCGGGCAGCGACACCGGCGCCTTTGAAATGGCGATGTGGACGATGCTGGGTGCGCGTCCGGTCACCGCCCTTGCGTGGGAAAGCTTTGGCGAGGGCTGGGTTACCGATGCGGCAAAGCAGCTGAAGCTCGATCCCACAATCATCCGCGCCGATTACGGCCAGCTTCCCGACCTTGGCCAAGTGGACTGGTCGAACGACGTGCTCTTCACCTGGAACGGCACGACCAGCGGCGTGCGCGTTCCGAACGGCGACTGGATCGCCGCCGACCGCGAGGGGCTGAGCTTTGCCGATGCGACCAGCGCGGTATTCGCTTACGACCTGCCGTGGGACAAGATCGACGTCGCGACCTTCAGCTGGCAGAAAGTGCTTGGCGGCGAAGGCGGGCACGGCGTGCTGATCCTGGGTCCGCGCGCGGTCGAACGGCTTGAAACCTATACTCCCGCCTGGCCGCTGCCCAAGCTGTTCCGCCTTGTCAGCAAGGGCGCGCTCGCCGAGGGCGTATTCAAGGGCGAGACGATCAACACCCCTTCGATGCTCGCGGTGGAGGATGCGATCTTCGCGCTCGAATGGGCCAAGTCGCTCGGCGGTCTCGACGGCCTGAAAGCCCGCAGCGACGCCAATGCCGCGGCGCTCGACAAAATTGTCGCGGAACGCGACTGGCTCAGCCACCTTGCCGCCGATCCCGCCAGCCGCTCGAAAACCTCGGTCTGCCTGTCGGTTGCAGGCGCCGATGCGGACTTCATCAAGAGGTTCGCCGGGCTGCTCGAAAAGCAGGGCGCGGCTTACGACATCGCCGGCTATCGCGATGCGCCGCCGGGGCTGCGCATCTGGTGCGGCGCGACCGTCGATACCGCCGATATCGAAGCGCTCGGCCCGTGGCTCGACTGGGCTTACGCCTCGCTCCGTTAGTTTCTGTGCGTCCCCGCGAAGGCGGGGACCCATCTCCTGCCATTTCATTGCGCAAGCATCGGGAGCTCGGCTCCCGCCTTCGCGCAAGCACACGGAAGGTTAGTTCCATGACCCAACCCAAAGTCCTCATCAGCGACAAGATGGACCCCAAGGCCGCCGCGATCTTCAAGGAGCGCGGCATCGACGTTGACGTCATCACCGGCAAGACCAGGGACGAACTGATCGCGATGATCGGCGACTATGACGGCCTTGCGATCCGTTCGGCCACCAAAGTCACCGCCGACGTTCTCGCCGCCGCGACCAGGCTGAAGGTGGTCGGCCGCGCCGGGATCGGCGTCGACAATATCGACATAGCGGCGGCATCGAAAAAGGGCGTCGTCGTGATGAATACCCCGTTCGGCAATTCGATCACCACCGCCGAACACGCGATCGCGATGATGTTCGCGCTCGCGCGCCAGATCCCGGAGGCGAATGCCGGAACGCAGGCGGGCAAATGGCCGAAGAACGACTTCATGGGGGTGGAGCTGACGTCGAAGACGCTGGGCCTGATCGGCTGCGGCAACATCGGCAGCATCGTGGCCGAACGCGCGCTGGGCCTCAAGATGAAGGTCGTCGCCTTCGACCCCTTCCTGACCCCCGAGCGCGCGATCGAACTCGGCGTCGAAAAGGCCGATCTTGCAACCTTGCTCGCGCGCGCCGATTTCATCACGCTGCACACACCGCTGACCGACCAGACACGCAATATCCTGTCGCGGGAAAATCTTGCGCGGACCAAGAAAGGCGTGCGCATCATCAACTGCGCGCGCGGCGGGCTGATCGACGAAGAAGCATTGAAGGATGCGCTCGAAAGCGGCCATGTCGCGGGTGCCGCGCTCGACGTGTTCGCGCAGGAGCCGCCGCCCGCCGACCACCCGCTGTTCAACGCTCCCAACTTCATCTGCACCCCTCACCTCGGCGCGTCGACCGATGAGGCGCAGGTCAATGTCGCGATCCAGGTGGCCGAGCAGATCAGCGATTACCTGCTGACCGGCGGCATCACCAACGCGCTCAACGTGCCCAGCCTGTCGGCCGAGGAAGCGCCGAAGCTGCGTCCCTATATGAGCCTTGCCGAAAAGCTTGGCAGTCTTGTCGGTCAGCTTGCGCACGATAATCTCACCCATATTTCGGTCGAGGTCGAGGGTGCGGCGGCCGAACTCAACCTGAAGCCGATCGTTGCGGCGGTGCTTACCGGGCTGATGCGCCGCTATTCGGACAGCGTGAACATGGTCAACGCGCCGCACCTCGCACGCGAACGCGGGCTCGACGTGCGCGAGGTGCGCCACGACCGCGAGGGCGATTATCATACGCTCGTCCGCGTCACCGTCGCGACCGAAACGGGCGACCGTTCGGTCGCGGGCACGCTGTTCGGCAACAATGAACCACGCCTGGTCGAAATGTTCGGCATCAAGGTCGAGGCCGACCTCGACGGCGACATGCTCTATATCGTCAACGAAGATGCGCCGGGCTTTATCGGCCGCATCGGCACCACGCTGGGCGACGCGGGACTGAACATCGGCACCTTCCACCTCGGCCGCCGCGAAGCGGGGGGAGAGGCGATCCTGCTACTCTCGATCGACTCGCCGATGCCCGAACCGCTGCTGTGGCAGATCTGCCAGCTTCCCGGCGTAAAGACGGTGAAGGGGTTGAAGTTCTGACTGACCAAACACCCTCCCCTCAAGGGGAGGGGCTTTCACTTGCGGCACGCACCGCGTAGGAGAGCCCGACCATGCCTCGCATCCCTGCCCTGCTGCCCGAAGGCCTCCGCGATCGCCTCCCCCAACAGGCCGAGGCGGCATCGCGCGTCACGCGCGCGCTGGTCGACGCGATGCGCGCGCACGGCTATGGCCGGGTGTCGCCGCCGCTCGCCGAGTTTCGCGAGACGCTGGGCAGCGACGACGACCGGTCGGGCCGCGATCTTCTCCGCTTCACCGATCCGGTGTCACAGCGCACGCTGGCGCTGCGCCCCGACATCACACGCCAGGTCGGGCGGATCGCGACCTCGCTCCTCGCTGCATCGCCGCGCCCGCTGCGCCTCTGCTACGCCGGACAGGTGGTGAAACTGCGTGCCAGCCAGCTCCGCCCCGCGCGCGAGATGTTGCAGGTCGGCGCCGAGTTGATCGGCAGCGACAGCGTCGCCGCGGCGCGCGAGATCGTGATGGTCGCGATCGACGCACTCGAAGCCGCGGGCATCGGCCCCGTCACCATCGACTTCACCCTTCCCGACGTCGTCGACCTGCTTTCGAGCGGTCCGCTGCCCGTGGCCGCCGACCTTCAGCAGCTTCGCGACGAGCTCGACGCCAAGGACGCCGGCGCGCTCGCGCAACTCGGCGCCGAGGCCTATCTGCCGCTGCTCCGCGCCACCGGGCCATTCGACCGGGCGATCGCCGACCTGCGAGCCTTCGATACCAGCGGCGTGCTGGGCGCGCGCATCGACGCATTGGAAGCCATCGCCGCACCGATCCGCGACCGCGTGACGCTGACGCTCGATCCGACCGAGCGCCACGGTTTCGCCTATCAAAGCTGGTTCGGTTTCCAGGTCTTCGTCCCCGGACAGGGCGATGCGGTCGGTCGCGGAGGGGCCTATGCGATTCCCGTCGGCGAGGCGGAGGAGGCCGCGGTCGGTTTTTCGCTCTATCCCGATCCGCTGATCGACGCCGGGCTGGGAGCCGAAGACATGGGCGAGCGGCGCATCTTCCTGCCGCTCGGTCACGACGCAGCGGTTGCGGCAAGCCTGCGCGCCGACGGCTGGCGCACCGTCGCGGCGCTCACCGACGCCGACGATCCCGCTCGGCTCGGATGCGGATGGCGACTGGGCGTCGACGGGCCGGTCGAAGCCTAGAAATCCGACACGCCGAAGCGCGGAATCCCCTGATTCACGCCCGGTGGATCCAGCACGGTCACGTCGAGATCGACCGGCGCGCCGACCCAATGTGCAAGGCTCGTGTGATCGGCCAGATCGTCATCGGTCAGCGGATGGACGAGCGCGCGCAGCCCTGTCGCCTCGATCGCCGCCACGACCGCATCGCGCGAGCGCGCGAGGAAATGCACCTCATATTGCGCGATCGGATGCGGACCCGCGGGGCCATCGCACATGGCCCCGACGAACAGGATCGCGGGATCGCGGCCGAACGCTTCGCGCAGCGCCGCGGCTGCGGGCCGCTCGGCGGGATCGTAATAAATGTGGGCGTGATAGGGGGCTTGTGGGTCGGTCATCGGCGTCGTGCCTGCTTGCTCGAAACGATGCAAGCCGGAACATGGGACGAAAGTCAATCGAGCTTGTCGCCGTGCAGGTCGCGCGCCACTTTCGGATCGCGCAGCAGCCGATCGATATGACTTGCCTCGTCAAAGCTTTCGTCGGCCAGAAACTTCAGCTTCGCCGCATATTTCATCCGGATGCGATGCGCGACCTCGCGCTGGAGATAGGCCGTGTTCGTCCTCAGCGACTTCAGCACCGCTTCCTCATCCCTGCCCAGCAGGGGCTTCACAAAGACGGTAGCATGGCGCAGGTCCGGCGACATGCGCACCTCGGTCACGCTGACCGGATGCGTCGCGAGGATATCGTCATGCACGTCGCCGCGCGCAAGGATTTCGCTCAGCACATGGCGTATCTGTTCGCCCACGCGCAGCACGCGGACGGAGGGGCCTTCGGATTGGTCCTTGTGACGCATGGCTTTTTTCCTCCTGCACCCTCGCGCCAACGAGGGTGCAGGGCTGGTTCGTTACAGCGTGCGTTCGCGCAGCTCGACCTCGAACACTTCGAGGTGATCGCCCGGCTTGATGTCGTTGGTATCGGCGAGCACGACACCGCATTCGAGCCCCGCGCGCACCTCGGCGACATCGTCCTTGAAGCGGCGCAGCGACGCGATCGTCGTTGCAGAGACAATGACGTCCGCGCGGGTAAGACGCGCGTGAAGCCCCTTGCGGATCGAGCCTTCGAGCACGAGCAGACCCGCGGCCTTGTCGCGCTTGCCCGCCGGGAACACTTCCTTGACCTCGGCGCGGCCGACGACATTTTCGATGCGTTCGGGGCCAAGCTCGCCCGCCATCTCCTTCGCGACGTCGGCGGTCAGGTGATAGATGACATCATAATACATGAAGCGCACTTTTTCGCGGTTCGCAATCTCGCGCGCCTTGGCGTTGGGGCGGACGTTGAAGCCGATGATCGGCGCCTTGGTCGACGCGGCCAGCGTCACATCGCTTTCGGTGATCGCCCCGGCGCCCGCATGGAGCACGCGGACGCGGATCTCGTCGGTCGACAACTTGTTCAATGCGTTGACGATCGCCTCGACGCTGCCTTGCACGTCGCCCTTCACGACCACCGGATATTCGATGACATTCGCCTTGTCGGCAAGCGCCGAGAACATGCCTTCAAGGCTGACGGGCGCCTGCGCCGTCCGCTTCTTGAGCGCCTGTTCCTGGCGATAGGCCGCGACCTCGCGGGCGCGCGCCTCATTTTCCACGACGGTCAGCGTATCGCCCGCCATCGGCACCCCGCCGAGCCCAAGCACCTCGACCGGCATCGACGGCGTCGCCTGTTTGACCTGCTTGCCATGATCGTCGATGAGCGCGCGGACGCGGCCGCTTTCGGCGCCGCAGACAAAGATGTCGCCGACCTTCAGCGTCCCGCGGCGAACCAGGATGGTCGCAACGGGCCCGCGTCCCTTGTCGAGCTTTGCCTCGATGACCGTGCCTTCGGCGGCGCGGTCGGGGTTGGCTTTCAGTTCCATGATTTCGGCCTGCAGCGCGATCGCGTCGAGCAGCTTGTCAAGATTCTGTTTCTTGAGCGCCGAAACTTCAACGTCCTGCACCTCGCCGCCCATGGCCTCGACGATGATCTCATGCTCGAGCAGGCGCTCGCGGACGCGCTGCGGGTTGGCGCCATCCTTGTCGATCTTGTTGATCGCGACGATGATCGGGACGCCGGCCGCCTTGGCGTGATTGATCGATTCGACCGTCTGCGGCTTTATGCCGTCGTCAGCCGCAACCACCAGGATCGCGATGTCGGTGACATTCGCTCCGCGGGCGCGCATGTCGGTAAAGGCTTCGTGGCCCGGCGTATCGAGGAAGGTGATGACGCTGCCGTCCTTCGCCTTCACCTGATAGGCCCCGATATGCTGGGTGATGCCGCCGGCCTCGCCCGCCTGCACATTGGCGCCGCGCAGCGCGTCGAGCAGGCTAGTCTTGCCATGGTCGACATGGCCCATGATCGTCACGACCGGCGCGCGCGGCTTGAGCGCTGCGGCGTCGTCGACATCCTCGTCGTGGCGGATGTCGATGTCGGCTTCGCTGACGCGTTTGATCTCATGCCCGAATTCGGTGACGAGCAGTTCGGCAGTGTCCTGGTCGATCGTCTGGTTGACGGTGACGGGCATCCCCATCTTGAACAGCGCCTTGACCAGGTCGGCACCCTTTTCGGCCATGCGGTTGGCAAGTTCCTGCACCGTGATCGTGTCGGGCACGACGACTTCGCGGACCTGCTTTTCGCGCGGGCCCGACGCGGTCATGTGCGAACGCTTTTCTTTTTCGCGGGCGCGCTTCAGCGCGGCGAGGCTGCGCGCACGCGCACCTTCATCCTCGTTGAGCGCGCGCGTGACGGTCAGCTTGCCCGATTGGCGGCGATTTTCGCCGCCGCGGCTGGCCTTGGGTTCGGGGCGCTTGGGCTCGGGGCGTTTTGGCGGCTCGACGGGCGTAAAGCGGCGTGGCGCCGGGGCCGCGCTCGCCGTCGCAGGACGCGCGGCGGTTTCGGCCGGACGCTCGGCGACCGGGACGTCGGCAGGGGCATCCGGCGACGGTGCCGGAGGCGACGGCGCTGGCTCGGTGGCCTTTGCCGCGGCCTGCTCTTCGCGTTTTTCGGCGCGCGCCCGTTCTTCCTCGGCCGCCCGCGCGCGCGCCGCTTCCTCGCGGCGACGATTCTCTTCGAGCGCCGCCATGCGCGCTTCCTCGGCCTCGCGCAGCAACTGCGCCTGCCGCTCCTGCCGCGTCAACAGGCTGTCCGTCGCGGCAGGCTTCGGCGCCGCGGGCTTGGGTGCGACGGGTGCAGGCGCAGGGGCGGGCGCGGCCTTTGCCTCTTCGGCCTCAGGTGCCGGTGCGGCCTCGCCCGGCCGACCCAGCACGCGGCGACGCTTCACCTCGACCACCACCGTATTGCGGCGGCCATGGCTGAACTGCTGCTGCACCTGTCCGGCCTCGACCGTCCGCTTCAGGCCCAGGGGCTTGCGGCTAAGGGTCGGCTTGTCCTGTTCGTCACTCATCGAAAACCATCATTCCTTCAAAACGCGCCCGAAACGGCGGAAGCCGCGGACGTATCCCCTGTTCCCGGCGCGCGGGAATCCGTATCCGAAACGCGATTGGCCGCGTCCCTACTCCATCCGGTGAAAAACTGCCAGCGGCTCAAATGCGCCAGCACCCGGTCAGCGGCGCGGGCGTCGACAATCGCCAGATGCACCGCGTTCTCGCGTCCCAATGCCACAGATAGGGTGCCGCGGTCTACCGGCAAGACCAGTCCCTCGCGGCCCGACCCTTCCGCATCCTCGCCGACACGCCACGCCTGCGCCAGCTTCTTGCGACCATCCTCGCCCGCATCGCTGGCGTGGAGGAGCAGGCGAACCTGCCCGCGGCGCGCCGCCTGTTCGACCTTGTCATTGCCGCTGATAAGCATGCCCGCGCGCGATTCGAGACCGAGCCGGTCAAGCGTCGCGCGGGCGAGCTGGGCCTCGATCCGCTCGCCGAGATCGTCGGGGATCGCGAAGCCGCTCTCGTGCAGCGCACGCGCAAGGCCGCTCCTGAGCTTGCCCCTGGCCTGCGCCGCCTCGAGCGTCGCCCGGTCGACACCGATCCATGCGCCCCGCCCCGGCGCCTTGCCGTGGACGTCGGGCGCGATGGCGCCATCGGGACCAAGCGCGAGGCGCACGAGTCGCTCCGCCGGAAACACCTCTCCGGTGACGACGCAGCGCCGCTCGGGCACGTGGTTGCCGCGCGCCTTTGCGCGGTCGGTTTGGCTCAGCTGATCATTGCGCGGGGTCCGCATCGGCGGCCTCCCCGGTTTGCGTCGCCGCCTCGGACTTCGCTTCCGGTTCGTCGTCGAACCAGTGCGCGCGTGCCGCCATGATGATCTCGTTGCCCTGTTCTTCGCTGAGGCCGTAATCCCCCAGCACGCCGCCCTTGTCCTCGGCGCGCTCACCGCGCGCCGGGCCGCGGCGGTTGTCGGTGCGCTTCTTCGCAATCAACTCGTCGGTCGCAAGGTCGGCGAGATCGTCGAGCGTCTTGATCCCCGCCTTGCCGAGCGTGACGAGCATCGCTTCGGTCAGGTGCGGAATCTCGGCGAGCGCATCCTCGACACCAAGGGCCCGACGCTCCTGTCTCGCGGCTTCCTCGCGGCGATCGAGTCCTTCGGCGGCACGGCTCTGCAGCTCCTGCGCGAGTTCTTCATCGAAGCCCTCGATGCTCGCAAGCTCTTCGAGCGGGACATAAGCGACTTCCTCGAGTTCGCCGAAACCTTCGGCGACGAGGAGCTGCGCGAGCGTTTCGTCGACGTCGAGTTCTTCCTGGAACATCGTCGATCGTTCGACGAATTCGCGCTGGCGCTTCTCGCTCGCATCAGCTTCGGTCATGATGTCGATCTGTTTGCCGGTAAGCTGGCTGGCCAGACGGACATTCTGGCCGCGCCGGCCGATCGCGAGGCTGAGCTGATCGTCGGGGACGACGACTTCGATGCGGCCATCATCCTCATCGATGACGACGCGCTGGACCGTGGCAGGCTGAAGCGCGTTGACAACGAAGGTCGCCGTATCTTCGGACCAGGGAATGATGTCGATCTTTTCGCCCTGCATTTCCTGGACGACCGCCTGCACCCGGCTGCCCTTCATGCCGACGCACGCACCGACCGGGTCGATGCTGCCGTCATAGCTGATGACGCCGATCTTCGCGCGGCTGCCCGGATCGCGCGCGGCGGCCTTGATTTCGATGATGCCGTCGTAGATTTCGGGCACTTCCTGCGCGAACAGCTTTTTCATGAAATCGGGGTGCGCGCGGCTCAGGAAAATCTGCGGTCCGCGCGTTTCGCTGCGCACCGACAGGATCAGCGCGCGGACGCGATCGCCGACGCGCATCAGTTCGCGCGGGATCTGCTGATCGCGGCGGATCACGCCCTCGGCGCGGCCGAGGTTGACGACGATGTGGCCGAACTCGACCGATTTCACGACACCGGTGATGATCTCGCCGACGCGGTCCTTGAACTCTTCATATTGGCGCTGGCGATCGGCTTCGCGGACCTTCTGAAAGATCACCTGCTTCGCCGACTGCGCGTCGATGCGGCCAAGATCGACCGCGGGCAGCGGGTCGACGATGAAGTCGCCGATCCTGGCATCCTTCTGGAGCTTCTGCGCGGCGGCGAGATCGACCTGCTTGAAATAATCCTCGACCGTCTCGACGACCTCGACGACGCGCCACAGGCGCAGGTCGCCGGTCTGCGGGTCGAGCTTCGCGCGAATGTCATTTTCGGCGCCATAGCGCGCGCGCGCGGCGCGCTGGATCGCTTCCTCGATCGCCTCGATGACGATGCCCTTGTCGATCATCTTCTCGCTGGCGACGGCGTTGGCGATCGCAAGCAGCTCGGCCTTGTTGGCGGAAATGGCAGTGGCCATCAGTCCTGTCCTTCTTCTTCCATTTCGTCCGCGCCCTCGGCCGAGAGCGGGACGGTTGCGGCAATCAATTTGTCGGTAAGGACCAGCTTTGCCGTGTCGATTGCCTCGAACGGCAGATGATGCTGCACCCCTTCCTTATCCGAAATCGTCACGACATCGCCGTCGATACCGACGAGGATGCCGTTGAAACGCTGGCGCCCGTCCAGCTTTTGCTTAAGCGCCACCTTCGCCTCATGCCCCGCCCAGTCGGCGAAATCGGCAGGGCGCGTCAGCGGCCGGTCGATGCCGGGCGACGAAACCTCGAGCCGATAGGCGACGTCGATCGGGTCTTTGCCCGCTTCCTCGAGCGCGTCGAGCCGATCCGAAATGCGGCGCGACAGGTCGGCGCAATCGTCGATCGTCAGCTGGCGCGTGTCGGGTCGCTCGGCCATCACCTGCAGGGTCGGATCGCTGTCGCCGCCAAAGAAGGCGACGCGCACGAGCGCGAGGCCCATCGCCTCGACTTCGGGCGCGATGATCGCATGGAGGGCGTCGAAATCGACCAAGTCATCATTCCAGTTCGGATGACCGGAAAGCCATGCAGCTATAGCCGCCGCGGCCCGCGGCCCCGACGTCCCAACTGGCTAACCATGTCAAGAAGTGATGCGCATATAGGCCGATGCGTCGGCGTCGGCAAGAGGGAAAGCGGTTCGGCATCCGGCCTTGCCGCGGGGCAAAGGTCAGCCAAAGCCAGGGCAGGACAAGGAGAGGAAACGCAGCAGACACCGCCGGATGGTTAAGCCGAATTATCCATCTTTTCTTTATATTACAGTCAATTATAACCTGTGAGATAGTTGAACCCCTGTCATCTGGTCGGATACCGACGGCCGCGGTCAGCCGTTCGCGCCGCCGGAGAGACAGATCATGCTCAAAAGCCGGTTCCAGCACCGCACCGCGTTGCTCGCCGTGCTGACGCTCGCCGGATGTGGCGGCGGGACCGGCGACGAAGGGCCGCCACCGGTGCAATTGCCCGCGCCCGCCCCATCGCCGACTCCGGCGCCCGCACCGGCGCCGGCCCCGGCCCCAACCCCGCCGCCCGTCGCCAGTCCGCGCCCCGATGCCACCAACACGGGCGTGCCCGCGGGCGTAACGCTGCGCAGCTGGTCGGGGCCCGCCTATGACGGACGATCAAACCTCGTGATCGACGGCTATGATCTTCCGAAACCGCCGGGGGGCAGCTTTTATCATTTCGCGGGCGCCGACGTCATCCTGCGCCACTGCCGCGCGCAGGTGAGCATTCTGTTGTCGGGGCCGCGGTCGCGGATCGAACGGTGCGACATCCACGGCGGCATCTCGATATCGGGCGCCGCGGATGTCGTGCTCGAAGGCAATAATGTCCATGGTTCGACAAGCGATCTCATCCACGTCACATCCGACACCGGACGCATCCGCAACCTGATGATCCGCAATAATTTTCTGCATAGCCCCGAACCCGCATGCGGCGCGCACGCCGACGGCATCCAGGTGCGCGGGGTCGAGAATCTGACGCTGGAAAACAATGCGATCGACATGGGACCATGGCGCCAGATGTGCGGCGACGACGTGCTGAATGCCGCAATCTTTTTCGAAAATGCGAACGGCGGCAACAGCCAGATCCGCATCATCGGCAATTATCTGAACGGCGCGGGCCATGTGCTGCGCCTCGCACCCGGCCGCGACCAGCGCATCGTCGACAATCGCTTCGGCCGCGACGAGCGCTATGGGCTGATCCTCAACAATTCGGCGCCCGGCGACATTGTCGCGGCCAGCGGCAATGTTCGCGACGACAGTGGAGAGGCGGTCGCCATTCCGCCGCCCTGACCCGCAAGCGCGAACCGATATTCCCACCGCGATATAAATGGGCCAGGAAACGGCAGACAAGGAACCGGAGTCGCCCATGACCGCGCCGCTCGTCACCGCCCTGCTGTGGTTCTCGATCGTCGCCTGCGGCCTTCTTGCGGGCGTCTATTTCACCTTTTCGGCCTTCGCGATGACGGCCTTTGCGCGCACCGGCGCACCCGCCGGGGTCGCCGCGATGACCAGCATCAACCGCGTCATCCAGCGCTCGCTGTTCATGCCCCTGTTCTTCGGCTCCAGCCTGTCGAGCCTCGCGCTTGCGATCGCCGGCGCGGTGCACAGGGGTCAGGCAGGGGCGTGCGCGGCATTTGCGGGAGGCGTAATCTATTTCATCGGCATGTTCATGGTGACGATGTTCTTCAACGTCCCGCGCAACAATGCGCTCGACGCGAGCGAGCCGCAAAGCGCGGCGGGGCAGGCGCTATGGGCGCGCTATCGCAAGGAATGGACCGCGTGGAATCACGTCCGCACGCTGGCGTCGACCGCGGCGCTGATCCTGTTCGTCGTCGCGCTCGACATGCGTTAGCGGCAACGCTTTATTGGCGTTTTCATGTATAGGGTGTCCCGCTGCGTCGGCATCCCGCGGGCGCAGCGCAAGGAATGATGCCGCCCCGATGAAGCCCGAACTGTCGCTGACCGCCCGTTCGACGTGGCGCGACCCGCCGCCTGAAAGGCCGGCGGGGCCGGGGCGCGCCTTTTGGGCGGCGATCGGCGCAGTGTCGGTGGTCGCCTGCCTCGCCTTCGTGCTGTCGGGCGGGCAGTTTCGCGCGCCGACGATGTTCGGGCCTTACAGCGTATCGGTGCCGCTCGATTTCAGGCCCTATGACCCCGAACGCTGGGCGATCATGACCGCCGGGGATTATGAGGCAGCACTGAAGATCGACCCGACGCTGCCCGACCCGCGCAGCATCGATTTTGCCGACGCGGCCGCGCTGCCGCCCGCCGACCCGGCCGCGCTGCGCGAGGAGGCGTTCGTCGGACCCGCGGCCAAGCCCTATGTCTTTCGCGGGGTTACCGCGCTCGACCGCGAACGCGCCCATTATTGCCTGACGGCCGCCATCTATTACGAAGCCGCATCCGAAAGCGACGACGGGATGCGCGGCGTCGCGCAGACGGTGATCAACCGTGTGCGCCACCCGAGCTTCCCCAACACCATATGCGGCGTCGTCTTTCAGGGGTCGCAGCGCGCGGGCGTGTGCCAGTTCACCTTTGCCTGCGACGGCGCGATGGCTCGCCCCCCCGGCCGCGCCAACTGGCTGCGCGCCAGCCGCATCGCTTCGGCCGCGCTCGGCGGACAGGTCTTTGCCAAGGTCGGGCTGGCGACCCATTATCATACGCAGGCGATCTGGCCGCGCTGGGGCAAAAGCCTGGTGATGACCAACATCGTGGGCGCGCATATCTTTCACCGCTGGCGCGGCCGCTGGGGGATGCCCGACGCCTTTCGCGCCCCCTATCTGGGCCGCGAGCCGGTGCCCGGCCCCTATCTGCCCGTCGCGCAGCAGCTGGCGATACTGAAGGGACAGGGTATCGCGCCCGGCGTCGGGCCCGTCCCCGCCCTTACCGGCGCCGCCGCACCGCTCCCCGACGCCGCGCCCGCGCCGCTGCCCGGTGCGCTGCCACCCGCAACCCCCGGCGCCCCGCCCGCCGCGGTGCCCGCCCCGCCAAGCTACGCCGACCCGCGGCTCAATCAGTCGGGACAAATCCGCGAGGAGTTTGCGAAAAGCGGAGAGTGGAAACGCTGAGCCAGGCGGTCTAGGCTGTCCCCTGATCAAAGGAGCCAGGTGGCCATGGGACATGTCAAAGGCATCGGCGGGCTGTTCTTCCGCGCGCACGACCCGGATCCGCTCAACGCCTGGTATCGCGAGCGGCTGGGCGTCGGCGCCGGATGCAACGCCGACGACAACGGGCCGGTCGACCAATGGTCGTGGATGACGGCGGCGGGGCCGCTCGTCTTTTCGGCGTTCAAGGCCGACACCGGCTATTTCGCCGCCGACCGCCAGTTCATGATCAACCTGCGCGTCGACGACCTCGACGCCGTGCTCGCCCCGTTTCGCGAGGCGGGCGAGGAGATCGTCACCAGGGAAGAGTGGGACGATCCGGCGATCGGCCGCTTTGCGCGGGTCCACGATCCCGAGGGCAATCCGATCGAATTGTGGGAGCCACCCAAGAGTTGACAGCGTGGGCAGGTTTGGAATGTCTGGGGGCGACCGGTTGCTGCCAAAATGCCCTCCCCCCCCTTGAAGGAGAGGGGCTTATTCGCGCCAAATCCGCTTGCCACCCCAAAGCCGCCATTCAGCGGACGCGAAGCTGCGAAAGGGGCGCCTACCGCCCCTGGCTGCGCCAGCGTTTCACCACGCGCTCGATGATCTCTGCCTCGCCGCCGGTTTCGCGCCACAGTTTCGAGAAGAGCGGATCGCTCGACGCCGGCCGCTTTTCTTCCTCAAGCGTGTCGAGATAGACGCGGATCGGGATCGACACGCCCTCGCCGCAGACGATACATTCGCGGTTGCGCAGGGCGGGGATCGAATCGATGAAGCCGCGCGCGCCTTCGGGCATCGCCGCTTTCACGAAATGCTGGTCGCGTTCGTTGTTGAGGCGCATCGAGATGATGGTGCCGCACTGCGACAGCACGCCTTCGGCAAGGTCCGACGGACGCTGGGTGATAAGGCCCAGCGACACGCCATATTTGCGGCCTTCCTTGGCGATCCGTTCAAGGATTTTGCGCACGGCCTGCCCCTGGCCAATATCCTTCGAGGGGATGTAGCGATGCGCTTCCTCGCAGACGAGCAGGATCGGGCGCTGCGGTTCGCCGCGCGACCAGATCGCATAGTCGAAGGTCAGGCGCGACAGCACGGCGACGACGACCCCGGTGATGTCGCTGGGCACCCCCGACACGTCGATGATCGAAATCGGTCGGCCGTCCGACGGCAGGCGGAAAATCTTGCCGAGGAAATTCGCCATCGTGTCGGCGACAAGCATGCCCGAAAACATGAAATTATAGCGCGGGTCGGCGCGCATTTCCTCGATCTTGCCCTTGATGCGCATGAAGGGCGCGGTGGATGTCGCCTTGTCGAGCTTGCCCATTTCGTTCGTGAGGATGTTGAGCAGGTCGGAAAGCAGATAGGGAATCGGCGAATCGACCGTGATCTTGGTCATGCCCTCGGCAAGCCGGTTCTTGGTCCGCGCCTGAAGCAGGCAGCGCGCGAGCACGTCGCAGTCCGCCTGGCGGTCGCGCCCCTCGGCGGTGACGAACACCTCGCAATGTTCCTCAAAGTTCATCAACCAATAGGGCATTGCCAGATTGTCGACGTCGAACAGCGCCCCCGTGCCCTTGAAGGCCGCCGAATATTCGCCGTGCGGGTCGATCATCACGATATGACCCTGCGGCGCGAGCTCGCAAATCTTGTGGAGGATGAGCGCGGCGCTGGTCGATTTACCCGTACCCGTCGAACCGAGCAGCGCGAAATGCTTGCCCAGCATCGCGTCGACATAGAGCGAACCGCGGACATCCTTTGTCGGATGCACCGTGCCTATCTCGACATGCGCGCGTTCATCGGCGGCGTAAATCTGTTTGAGGTCGGCGCTGGTCGCGGCGAAAACCGGGCTGCCCGGCACGGGGTAGCGTGTCACCCCGCGACGGAAATTGTGGATGCGCCCGGTGATCTTTTCCTCTTCGCCTTCGCCGAGGAAGTCGATCGTTGCGACGATCAACCCTTCGCCGCGTTCGTGCAATTGCTGGTCGCGGATGCTGGCGACGAGCCAGATATTGCCGACGCGCACCTTTACCTGCGCGCCAACCTGTCCGGCCATCGCCACCGCAGCGTCGCCCGACGACGACAGGGTGCCGATCGTCGCCGCGTCGAGCAGCACGCGCGATGCCGAACCCGAAATGTCGACGACTTCGCCGATCAGCAGGTCATCGCGGTGATGCGTGGTGCCCGGTGTCACCGCAGCCGCCACGCCGCCCCCGGCGAGGCGCAGATGCTGCACCGCTGTCGAGTCTCCGGCGCCGAAACCGCCCTGCATGTCCATAAACCAAGCCCCCGCCTTTGTGATCGCGCCGTCGGCTATCGCAGAGGAGGGTAAATAAAGCGCTTAGATGGCTCAGCGACGACGAAAGACGGCCGATGCGGCATAGCCGAGACCGAGCGACATCAGCACCGCCGACAGGCCGTAGAGAAAACCGTGCTCCTCGGCGGCCAGCGCGACGAAGCGCTCGAAGCCGGTCTTGCGGATCTGGACATCGCGCGATGCGACCGCGAGCACGCGGCCGCGGCTGATCAGATAGGTTTCGGCGCGATAGGTGCCCACCGGAACGCGCGCGGGCACAGGGATGCGCGCACGATAGAGCACGCCTTCGGTAATCTCGACCGCCGAGGGATTTTCGAAGAACAGCCCGGCGCGCTTATATAGGTCGATGAGCCCCGCCTCGAAGCGCTCGAGCGTTTTCGCTTCAGAAAATCCGGTCGGCGACATCGACAGATTGGCAAGCCCGAGCTCGAAGATCGCCGCCGTGCGTTCGTCGACCAGCTTGTTGATCGGGCGCGACGAACCGATGGCGTAAAAGCTGGGCGCGGTGCGCAAGCGAATGCTGCTGGCGTTGACCCATATGCCCGCGACGCGCCGCTTTTCGCGAAGCACGATCGGCCGCACCGGCCCTTTCAGCACGACGACGATGTCGGCGCGGTCATCGGGCAGGCGCTGGCCGGGATAAAGAATCGCCCCGAACAACAGCAATTCCTCGCCGGTGAAGCTGTACTGGATGTCGATTGCGCGGCTCGACACGTCGGGAACGAGCCGTGGATCGGCCGCGCGCGTTGCCGTGAGCGGAAGCAGCGCCAGCGCCAACAATGCGATCAGGGCGCGCACCACGGTCATTGCACGGTGTAGATTTCGTCGGGGCGGATGAAGAGGTCGACCGCCATGCGCGCCGCGACGAGCAGGACGATCACCGCCAGCGCCATACGCAGATATTCGGGCTTGACGCTCTGCGCAAAGCGCGCGCCGATCTGTGCGCCCGTCACGCTGCCGAGCAGCAGCAGCCCCGCAAGCACGATGTCGACCGCGCCGGTCGTCAGCGCGTGAACCATCGTCGTCGCGATCGTCACGAACAATATCTGGAACAGCGAGGTTCCGACGACGACCTGCGTGCCCATGCCCAGCAGAAAGAGCATTGCGGGGACCATGATGAAGCCGCCGCCGACGCCCAGCAGCATCGTCAAAATGCCCACCAACATGCCGAGGATCAGCGGCGCGAGCGGCGAGATATAGAGGCCCGAGCGATAGAAGCGCCAGCGCAGCGGCAGGTTGGCGACCATCGGATGATGGCGCCGCTTGCGCGCCGGCGCGGGCAGGCCGACGCGCATGTTCTGCAAGGCGCCCCATGCCTCGCGCGCCATGATGCTGCCGACCGAGCCGAGCAACGCCACATAGAGCATGTTGATCACCGTATCGATCTGGCCCCAGGCGGTGAGCAGTTCAAACAGCCCCGCGCCGATCAGCGACCCCAGAAGCCCGCCGACGACGAGCACCCCCCCCATGCGCAGATCGACCCCGCCGCGCTCCAGATGCGCCAGCGCGCCCGACACGCTGGCGCCCGTCACCTGCGTTGCCGCCGATGCCGCCGCGACCGTCGGCGGGATGCCATAGAAGATCAGCAGCGGCGTCGTCAGAAAGCCGCCGCCGACGCCGAACATGCCCGACAGAAACCCTACGCCGCCGCCGAGCAAAATGATGACCAACGCGTTGACCGACAGATTGGCGACTGGAAGGTAAAGATCCACGAAGGCCCCGAAACATACGTCCGCGGCACAAAACTGCGCCGAGTCCGTCAACACTAGAGCATTTTTTCGCGGCGGGGAATCGGCTGCGGCGGCTATTTTTCGCTGTGGTCAGAAGTCGGCCGCGAGCGTCAGCGCCAGCCCGCTTGTCGGCAGCGCATCACCCGCAACGCGCTGCCGCCAGTCGAGCGCGATCCGGCTGCCCTGCCCCACGTCCGGCAGGCGCAGCGTCAGCCGCGGCCCGACATCGACGCGCGCCGCGCCGGGCTGCGCCGCGCCCGCTGCCAGCAGGCCAAAGCGCAGCGACGCGCCCTCGCCCGCCAGCCCGCGGTCGATCACGACCGCCCCGTCGGCAAAAGCGTCGCGGCGGTGCGCGCCGACAATACCCGCCTGCGCATAGGCATCCAGCCGGAAACCAGCCGGAAGCCGAACGTCAGCGACCCCGCCGCTGGCCATCGCCGCAAGCGCCGTTCGGCCGTCGCGCCCCGCGGCGACGCGCTGTTCGATCGCCACATCGACCGGCATATCGGCGATCGGCGCGAAGGCCAGACCGAAAGCCGCGTCGCGCTGGCGCGGCTGCTGGAAAGCGATCGTCGTCCGCGCATAGGCGCGCAGTCGCCCCGTCGCGCCAAAGCCATAGGCTATCCGCACGCCGCCCTGGCTGCCGCCGAGTTGGCTCGACGCACCGATGCCGCGCGGCGCTTCGCCCGACCCGTCGCGAAAATAGAGCCAGGCCGACGCGGACCATCCGCCCATTTGCCGCCCCGTCCAGACGGATCGGTCCGGTGCGGCGGCGGGGCGGCGGACCGAAAATGGCCCGGGCGTTTCGTCATGGTCCGTCGGCGGCACGATGTTTCTCGCCGACGCGGCGGGCAGCGAAAAGCGTTGCGCCGCCAATGGCCCGCCGTCGGAACGATGGGGCGCCGCGGCCCCGCGAACGGCCAGCAATATCGCGGCGAACCGGCGGCGCGGCGGAACGGTTCCGACATTCGCGGACGCCGCGCCGCGTCGCTGATCGACCGAAGCGGAAGGGGTCATGTCATTTCGCAGCGCCGTCGAAAGCCGGGCGTCACGGGCCAGCGGCGATGTCGCCGCCTCCGGCGTGGACGCGGCTGTGGGCGGCGGCGGGGGCAGCGGGTTGCCGAGCGTCATGATGCGCAGCAATATCCATCCCCCGACGCATCCCAGCAAAAAGCGCAGCGCGGGGGCGTCGCGCCTCGCATCGGCATGGCGTATCATCGCCGCCGCGCCGCTCGCGCCGATATGTCTGCGACCGCAACGCTGCTTTCGCTGTGATCGGTCTTGTCCCACACCACCTCGCCAGAGCGCAGCATCCGCCAGTACAGCAGGATGGAACGCCGCGCCGCAAGCATGGCAATGATGTTCGCTACAAAGGCACGCGGGATCGCAAACGCGGCTTCGCGCCCTCCATGACGGCGCGCGGTGAAGTAAATGCGGAGCGCCAAGCGCCAGCCGAGGAACAGCGAATTGACGACGAGCAGCCATCGCAGCGCCGGAGCGGGTTCGATCGCTTGCCAGCCCAGCATCAATTGCCCCGCCACCCCGACCGCCACGAGCACCAGCCCCGCATAGGCGGCAAGCAGGATGAGCGCGGCGAGCGGCGCTCGCCGGTCGCGCCAGAGCATCCACCGGGCGAGCAGAGCGCGTCCGGTCCCGCCCTGCTTGTGATCGAGGCGGGAGTCCGGCCAGCCGATATGATCCCAGCCCGCCAGCGCGATCCCGGCGATCCAGCGCGACTTCTGCCGGACAGCGGTGTCGATGCGTCCGGGGAACGCCCCGCGCGACACAACAGGGTCGCCCGCGGGGTCCACCGCGTCGACGAAGCAGGCACCCAGACCATAAGCGCCGATGACCATGCCGACCTCATAATCCTCGGTCAGGCTGTCGCCTCGGAAGGGCCGGCCCCTTCGCTCGATCGCGAGCAAGGCGAGCGCACTGCGCGACAATGCGCAACCGACGCCCGCCGAAGGGAGAGGCAGGCCGAGACGCGAGCGCACCAACAGATCCTTGCCATGCGCTTCGGCAAACTCGTCCGCATAATGGCCGCCGATCCAGCGCGCGCGCCGCTCGATGATCGGCACGACCGGAATCTGCACCATCGCATTCCGGGCCAGATGCTGTCGATAGAGCGCGATTTCGTGACGGTGGACATGATCTTCGGCATCGTGAAGCACGATCGCGGCAAAACGCATGCCTTCCTTCCGTTCGTCGGCGCACAGCGCCGCCCAGAGCCGGTTCAGATTGTCGCCCTTGGTCGTTGGTCCTTCGCAATCGCCGATCACCAGGCGCAGGCGCCGATCGTCGGCGACCAGCGGCGAGACGGCGGCTATCGTGGCCATGTCGTTGGGATAGCATCCGATATAGAGCCGGAAGTTCTCTCCCTCCCACGCGGCAAGGGTGCGGCGAAGCATCGCGGGCAGGGCAACGGCTTCGTCCCACGCCGGCACGAACACGGCGATGGCGCCCGTGACCGGCGGTGCGCTTGCAGCTTCGCATCGGCCCCGCCCGCGCGTGGCCAGCCACAGCGCGTCGAGCAACAGATCGTCGATCCCGATCAACAGGATACCCACCGACGCGAACAGCATCAGTTCGCGGCCGGCCCCCAGCACCAGCCATTCCAGCCACGCGGTCGATAGCCCCACTTGCCAGCCCCGCCCCACCGATGACATGGCGCCATCCGTGGCAAGATTGCTAATCAAGCCCACCCATTTGTAAAGCGGTGCCCCCACGGCTAAGCATTGTCGCAACAGTTGACGAAACAAGGACATAATCCGCCCATGACCCGCCGTTTTCCGCCCCCTTCAGCGTTGCGCAATTTTCTTGAAAGCGAAAGCGCGGGCGGGATGCTGCTTATTTTCGCAGCCATTTTGGCAATGATTGTTGCCAATTCCCCATGGTCGGGCCTGTATCATGACCTGATCCATGCGGTGACGGGACCGGTGCTGACCGACAAGCTCGGCCCGATGACGGTCCATTTGTGGATCAACGACGGGTTGATGGCGGTATTTTTCCTGCTCGTCGGGCTGGAGATCAAGCGCGAGTTCGTCGATGGCCGACTGGCGAGCTGGGATCGTCGGCGCCTGCCCTTTATCGCCGCGGCGGCCGGCATGGCGGTGCCCGCCGCGCTTTATATGGCCTTCGTCGGCGGCGAGCCGGGACTGGCGCAAGGCTGGGCGATTCCGGCGGCGACCGACATCGCCTTTGCGATGGGCGTGCTCGCGCTGCTCGGCAAGCGCGCGCCGACCTCGCTCAAGCTGTTCCTCGTCACCGTCGCGATCGTCGACGACATGGGCGCGGTCGCGATCATCGCGCTCTTTTATACCGCCAAGATCAACCTGATGGCACTTGGCGCCGCGGCGGCGATTCTGGGCGTCATGTTCGCGTGCAACCGCGGCGGGGTAAAGAATCTGCTCGTCTATATGCTCCTTTTCCTGCTGCTCTGGTATGCGATGCTGCTTTCGGGCGTCCATGCGACGATCGCCGGGGTACTCGCGGCGATGACGATCCCCTTCGAGCGCACGCCCGGCGCGCCCGACAGCCAGACTTCGCCGCTCCACCGGCTCGAACATGCGCTGCACCCGGCCGTGGCATTCGCCATCGTCCCGCTGTTCGGTTTCGCCAATGCGGGCGTCGACATGCGCGCGCTGGGTCTTGACCAGCTCTTTGCGCCCCTGCCGCTCGGCATCGCGGCAGGGCTGTTCCTGGGCAAGCAGATCGGCATCTTCGGCAGCGTCTGGCTGGCGGTCAGGCTCGGCATCGCCGGACGGCTGCGCGGCGCGACCTGGCTTCAGGTTTACGGCGTCGCGATGCTCTGCGGCATCGGCTTCACGATGAGCCTTTTCATCGGCAGCCTGGCCTTTCCGGGCAACGAACTGCTGATCGGGGAAGCAAAGATCGGCATCCTCATGGGGTCGCTCGCGGCAGCGCTCGTCGGCTTTGCCGTGCTGCGCTTCGCTCCGCTCCACCCCGAACATGGTGCGGTGGAACTGGCATCGAACGGAGAGATCGCCGCCGACGGCGATGTGCGTGACACGTCCGAGGCGGATCGCTAGGCTGGGCCTCATGCCAAAGCCGATCTTCTTTTCCTTGGCTGCTGCCGCCCTGCTCGCGGGGTGCGCCGCCGGCCCCGCAAAAACACCGACGGGCGAACCACAGGTGGCGGCGCTCGACGTGCGCCGCGCGGACGCGCACGCCGCAGCCCTCGACGCCATTGCCGCCTCCTACCTTCGCCTCTCGCTGGAGATCGGCACGCACGAGCCGGGCTATATCGACGCCTATTACGGCCCGGCCGCGATCAAGGCCGCGGCCGAAGCGGCGCCACGCGACAAGCCGACACTGCTCGCCGCGACACGCGCACTGATGGCCGAGACCGACCGCACTGCGCGGCGGCTCGATGACCCGCTCGCCAAGCGGCGCGCCGCATTCCTCCGCGCCCAGCTTCGCGCCGCCGAAACGCGGCTGATGATGATGGAAGGCACGCGCTTCGCCTTCGTCGACGAGGCCGAACGCCTGTTCGGTGTCCGCCCGCGGCTGAAACCGCTCGCGAGCTATGACACCGAACTGGCAAAGATCGACGCACTCGTCCCCGGCGAAGGGCCGCTCGCCGACCGGGTCGAAGCCTATCTCGACGCCTTCACCATTCCCAGGGACCGGCTGCAACCGACCTTCGAGGCGGCGATCGCACGCTGCCGCGGACGGAGCCTCGCGCATATCCCGATGCCGACGGACGAGAGCTTTCGCCTGGAGTTCGTCACCGGCAAAAGCTGGAGCGGCTATAATTATTATCAGGGCGGCTATCACAGCCTGATCCAGGTCAACACCGACCTGCCGATCCGCCTGTCGCGCGCGCTCGATCTGGGCTGTCACGAAGGCTATCCGGGGCACCACCTGCTCAACATGAAGCTGGAGGAGAAGCTGGTAAAGGAGCGCGGCTGGACCGAGTTCAGCGTCTATCCGCTCTACAGCCCGCAAAGCCTGATCGCCGAGGGCAGCGCCAATTACGGCATCGACCTTGCCTTTCCCGGCGATGCCAAGGCCGCGACCGAACGCGACGTGCTGATGCCGATCGCCGGGATCGCGGCGCCCGCCGACGACCGTTACTGGCAACTGCTCGCCGCGATCGAGCGCGCATCGGGGGCGCGGCTGACGATCGCTCAGCAATATCTCGACGGCGAAATCGACCGGCGGGCCGCGGTGGCGCTGACACAGAAATATCTGCTGGTCTCGCAGCCGCGTGCCGAACAATCGGTTCGCTTCACCGACCAATATCGCAGCTATGTGATCAACTATGGGCTTGGCGAAGCGATGGTGCGTGCGCATGTCGAACGCGGCAAACCGTCGCGCGCGGAAATGTGGCGGCGCATGGAACGGATCGTCAGCGAGCCGACCCTGCCTTCGGATTTGCAGGGGCAATAAGGCCCGCGCCTTTCCGGTTCGACTTTCCGTTCCTATCGAGCGAAGTCGAGATGCGCCGCGACAGCATGTGGCCTCACCATGTCTCGACTTCGCCCGACACCAACGGGAAAAAGGCGATTCCCTACTCTGCCGCCATCGCCATTTCGACCCGCTGCGGACCGCGGATGACGCCGCCGGGGGTCGGGCCCTGCATCACGCCGTCGCGGAAGGTGATCTGACCCGACTTCACCGTCGCAACATAGCCATCGGCCTTTTGCAGCAGGCGCTTGCCGCCCGCGGGCAGGTCGAAGGCCAGCCAGGGCTTGCCGAGTTTCAGCCTTTGCAGGTCGATGACGTTGAGGTCGGCGAGATAGCCTGGCGCAAGCAGGCCCCGGTCTTCGAGGCCATAAAGCATCGCGGTGTCGCGGCACTGGCGCTTGACCGCATGTTCGAGTGCGATGCGCCCCGCCGCGCGATCGCGCACCCAATGCTGAAGCATGAAGGTCGGCGACGCCGCGTCGCAGATCGTGCCGCAATGCGCGCCGCCGTCGGACAGGCTGTTCACCGTGTCGTCGGCGTGCTGGAGATCCTCGAGGAAATCGAGGTTGCCGTCGCGATAATTGAGAATCGGGAAATAGATGAAACCCTTGCCATCATCCTTCATCAGCAGATCATAGGCATATTCATCCGGCGAAACCCCCGCCGCCGCAGCGCGCGCGGCGATGCTTTCGTCCATCTTCGGCTCATAGTTGAAATCGGGATCCATCTCGAACTGCACGGCCCAGCCGAGCGCGACGATTTTCAGGAAGTCGAGGATGTCGCTGTCGGGCCAGACATTCTCTTCGCCGATCATCCGCGCCCTGAACGCCGGGTCGCGCAGTTTCGCCAGCTGCTGTTCCCACGGCAGGCCTTCTATCTCGTTCCACGCGGGCTTGAAGCGGAAGGGATGCACCGTCCCCTGCCACGCCATGATGACGCCATTGCCGCGCAGCGCGATCTGCGCGACGATGTTCGCGCCGGTGGCGTTCTGGCGTCGCATTTCCTCGATCTGCTCCTCCAGCGGCAATTCCTTGGCGATGGATTGCAGCGCCGCAAAGGTCACCGGCAGCCCGGTTTCGCGGCTGAGATCGCCCATCCACTGAAACTCGTTCCACTCGCGCTTGAGGTCGCTCGCCATTTCGAACACGCCATAACCGACACGCCCCATCGCACGGCCGATCGCGATCAGCTCCTCGGCGGTCGCGGTTGTGCCGGGGACGAGCTCGCCGTCGACCGACTTGTGCAGCACGGTGCGGCTTGTCGAAAAACCGAGCGCGCCCGCGCGGATGCCTTCCTCGACGATCCGCGACATTTCGGCAATGTCGGCCTCGGTGGGGACCGCGCCGGGCTTTTCGCGGTCGCCGAGCACATAGGCGCGCACCGCGCCGTGCGGGACGTGACACGCGACGTCGACCGTGCGCGGCAGCTTTTCCAGCGCGTCCATATATTCGGGGAAGCTTTCCCAGTCCCACGTCATGCCCTCGGCGAGCGCCGTGCCGGGGATGTCCTCGACCCCCTCCATCAACGAAATCAGCCAGTCGTGGCGATCGGGCCGTGCGGGGGCAAAGCCGACGCCGCAATTGCCCATCACGACGGTGGTGACGCCGTGCCAGCTCGACGGCGCCATTTCGGCGTCCCACGTCGCCTGTCCGTCATAATGGGTGTGGATGTCGACGAAGCCGGGGGTAACAATCTTGCCGCCGGCGTCGATTTCGTCGCGCCCGGCGCCCAGATTCGCGCCCACCGCGACGATCCGGTCGCCGTCGATCGCAACGTCGGCGACAAAGGGCGCGCCGCCCGATCCATCGACGACGGTGCCGCCGCGAATCACCAGATCATACATGTCCGTCTCCCCATTTTTAGTTTCACGAAAAAACTTATCAGCAAAATCGCGAGATGCAAATAAACGGGCGCAAGCCATGCGATGCTGTTATATCGGGGCGATACACCAAAGGGAGTCGATGCCATGATCCGTTTGCTGACCCTTGCCCTCCTGCTCGCCGCGAGCCCGCCCGCCGCCGCACGGGCGGCCGCCCCCGACTATGCCGCGGCGCTCGCCGATCCGGCGCGCCCCGTCGCCGACCGCGAACGCGACACCGCGCGCAAGCCCGCCGAGCTGCTTGCCTTCGCCCAGATCGAAGCTGGTGAAACGGTCGGCGATTTCGTCATGGGCAGCGGCTATGTCACGCGCCTGCTGGCAGCGGCGGTCGGTCCCGCGGGCAAGGTCTACGGCTTTCAGCCGGCCGAGTTCATCGCGTTTCGCAAACAATATGGCGACGATCAGGCGGCGGTCGACGCCGCCTATGACAATGTCGATGCGGTCGCCGGACCGTTTGCAGCGCCCGCCTTTCCCGAACCGCTCGACACGATCATCACCGTGCAGAACTTCCACGACCTGTATCTGAAACCCTTCCCCGAAGGCACCGGCGACAAGGGCAGCGCGGCGCTGTTCGCCGCGCTGAAGCCCGGCGGCACGCTGGTCGTCGTCGACCATAGCGCCGTCGAGGGCAGCGGCACGGCGGCGGCGGACAGCCTGCACCGGATCGACAAGGCGGCGGTGATCGCGGTGCTGACCAGGGCGGGCTTCGTGCTGGAGGCCGAAAGCCACCTCTATCGGCGCGCCGACGATCCGCGCACCGCCAATGTCTTTGACGAGGCGATCCGCGGCAAGACCGACCAGTTCGCGCTGCGCTTTCGCAAACCGGGGTGACGGAGCGAGCCGTCGGATCGGACGGCGCGACCGCCATCGAATCCGCACGCGCGAACCGCTGTTGCCGAAATGTCAAAGCATCGCCCTCGCGACGCCGGCAACGGCTCTGGGCATTGCGCCGCCTCCTCCAGCCGCTAAGTTTGACGCCGAACAGCGCGTCGCCACGGGGGTGGCCGCGGCAGGAGAGGAGCATGGGGCGTCCGCCATCGGGCAAGCCGACCAGCTTCGACATCGCCTATCTGGCGGGGGTGTCGCAGCCCACCGTGTCGCGCGCGCTGCGCGGCAGCAAGTCGGTGAGCGCCGCGACGCGCGCCAATATCGAACGCATCGCGCGCGAGCTGAATTACACCGTCGACAAAAACGCCTCGAGCCTGCGGTCGCAACGCACCCACACGCTCGCCTTGCTCTTTTTCGAGGATCCGACCCCCGACGATTCGATGATCAACCCCTTTTTCCTGTCGATGCTGGGGTCGATCACGCGGCAGTGCGCGCGGCGCGGCTATGACCTGCTCATCAGTTTCCAGCAGATGCACAATGACTGGCACGTCGATTATCAGGACAGTCACCGGTCCGACGGCATCATCCTTCTCGGCTATGGCGACTATCAGCTTTACCGCGAAAAGCTTGAACATCTGGTCGAAATGGACACCAAGTTCGTGCGCTGGGGATCGGTGTCGGACGATGACATCGGGTTGACCGTCGGGTCGGACAATATCGGCGCGGGCGAACAGGCGGGCGCGCACCTGATCGAGATCGGTCGGCGGCGCATCGCGTTCCTCGGCGAAGCATCGGACCATGCGCCCGAGTTCCACGACCGCTATCGCGGGCTTTGCCGGGCGATGCGCGCCGCGGGGATCGCGCCCGACCCCGCGTTGCAACGCGACGCCGTTTCGTCCGAAGCGTCGGGCTATGCCGCTGCGACGTCGCTGCTCGCGGGCGGCGCGCGCTTTGACGCCATCTTTGCCGCAAGCGACCTGATCGCGATCGGCGCGATGCGCGCGCTGGCCGAAGCCGGGCTGACGATGCCGCAGGACGTTGCGATCATCGGCTTCGACGACATTCCCGCCGCCAACCTGACCTCGCCGACGCTGACGACCGTGATGCAGGACATCAAGGGCGCGGGCGAACTGCTCGTCGACGCGCTCCTCCGCCGAATCGACGGGGCGCAAGCCGAACGGCGGGTGCTGCCGACGCGGCTGGTGAAACGGCAGAGCACGGCGGTCTGAAGCGGGGCGGTTTTTGAAAAGCGCCGTCCATAACCCGCCCCATCGCAAGCCGATGGGGATGGATCAGACAGGCCCGCAGCCCCCCAACGTATTCGTATACGCAATCGGCCAAGCTGCTTGCCCTGCCCGCACCAGGCTGCAAAACCGGCGGGACAGAAGCCGCCCGCGCGGCTCGCTACGGGGAGAGACGCATGGACAAGCCGCGGCAGGGCTTTGCCGGCCTGTGGAACATCAGCTTCGGCTTTTTCGGCATCCAGATCGGCTTTGCGCTGCAAAATGCGAACATGAGCCGTATCTTCCAGTCGCTTGGCGAGGATATCGAACGACTGCCCGGCCTGTGGATCGCCGCGCCGCTGACCGGGCTGCTCGTCCAGCCGATCGTCGGGCATCTGAGCGACAGGACCTGGCTCGGCCGCCTCGGCCGACGCCGCCCCTATTTCCTGGCGGGCGCCATCCTTGCCGCGATCGCCTTGTTCGCGATGCCCGAAAGCCCCGCCATCTGGTTCGCGGCGGCGATGCTCTGGCTGCTCGACGCCTCGCTCAACATTTCGATGGAGCCGTTTCGCGCCTTTGTCGGCGACATGCTGAGGAAGGACCAGCATAGCGCGGGCTATGCGGTGCAGACCGCCTTCATCGGCGCGGGCGCGGTCGTCGGATCGCTGTTTCCCGCGGCGATGGAGGCGATGGGGGTCGCCAATGTCGCGCCGCCGGGACAGATTCCCGACACGGTCAAATATGCCTTCTGGTTCGGCGGCGCGGCGCTGTTCCTGTCGGTGCTGTGGACGATCGTGACGACGCGCGAATATGACCCGGCAACCATGGCGGGCTTTGCCGCGAGCGAACCGGCATTGGCGCCGACGGCTGCGCACGACCTTGCGAAGCGCGGGCCCGGCAGCGCACTTGCCTGGATTGCCGCGGGCATAGCGGTTTGCGCGATCCAGCAGCATTTCGCGCTGCTGCGCGAGGTGCTGCTCCTCGGCGCGCTGCTCATCGCCTATGGCATCGCCAGCATCGCCGCCATCCTGCTCGCGCGGCGCGGGCACCGCACCAATATGCTGGCAAGCATCATCGGCGATTTCGCCGGAATGCCGCCGCTGATGAAGCGCCTCGCGCTTGTGCAATTCTTCAGCTGGTCGGCGCTGTTCATCATGTGGATCAACACAACGCCGATCGTCGCGCAATATCATTATGGCGCGGTCGATGCCGCGAGCGCCGACTATCAGGCGGCGGCGAACTGGGTCGGCCAGCTGTTCGCCATCTATAACGGCGTCGCCGCAGTGGCGGCGCTGACGCTGCTGCCATGGTTGTCGCGGCGGCTGGGGCAGGCGCCGACGCACATGATCGGCCTGGCGAGCGGCGCGATCGGCTTTGCGAGCTTCTTGGTGCTGCGCGACCCCGCACTGCTGATCGTCAGCGAAATCTTCATCGGCATCTTCTGGGCCTCGGTGCTCGCCATGCCTTATGCCATCCTCGCGTCGAGCCTGCCGCAGGCAAAGCTTGGCATCTATATGGGCCTGTTCAACGTCTTTATCGTGATCCCGCAGCTGCTCGTCGCAGCGCTGATGGGATCGGCGATGCAGGCCTTTTTCCCCGGCGAGCCCATTTATACGATGGCCTTTGCGGCGACGACGCTGCTGCTCGCGATCGCCGCCATGGCGCGCATCGTCCCGATGCTTGCCAGACAAGGCGGCTGAACCGGGTGCATCGTCGCCCGCGATGCCCGCCGTCGGTTCGACGCGGCGTTGCCGGATGGCGCAGCGATCCGCCTCGTCGTCGTGCATGGTCAGGAACCCAAAGGGTCGCCGTCCGGTGGCGCGCGTCGCTTGCGAACCCCGGAACGATACCGGTCAACGCAGGTCCGCCACGATCGCCGGGATTCTAGCGCCCGCCCTGCCGCTTGCGCCAGCCCATTTCTTCCAGTTCGAGCAATTCGAGCGGGACGTGGATCGTCCGCGTCGCGAGCCGCACCTCGACGAGAAAGAGGAGCAACGAGGCCAGCAGCAGCAGCATCGCCAGCGCGAACACCCACGCCGCCGCGGCGCCGAGGTTGAAACCGACGAACGCCTGCGCAAACAGCAGCGCGACGAGCAGGCAAACGACGATTCCGCACGCGACGGCCGCGGCGATCGAATTGTTGATGATGTCCATCCGCCGGTCGACGACGCGCAGTTCGGCGACGAGCCGCTCATGCTCGCGCCCTTCGGTCGTGCCCCATTGCTCGATCAGCACGCGCGAACGGTCGACCACGCGCGCGAGCCGCCCGGTAAAGACGTTGAGCAGGCTGCCCGTTGCGACCAGCAGGAACACCGGGGTCACCGAAAGCTGGATCGTCTGCGCGATGGCGTTGGCGTCGGGCGTCATCATGGGTCCGTTCCCGCCGCCAGTCGGCGCAAGACCCAGGCGGCCAGCGCGACGCCGACGATCTCGATCGCGAGCAGCGCCGCGAACAGCGGGTCGGGGGCCTGTCCAAGCGCGATCGCGGCGAGCCGCGCGAGCGCGACGCTTCCCGCCACCAGCGCCAGCACCCACAAGGCGGCCCGCATCGTCGTGTCGCGCCAGCCGAGCAGCGCCGTCGCCAGACCGACGCCGACGAACATGCCGCCATAAACGGTGCGGATTTCCATCACCGCCTTGATCGAGGGCATCGCCACGTCGGTTTCGACAGTCAGCGCGCCGGGATCGGCAAAATAGCGCAGCCCAAGGAGCAGAAAGCCGACCCCGAACAGGGCGGTCAGCATGCGGCCCGCGCGTTCCAACCCGGCGCGCGTCATCAACTGGCCTTCGCCGGCGTGTTCATGCCCATCGAGGCGAAATATTTGCGCAGGTTGCGCGCCGCCTGGCGGATGCGTTGCTCGTTTTCGACCATGGCGATGCGCACAAAACCTTCGCCATCCTCGCCATAGCCGACGCCGGGGGCGACCGCGACCCCGGCGTGCGTCAGCAACTGCTTGGAAAACTCGAGGCTGCCCATGTCCTTGAGCGCGGGCGGCAGCGGCGCCCAGGCGAACATCGACGCAGGTGGGCTGGGAATGTCCCATCCCGCGCGGCCAAAACTTTCGACCATGACGTCGCGGCGCTTTTGATAGAGTAGCCGGTTCCTTTCGACGATGTCCTGCGGACCGTTCAGCGCCGCACAGGCCGCGGCCTGAATCGGCGTGAAAGCCCCGTAGTCGAGGTAAGACTTCACGCGCGTCATCGCCGCGATCAGCCGCTTGTTGCCGACCGCAAAGCCCATGCGCCAGCCGGCCATCGAATAGGTTTTCGACATCGAGGTGAACTCGATCGCGACATCCTTTGCGCCCGGCACCTGCAGGATCGAAGGCGTCGGATTGCCGTCGTAATAAAGCTCGGAATAGGCGAGGTCGCTGAGCACCCAGACCTTATTCTCCCTCGCCCACGCAACCAGGCGTTCGTAGAAGGCCAGGTCGACGGCTTCGGCGGTCGGGTTCGACGGATAATTGACCACCAGGATCGAAGGGCGCGGCACGGTGAAGGCCATCGCGCGGTCGAGCGCGCGCCAGTAATTTTCATCGGGCGTCGTCGGCACGCTGCGGATCGTCGCGCCGGCGATGATGAATCCGAAGGTATGAATGGGATAGCTGGGGTTCGGCGCCAGCACGACGTCGCCGGGGCCGGTGATCGCCGTCGCGAGGCTCGCGAGCCCTTCCTTCGATCCCATGGTGACCACCACTTCGCTTTCGGGGTCGAGATCGACGTTGAAGCGGCGACCGTAATAATTGGCCTGCGCGCGGCGGAGGCCCGGAATGCCTTTCGATTGCGAATAGCCGTGCGCATCGGGCTTGCGCGCGACTTCGCACAATTTGTCGATCACATGGTCGGGCGGCGGCAGGTCGGGGTTGCCCATCCCCAGGTCGATGATGTCCTCTCCCGCGGCCCGCGCGGCCGCTCGCATCGCATTGACTTCGGCGATGACATAGGGCGGCAGGCGCTTGATGCGATAGAATTCATCGTCGGACATGGGAAACTAGAACAACTCCTTTACATAAGCGTTTTGAATGGCCGCGAACGGCGCCTCGCCAGCCGCGACGCGGCTTGTTATAGGGATTCTCACGGCACTGACCAGCAGGAACCAGCATGACCGACATGGGCGAGGATAAGACGAGCGACGCGGCGAATCCCTTCATGCCTTCGCCCGACGACGTCCAACATTGGGCCAGCGTGATGGGCCGGGCGCAGCAGATGATGCTCGACTATGCGCTCGGCCAGGCGGATCAGGGAAACAGCGCGGCGGCGCTGTTCGACCCCGCCGGTTGGCTGCGGAATCCGACGACGCAGCTGTGGGCCGAACAATCGGCAAGGATGTGGGAACAGGGCGCGGCCTTCTGGGCCTCGCTCGCAACGCTCCAGCCGTCGCTGACGCCCGACGCCGATGCGCCCAGGGACAAGCGATTCGCCGACCCCGACTGGACGGCCAACCCGGTCTTCGCGCTGATCCGCCAGACCTATGGCCTGCTCGCCGAACAATTGCTGGCGACCACCCGCAACATCCAGGGAATCGACGAACAGGCGCGCGCCAAGCTGGAGTTCGCCGCGAAGAATATGGCCGAGGCGCTGTCGCCTTCCAATCTTGCGATCACCAATCCCGAGGTGATCAA
>NZ_JABWGQ010000010.1 GCF_014595975.1 Sphingopyxis sp. LK2115 | reverse complement strand
GCCTAGCTCTGCAATTACAGATCGCACCGCCTAGCTCTGCAATTACAGATCTACGGCCTAGTATGGCGAGCACCTGACGGCTGAGCGGCACGCGGTGCGCGACGCGCATCTTGGTCTTGTCGGCAGCGATGGTCCAGATGTTGCGGGTGAAGTCGAACTCGCTACATTCGGCCTGCCGCAGTTCGCCAGCGCGCACGAAGACATAGGGAGCCAGCCGCAGCGCTGCGCGCGTGACCGGATAGCCTGAATAGGCGTCGATCGCGCGCAGCAGATCGCCCACTTCCTTCGGTGTGGTGATGGCGGCGCGGTGCGTCACCTTGGGCACGATCAGTGCGCCGCGCAGGTCTGCCGACACGTCGCGGTCGGCGCGGCCGGTGACGATGGCATAGCGGAATACCTGCCCGCAGATACTGCGTAGGCGTCGTGCGGTTTCGTAATGGCCGCGCTTTTCGACAGCGCGCAGGACGGCCAGCAGCTCGGGCGCCTTGATCTCGTTGACCTTTCGGTCTCCGATGATGGGGTAGGCGAATTCGAGCAGCCATGTCAGCTTGCCCACGGTCACATCGGCACGGCCCTCGCGTCGGGCCTTGTCGAGCCATTCTTCCGCCACGGCCTTGAAGCTGTTCACATTGGCGAGCGGCCCGGTGATCTTGTCGATCTTGCGCTTGGCGGCGGGATTGATGCCCTCTGCGATCTGTTTCTTGATCTCCAGCCGTTTGGCGCGCGCCTCGGCGAGGGTGACGGTCGGATAGACCCCCAGCGCGGCTGTCGCTCGCTTTTCTCCAAAGCGATAGTCGACCCGCCAGCACCGCTGACCGGCCTTGGTGACCAGCAGGTACAGGCCGTCCCCGTCAGAGAGCTTGTAGGGCTTGTCGCGTGCAACTGCCTTTCGGACTGCCAGATCGGTAAGCATGAAGCCACTTTTTTTGCCGGTTCTGATACCGTCAAAAACACCGTTGGATACCGTCAATTGCAACGATTCCAGCCGGATGCCGGTGGACGCCAGATCCATGAAAAGTCTTTGACTTCTTGGATTTTTCCGGACGGTTGCGGATGCGTCCGGAAAGAAAAATGGTGCCCAGAAGAGGAACTGAACTGGGCATCAAAGCGGCGGAAATCCGATGCAATCAACAACGAGATACCGCTGAAACCATCATAGAAACCATCACAAAATTTGGCAAGGGCTGGACGATATCGGAAGCCGATTTTTGGTTGCAAATTCGCTCGCGATCGCAGTCGCAGCTTTTCAAGCTCGCCGGCAGAAAAATCGCCGACCGAGTAATCATTTTATGAGCGTCGAATTCGAGCTGGCAACTTGCTAGCTATTGCGGCCCAGTCCTGTTGACGAGGCCAATAAGGTCGAGACCACGCGTTCGAGTTCGGCCAGTGCGGCAATTGCCCCCATTCCCAAGAACGACCGCGCGCGCCCGGCGCTGGCCAACGGGCCGCCTTGCGCCGATCGCCTCAGAGAGTTGCCGCACATCCGCCAAAGGACGACAAATGGAGGCTTTGAGCGTCGATCATAACGGTCGAGTTCGCGCCTCGCGCTGTCGCCCGGGTCGTCTTGCAACTATGTACGGTGCCCTTCCGACCAGGCCAAAACAAATCCCATAGCTCAATCCCAGAGCCCACGCGGGTTCCCCCATCAGAGGCTTTCGTACGCTAAAGCGCCCGAGCCCTTCGCGTTAGGATGTGGATTAGCGCCAGAATGGGGCTCTGACTCACTTTTGGTGCAAGTGCGTTGATAGTGGCGAGTTTTTCCCCGAAGGAGGAGATCGCCATGCATGGGAGAGGTTTTCGCGAAGCCATTGCGCCAACAGGATTGGTGATCGACAAGGTCGAGTATGCCGCCGATCAGATACGGATCACCCGGCGATCCCGATTTCGAGTTTCGATTTACCCGAACTGCTGCCGCCCATCTGCGCGTGTCCACAGTCGATATCACTGTACACTCGCCGATCTACTCTCTCATGGCCGACCGGTTCGGATTACTCTTGTCGCCCGGCGTTTTCGCTGCGCCACATCCCGCTGCACCACGCGGATCTTCGTTGAACGCTTTCCTCCAGATGTGACTGCAACATTTGCCCGGCGTACGGCCCGCCTGGATTCTATCGTACATCACCTTAGGCTGGCGCTGGGTGGGCGTCCGGCGGCCAGCTTGGCGCGCCGCCTTGAGGTGTTCATCGGCGCGGGCAAGCGGCGGGAGTGGCCGCCCGAGGTGGAGGCCTCGATTGTCGCGGAGTGCTATTCGGGCCGCAAGGGCGTCAGTCCTGTGGCGCGCCGGCATGGGCTGGATCCCTCGCAGCTATACGCCTGGCGGCGGGATTTGCGTAAACAGCTTGAGGCCGAGGGTGTGATCCTGCCATCGGCACATTCGGAAGATCGGCGAGGATGTGGCCGAGCGCCTCGATGTGGTGCCGACCACCTTCCGCGTCCTGGTCACCCGGCGGCCGCGTTATGGCTGCCGTTCGTGCGAGAGCGCGATCG
>NZ_JABWGQ010000042.1 GCF_014595975.1 Sphingopyxis sp. LK2115 | reverse complement strand
CACCATGAAGATGAAGTCGGTCATTGCGGGCGAGTAAACCGCCCCGCCCGCGCATGGCCCCATGATCAGGCTGATCTGCGGCACCACGCCCGACGCCAGCACATTCTTCTGGAACACGTCGGCATAGCCGCCCAGGCTTGCCACGCCTTCCTGAATACGCGCGCCGCCGCTGTCGTTGAGGCCGATCACCGGCGCGCCGACGAGCATCGCCTTGTCCATCACCTTGCAGATTTTTTCGGCATGGCGTTTCGACAGCGAACCACCAAAGACGGTGAAATCCTGGCTGAACACATAAACCAGACGGCCGTTGATCGTCCCCGATCCGGTCACGACGCCATCACCGGGGATTTTCTGATCCTGCATCCCGAAATCGACGCAGTCGTGCTCGACATAGGCGTCGATCTCCTCGAACGACCCTTCGTCGAGCAGCACGTCGAGCCGCTCGCGCGCGGTCAGCTTGCCTTTGGCGTGCTGCGCATCGATACGCTTCTGCCCGCCGCCCAGCGCGGCGGCGGCGCGGCGGCGTTCCATTTCGGCGATATTGGCGGACATGCGGCTCTCCGGATGAATGCGACAGGCTCCCCTGCCTTGTTGGCGAGCGCGAGGCAAATGCGAATTTGCAAAATTGCAAAGTGCCAGTTTGCAAAGTATCAACCTCGGCGGCTCGTTCGTGTCGACCGAAGTCGCGATACCCAGCAGGCTTGCCCGGCATCGATGGGCATATGGGCTTCGCTCGATGCGAATGGGGACGGAGAATCAGGAACATGACCCGCCAACGCATTTTCGCAGGGACTCGCCTCAAAAGCCTGCGTCTCGAACGCGGCATCAAGCAGGCCGATTTCGCGTCCGCACTCGCCATCTCCACCTCCTACCTCAGCCAGATTGAGCATGACGACCGCCCGCTGACCCCTGCCCTCCTCGACCGGCTGCAAAAATTGTTCCCGCTCGAATGGGAAGAAGTCGCCGCCGACGCGGGCGACCGCCGTGCGGGCGCACTGCGCGAGGCCGCGGCCGATCCGCTCTTTGCGGCATCTCCCCTGTCCCCCGACCAGATCGAGCGCGCGGCGCTCCAGCAGCCGCAGCTCGCCGATCAGTTCATCACCCTCCACGCCGCCTATCGTCGCGCAGGCCAGCGGCTCCAGATCATCGACGAGGCGCTCACCGGCGGCACCGCCGAGGGTAGCCGCCTGCCGTGGGAAGAGGTGCGCGACTGGTTCCACGACGCGGGCAATTATGTCGACCGGCTCGACCGCGCCGCCGAGGCACTTGCAAACCAGCTCTGTGGGCAAGCCGCCTCGCCGCCCGTTGAACGGATCGAACAGCGACTGCGCGACGCGCTCGGCATTTCGATCGTCTATCAACAGGCGCAGGCGCTGCGTGATTTCGACGCAACCATGCGCCACCTCGTCATCGACCCGTCGCAGCCCGCCGAAACGCGTCGCTTCCAGCTGGCGCACCAGCTCGCGGCGCTCGCGCTGGCGGGCGAGATCGCGGTGGTTGTCGAGGCCAGCCCGCTGCGCACCGCCGCCGCGCGCCAGCTTCTTCACGTCGGCCTCGCCAACTATGCCGCGGGCGCGTTGCTGATGCCCTATGCCGCCTTTCGCGCCAGTGCGCGCGCGGTGCGCCATGACATCGACCGGCTGCGGCTCGAATATGGCGTGAGCTTCGAGCAGGCGTGCCACCGCCTCTCGACGCTCCAGCGTCCCGGCGCGCGCGGCATCCCGATGTTCTTCTGCCGCGTCGACATGGCGGGCAATATCACCAAGCGGCACAGCGCGACGCGGCTGCAATTCGCGCGCTTCGGCGGCGCCTGTCCCTTGTGGATTGTCCATGAAGCGGTCGCGATCCCCGACCGCATCCTTTTTCAGCTGGCCGAAACGCCCGACGGCCTGCGCTATGTGTCGATGGCGAAAGGGCTGGTGAAACCATCGGGCAGCTATGCGCGCTCCCCGCGGCGCTACGCCGTCGCCTTGGGGTGCGAGGCGCAATATGCGGACGATTTCGTCTATGCCGACGGGGTGGATGTGGACGCACCGCAGGCCGCAACGCGCATCGGTTCCTCGTGCCGCATCTGCCCGCGTGATGACTGCGACCAGCGTGCGTTTCCGCCAAGCGACCGGCCGATCCTGGTCGATCCGGACCGGCGCGATGTGGTGCCGTATCGTATCGGGTGACGGAAACGAAAACTGCCTTAAAGTCCGTTCACGTCGAACGAAGGGGAACAGCTGTCCCGCGATACGCTATTTCAACAACACCAGCTCTTCCGCCATGCTCGGATGCAGCGCGACCGTCGCGTCAAAATCGGCCTTGGTCAGCCCGGCTTTCACCGCGACTGCCGCGGCCTGCAATATCTCCGGCGCGTCGGGACCGATCATGTGCAGGCCAACGACCTGGTCGGTCGCGGCGTTGACGATCATCTTGTAGAGCGCTCGCTCGTTGCGACCCGCAAGGACATTTTTCATCGCGCGAAAATCGCTGGTGTAGACGCGAATCGAACCCAGCTTGTTGCGCGCCTCGGCCTCGGTCATGCCGACCGCCCCGATCGGCGGGTGGCTGAACACCGCACTGGGGACATTGGCGTAATCGACGACCGTCGGCCGGTCGCCGAACACCGAGTCCGCAAATGCCTGTCCCTCGCGGATCGCCACCGGGGTCAGCTGGATACGGTTGGTCACGTCGCCGACGGCATAGATGCTCGGCACCGACGACTGGTTTTGCTCATCCACCTTGATCGCGCCCGCCGCATCCAGATCAACGCCGACCTCTTCCAGACCGAGCCCCCTGGTGTTGGGGACACGCCCCGTTGCCATCAGCACCGCGTCGGTGACGATCGGCTCGCAATTCTCCAGCAGCACGGTCAGCGACCCGTCGTCATTCCTTTCGATCGAGCGGAAGGGCGCGTTGAACTTGAAATCGATGCCCTTGGTCATCGAAATCTGGAGCAGCCGGTCGCGGATCTGTTCGTCATAGCCGCGCAGGATCGTGTCGCCGCGGTTGACGATCGTCACCTTGCTTCCGAATTCGTTGAAGATGCCGGCAAACTCGTTGGCGATATAGCCGCCGCCCGCGATCACGACGCGCTTCGGAAGCGTTTCGAGATGGAACACCTCGTTCGACGTGATCGCATATTCGCTGCCCGGAAAATCCGGAACGTGCGGCCAGCCGCCGGTCGCGATCAGGATGCGTTCGGAGGTGAGCTCCTGCCCGTCGGCAAGGCGGACCTTCTGCGGCCCGATAACGGTCGCACGGGTCTTGAAAACCCGGACCTTGTGATTGTCGAGCGTCTGGCCATACAGTCCTTCGAGCCGGTCGACCTCGGCCAGCACATTGTCGCGCAGCACGTCCCAATCGAAACGGCAGTCGGGAACGTCCCAGCCGAACTGGCGCGCGTCTTTCAGGTCTTCGGCGAAATGCGCGCCATAGACGAGCAGTTTCTTGGGCACGCAGCCGCGGATCACGCAGGTGCCGCCGACCCGATGCTCCTCCGCCACCGCGACGCGCGCGCCGTGCGAGGCCGCGACGCGCGACGCGCGCACGCCGCCCGAACCGGCGCCGATGACGAACAGGTCGAAATCGAAATCGGACATGAAGAACCCCTGACATGAACAGGCCGCCGTTCGCGGCCCGCGCCTATGTGGTTACGCGCGGGCGCAATGCCAATCGATTTTTACGCTGAGCCTAATCGCCGAGCGCGGCCTTCATCAGCGCTTGCGTCGCCGGATCGAAGCCAGCCGTCCCTTCGGCAAGCCCCTTCGCCATCTCCTTGCCCAGTTCGACGCCGAACTGGTCGAACGGGTTGATGCCGAGCAGCACGGCATTGGCGAAGACGCGATGTTCGTAAAAGGCGATCAGCGCGCCCAGGCTTCGCGGGGTGACCTGATCGAGCAGGATCGTGGTTGAAGGACGGTCGCCCGGATAGTTGCGCGCACCGTCGTCGCTTCTGCGCCCCGCCATCAGCGCCGCTCCTTGCGCGATGCAATTGGCGACCAGCGTTTCGTGATGCGCTTCGTCGAGCCGGTGATCGGGCTCGCGCGCGACGACGAATTCGACCGGCACCAGGTGTGTGCCCTGATGGAGCAGCTGGAACACCGCATGCTGGGCATCGGTGCCGACACCGCCCCAGGTGATCGGCGCGCTTTGCTGCGCGAGCGGCTTGCCGTCCAGCGTCACCGACTTGCCGTTCGATTCCATCTCGAGCTGTTGCAGATAGTCGGGAAGCAGCCGCAGCCGTTCGTCATAGGCAAAGACCGCGCGCGTCTGGCAGCCGAGGCGGTTGGCATAGATCTGGTCGACGAAGGCGGCGAGCAGACAGATATTGTCGGCGCCATCGGCAAGGCGAAAGTGGCGGTCCATTTCCGCGGCGCCTTCGAGCAGGTCGGCAAAGGCGTCCCATCCAAGCGCAAGCGCCGCAGGAAAGCCGATCGATGACCAGAGCGAATAACGCCCGCCGACGGTCTCGCTGAACGGCAGGATACGCGTTTCGTCGATCCCCCATTCCATCGCACGGCCGGGATTGGCGGTGAGCGCGATGAAACGGCCGACCGGGTCGGCGATCCCCGCCTCGTCGAGCCATTGCAGCGCCGAATTGGCGTTGAGCAGCGTTTCGGTGGTGGTGAAGGTCTTGGACGCAACGGCGACCAGCGTATGTTCGGGACTGAACCTGGCAAAGGCTTCCTCGAGCGCGGCGCCATCGACATTCGAGACGACCGCGACGTCATAACGGTCGCTGTGGCGGCCGAGCGCATCGACGAGCAGGTCGGGACCGAGCGCCGAGCCGCCGATGCCGATGTGGAGCAGGTGGCGGATTTCGCCGAATGCTCCCGCCTCGATCGCGTCAATCATCATCCGCATTCTTTGGTGCAGCGCCTGCGCGGCATGAACCGTTTCGGGCGCGCCATCGCCGCGCTCGGCGCTATGCTCGGCGGCGCGGTTCTCGGTCGGATTGGCGATGCCGCCCGAAAAGAGCGTCTTGCGCCGCCCGCCGAAATCCTGTGCCTCGGCGAGGCCCGACAGGATTGCGACCGCCGTATCGTCGAGGTGCGTCTTGGCAAAGTCGAAACGGATGTCGGCGACGTTGCGCACGAGCGCCTGCAGGCGCGCGTCGGGATCGGCGGCGACCAGATCTGTCAGTTTCTGCGGCTGCCAGTCGGCAAGGGCCTGCCAGGCGTCGGAGGCGGTCGTCATGGAATCGTCCTTGATTATCCGTTCGTGTCGAGCAACGCCGAGGCATCCGACGCGCGGCGCCACGACGACGGGCATCTCGACTTCGCTCGATGCGAACGGGGTGAGATGTCGGCCCTTCTCTAAGCCCGCCGCTCGCACGGCGCCAGCGCCAGCCGCCGATATTCGCTTGACGTGGCATCCTATTCATCGCCAATGCCGCGGCATGACCGAAGCCAGCCTTGCCGCCGATAATTCCCCCTCGCCGTCCGCGCCGACGCCCGCGTCGGCGAAGGAAGAGGCCGTCGACACGGTGCGTTTCCTCGCGCTGCTCGCCATCGCCGTGCTGCTGTTCCGCAGCTTTTTCCTGTCACCCTTCAACATTCCATCGGAATCGATGCAGCCGCGACTGCTGATCGGCGACTATCTGCTCGTGAACAAGATGGCCTATGGCTACACCAGACATAGCCTGCCGTTCAGCCTGCCGCTGATCCCTGGCCGGATTTTCCCGCGCACGCCCGAACGCGGCGATGTCGTCGTGTTCAAAGCGCCGCCGACGGCCGACAATGACTATATCAAGCGCGTGATCGGCCTTCCCGGCGACAGCGTCGAGCTGCGTGACGGCATCGTCTGGCTCAACGGCAAGCCGTTGCCCCGCGAGCCCATGCCCGATTTCGTGATCCCGGTGACGCCGAACATGATCGAAGCCGCGCGCGCATCCGGCACGCTGCCCTGCTATGCGATGGAGTTCGAGGAGGTCGGGCCGGACGGCCAGCGCCAGTGCCGTTACAAACAGTTCCGCGAAACGCTGCCGAACGGCAAGAGCTATGCGATCCTGGACATCGTGCCCATCGCCGAGGATAATGTGCCGCTTGTCATCGTGCCCAAAGGTCATTTGTTCCTGATGGGCGACAATCGGGACCGCAGCGCCGACAGTCGCTTTCCGGCAATGGAGAATCAGGGCATCGGCCTGGTTCCTGAAGAAAATCTGGTCGGACACGCGCTCGTCAGCATGTTCTCGACCGACGGATCGGCGAGCTGGATCAATCCGATCAGCTGGTTCACCGCGGCGCGCTGGGACCGCATCGGGGACGGTTTTTGAGCGATCCTCTCGACACCAGGGCGCTCGCCGAGATCGTCGGCTGCATCCCTGACGATCTGACGCTCTATGACCTGGCCTTGACGCACGGCAGCACGGGCCTTGCCGATTATCAGCGGCTGGAGTTTCTGGGCGACCGCGTTCTGGGGTTGGTGCTGGCATCCGAACTCTACACGCGCTTTCCGGCCGCGAGCGAGGGCGAGATGTCGTCGCGGCTGCATGTGCTGGCATCGGGCGCGACCTGCGCCGCGATCGCACAGCGGCTGGGCCTGCCCGCGATGATCCGCTTTGGCGCGCAGGCGCGGAACGATGGCGGCCGTTACAGCGACAATATCGCCGCCGATGCGATCGAAGCACTGATCGGCGCGCTGTATCTCGACCGGGGCATTGAAGCGGCGCGCACCTTCATCCTCGCCCAGTGGGGCGCAATGATCGACGGGCAACAGGCCGCACCGAAGCATCCGAAAGCCGCGCTTCAGGAATGGGCGCTCGCGCGCGGTCGCCGTCCGCCCGAATATGAAATCATATCGCGCGAAGGCCCCGACCACGCCCCGCGCTTCCGCGTCGCCGTTCGCGTTGGCAAGCTGGCGTGCGCTGAAGCCGTGGGCGCGAGCAAGCAGGCCGCCGAAAAGGCGGCCGCGGCAGCGCTGCTCGCCGAACTCGAAGGACAGGAAAAATGACCCAGCGCTGCGGTTTCATTGCGGTTGTCGGAGCGCCTAACGCGGGCAAATCAACCCTCGTCAACGCGCTTGTCGGCCAGAAGGTCGCGATTGTCAGCCCCAAGGCGCAGACGACCCGCACGCGGCTGATGGGCGTCGCGATGGAGGGCGAGACGCAGATCATCCTGATCGACACACCAGGCATATTTGCGCCCGCCCGCCGCCTCGACCGCGCGATGGTCGCTGCCGCCTGGGGCAGCATCGAGGATGCCGAAGCGATCCTCGTCATGGTCGATGCCGCGGCGAGGCTGACCGGCCGCGTCGAGCGCGTGCTCGATGGCGTCGCGGGCCGGTCCGAGAAGAAATATCTGGTCCTGAACAAGGTCGATCTGACCAGAAAGGACAAGCTGCTCACGATCGCGACCGAACTCAACGGCAGGGTCGCGTTCGACGAAACCTTTTTCATTTCGGCGAGCACCGGCGACGGCGTCGCCGAGCTCAAGGCGCACCTCGCGAAGCTGATGCCCGAAGCCCCGTGGCACTTTCCCGAGGATGAGGTCAGCGACGCGCCCGAGCGGACGCTCGCCGCCGAAATCACGCGCGAACAGCTCTATCGCCAGCTGCACGAGGAACTGCCCTATCAGTCGACCGTCGAGACCGATCTGTTCAAGACGCGGCCCGACGGCAGTGCCGAAATCCATCAGCAGATACTCGTCGCGCGCGACAACCAGCGCGCGATCGTGCTCGGCAAGGGCGGTGCGCGCATCAGGGAAATCGGTGCCCGCGCGCGCGCCGAGCTCTCCGAACTATTGGGTCGCAAGGTTCATCTGTTCCTGCACGTCAAGGTCAAGGAAAACTGGGACGAGGACCGCAGCGTCTATCGCGACATGGGGCTCGACTGGGTGGACTGAGGCCCGCATTCGCAACGCCGCGAGCGGTTGCGCGGTCGGGACAGGGAATAAGCTTTCGGCCTTTTTGGGTCACGCCAGGCAGAACCAGCCATCCGGCCGGCGGAAGGAGCGTGCCATCGGTCCAACATGCCAAAGTTCAGGAAAGGTCAGCCCTGTGCGCCCCCGATCTGACGCTCCCCTCGCTTGATCGAGCCGACTCCTGTCCGCGTTCACAAGCCTGGCGGCGATCGTTTTACCTGCATAGGAATGAGTCAGGCCGAAGGCTGGCACAAGCGCATCTTGTGGACCGCGTCTTTCCGGTCTCCGCTTGAGGATCTGTCGTAGCGCAACCAAGCCCCTTCCGTTAAGGGGAAGGGTTTAACGTCCGCAACCGGTCGCTCCCCGGCCGCCTGGCTTCCGAGCGATTGAGACTGCCGCTTAATCCCCCGCTTTCTTCCTTGTCGCAGCCTTCTTCTTGGGCGCCGCCTTCTTCTTGCCTTTCGCCGGCCCCTTCGCGGCGCGCGCGTCGATCAGCGCGATCGCCTCGTCGGCGGTCAGCGTCGCGGGATCGGCGGTCTTGGGCAAGGTCGCATTGGTGGTGCCGTCCGTGACATAGGGGCCGAAGCGCCCTTCCATCAGCTTCATCTCGCCGCCGCTCACCGGGTGCGGGCCGAACGTGTTCAGCGGCTCAGCCCTGGCGCGACCGCGCCCGCCGCCGTTCGCCGCCTCGGCGATGCGCACGACAGCGGCGTTCATCCCGATGTCAAAGATTTCGGCGGTGCCGCTCAGCTTCGCATATTTGCCGTCGTGGAGCAGATAGGGTCCATAGCGCCCCAGCCCCGCGACGATCGGCTTGCCCGTTTCGGGATGCACCCCGACTTCGCGCGGCAGGTTCAAAAGCCGCAGCGCATAATCGAGATCAAAATCCTCGACCGGAATGTCTTTGGGGATCGACGCGCGTTTCGCCTCCTTGCCCTCGCCAAGCTGGATATAGGGACCGAAGCGCCCGCTGCGCCGGGTGACTTCCAGTCCGCTATCGGGATCGGTGCCCAGCGTTTCGGGGCCATTATCCGCCTCGCCATGGCCGCCAGGCTGCGCGAATTTGCGGGTGAACTTGCAGTCGGGATAGTTGCTGCATGCGATGAACGGCCCGAACTTGCCGCCGCGCAGCGCCAGCTTGCCGGTGCCGCAATTGGGACAGAGCCTGGGGTCGCTGCCGTCGCCCTTGTCGGGAAAGAGATAAGGGCCGAGAAACTCGTCGAGCGCCGCGGTGATCTCCGACGGCTTCTGCTCCATCACCTCGCCGGTGCGTGGCTTGAAATCGCGCCAGAAGCGTTCGAGCACCGCCTGCCACTGCGCGCGGCCGCCCGACACGTCGTCAAGTTCTTCCTCAAGCTCCGCGGTAAAATCATAGCTGACGTAACGGGTAAAGAAGCGTTCGAGGAACGCCGTCAGCAAGCGCCCGCTCTCTTCGGGAATGAAGCGGTTCTTTTCGACCGTCACATAGGCGCGGTCCTTCAGCACCTGGAGGATCGAGGCATAGGTCGACGGGCGCCCGATGCCGAGCTCTTCCATCTTCTTGACCAGGCTCGCTTCCGAATAGCGCGGCGGCGGTTGCGTTTCGTGGCGTTCGACCTCGACCCCGGTTTTTGCCGGCACGTCGCCCTTTGCCATCGCGGGCAGCAGGCGCGCGTCATCGTCGTCGGAATTGTCGTCGCGGCCCTCGTCATAGAGGGCAAGGAAGCCGGGGAACCTCACCACCTGGCCGGTTGCGCGCAGCACCGTCTTGCCGGTGCCGTCGGACAGGTCGACGCTGGTGCGTTCAAGCCGCGCCGACGCCATCTGGCTCGCGAGCGCGCGCTTCCAGATCAGCTCATAGAGCCGGGCATGGTCGCCGCTGCCCACCTTGTCCTTGCTGAAATCGGTCGGACGAATCGCTTCGTGCGCTTCCTGCGCATTTTTCGCCTTGGTCTGATACTGCCGCGGCCTGTCGGGGACGTATCCGCCGTCGTAGCGCGTCGCGATCGCCTTGCGCGCCGCGCTGATCGCGCTGCCGTCCATCTGGACGCCGTCGGTCCGCATATAGGTGATCGCGCCATCCTCATAGAGCGCCTGCGCGATCCGCATCGTGTGGCTCGCCGAAAAACCCAGCTTGCGGGCCGCCTCCTGCTGTAATGTCGAGGTGGTGAAGGGCGGCGGCGGGTTGCGCGTCAGCGGTTTGGTCTCGACCGCGTCGACGGTAAAATGCCCCGCCTTCACATCGGCCTCGGCGGCGCGCGCATCGGCTTCGCTGGTGATCGACAGCCGCTCGATCTTGTCGCCCTTCCAACGCGACAGCCGCGCCCTGAACGGCGTGCCGCCCATTTCGAACAGTCCGGTGACCGACCAATATTGCTGCGCAACAAAGGCTTCGATCTCGCGCTCGCGCTCGACCACCAGCCGCAGTGCGACCGACTGGACGCGCCCCGCCGATTTGGCGCCGGGCAGCTTGCGCCACAGCACCGGTGACAGGGTGAAACCGACGAGATAGTCGAGTGCGCGCCGCGCACGATAGGCATCGATCAGATCGGCGTCGAGCGCGCGCGGATGCGCCATCGCGTCGGTCACCGCCTGCTTGGTGATGGCGTTGAAGGTCACACGGTCGACCGCGGCGGGCAGCGCCTTTTTGCTGCGCAGCAATTCCTGCACATGCCAGCTGATCGCCTCGCCCTCGCGGTCGGGGTCGGTCGCGAGGATCAGACGGTCGGCGCCCTTCGCCGCGTCCGATATTTCCTTCAGCCGTTTTGCCTTGTCGGGATAAAGCTGCCACTGCATCGCAAAGCCGTCGTCGGGATCGACCGACCCATCCTTCGGCGGCAGGTCGCGGATATGGCCATAGCTTGCCAGGACCTTGAAATCGCGGCCCAAATATTTCTCGATCGTCTTTGCCTTGGCCGGCGATTCAACAATTACCAACTGCATTCAAAACCATCCCTGTCACCGGCGCTTACATGTGCGCGCGAGGGTGGCGGGGATCGTTAGATTCCGTCAAGCGGCTTTTTGCGTCACCCGTCCTGCCATCTGAAATCGGCGGGCAGGATACATTTTCCGCGGTCATAATCGCCTACGCGGCGGATAATTTCGCTGTCGTCCGGTTCGATCCGGCGGCCGCTGATCTGGGCGTCAATCACGCGACGGACGAGCGCGTCAAGCCGCGTGACGAGATAGCAGTCGATTGCCGGCGGCGCATGGGGATTGCCGACGCCGCTGTCGTCGGTCAGGAACAGGTAGCGCGACTGCGTCGCCGCCGCCATCGCGCGCATCGCATATTCGGCCTTGTCGGCGACGCCCGACGCGGCGACGGGCGTGATGTGGATGCGTTTCGCGCGCGCTGCTTCCGCCGCGGCCCAGGTGCGGGCGAACCTGTCGTCGTGCGGCGGTGCGTCGGCGACGAGCAGCAGCGACTTCACCGCATCGGGGCGCCAGTCCTGCGCCACCGCGCGGATCAGCGCCTGATCCATCGCCTCGGGATAGTCGCCGCCGCCATTCGCCTGCTGACGCGCCAGCGCACCCTGGACGCGGCCAATGTCGCGGTCGAAAGCGACCGTATGCGTCACATAATCATCGCCTATGTCGCGATAGAAGACGAAGCCGACCCGGATGTCGAGGTCACGGTGCTTCGCAGCGATCGCACCGATGATCGATCGCATCTCGGCCTGCAAATAGCGGATTTCATCACCCATGCTGCCCGTGGTGTCGATGACGAGCATCAGGTCGAGTTTGGTGGCTTTCGTCGCGGCGCGATGGGCGGTCACCCCGACCACTTGCCCGCCGGCGGCGTGGCTGACGAGCACGGGCCGCGCGTCAGCGATCATGTGCCCAGCCTTGCGTGCCGACACGCTGATCCGCTCGCTCAGCCGGTCGAGGCCGGGAAAGAAGACCGCGCTGCCGTCGGCGTGCGTCGCCATGGTGATGCTGTTGCCGTCGCTGCACGTGACGGTCACATCGGCAAAGGGGATGGGCTGGCCATTGCGGTCTGCAACTTTCACCGTCACCACGCGCGTCGTATCAACGCGCGGCAGGTCGCGGACCTCCTGTCCCAGATGGGCGCTGCGGTTCACATAGGCGGCGTAAAGCTCCGGGTTGAGCAGGTCGTCATGTTCGCCTGCCGTCAGAATGCCCGACTGCGGTTGCGGCTGCGGCCACGGACGCGGCGGGTGCGGAAGGCGAATGCGCGGATCGGCTGGCGACGTTACGACAGACGAAGAGGCGTCGGCGGATACCCGCGATCCGGTCACAGCGACCTCCGCCACGGACTCTGCACTCTCATAGGATGGCGGCGGAACCGTCGGTGTCGGCGGCGGTGGCGGTGGCGGCGGCGGGGGAACGGGCGCGGCCATTGCTGTCGCGTCGCCGTCGCGTCCGCCGCGGCCATCGGCCCTGTCACCCGATTCCGATTGGCGGTTCGGTGTCGTTTCGGGATCCAGCTGCGGCAGCGGCGGGGCATTACGGCAATAGGCCTGTCCGCGCTCGGCGGTTGGCTGGGCAATGGCGGGGGGAATGGGCGCGGGCACGCTGGCCAAAACGGCGACCAGAGTGACCCTTGTCAGAAACCGGCTTCGCATCAACGACCTCCCCGCATGTGATACAATATCATCAGCCTGTCGCGTTACCGCTGAACCGTGGCTGAACCGCGATGAACCGATAGCGCAGCGACAATCCGGCGCTGTGCGGCGCATCACAAAAGCGAGATTTTGGCTCCGGCGTGGCGCTCGATCCTCCCGGCGAGCTCCAGTTCGAGCAGCACGAGCTGGACCGCCGCAGGATCCTGCCCCGACTGGCGCACCAGTTCGTCGACCGCCACCGGCGTGGGGCCAAGCAGATCGACCAGCGCGCGCCGCTCGCCATCGGCGGGCTCGGCCATCGGCGCCGCAACGAAGGAATGGACCGGTTCGCGGACCATGCGGCGGTCGATCGGCCCCACGGCGTCGAGAATGTCATCGGCCGTCTGAACCAGCGTCGCGCCTTCGCGGATCAGCTGATTGCAACCCTGCGCGCGCGGGTCGAGCGGCGATCCGGGCACCGCCATCACTTCGCGGCCATAATCGCCTGCGCGCCGCGCGGTGATGAGCGAACCCGATTTCGGCGCCGCCTCGATCACCACCGTGCCATGCGCCAGCCCCGCGATAATGCGGTTGCGCGACGGAAAATGACGCGCGAGCGGCTCGGCGCCGGGGGGCTGTTCGGCAATCAGCAGCTGATCGCTCGCGATCTTTTCCTGAAGCGCGGCATTTTCGGGCGGAAAGGCGATGTCGATGCCGCTGGCGATCACGCCCACCGTCGATCCGCCCATCGCGCCGATATGCGCCGCGGTATCGACGCCGCGCGCCAGGCCGCTCACCACGGTCACACCCCGTTCAGCAAGGTCGGCAGCAAGCTGCCGCGCGAAGCGGCAGGCAACCGCCGAAGCGTTGCGGGCGCCGACGATGGCGACGCATGGTCGGCGAAGCATCGCTGTATCGCCGCGCACGACGATGACGGGCGGCGCGCCTTCGACCTCGCGCAGCAGCGGCGAATATTCCTCCTCGTCGCTGAATATATGGCGCGCGCCGAGCGCCGCGACGCGTTCGATCTCGTGCTCCGCGATTTCGGCGGTGGCGATCCGCGCCTTCCCCGCCCCGCCGCGCAGCGCGAGGTCGGGCAGGGCTTCAAGCGCAGCCACGCCCGACCCGAAGCGGAGCATCAGCTGGTGCCAGCTGACCGGGCCGACATGCGGCGTGCGGATCAGTCGCAGCCGCGCCAGCCGCTCGGCGTGCGTCACGCGCGCTCTTTCGCGGCGCCAATGCGCGGTTCGGTCCCGGCGCGCAGCCGGGCGATATTCTCGCGGTGCCGCCACAGCACGATCACCGCAAGTCCCGAAAGGCCGACGGCATAGACGGGATAGCCAAAGGCCAGCGCCGCCAGCGGCGCCGCCACCGCACCCAGCATACCGCCGAGCGACGAGATGCGCAGCAAAAACACCGCGCCGAGCCACACCACCGCAAAGACCAGGCCGATGGCCCAGGCGAGCGCGAGCGCAAGGCCAAGCAGCGTCGCCACGCCCTTGCCGCCGCGAAAGCCGAGCCACACGGGATAACAATGGCCGATCATCGCCGCGGCGCCCGCGATCATCGCGGCATGGTCGCCGAACTCGGGCGCGAAGCAGCGTGCGAGCAGCACCGCCGCCGCGCCCTTGGCGCCGTCGAGCAACAGCGTCGCCGCCGCCAGCCCCTTGCGCCCCGTGCGCAGTACATTGGTCGCGCCGATATTGCCCGACCCGATCCGCCGCAGATCGCCGGCGCCGAACATGCGCGTCAGCAACACGCCGAACGGGATGGAGCCGAGCAGATAACCGCCAGCGATCAACAGATAGATGATCATCACACTCCCCGCTTCCTTCGCCTTCCCCTTTTGGCGGGGTTGGCGGGAGCAATCAACGGGTTCGGGACGATCCATTGGCGAAATGGACAAAATCGTGACCCCCGCGCAGCGGGGCACCGTCGGTTCGTCGAGCGGGGCAGGATAAGGCCGATTGCGCCCCCGCCAGCGCGGGTGCGACAGTGTTGAGCCGCGCCCATGCTCCTGCTAACGCCGCGCCATGCATCCACCCGCCCCCGACGCGCCGATCCTTTTCTTCGACAGCGGCCTCGGCGGGCTGACCGTGCTTGGCCCGACACGCGCGCTGTTGCCGACTGCGCCGATTGTCTATGCCGCCGATTATGCCGGTCTGCCCTATGGCAGGAAAAGCGACGACGAGCTGGCCGCGCGCGTTCCCGCCTTGCTGGGGCGGCTCGTCGAACGTTACCAGCCGCGGCTCGCGGTCATTGCGTGCAATACCGCCTCGACGATCGCGCTCGGCCATGTCCGCGCCGCGCTCGACCTGCCGATCGTCGGCACCGTGCCCGCAATCAAGCCCGCCGCCGCAATGACCCGGACCGGCGTCATCGGCGTGCTCGGCACCGAGGCGACGGTGCGCCAGCCCTATGTCGACGATCTGAGTGCGCGCTTCGCCGGTGACAGGACCGTGCTGCGCCACGGCAGCCCCGGCCTTGTCACCGGCGCCGAGGCGAAGCTGCGCGGCGAGGCGGTCGACCCGGAGGTCATCGTCCGCGCGGTCGCCGGACTTCGCGAACAGCCACGCGGCGAGGCGCTCGATGTCGTCGTGCTCGCCTGCACCCATTTCCCGCTGCTGAAGACCGAATTGCAGGCGGGTTTCGGCCCCGACGTCGCGCTGATCGATGGAGCGGAGGGGATAGCGCGGCGCATTGCGCATCTGACCGCGGGACAGGCCTGGCCCGATATCGCGGCGCCCGGCGTCGCCGTTTTCACACGCGGCGACGACCGCCAACCGCCGCCGATTTCCGCGCTTTTGCCCTATGGCATCGCTTCGATCGAGACGATCTGATCGGACGTTTTGTCACGGATCTGCGAATCGTTCGCACTGGCCTTTGACGCTTTTCGGCGTTATTGGCCCGCATGTTAACGGCCGCCGGGGGAGCGGCGTCCAGAGCTTGACTGGCACCTGACTGCGGGGCTGAAACGTGAATTACAACGACATTTTCGCTCGCGCGATCGACCGGCTGCACGAAGAGGGACGCTACCGCGTCTTCATCGACATTTTGCGGAACAAGGGCGCATTTCCCAACGCGCGTTGTTTCGCCGGGCACAATGGGCCGAAGCCGATCACCGTCTGGTGCTCCAACGACTATCTTGCGATGGGCCAGCATCCCAAGGTCGTCGAAGCGATGGAAGCGGCGCTGCACGATGTCGGCGCCGGATCGGGCGGCACGCGCAACATCGGCGGCAACACCCATTATCATGTCGAGCTGGAGGCCGAACTCGCCGACCTGCACGGCAAGGAAGGCGCGCTGCTTTTTACCTCGGGCTATATCTCGAACGAGGCGACGCTCGGCACGCTCGGCAAGCTGCTCCCCAATTGCATCATCTATTCGGACGAACTGAACCACGCCTCGATGATCGCGGGCATCCGCAATTCGGGCTGCGAAAAGCGCGTTTGGCGCCACAACGACCTTGCGCATCTGGAAGAACTGCTCGCCGCCGACGATCCCGAAGCCGCGAAGCTGATCGCCTTTGAAAGCGTCTATTCGATGGACGGCGACGTCGCGCCGATCCACGCGATCTGCGACCTCGCGGAAAAATATAATGCGCTCACCTATTGCGATGAAGTCCATGCCGTCGGCATGTACGGCCCGCGCGGCGGCGGCATCACCGACCGCGACGAAGCCGCGCACCGCGTGACGATCATCGAAGGCACGCTGGGCAAGGCGTTCGGCGTGATGGGCGGCTATATCGCCGCCGACAAGAATATCATCGACGTGATCCGGTCCTATGCGCCTGGCTTTATCTTCACGACCAGCCTGTCGCCGGTGCTCGTCGCGGGCGTGCTCGCCAGCGTGCGTCACCTGAAATCGTCGAACGTCGAGCGCGAGGCGCAGCAGGCCGCCGCCGCCTATCTCAAGCAATGTTTCCGCGACGCCGGGTTGCCGGTGATGGATTCGACGACGCACATCGTTCCGCTGATGGTCGGCGATCCGGTGCGCGCAAAGAAGATCAGCGACATCTTGCTTGCCGAATACGGCGTCTATGTGCAGCCGATCAATTTCCCGACCGTGCCGCGCGGCACCGAACGCCTGCGCTTTACCCCCGGCCCCGCGCACGACGAAGCGATGATGCGCGAACTGACCAGCGCGCTTGTCGAAATCTGGGACCGGCTGGAATTGCAGCTTCAGAAGGCGGCGTGACGATCACGCCGGGTTTTGATGAGGTCGTCGTCGGACGCCGCTCGATCCGCGGCTTCCTCGACAAACCCGTTCCCAAAGCGCTGATCGCCGAAATCATCGCGGTGGCGATGCGTGCGCCGTCGTCGTTCAACAATCAGTGCTGGAACTTCTCGGTCGTGACCGGTGCGCCGCTCGACGCGATCCGCCGCGGCAATACCGAGGGCATATTGGCGGGCAAGCCCGACAGCCGCGAGTTTCGCCGGTTCGACAAGGTGCCCGATGCCCATCGCGGCCGCCAGATCGAGATCGCCAAGCAATTGTTCGGCGCAATGGGCATCGAACGCGATGACAAGGACGCACGGCAGGACTGGGTGCTGCGCGGCTTTCGGCAGTTCGATGCGCCGGTCAGCATCGTCGTCACCTATGATCGCGTGCTGCTCGGCAGCGACATCGCGCCGTTCGATTGCGGCGCGGTGACCAATGCGCTCGTCAACGCTGCCTGGTCGCGCGGGCTCGGCTGCGTGATCAACAGCCAGGGGATCATGCAAAGCCCGGTGGTGCGCGAACATGCGCGCATCCCCGACGATCAGGTCATCATGATCTGCGTCGCGATGGGTTGGCCCGACGCCGATTTTCCGGCGAACGCAGTGGTGTCGAACCGCAAGAGCGTCGACGAAGCCGTGCGTTTCGTCGGGTTCGACGATTGACCGGCAGCAGCGGTTGACGCTTGTGCGAATCCCGGCGGGCGCTAGGCTTGTCGGCGGCTCCCGCTCTCCTCGCACAAAGGTTTTGCATGGCCGTTCAACGCTATAGCTATACCGCGATCACGCTCCATTGGCTGATCGCGCTGCTGCTCGCCTTTCAGATCGCGCTCGGTTGGGCGCTCGAAGGCGATAACAGCCCTGAACTGTTCGCGCGTTTCCAGCTTCACAAGTCGGTCGGCATCGCGATCCTGCTGCTCAGCCTCGCCCGCCTCGCCGCGCGCATCGTCATGCCGCGCCCGCCCGTGTCCGGCGGCCCCGCGTGGACGCGCGCGCTCGCGGTTCTGGTCCACAGCCTTTTCTATGGCGTGATGATCCTTGGCCCGATCACCGGCTGGCTTCTTGTGTCGACGGCAAAGGTTCAGGTGCCGACCTTGCTGTTCGGCATCATCCCCTGGCCGCATCTTCCCGTCGGCCGCGGCTGGCATGAACCCGCCGAAGTGGTCCACGAAGCGATGGCGTGGCTGGCAATCGTCCTGTTCCTGCTGCATGTCGCGGGCGCGCTCCGCCATCAATGGCTGCTCGGCAAGCCAGAGCTTCAGCGGATGATCCCGTCAGCGCGCGGCAAGGCCGTTGGCGCGACCCTGATCGCCCTGGCGCTCGTCGGTGGCGCCTTTGCCGCAGGCTCGATGGTCTATCCCGACCGCGAGCGGGCCGCTTCCGGTGAACAGGCTGTGCCGAATGCGGCGCAAACCGCCGCCGTCGCCACTTCCGCGCCGGTTGAGGCGGAAAAGGCGGATACGGACGAAACCGCCGAAGGCGAGCCCACTTCCGAGTCCGTTGAGACGGCAGAACCGCTCGCCGACTGGACGGTGGCACCGGGCGGGCGCCTTGGCTTCACCGCGCGCTGGAATGGCGAGGCGGTCGAGGGACGTTTCGATCGCTGGCGCGCCGATATCCGGTTCAGCCCGGACCAGCTCGCCGCGTCGCGCATCAAGGTGACGGTAGACCTCGCCTCGGCCGATACCGGCGACGGGCAGCGCGACGATTCGCTGAAAAGTAGCGACTTCTTCGATACCGCCGCATATCCGAGCGCGACCTTCATCGCGCGCGACATCCGGCACCTGGATGGCGACCGCTATGAAGCGCGCGGCACGCTGAACCTGCGCGGCGCCGCCAAAGCTGCGACTTTGCGCTTCACGCTGCGGATCGAAGGCGACCGCGCGCGCGTGGGCGGCACGGCGCGGATCGACCGCACGGCATTCGGGGTCGGCCAGGGCGAATGGGCAGCGACCGACGCGATTGCGGCCGAGGTCGATGTCGCCTTTGCCTTCACCGCAACGCGCCCCGCGCGCTGATCCCAGCCGGGTATCAGCCGCGCGCGATTCCGCCGCGGATCGCATAACCGCGGTAGAGGCTGCGGCAATGGCCCGCGCTGCCCATTTCCTTGGCAAGCCCTGCGATCATCGGCGCCAACTCGGCGCGCGGGACGACATGGAACTGTGCGAGCCAGCCGAACAGCGCGCGGCGCCAGACGCGCGGCAGGCAATCCTGCTGCCCGAAATCGACGACCTCCAGCCGCCCGCCCGGTGCGAGGCAGCTTGCCGCATGGACCAGCGCCGTTTTCCAGTCGGGGATCATGGACAGCGCGTAGCTGATGAACACGCGGTCGAAGGCGGCGCGACCAAACAGCGTCAGGGGATCGAAATCGCAGGCATCGCCGCGGGCCAGAACCGCGTCGATGCCCGCCCTGCGGAGCGACGTCCGCGCTGTTGCCAGCATCGCGTCCGAAATATCGACGCCGAACAATCGGGCCTCCGGCCACGCCTTACCGACTGCAACCAGATTGCGCCCCGTGCCGCAGCCGATTTCGAGCACCGAGCCGCCGCGCGGCGGCGCCAGTTCGGCGATCAGGCCGTCGCGGCCGAGCAGATAATATTTGCGCGTGAGGTCATAGATGTGCCGCTGCGTGCGATAGACGCGGTCCATCAATTCGCCATGCGCCGCGGTCATGCGCCCGCGCCCTTCAGCACATAGAGATGCACGCCGCCATAGATCGCCGAACGGTCGCGGCGCGTGTAGTCGCGCGATGCGTCTTCGCGATACTCCCAGCGGTCGAGCAGGTCGGCGGGGAGTCGCCCCGGCAGCAGCGACGGTTCGGCGGCGGTGCGGAACAGCACGCGCGCGCCGGGCCGCGCGGTGCGCGTGACCTCGGCCCAAAGCGCGATGAGCTGCGCATCGCTCATCCAGTCCTGCGCGTCGAGGAAGATATAGCGGTCGAAGCTGGCCGCATCGGCGGCGGCCAGCATGTCGGTCATGTTCGCGTGCAGCATCGTCACCCGCCCGGCGCGCGCCTTGACCGCGGCATAATTTCCCGACTGAAGATAAGGCGGCAGCGACACCGACACGCCCTTGCCATAACCGCGCCCGAACGCCTGCCACGCGAAATAATTGTCCTTGAGCGGAAAGTCGCACGCCAGCCTTTCGAGCCGCGCGCGCAGCACGTCGGCCATCGGCCTGCCGCCCGCCAGCGCATCATATTGCGCGGGCGGGATGCCGAGACCGAAGAGCGACGAGCGCTGGTCGGTGACCCAGCGAATGAGTTTGCGGTCAAAGAAGGGCGCGAATTTGGCGTCGAATATCGCGCGCTGTTCCTCGATACCCCGCGCTTCCAGGAACGCGCGCGGATCGACGCGGTGCAGCCGCGCGACGAGGTGCGCGAGGCCGATGAAATGGCCGAGCAGGCCGCGCTTGTAAAGCCCATGCGCGAAACCGTTGATGCGGCGGCGTCCCACCAGGTCGCGCCCTTCCCAGTATCGGCGGCTCGTCTCGTCGAGGTGCGGGCGCACGAAGGCGCGATAATCGGCGATGTTCGCCGCGCTGTCGGCATCGGCGAAGAAGCGGCGGAAGCTCGGATAATCGGGCAGCCGCTCGATCGCGACGCGCTTCAGATGATTGAGCGCGACATGCGCGGTGTTGAGGTCGACCGCGACAATCTCTGCGGGATCAGCGATAAGATAGGAAAAGACGTTGCAGCCGCCGCTCGCGATCGTGGCGATGCGGTGGCCCCGCTCGATCGCCAGCGCGTCCATATCGACCACCGGATCTTCCCAGATCTGCGCATAGACAAGGCCTTTGAACGCGAGCGCAAAGGCACGGTCGAGCAGGCGCTGATTCTGTTCGGCGTCGGTGCGGACGACTGCGGCGGCGATTTTCCTGTTGGGCTGGCTGGCCATGCTGTGCGACTCCCGGAACGGATTATTCCGGGGCTGCGCATGACAGCCATTGTTGCGATTCGCGCGACGGTTCGATGACAGATCGGCGACAGATGCGGAAAATCGCATCGTCATTCCGGCGAACGCCGGAACCTCGTCCATGCGCTTTACGTCAGGGTCGAGACCCCGGCCTCCACAGGGATGACGAACCGCGACAGGTCAGTCGCGGCAGTATCCCTCACCGGCTTTCACCATCAGGCATTCGGTTTTGCCCGCAAGATATTTGAGCCCCGTCTCATCGCCGCTGGCACGGCGCAGGGTCAGGGCGTCACCGCCGCGCGTGAACTGGATTCCATGTTCGCTGTCGGTGCCGTCATAGCTGCCCCTGGTGTCGAGGTCCGATTGCATCTCCAGCCTGTATTGGCCGGGTTCGGCAGGCGTGATCGTCACATACATGCCTTCGACTCCGGTCCACTTGCCCGCCCAGCTCGCGAAGCGGTGCGACGCGGCGGCCTCCGCTTCCTCCGCCGGGACCGTTTCGACCGGCACTGTTTCGGTCGTCGTCTCGGCCGGCGTCGGCGCCTCGGCCTTCCCGCATCCGGTCAGCAGGATCGCGGCGGCAGCGGCCGCCATGGTCAGACTCTTGTGCATCGCCTCTCTCCCTTTGCCTGCAAACGTCCTATGCGCGGGAAGTTTCCTGTTCGCTGATGATTTCGGCGAATTTCAGGGGATCGACATTGCCGCCCGACAGGGTGACGAGCGTCGCGTCGGTCGGTGTCACCTTGCCCGCCAGCACCGCCGCCAGCGCCGCCGCGCCGCCGGGTTCGAGGACGAGGTGCAGTTTCTCGAAGGCAAGCCGCATCGCGTCGCGCACTTCGCTGCGCGTCACCACGACGCCGCGCACGCCGCGCGCGCGGAGCACCGCAAAATTGATCGGTCGGGTTTCCGGCGTCTGGAGCGCGTCGCATTCGGTGGGAAAGGCCAGATCGTCAACGCTCAATATCTCGCCCGCCGCCAGGCTGCGTGTGACATCGTCCCAGCCTTCCGGTTCGACCGCGATCAGCTCCGCGTCGGGGCAGGCGAGCGCGAGGCCCGCCGAAAGCCCGCCGCCGCCACAGCAGGCGACGATCCGGTCGGGCCCCTCGATTCCGCGCGCGCGCATCTGCGCCGTCGCCTCGATCCCCGCGCTTCCCTGCCCTTCGATGATCCACGGATCGCCATAGGCATGAACGAGCGTGCCGCCGCGTTCTTCGAGCAGCTTCGCCGCGACCGCGTCGCGCGATTCCGTCACCCGGTCATAGAGCACAACCTCGGCGCCGAGGCGCCGCGTCGCCGCAAGCTTCATCGCAGGGGCATTGCCTGGCATCACGATCGTTGCCCTGATGCCAAGGCGCCTCGCCGCCCAGGCCACCCCCTGCGCATGGTTGCCGCTCGACACGCCGACCACGCCCGCCGCGGCCTGTTCCGCCGTCAGGTCGGTCAATCGGTGCCAGGCACCGCGAATCTTGAACGCGCCGACGGGCTGGAGCGATTCGGCCTTGCACCAGATGGTGCGGCCATCGACCTCTAGCGGCAGCAGCGGCGTTTGCGGGAGCAAGGCCGCGACTTTCGCGGCCGCGCGCTCGACGCCTGCCAGCGTGGGCGCACGGTTCGGATCGACAAGGGCTTCGGGGCTTTGCTGTGTCATGGCTTCGTCCTATAGGGCCGGGCATACAAGACAAGGCGGCAACGTGCCGCGACAGGAGATTTTTCGATGAGCAAGGTTCTTGTGATCGGCGCGGGCGGCGTCGGTTCGGTCGCAGTGCACAAGATGGCGATGAACCCCGACATCTTTCCCGACATCACGCTGGCCAGCCGCCGCAAGTTCAAATGCGACGCGATCGCCGAGTCGGTGAAGGCGCGGACCGGCGTGACGATCAAGACCGCCGAGGTCGACGCCGATCATATCGACGCGACCGCAGCGCTGATCCGCCAGATCGGCGCGACCCATGTCGTGAACCTGGCGCTTCCCTATCAGGATCTGACGATCATGGAGGCGTGCCTGTCGACCGGCGCGCATTATCTCGACACCGCCAATTACGAACCGCGCGACGAGGCGAAGTTCGAATATCACTGGCAATGGGCCTATCACGACCGCTTCAGGGATGCCGGTCTGATGGCGCTGCTCGGCTCGGGTTTCGACCCCGGCGTGACGAGCGTGTTCACGACGTGGCTCAAAAAGCATCATTTCGAGCGTATCGACACGCTCGACATCCTCGACTGTAACGGCGGCGATCATGGCCAGCATTTCGCGACCAATTTCAATCCCGAAATCAACATTCGCGAAGTCACCGCCGTCGCGCGCCACTGGGAAAATGGCGACTGGGTCGAAACGCCGCCCATGTCGGTGAAGCAGTCGTTCGATTTCGAGGGTGTGGGGCCGAAGAATATGTACCTCATGTATCATGAGGAGATCGAAAGCCTGAAAACCCACCTGCCCGAAATCAAGCGGATCCGGTTCTGGATGACCTTTGGCGATGCCTATATCCAGCACCTCACCGTGCTCCAGAATGTCGGCATGACGCGCATCGACCCGGTGATGTACGAGGGCAGGGAAATCATTCCGCTGCAATTCCTGAAAGCCGTGCTCCCCGAACCGTCGAGCCTGGGCGAAACGACCAAGGGCAAGACCAACATCGGCGTCATCGCGACCGGAACTGCCAAGGACGGGACGGAAAAGACGCTCTATCTCTATAACATCTGCGACCATGAGGACGCCTATGCCGAAACCGGCAACCAGGCGGTCAGCTACACCACCGGCGTCCCCGCGATGATCGGCACCGCGATGATGGTGACGGGCACATGGGACGGCGACGGCGTGTTCAACATGGAACAGATGGACCCCGATCCCTTCATGGACATGCTGATGAAGCACGGTCTGCCGTGGCAGGTGAAGGAACTGGACGCACCACTGGACTTCTAGGCCAATTGCGCCGCTGCGAAATCCGCGGTTCGTCGCCGCGCTTGTCGTCATTCCGCCTGGTGCGTCGACGAGCGATAGCCCAGGCGGCGACCCTGCCTTCGCGGACGCACGAAATACAGGATTGCGAACAGCCATGACCGCCTATCTCATGCCGATCGGCCTCTTGTTCCTGTCCAACATTTTCATGACGTTCGCCTGGTATGGGCATCTCGGTGACATGTCGCGGCCTTTATGGCTGGCCATTCTGATCGCGTGGGGCATCGCCTTTTTCGAATATTGCCTGGCCGTCCCGGCAAACCGCATCGGCTATGGCGTCTACACTGCCGCCGAACTCAAGACCTTGCAGGAAGTCATCACGCTCATCATATTTGCCGGGTTCGCGGTCTTCTGGCTCGGTGAGAGGCTGACCGTGAACCATCTCGTCGGTTTCGGACTGATTGCGACGGGGGCGTTTTTCATCTTCAAGGGCCCGATTGCGGTCTGACAGAAAGCCAATAGCGACATGGAAACCCGTGCCGGCGACCCCGGAGCCTTTGCCCGCTTCGACCTGAACCGCGTGACCTCGCCCGCCTTCGTCGTCGATGCGGCAAAGATTCGCGCGAACCTCGCGCTGCTGCGTCATATCGGCGATGCATCGGGCGCGCGCGTGCTTGCGGCGCTCAAGGCCTTTTCGATGTGGTCGCTTGGCACTACGGTTGCCGAATATCTGGATGGCGTCTGCGCGTCCGGACTTTATGAAGCCAAACTCGGCCGCGCCGAATATGGCGGAGAGGTCGCAACTTATTGCGCGGGTTACAAGGAAGCCGACCTGCCCGAAATCGCGGCGCTATCCGATCACCTGATCTTCAACTCGCCCGGCCAGATCGCGCGCTTCCGCCCGCTGCTCGACGAATTGCGCGCCAAGGGCGACCGCTTCGACATCGGCCTGCGCATCAATCCGATGCACAGCGAAGGCGAGGTCCCCAAATATGACCCTGCCGCGCCGTGCAGTCGCCTAGGCTTTCCGATCACGCAATTGCTGCCCGAACATATGGATGGCGTCGACGGCGTGCATATGCACAGCCTGTGTGAACAGGATTTCCCGCCGCTCGAACGCACATGGAATGCGGTCCATCCGATGTTGCGGCCGTTTTTCGGCCAGATCAAATGGATCAATTTCGGTGGCGGCCACCATGTCACGCGCGCCGATTATCAGGTCGACGACCTGATCGCATTTCTGAAACAGGTGCGCGCCGCCACCGATTGCGACGTGATGATCGAACCCGGCGAGGCAATCGCGCTCGATGCAGGCATCCTGGTGGGTGAGATTCTCGACCTGTTCGACAATGGCATGCCGATCGGCATCACCGACATTTCGGCAACCTGCCACATGCCCGACGTGATCGAGGCGCCCTATCGCCCCGCGATGCTCGATGAAGGCAGCGAAGGGTTGCCGGTGCGGCTCGGCGGTCCCTCGTGCCTCGCGGGCGACGTCATCGGCGATTACCGCCTCCCCGGCGGCGCCCGCATCGGCCAGCGCTTCGCCTTTCTCGACCAGGCGCATTATTCGATGGTCAAGACGAACACATTCAACGGCGTTCCGCTGCCGTCCATCTGGCTGTGGGACAGCGACACCGACGATCTCAAGCTGATCCGCGAATTCGGTTACGAGGATTTCAAGACGCGGCTTGGCTGAGCCATCGGACGCTCTTCGCTGACGAACGCGCGCTCCTGCCCGGCTCGGCGCACCGCCGCGCCGCTTCGCCCCGACTGTTACCGCCGCGTTACGAAATTGCGCAGAGAGGTCTTTACAGGGGAGACCCCCCGCCATATATGCGCTCCCCGCTGCCCCAGGGGGACTTCCAATAACCGCAAGGCAGCCTTGGATGTTTCACTTTACCTTTGGGGGTCCCTTGCGTTGCACCAGCATCATAGCGCCCACGGGCTGATTCAGGCACTTTCGCCGGTCGAACCTGTCACGCTCGTCCGCCCGCACGCCGCGCGGCGCGCGGCGCGATTCTTCATCGAGCGATTTCCCGGCACGACCATGTATGCGGTCAAGGCGAATCCGTCGCCCGACCTGCTGCGCGTGCTGTGGGATTCGGGTATCACCCATTATGACGTCGCCTCGATCGCCGAGGTGCGGCTGGTCGCGCGCACGCTGCCGGGGGCGACGCTTTGCTTCATGCACCCCGTCAAGGCCGAAGAAGCGATTTCCGAGGCCTATTGGAAGCATGGCGTGCGCACCTTCTCGCTCGACACCATGGACGAGCTCGAAAAGATCGTTCGCGCGACCGAAGGCGCGCAGGATCTGAACCTGCTCGTGCGGCTGCGCGTCTCGTCCGATCATTCAAAGCTCAGCCTCGCCGCCAAGTTCGGCGCCGAGCCTGAAGAGGTCGCCGAACTGCTGATGGCGACGCGGCAGGTCGCCGACGCGCTCGGTATCTGCTTCCACGTCGGCAGCCAGGCAATGACGCCGCACGCCTATGCGCAGGCGATGGAGCGTGTCCGCGCCGCGATCGTCGCGGCGTCGGTCACCGTCGACATCATCGACGTCGGGGGCGGCTTTCCGTCCTCCTATCCGGGCATGGAGCCGCCGCCGCTCGATGCCTATTTCGACACGATCCACCGCAGCTTCGAAAGCCTGCCGATCAGCTATTCGGCGGAGCTTTGGTGCGAGCCGGGCCGCGCGCTGTCGGCCGAATACAGCTCGCTGATCGTCCGCGTCGAAAAGCGCCGCGGCGAGGAACTGTATATCAACGACGGCGCCTATGGCGCGCTGTTCGACGCCGCGCACGTCGGCTGGCGCTTCCCGGTGTCGCTGCGACGCGACGCCGAAAGCGACGCCGAACTGGTGCCGTTCAGCTTCTATGGCCCGACCTGCGACGACCTCGACCATATGGCGGGGCCGTTCTTCCTGCCGGCCGACATCAAGGCGGGCGATTTCATCGAAATCGGCATGCTCGGCGCCTATGGCTGCGCGATGCGGACGAAGTTCAACGGCTTCGGCGCCGACGAAACCCATGTCGTCAGCGACGAACCGATGACCAGCCTCTATACCGGCGAAGTCGAACAGGAACGCCGCAGCGCAACGGTGACAAAGCTGTTCTGATCGTCGCTGCGCGGCGACCGGCTTACATCGCGGCGATCCGGGGGATGACGTAGTCGGCGTCGCGCCCGACGCCGCGCAATGTCGCCGAAGCGAAGCCGTTTTGGCCCGAAAGCCCGACAAAGCCGAGCCCGCGGACGGCGGTCGATACGCCGCGGCGGTGGTGCGGATGGCCGTGCGCGTTAAGCGCGCCGGACGGGCGCAGGAAGGTCATCGCGTGGCGAAATCCGGTTGCGAAAATGACCTGGTCGACCCGCTCCTCGGTGCCATCGGGCCAGATAACCCCGTCGGCGCTGAAGGCACGGAACATCTTTCGCGTCGCGGGACGATCGGCCCGCAACGCGGCCTTGTAACGCCCGTCGTCGACGATCGGGACGCCATGGTCGGAAAACAGGTTGAGATCGTTCAGGCGCAGCTTGTCGAACCACCAATGGACGTCGCGGCCCAGCATCCGTTGCGGCAGAAAGCGAATGCGCTCGCGGACCGCCAACGTAACGTCGGCATGACTGGCCAGCTCGACCGCGATCTGCACCGCCGAATTGCCAGCCCCCACGACGATCACGCGCTGGCCGCTAAAGCCGCCGGGGCTGCGATAAGCCGACGAATGCAGGACACGGCCGCGAAAGTCGTCCTGCCCCGCCAGCGTCGGCATATTCGGTGTCCCAAAGGCACCCGATGCGACCACCAGTTTCCGCGCGCTGATGACCTGCCCGCCGCCGATGTCGGCCGAAAAGCCGCCAGTATCGCGCGTCACCGCCGCGACGCGCGTTGCCAGCCGCACGGGAAAGGCGAAATGATCGGCATAGCGTTGCAGATAATCGACAACATCGTCGCGCCGTGGATAGGCATAGGGCGCACCCGGCATCGCCATGTCGGGCAGCGACGAATAGCGCACCGGCGAGAATAGCTCGAGGCTGTCATAATAGTGCCGCCACGATCCGCCGACCGAAGGTGCGGCATCGACCAGCAGGAAATCGGCGCGCGACAGCTGCAGGCGCCGCGCCGCAGCGAGCCCCGCCTGCCCGGCGCCGATCACCAGAAAATCGACGTCGCTCATGCGTTGGCCCGCTCGGCAAAACCATGCCGCAACCGGTCATCGCCGTCGGCGAACTCGGGAACATTGAGCCACAGCCGCAGCAGGTGCCTTTTTTCGTCGGGCGCGTCCCAATCCTCATAATCGGTGCGCGCATGCAGCACGACCGAGTTTTTGAGGAACTGCATGTCGCCCTCCTGAAAATTCATGTCGAGCGCCATGCCGGGTTCGAACGGCAGCCATTCGAGCAGGTCGAGCAGGCTCTGCCCGTCGTCGCTGAGCGCCGCGATGTCGGGAAAATCCTCGGCGGCATTGCGGATATACCAGGTTAGCAGCATCATCCGGAAAATCCCGCCTGCGCGACTGACGATCGGATAACGAAAGGTCTTGGGACCACCCGGCCCCAGCTGGCCGTGCGCGTGATGGTGAAATTCGCGCTCCATCAACGGAGCAAGCTCCGGGCGCCGTGCGACGACCTGATTATACACCTCGACCGACGAACAGATGCGGCTGACCCCGCCCGCCCGCGCGCCGCGCAGGCAGAGCAAGCCGATGATGTCAGCGCCGTCGGTGTGAAAGGCCAGCTCGGCCCGCGTCTTGTACAGCCGGACATTGTGATCGCTGGCCGGTGCGCCGGTGTCGCGGATATCGACCAGCATCTCGCCCGCCGGATTCTGCGCGGTCGGCTGGCCGAGATGCAGGCCGATCAGCCAATAGGCCGCCGCCGCGACCTCGCGCCCGATGCGCCGGACCGGAAGCCCGCGGATCAGCACCATCCCGTGGCCGCCGTCGATCCGGGCGCGCCAATCGTCCAGCGCCGCCTGCAGTCCGGTGAGGGGATATTCATCGCGCCCCAGCCGGGTCAGCGGCACGCCCGCCGCGACTGCGGATTGAGCCGCCGTCACGATGGCGGTGATTTCAGTGTCATCCAACAGGTAGAGCCACTGTTCGGGTCGACCTTGCAGATGCTCGCCCCGCCAGGGTGCGGGAGATTGAACTGTCGACGTCATAGGGCGGTCCTCCATCCACGAAGCAGCGCGCCCTTGCAGCCGAAGCCGAACCAGACCCGCATCACATGATTCGATATTATTAGAAATATCGAATCATGTGATGCGGTCAACATATTTCCATAATTGTCGAAACAACATGGTTCCGCCTTCCCGCTGGCCTCGCAGGGAAAGGCTGCTAGATCTGCGCACAAATGTCCCCCTTTCACCATCTCCTTGCCAACAATCTGGTCGCCAACATCACCAATTTCACGGTGTGGTTCGCGCTGACCTTCTGGACTTTCCTGGAAACCCGGTCGGTGTTCGCGACCGGGATGATCGCGGGCATCTATCTTGTCCTCACCGCGATGCTGGGCATCTGGTTCGGCAGTCTGGTCGATCATCATGGCAAGCGTAATATGATGCTCGTCTCCAGCCTCGCGTCGCTCGCATTCTATGCCGCCGTGCTCGGCGGATATGCGCTCGATCCCGACATCCGCGCTGCAAATATCGCAAGCGTCACTTTCTGGCTCTTCATTCTGCTGACGATGCTCGGCGTGATCGTCGGCAACATCCGGATGATCGCGCTGCCCACGCTCGTGACCCTGCTGGTGCCTGAGGACCGTCGCGACAGGGCGAACGGCCTTGTCGGCATGGTCAGCGGCATCGGCTTCCTCACCACGTCCGCTATCAGCGGTTTTCTGGTCGCGTGGGGCGGTATGGTCGCCACCCTCATCTTTGCGATCATCCTGGCGATCGCGGCTGCGGTCGATCTGCTTTTCATCGGCGTCGACGAGCCGCGCGAGGCCGGGGAACCTGACACGCCGCGCCGCGTCGATCTTGTCGGCACATTGCGCGTTGTCCTGGCCATTCCGGGCCTGATAGCGCTGATCCTGTTCGCCGCGTTCAACAATCTGCTCGGCGGCGTCTTCATGGCGCTGATGGACGCCTATGGCCTGTCGCTGATGAAGGTCGAGGAATGGGGGCTGCTCTGGGCGGTCATATCCTGCGCTTTCATCCTCAGCGGAATGGTGATCGCGCGGACGGGACTCGGCGCCAATCCGGTGCGCACCTTGCTTTTGGTGAACCTGATTGCGTGGACGGTGGCGGTGTTTTTCACCATCCAGTCGTCGATCCTTCTGCTGACCATCGGCTGTTTCATCTGGATGTTCCTTGGTCCCTATGCCGAAGCCGCCGAGCAGACGACGCTGCAAAAAGTCGTGCCGTTCGAACGGCAGGGGCGCGTGTTCGGTTTTGCCCAGTCGGTCGAGCAGGCGGCCTCGCCGCTCACCGCCTTCCTGATCGCGCCGATCACGCAATTCGTTTTTGTGCCGCTGATGACCGACGGTGCCGGGGCCGCAGCGATCGGCGACTGGTACGGACGCGGGCCCGAACGCGGCATCGCGATCGTCTTTTCGATCGCAGGGCTGCTGGGCGTGCTCGCAACGCTCGCCGCTTTTGGGTCAAAATCCTATCGGCGCATTTCGGCGGCCTATGCCGACAGCGCAGGCAGCGGCGCCGCAGCGGCGTCAGCGACCTGAAACACTAACAGAAAAGCCTCTTCCGTTTCACTTTGCAATGCGTCTATCGTGCGCGGCGACCAGAGGGAGGCGCCATGTCCATACTGTCCGGCATTCGTATCATCGACCTGACGACGGTGATCTTCGGTCCCTATGCGACGCAAATGCTCGCCGACCTCGGCGCCGAGGTCATCAAGGTCGAGACGCCGGGCACTGGCGACATCTCGCGCTATCTGGGCAGCGGCATCCCCGATCCGACGATGGGATCGATCCACCTGACCGTGAACCGCGGCAAGCGGTCGATCGCGCTCGACCTGAAAAGGGTCGATGATGCCGCGGTGCTGCGCGATCTGGTCGCCACCGCCGACGTGTTTTTCCACAATATCCGTGGCAAGGCCATCGCCCGGCTGGGGTTTGATTATGCGGCGTGCCGCGCGCTCAAGCCCGACATCATCTATGTCCACGGCACCGGCTTCGGGCAGGACGGCCCCTATGCCGATCTTCAGGCCTATGACGATGTGATCCAGGCGGCGAGCGGCACCACCAGCCTGCTTCCGCGCGTCGATGGCGACCCGCGCCCGCGCTATTTTCCGTCGCTGATCGCCGACAAGATCGCCGGGCAGTTCGGTGCACAGGCGATCCTCGCCGCGCTCGTCCACAAGCTGCGCACGGGCGAGGGGCAGGCGGTCGAAGTGCCGATGTTCGAATGTTTCACCGCCTTCATGCTTACCGAGCATCTGCGCGACGCCGCGCTCGACCCGCCGATCGGCCCCGCAGGCTATCCGCGCCAGCTCGATCCGACGCGCCAGCCTTTTCCGACGCGCGACGGCCATGTCGCGATCGTCCCCTATACGCCCGAATCGACCGCACGACTGATGACGCTGCTGGGCAGCGAGGGCCTGACCGACACGCCAGAGTTCGAGGCGGCGAAGGCCACAGGACGGCATATGTCGATCGTCTATAGCGAAATCGCCCGCAAAACGCCGACAAAGACCACCGCCGAATGGCTGGCGCTCTTCGCCGCGAACGACATCCCCGCGATGGCGGTGCGCGACATCGATGACATCAAGGAGGATCCGCACTTCATCGCGACCGGCTTTTTCCGCCGCCGCACCCATCCCGACGTCGGCGCTTTTCACGAAATGCAGCCGCCCGTCCGCTACGGCGCGATGCCGCCGCGCGACCTGGGCTTTGCCCCGCGGGTCGATGGCGATGGCGAAGCGATCCGCGCCGAACTGTCGCAGGGGCAGGATTGAATTGCATATTGCCGCGCCTTGCCTAGCATCGCGGCCTGATAACTAAGGGGGACGCCATGTCAGACAGTTTACTTGCACCCGGCGCCGTGCTGGCGCTCTGGACGATCATCATGCTCGGCTGGGTCGCAGTGACCCGTTTTACGGCGATGGCCAAGGTCGGCGTCGACATCAAGACCGCGCCGCCGGGCGGGCGCGGCGCCGACCTGGAAAATGTGCTGCCGCCCGAAACCAACTGGAAGTCGCATAATTATACGCATTTGTGCGAACAGCCGACGATCTTTTACGCCGTCCTCATCTTCCTGCACCTGTCCGGCGGCGACACCGATCTGACGCGCGGCCTTGCCTGGGCCTATGTCGTGCTGCGTATCGTCCACAGCCTGTGGCAAGCGACCGTCAACCGCATCCCGGTGCGCTTTACGATCTTCGCGCTTGCGACATTCTGCCTGTTCGCGCTGTCGATTCTCGCGGTCATCGCCACTCTGGGCTGAAGGAGGCATCATGGATACGAACGCTATTCTGGGACCGGTCGCAACGCTCGCGCTGTGGTCGATGGTCATGTGGGTGTGGATGTATGCGACGCGCATCCCGGCGATGCAGCGCGCCAAGATCGACGCCGCCAAGATGGTCGGCGGCACCGGCAAGGGACTCGACGATGTGCTGCCGCCTGAGGTTCAGTGGAAGGCCCATAATTACAATCACTTGATGGAGCAGCCGACCGTCTTTTACGCCGTCGCCATTGCCCTGGCGATCGGCGGCATGGGCGGCGGGTTGAACGCGCAGATCGCCTGGGCCTATGTCGTGCTGCGGATCGTTCACAGCCTGATCCAGGTCACCGTCAACCGCGTGATGTGGCGCTTTCTGGTATTTGCGCTGGCCAGCCTGGCGCTGCTCGCCCTCTGCCTCCACGCCTTCATGGGCTTTGTGCTGAACTGATCAGCGGCTGAACCGCGCGGCCAGTTCCACATGGGTCGACCAGCGGAACTGGCCAACGGGCCGCACCCAATCGAGGCTGTATCCGCCCTCGACGAGCATTTTCGCATCGCGCGCAAAGCTCGCGGGGTTGCAGCTGACATAGGCGATCACCGGCACCGTTGAGGCCGCAAGCTGTTTCACCTGCTCCTCTGCGCCCGCACGCGGCGGGTCGAGGATGACGGCGCCAAACCGATTGACCTCGGCCGGCACCAGCGGACGGCGGAACAGGTCGCGATGCTCGGTTGCGACAAGCGCACGAGCGCGGTTGGCGGCCGCCGCCAGCGCCGCAATCGCGTCGCGCGCGCCTTCGGCTGCATAGACTTTGCGCCCCGCCTGCACCGACAGCGCAAAGGTCCCGACCCCGGCGAAAAGGTCGGCCACCGCAGGCGCGTCGCCGATAGCCCCGGCGACGGCATCGACGAGCGCCGCCTGCCCCGTCGCCGTCGGCTGCAAAAAAGCGAAGGGCGGGACTTCGACCGCGATGTCGCCAAAGCGCATCGTCGGCGGATCGGGCTGCCACAGGATTTCAAGTCCATCCCCCTGATCGATTGCCAGGCGCGCGAGACTGTGCGCACCGGCGAAATCCTGCATCGCCATGGCGGCATCGAGCCCTTCGGCCTTCACGCCCTCCAATATCAGTTCGACCCCCTGATCAAGCAGTTGCAGCTTGACCTTCACAGGTCGCCGCGGGTGCGCGAGCATCGTCAGCAGGTCGCGGACCGGCGCGACCAGTGCGAACAGCTCAGGCGCAAGCAGCGGGCACATCCGCATATCGACGATCTGGTTGCTCTGCGCGGCGTTGAACCCGATCGCGACCTGCTTTCCGGTCCGAAGCGCGGTCAGCGCCGCGCGGCGGCGGCTCTGCGGCGGCGACAGAAGCGCGGGCAGAACGTCGCCAAAGGGCACCCCCTGCCCCGCCAGACCGCCGACAACGCGGTCGCGCACGAAATCGGCCAGGGCAGGCTCTGCAACATGCTGCAACTGACAGCCGCCGCATTTGCCGAAATGGCGGCACAGGGGCTCGGCCCGGTTCGGCCCCGGAATGAGGATGCCGTCGTCGCGCACCTGGTCACCCGGCACGCCGCCCGCCACATGGCGGCCGTCGCCCGTCACGCCATCGCCGCGCGCGGCGATGCGTTCGATCAGCGCCGGTTCGCCCATGTCAGTCCCTTATCAGATCGTCGGCCACAAGGCCGGGGCCTATATGCGCCGCGCGCGCATTATGCCAGCCCACCGCCGCGACAGCGGCGTCGAAGGCGTCGCTGCCGCGTGCCAGCATCGCTCCGCACGCTCCCGCGAGCACATCGCCTGTTCCCGCGGTCGCCAGCCAGGGATTTCCGGGCCACGCCGCCGCGACGCGGCCGTCGGGTGCGGCGATGATCGTATCGGCGCCCTTGTAGACAACGACCGCTTGCGCAAGCGCGGCGGCGGCCCGCGCGCGGTCGATCTTGCTGCCATGCGTGTGCGGAAAGGCGCGTGCGAACTCGCCCTCGTGCGGGGTCAGGATCACCTGACGCGGCGTTCCGCAGAGGCGCGGCAGTGCGGCGTCGATCGCGGCGGCGTCGATCACCAGCGGCTTGCCCGAATCGAGCGCCGCACGGACATCGAACAGCAACTGCTCCCCCGGCGGAAATCCCGGCCCGATCACGACCGAATCGACGCGCGGGTCATTCAGACGTTCACGGAACCTCTCGTCCCCCTCGGTGATGATCGCCGAAAGCGGCGCGTCGTCGCTGCCGCCGAGTATGACATAGCCCGCGCCGGCGCGCAGCGCGGCGGCGGCAGCCAGGCCAGCGGCGCCGCGCATCGGCCCGGCACGGACGAGCAGCATGCCGCGACTGAACTTGTGCGCAGCGGCGTCGGGTGTTCGCAACCGGCCTCGCGGCAATGTCCGCATCACCCCCGCAGCAGCAATCCCGATCGGCGCCAGCTGCACGCGCCCGCACGACGGCGCGGTCGGCAACAGCACATGCGCGGGCTTGAGCGCACCGAGCGCCAGCGTTACGTCGGCGGCCAGTGGGGGCATCCAGTCCGCCCCGCCATCGCTGTCGATCCCGCTCGGCACATCGACCGCAAGCACGCGCCCGGACAGATGGCGCAGCACCGCCGCCAGACGGTCGGCAATCGGCCGTGACAGGCCGACGCCAAACAGCGCATCGACGATCAGCGGCGCGGCCGCCAGCGCGGCGTCGATCGCCTCGACCGGCCCGGTCCACGCCGCACGCGCCGCGCGCGCCAGGTCGGTCGCAGGATCGGCCGATGACGCCACGCGCACCCTCGCGCCGCGCTCCGCCAGGCGGCGCGCCGCGACATAGCCGTCGCCGCCGTTGTTACCGGGACCGCACAGGATCAGGATCGGCGCGCCCGCCGACATGCGCCACGCGGTGTCGGCGACTGCCGCACCCGCGCGTTCCATGAGTTCGCTGAGCGGCGTGCCCGCAGCGACGCATGCGGCCTCGGCGGCGCGCATCGCGTCGGCGGTCAGGATGGGAGCGTCTGCGGGCACGGACATGATGCTGACGTAGCGCGTTTCGCCGCCAGTGAGAACCAAGCAGGTTATAGCGGGCTTCGGCGTCGAATATCGTCGCGGCCGCGACAGCGGGGCCCGCCGGAAGCGCCGTGCACGGCCGACTGCGGCTCTTGCCGTCGCGGGAACGACGGCTATTCGGTCGCCCCGCCGGTGTTGGCGGGCAAGCGATATCGATCGCTGCCGATCGCCACTTCGATCAGCCTGTCGCCGATGATCGTCACTTTCGCTGGCTCCGCGCCATCGGCCGATACGACGCCGCGCCCGTCGGTCGTGATCTGCAAACGCCGGTATCCGACGTCGCTGCGCCCGACGACCAGAACCGCGCCGTCCGCCCCGCTCATTTCATCGACCGTGCAGTCGCGGGCGAAGGCGTCCGCGCCCTCCAGCGCGCATTCGATCCGCTTTTTGCCCGCGTCCGCCGCCTCGTCGCCCGACGCTCCGCCGCACGCGGCCAGCGACATCGCCATAACCATCGCCGCACCGCGTTTGCAAATCATCCCTTGCCCTTCAGCTGCGACAGGTCGCGCACCGCGCCGCGCGCCGCGCTCGTCGTCATCGCGGCATAGGCTTGCAGCGCGACCGAAACCTTGCGCGGCCGCGGTTTTGCGGGTTGCCAGGCGGCCTCACCCTTTGCCTCCATCGCGGCGCGGCGTTCGGCGAGCAGGCTGTCGGCGACGGCGAGCGTGATCGTGCGCGCCGGGATGTCGATGGTGATGATGTCGCCATTTTCGACCAACCCGATCGTGCCGCCCTCGGCCGCTTCGGGCGAGACATGGCCGATCGACAAACCCGATGTGCCGCCCGAAAAACGTCCGTCGGTGACGAGCGCACAGGCGGCGCCCAGCCCCTTCGACTTCAGATAGCTGGTTGGATAGAGCATTTCCTGCATCCCCGGCCCGCCCTTTGGCCCTTCGTAACGGATGACGACGACGTCGCCCGCCTCGACCTGTCCGGTCAAAATACCCGTGACCGCGGCATCCTGGCTCTCGAACACTTTGGCGGGACCGCTGAACTTCAGGATGCTTTCATCGACCCCCGCGGTCTTCACGATACAGCCGTCGAGCGCGATATTGCCGCTGAGCACCGCCAATCCGCCATCCTTGCTGAACGCATGATCCGCCGATCGGATCACCCCCGCCTCGCGATCGAGGTCGAGCGAATCCCAGCGCCGGTTCTGGCTGAAGGCGGTCTGCGTCGGCACACCGCCGGGGGCGGCCATGAAGAATTGCTGCACCGCGGGATCGTTCGTCCGGGCAATATCCCATTTATTCAGGGCATCGCCCAGCGTCGCGCTGTGCACCGTGGGCAAATGCGCGTGGAGCAGTCCGGCGCGGTCGAGTTCGCCGAGGATCGCCATGATCCCGCCCGCGCGGTGGACGTCCTCCATATGCACGTCGGCCTTCGCCGGCGCGACTTTCGACAGGCACGGAACGCGGCGCGACAGCCGGTCGATATCGGCCATGGTGAAATCGACCCCGGCCTCGTGCGCGGCGGCGAGCAGGTGGAGCACGGTGTTGGTCGATCCGCCCATCGCGATGTCGAGGCTCATCGCATTTTCAAACGCCTCGAACGTCGCGATATTGCGCGGCAGCACGCTGTCGTCGCCTTCTTCATAATGGCGGCGACACATTTCGACCACGATCCGCCCGGCGCGCAGGAACAGCTCCTTGCGGTCGGCATGGGTCGCGAGCGTCGATCCATTGCCCGGCAGCGACAGCCCAAGTGCTTCGGTCAGACAGTTCATCGAATTGGCGGTAAACATCCCCGAACAGCTGCCGCAGGTCGGACACGCCGCCTGCTCGATCGCCAGCACCTCTTCGTCGCTATATTTCTCGTCCGCCGCGGCCACCATCGCGTCGACCAGATCGAGCGCGACCTCCTTGCCTTTCAGCACGACCTTGCCGGCCTCCATCGGCCCGCCCGACACAAACACCACCGGAATATTGATGCGCAGCGCCGCCATCAGCATCCCCGGCGTGATCTTGTCGCAATTGGAAATACACACCATCGCGTCGGCGCAATGCGCATTGACCATATATTCGACCGAATCGGCGATCAGGTCGCGGCTGGGAAGCGAATAAAGCATCCCGTCATGCCCCATCGCGATGCCGTCATCGACCGCAATGGTGTTGAACTCCTTGGCGACCCCGCCCGCCGCCTCGATCTCGCGCGCGACCATCTGGCCCAGATCTTTCAGGTGAACGTGGCCCGGCACGAACTGGGTGAAGCTGTTGACGACCGCGATGATCGGCTTGCCGAAGTCGCTGTCCTTCATCCCTGTCGCGCGCCACAGGCCGCGGGCACCGGCCATGTTACGGCCATGGGTCGTGGTGCGCGAACGATAAGAAGGCATCTTACTCAATCCTGATAATTTTATTTCACAAACCGGCGGCAAGATGCGCCTCTACACGCCTATGCGCCGATGTTCAACGCCGCTTTCCTGCACATGCGCGACAGTCGCTCGGCGAACAGCGCCTGCCCCGCGGCATCGCCGACCAGATCCTGCCGCATCTCGATGCCGATATAGGGGATGTTGTTCGCCTCGGCATGACGGTTCATCGTCGCGTTCAGCGCCTTTCCCGAATAGGGCTGCTGATCGCCGACAAGCAGCCCTTCGTCCTCCAGCGCAGCAATCGCCCCGGCGACCAGCCGGTCGTCCTCATTATAAAGCACCCCGACGTGCCAGGGCCGCGGCTGATCGGGATGCGCCGACAGCGCGGGCGTAAAGCTGTGCAGCGACAGGATCATCGCGGGGCGGTGGGCCGCGACCGTTGCCGCGATATGGTCGTGATAGGGCCGGAAAAAGCGCGCCAGCCGCGCCGCGCGCGCCGCATCATTCAGCGCATTGCCCGGCACGGCATGACCATCGCTGGCGATCGGCAGCACACCCGGTGCATCCTCCTCGCGGTTGAGATCGACGACGAGCCGCGACACACCGCCGAGGATCGCCGCATCGACCGCGCCGCTGTCGACAAGCAGCGCCGCGACCTCCGCGACGCCGATGTCGATCGCGATATGGTTGGCGAGCAGCGCGGGATCGATGCCCAGATCAACGTCGTCCGGAACATGCGCCGACGCATGATCACCGATCAGCAGGATACCGCCTGCGCGCGGATCGCCCAGCTGACGCCAGGCCTCGCTCACCGCAATGCCCCCGCCATCAGCCACCAGCCGGGATGCCGCGCCGCGAGCGTCGCCGCCGCCGCGTCGCGTTCGGCCGGCGCGTCGAACAGCGCGAAACAGGTCGCTCCCGATCCCGACATGCGCGCCAGCCACGGCCGCAGCGCGCCCAGTTCGAGCAATATGTCGGCAATCGCCGGACAGGCGGCGGTTGCGGGACGCTGCAAATCGTTGCGCGCACCGATCAGCTGCGCCCGGTGGTCGGCGCCGATATAGAGCGGGCCACGGTCGATCCCGTCCCACGCGGCAAAAACCGGCCCCGTCGCAACCGGCTGGCGTGGATTGACCAGCAGCACCGGTGTGCCCTCGATCCGCAGGCCCGATGCCGCGCTCAGTTCATCGCCGACCCCCGACCCCACGCAGGCCTTGCTCGCCACACAGGCAGCGATGTCCGCGCCCAGCGGACTGACGATCCGCGCAAGCGTCGCATCGCCCAGCTCGGTCAGGAAATGCGTGCGGACCAGCCGCGCCATCGCCGCGGCATCGGCCGACCCGCCGCCAATCCCCGCCGCGACCGGAAGCCGCTTGGTAAGCGTTACCGCGAGCGGCGGCACACGGCTGGCGCCATAGCGTTCGCGCAGCAACGCCAGCACGCGCAGCACCAGATTGTCCGCATCCGCGTTCAGGCTCTCCGCAAACTCGCCGTCGATGAACAGCGTGTCGGCGTCGGCGACCGCCGCTTCGATTCCATCGCCGCCATCGACGAACGCGAACAGCGTCTCAATCTCGTGATAGCCGTCGGCACGCCGCGCGCGGACGTGAAGCGCGAGGTTGATCTTCGCCCATCCCGTCTCGCGCATCGACACGTTCATGGCGCCACCGTGGCGGGAGTCAGCCCGTCGCGCAGCTTCGCCTCGATCCGCGTCGCCATCTCGGCGTCGGCGAGCAGCGCCGCCGCGCGCCAGCTATAGCGCGCCAGAAACTTGCGGCCCGCCTGCCAATAGGCGTCGCCCAGATGTTCGACGATCACCGCATTGTCGGGTTCGCCGCGCTGCGCCTTTTCCAGCAGCTCGACCGCTTCGTCGGTGCGCCCGGTCAGGAAATAGGCCCAACCCAGCGAATCGGTGATGCTCGCGTTCTGGGGGGCCTTGGCCCACGCCGCTTCGATCCGCGCGATCGACCGCTGAACATCCTTGCGCCGTTCGAGCGCCGAATAGCCCGCGAAATTGAGCACGACGGGGTCGTCGGGCTGCAAGGCCACCGCACGTTCGATCAGCGGTGACGCCGCGTCCCATTCATCGGCCTGCAATTTCAGCTCGGCGCGGGCAAGCAACAGCGAACTGCGCAGCGCGCGGTCCTCCTCGCCCAGCGCCGCGTCCAGTCGCTCATAGGCGGCCGAGGCGGCCCTCGCGTCGCCCGACCGCCGCGCCAGATCGGCAAGTCGCACCAGCAAGGCGCGCGGCGCGTCGTCACGCGCGGCCGCCGCGGCGCGTTCGAGGCCGTCCGCCAGATTCCCGCTGTCAGCGATCAGCTCGGCCTGCCGCATCGCCAGGACCGGGGGCAGCTTTCCGCGCAGGCCGTCGAGCAGCGCCATGGCCGCTCCCTCCTGTCCGTCGCGGATAAGCGCCTCGACCAGCGTTGCCCGCACTGCCCAATCCTCATCGTTCAGCCAATGCGCGGCGCGCGCGAACAGCAGGGGCAATTTGGCGTCACCGGTCGGCGTGCGGGCCAGGCTGTCGGCGAGCAGGCCGAGCCACTGCGCGCTGCCCGCGCGCGGGCTAGTCACCGGCTGGTCGGGCAGCAGCAGCATCGGATCCTCGCGCTCGCCCGCTGCGAGCACGATGCGCGCACGGAGGCGTTCGGCGGCCGCGCCCTCGCCTGCACGATCGAGCGTCGCCGCGGCGCGCCGTGCGACGAGCTGGCTGAGCCGGTCGCTCAGGCCGATCTCGTCCGCCAGCCGCGCCGCATCGTTCCCGCGGCGCGTTGCCGCATGCACCAGCACGATCTGGAGCATCAACGCGGGTTCCGCGCGCGTGCCAGCAGCGGCCATCAGATGGCGATCGGGCCGCCGTGCGCGCGCGCCAACGTCGATCCAGGCCTGAAATGTCGGCACGATGAGCCGCGCCACCGGATTCATGCCTGCCTTGTCTGCGCGTCCCGCCAGAAAAACGCGCGCCGCCTTCCAGTCCGACCGCCGCATTGCATCGACCAGCAGCACGAGTTGCGCGTCGAAACGATGGTCGCCCGCAGTCCACAGCTGCTGCGCCGCGCTCCGCGCCGCATCGAGGTCACCCGCCGCGACCGCCTGTTCAAGCATCCGTCCGCGCAGACCCGGCAGTCCGGGCGAAAGGCTCGCAACCTCGTTCAGCGCCGACAGCGCCGCCGCAGGTGCGCCGCGCTCTTCGGCCAGCCGCGCGCGAACCAGCGCGTTCAGCGCGGCACCGTCGCCGTCGGTCGCCCCGACGGGGGCTGCCGCACCAAGCAGCGCGGCCGCGATCGACAGGCCGACGGGCTTACATATTTGGATAATTGGGGCCTCCGCCGCCTTCGGGGGTGACCCAGTTGATATTCTGGGTCGGATCCTTGATGTCGCACGTCTTGCAATGGACGCAATTCTGCGCGTTGATTACGAATTTGGGATCGCCCTCTTCCGCGCCGACGATTTCATAGACCCCCGCTGGGCAATAACGCTGCGCGGGTTCGTCATAGAGCGGCAGATTATATTCGACCGGAATCGACGGATCCTTGAGCTGGAGGTGAACCGGCTGATCCTCCTCATGGTTGGTATTCGACAGGAACACCGAAGAGAGGCGGTCAAAGGTCAGCACGCCGTCGGGTTTCGGATAATCGGGTTTCGGCATCATGTCGGCGCGATAGAGCGTCTCATTGTCGGGATGATGCTTCATCGTGAACGGCATCCTGATCTTGAACGTTTCAGCCCACATGGTGATGCCCGCGAGGATCGTCCCGCCAAGGTCGCCCCATTTTTCGACGAGCGGCAGAACATTGCGCACGACGCTGAGCTCCTTCTTGACCCAGCTGTCGTCATAGGCGGCCTGATAGGCATCGAGCGTGTCGCCCGACCGGCCCGTGGTCACCGCGGCAAAGGCCGCCTCGGCCGCCATCATGCCCGACTTCATCGCGGTGTGCGTGCCCTTGATGCGCGGCACATTAAGGAAACCGGCGCTGTCTCCGATCAAGGCGCCGCCGGGAAAGGCCAGCTTCGGCACCGACTGATAGCCGCCGTCGCTGATTGCGCGCGCGCCATAGGAAACGCGCTTGCCGCCCTTCAATATCTTTGCGATTTCGGGATGCGTCTTCCACTTCTGCATCTCCTGAAAGGGGGAGATGTGCGGATTGCGATAGTTGAGCCAGGTCACAAAGCCCAGCGCCACCTGTCCGTTCGCCTGATGATAGAGGAAGCCGCCGCCATTGGCATGTTCGTCGAGCGGCCAGCCCTGCGTGTGGATGACGCGCCCCGGCGCGTGGTTTTCGGGATCGATGTCCCACAATTCCTTGACGCCGAGGCCATAGACCTGCGGCTCGCAATCGGCGTCGAGCGCGAATTGCGGTTTGAGCATCTTGGTCAGATGCCCGCGCGCGCCTTCGGCAAAGAAAGTATATTTCGCGTGGAGTTCAAGGCCGGGGGCATAGTCGGGCTTGTGGCTGCCGTCGCGCGCGACGCCCATGTCGCCGGTTGCAACGCCCTTCACCGACCCATCCTCGTGATAGAGGATTTCGGCGGCCGGAAAGCCGGGGAAGATTTCGACGCCCAGGCCCTCGGCCTGCTCGGCGAGCCAGCGGCAAAGATTGCCCAGGCTGCCCGTATATGTGCCCTTGTTGTGCATGAAGGGCGGCGAGATGAACTCGGGCAGGTTGAACTTCTTTTTCCTGGTCAGCACCCAATGCTGGTTGTCGTTCACCGGAACGTCGGCGAGCGGACAGCCCATGGTGCGCCATTCGGGCAAAAGCTCGTCAAGCGACCTGGGGTCGATGACCGCGCCCGACAGGATATGCGCGCCGACTTCCGACCCTTTTTCAAGGATGCACACCGACAGCTCGCTGCCCGCCGCATTCGCCAGTTGCTTGAGGCGGATCGCCGCCGAAAGTCCCGCCGGACCCGCGCCGACGATGACCACGTCATAGGGCATCGATTCCCGTTCGCTCACCGCAATCACCTTTCTGCCGTCCCTGCGCCGATCATTCATCGTGTCCGGCGCTCATTCTGTCACGAAATGCGATGCCCGCCAATTGACGCGCCCGTCAACCTCCTGTTTCAAACATTTTCATGGGTGGGCCAAACACTGCATTGCTGGCGGAAAGCTATTGCGACTGGTGGTCGCTGGCGGGCGTCGAAGCGCTGGTCGGCGACCGGCCGGCGGGGTGGCTTGCGGTGCCGCCAGCCCATGACGCTGCGGCATCGCGGCCAAAGCGCGTCGCTGACCCCGCGCCCGAAACACAGCCATTGCCCGCAGCGCTTCGGCGGCAGCCCGCCGAAGCGCCTGCCGAACCCAGAGGACCCATCGCGTTTCCCGACGAGTGGAACGATTTTCAGCAATGGCTGGCCGCCAGCGACGAGGTTCCCGGCAGCCAGTGGGACGCGCGCCGCGTTCTTCCCGTCGGCAATGCCGCCGCGCCGCTGATGCTGCTCACCGCCTGGCCCGAAATCGACGACCAGCGCGAGGGGCAATTGTTCGTGGGCCCGGCGGGCACGCTGCTCGACGCGATGCTGCGGGCGATCGGTCTGACGCGCAGCCAATGCTATCTCGCCAGCCTTGCCATAACCCGCCCGCCGGGCGGCCGCATCGCCGCGCACGACAGCACCGAACTGGAACGATTGCTATGGCATCACCTGCGCCTCGCCGCACCGCAGCGGCTGGTGCTGGTCGGTGGCGATATCCTTCGTATGGCGGCGGGGCTGTCGCTCCCTGACGCGCGCGGAAAGTCACTCGATCTTAACCAGAATGGCGGCAAGGTGGATACGGTAGCCGTCGCGCATCCCGCGACACTGCTGGCCCGCCCCGCGCAAAAGGCAGCGGCGTGGGATAGCCTGAAACTGTTCAACTGGGGACGTTGACAGAATGCCGTTTGTGACCCGAATCCTTTTATCCTGCGCGACCGTGGCGTTCACGATCACCTCCGTTCCGGCGATTGCCGCCGATGCGGGCATGCCCGGCCTCACGGCCGCACCTCAAACCGTCCCCGGCATCATGTCGGCCAAGCAGAAGCAGCATTACGGGCAGATCCTGTCCGCGATCCGTGGCGAGCGGTGGACCGAGGCCAAGGCGCTTCTCGACAGCGCCGACGCCGATCCACTCACCGATTTTCTGCGCGCCGAACTGCTCGTCGCCGCGAACAGCCCTCGCGCCGAAGTCGCCGACATCATGCCGATCCTTGTGCGCGCTCCATTTCTGCCGCAGGCGCCGCAACTTGCCCGCCTTGCGACAAGGCGCGGCGCGATCGACATTCCCGCTTTGCCCGCCGAAACGCGGCTCACCTGGGCGGGCAGCGCACCGCGCCGCATCGGCGCCGACGCGGTGAGCAGCGACCCGGTCGCCGCCGGCCTTGCGCGAACGATCCCCGACCGGATCAAGAATGACGACCCCGCGGGCGCCGAAGCGTTGCTCAACGCCGTCGCCGACCAGCTCAGCCCTGCGGCGCGCGCCGAATGGCGGCAGAAGGTCGCCTGGTCCTATTATATCGAAAACGACGACGCCAATGCGCTCCGTCTCGCGCAAGCCTGCACCGCCGACGGCGGACCTTGGGCGACGCAAGGCGCATGGGTGCAGGGCCTCGCCGCATGGCGGCTCCATGACTATCGCACCGCGCTCGCCGCCTTCGATCGCGTTTCAAAAGAAGCGCCCGACAGCGAACTGCGCGCTGCGGCCTATTATTGGGCGGCGCGCGCGGCGGTCGCGGCGGGCGAACCGGCGGCGGTCCAGTCCCGACTGCGCGCCGCCGCAGCGAATGATGAGACGCTTTACGGCCTGCTCGCGGCCGAGACGCTCGGCGTTGCGCCAGTCAGCCAGCGCGAACAACTCCGCGCCGATCGCAGCGCATGGCGCGCGCTTCAGGGGCTTCCCAACGTGCGGATCGCCATGGCGCTCGCCGAACTCGGCGAGGAAAATTACGCTGGCGAAGCGCTGCGCCACCAGGCCCGCATCGGCCATCCCGACCAGCATGACGAGCTCATCGCCATGGCGGGCGCGCTCAGCCTGCCCGAAACGCAGCTCTATCTGGCGCACAACACGCCGCATGGCCGCAAGCCCGCGGCAACCGCGCGTTACCCGCAACCCAGATGGGAACCCAGCGGGGGTTGGCGCGTCGATCCCGCGCTCGTCTTTGCCCACACCCTTCAGGAGTCGCGTTTCCAGCGCGCCGCGGTGAGCAGCGCGGGCGCAATGGGGCTGATGCAGGTGCGCCCCGGCACTGCGCGCGATGTCGTGCGCTGGGAAGGCGCGGTTGCGGCGCTGGGCGACCTGAAGACACCGGCCGTGAACATGGACCTCGGACAGCGCTATCTCCAGTATCTGAGCCGCGAACCCGCTACCGGCGGCCTGCTGCCCAAGGTCATCGCCGCCTATAACGCCGGCCCCGCGCCGGTCGCGCGCTGGCAGAGCGAGATACGCGACAATGGTGACCCGCTGCTCTACATCGAATCGATCCCCTATTGGGAAACGCGCGGTTATGTCGGCATCGTGCTGCGCAATTACTGGATGTACGAAGCCCAGCAAGGCAAGCCGTCAGAAAGCCGCGCTGCGCTTGCGCAGGGCAAATGGCCCCGCTTTCCCGATAGCAAGGATCGCACGCGCCTGACCTGGGCTGGCGGGCTCGCCGATGCCGATTGACGAAAGCCTGACCTTCAAGCCCGTCCGCATCGCGCTGCTGACCATTTCGGACAGCCGCAGCGCCGCCGACGACCGGTCGGGCGACAAGCTGGAGGAACTGCTCACCGGCGCGGGGCATATTCTCGCCGCGCGCGCGATCATCAAAGACGAAACCGACCTCATCGTCTCGCGCCTCCACAACTGGATCGACGATCCCGACGTCGATGTCGTCATCACCACCGGCGGAACGGGCCTCACCGGCCGCGATGTGACGCCCGAGGCGCTGCGCCGGCTCGACGGCAAGGATATTCCCGGCTTCGGCGAGCTGTTTCGCTGGCTGAGCTATCAAAAGATCGGCACATCGACCATACAGTCGCGCGCATGCGCCGTCGTTGCGCGCGGAACCTATATCTTTGCGCTTCCAGGCTCGACAGGCGCCGTCACCGATGCGTGGGAAGGCATTTTGTCGACCCAGCTCGACCGCCGGTATCGGCCTTGCAATTTCGTCGAGCTGATGCCGCGGTTGATGGAATAATCGCACCATTGCTTCCTTAGGGTAGCCGCGGGCGCTCGATTTTTTGGCCTCCTCTTCGTGGCTTTGCGCCTTTTGCGTGAGATTATCCGGGGCTGACGCCAAGCCGCGAAGGCACGATTATAACGGGGCAAACCTGCGCTGACAGCGGCGAATGTTCTTTATTTGTTCCAGAAACGGCGATAAACTCGACCGGTGGAACACATCAAACCCCTACCCCCGATCTCCGGTCGCGGCGCTCCCGCCAACCCGCGCCCGACGCGGACCGGCTCGCTCGATCGCGAGGCTGATGGCGACTGGCTCGACGCGGCGAAGGATGTCGACGGTGCCCCGCCGCCGCTTCGCACCACCGTCACTGTCGAACAACCCAAAACGATCATTTCGCGCAACAAGTCGCCCGACATCAGCTTCGACCGTTCGATCAATCCGTATCGCGGTTGCGAACATGGCTGTATTTATTGCTTCGCGCGCCCGACCCACGCCTTCCACGACCTGTCGCCCGGTCTTGACTTCGAAAGCCGCCTGTTCGCCAAGCCCGGCGCCGCCAACCTGCTGCGCGCCGAACTGGCCAAGAAGGGCTACACCGCCGCCCCGCTCGCGATCGGCACCAACACCGACGGTTACCAGCCGATCGAGCGCGAATGGGGCATCACCCGTTCGGTGATCGAGGTGCTCGCCGAAACGCGCCACCCGCTGCTCATCACCACCAAGTCCGACCGGGTGCTGCGCGACATCGATCTGCTCGCGGCGATGGCGCGCGACAATCTGGTCGGCGTCGCGATATCGGTCACGACGCTCGACGCCACGCTTGCGCGCACACTCGAACCCCGCGCGCCGCATCCGCGCCGCCGCCTCGCCGCGATCCGCAAGCTCATCGACGCGGGCGTGCCCACGCAGGTCAATATCTCGCCGATCATCCCCGCGATCACCGACCACGAGATCGAGTCGATCATGGCCGCGGCGGCCAATGCTGGTGCGATCCGCGCGTCCTATATCTTGATGCGGCTGCCCTATGAGGTGGCTCCGCTTTTCCGCGCCTGGCTGGACGCCCATTACCCCGAACGCGCGGCCAAGGTGATGCACGTGGTGCAGGACATTCGCGGCGGGCGCGATAACGACCCCGACTTTTTCAGCCGGATGAAGGGGCACGGCATCTGGCCGCAGCTGATCCGCCAGCGCGTCAAACGCGCCGCCCGCGCGCATGGCATGGACCGCAGCTTTCCGCCCCTGCGCAGCGACCTGTTCAGGCCGCCTGAGCGCGATGGCCAGATGGAACTTTTCTGAACCAAAACTGTCGCCCGCGCGAAGGCGGGGCGACGATCTTTATCGCGCCTTCCGCCGGCTTACGCCTCCGCCAGCGATTTCAGCCGGTAATCCTTATAGTCATCGCGGATCTGGCGCTTCAGAATCTTGCCCGTGGCGGTGTGCGGCAGTTCGTCGACGAACACCACCTCGTCGGGCAGCCACCATTTGGCAACCTTGTCCTTCAGATAGTCGATGATCTCCGCCTCGCTGACCTGCGCGCCGGGTTTCCGGACGATCAGCAGGATCGGCCGTTCATCCCATTTCGGATGATAGACGCCGACCGCAGCCGCCTCCTGCACGCCGGGCGCGCCCACCGCGGCATTTTCCAGCTCGATCGAGCTGATCCATTCGCCGCCCGACTTGATGACGTCCTTCGCGCGGTCGGTGATCTGCATCACGCCATTGGGGTGAAGCACCGATACGTCGCCGGTGTCGAACCAGCCGTCGGCGTCGGCTGCGTCGGCGTCGGCCTTGAAATAGCGCTGGATGATCCACGGTCCGCGGATTTGAAGCCGCCCGCTGGTCTGGCCGTCGCGCGGCAGCTCGCGGCCATCATCGTCGACGATGCGCAGTTCGACCCCGAAGGGCGGGCAGCCCTGGCGACAGATGATGTCGACCTGTTCGTCGAAACTCAGCATGTCCCAGTTCCATGGCCGCTTGCCCATCGTCCCGATCGGGCTGGTTTCGGTCATTCCCCAGGCGTGGCCGACATAGACGCCCGCCTTCATAAAGCGCTCGATCATCGCGCGCGGTGCCGCCGACCCGCCGATGATGACATGCTTGAGCGCGCCATAATCCATGCCCGTCGCATCCATATGCGCGAACATCGCGAGCCACACCGTCGGCACCCCGGCGCTGTGCGTGACGCCCTCGGCATGCATCAGGTCGCACAAGGTCTGCGCATCGTTGGTGGCTGAAAAAACCAGTTTCGCGCCGACTGTTGCCGCCGCAAAGGGGATGCCCCAGCTGTTCGCATGGAACATCGGGACAATCGGCAGGATCACGCTGCGGCTCGACAGGTCGAAGGCGTCGGGCTGGATTTCGGTGATCGCGTGAATGACGTTCGAACGGTGCTCGTATAGCACGCCCTTGGGATTGCCCGTCGTGCCGCTGGTATAGCAAAGGCCCACCGGGTCGCGCTCGTCCAGTTCAACCCATTGAAAACTGCCGTCCTCGGCCGCGATCAGGTCGCGATAGGATTGATAGTCGCCCTGCGCCGGCGCGTCGAACAGCACGAAATGCTCGACGCACGAAAGCTGGCCGCGCAACCGCTCGACGATCGGCAGGAACGCCGCGTCAAAAAACAACACCCGATCCTCGGCATGGTTGATGATATAGACAAGCTGTTCGTCGAACAGCCGCGGATTTACCGTGTGCAGCACCCCGCCCATCCCGGCGGTCCCATACCAGCTCACAAGATGGTGGCCGTGGTTCATCGCCAGCGTGGCGATGCGGTCGCCCTTTTTGATCCCCAGCTTTACCATCGCGGCGGCAAAGCGCCGCGCGTCGGCGCCGATTTCGCCCCAGTTCGATCGCGTCACACTGCCATCGGCCCATCGCGAGACAATCTCGCGTCCCGCATGTTCGCGTGCGGCGTGGTCAATAAGGCTGGTGACGAGCAGCGGCTGGCCCTGCATTCCCATGGTGCGGCATCCTCTATTCCTGTCGTTGCCGGGCAGGAATAGGGCGCGATCGCGCCGCTGTGCAAGGGTCAAAGCGCGTCAGCGCACCCGGAACTCGCGCGGGGCCTCCAGCGACAGGGCGGCTTCGGATATCCCCGGCACAAGGTTCAGCCGCGTGACGATATCGGGGCCGAGCGCAAATCCGCGTCCCAGCTCGATCCGCACATCCTCGTCGGTCATTGGATCGGGCGTCACCACTATCACCCGACCGCGCGCATTGACGCGCTTTTCGAGCAGGCGCGCCATTTCGGCGATCGCGTCGGCCGCTTCGACGCGGCACAGCAGTTGGAGCGACGCCGTCGCGGCGATGTCGGCCAGCGGCTGTGCCCCGCGCACCGTCACGCGCGGCGTTTCCTCGCCTTCGAGGAGATCGAGCTCGACCGATAGCAGCGCGCAGCCTCCCTCGCCCGCCAGTTCCTCCAGCACCTTTCCCGCCGCTTCGTCAAAACAGCTCGATTGGAACTGTCCGCTACGATCGGAAAGCGTCAGATTGAGAAAGCGGTTGCCCCGCTGCGACACGCGCGCGCGCGCGCTTTCGACCATCGCCGCCATCACCATCGGAATGCGCGTGCCCGGCGTCATTTCGACATTTTCGCATATGTCGCCATAGGTGCGCGCGCCGCGCGCGGACAGGATCGCTTCATATTGCTCGACCGGATGCGCCGAGAAATAAAAGCCGAAAGCCTCCTTTTCGCGCGTCATCCGTTCGGCGAGTGTCCAGGGTTCGGCGGCGGGGAGCTGCAATGCCGGTGCGATCGCAATGTCCCCGCCGAACAGGCCGCCCTGCCCCGTCGAGCGTTCGTGCGCCGATGCATTAGCGCAAGCCAGCAGAGCCTCGGCGCCCGCAAAGGCGCGCGGGCGGTCGGGCTCGACGCAATCAAAGGCCCCTGCCCCGGCAAGCGCCTCGATCTGCCGCCGGTTGAGCAGCCTGGGGTCGATACGGCTCGCGAAATCGTCGAGGCTGGCGAAATCGCCCTTCGCGTGCCGCTCGGCGACCAGCGCCTCCATCGCCTTTTCGCCGACGCCTTTCAGCGCCCCCAGAGCATAGCGCACCGTCAGTCCCCCGTCGGTGCGGCCGACCGAAAAATCGGCTTCGCTGTCATTGATCGACGGCGGCGCAATGTCGATATTCAGCCGCCGCATGTCGTCGATGAACACCGACAATTTATCGGTCTGGTGGCTGTCGAACGACATGGACGCGGCGAAAAACTCATGCGGATAATGCGCCTTCAGCCATGCCGTCTGATAGGACAGCAGCGCATAGGCGGCGGCGTGGCTCTTGTTGAAGCCATAGCCCGCGAACTTGTCGATCAAGTCGAACAGCTCGTTCGCGGTCTTCGCGTCAATCTGGTTATGCTCGCCGCAGCCTTTGACGAAGGTTTCGCGCTGCGCGTCCATTTCGGCCTGGATCTTCTTGCCCATCGCGCGGCGGAGCAGGTCGGCGCCGCCGAGGCTGTAGCCGGCCAGAATCTGCGCGGCCTGCATCACCTGTTCCTGATAGACGAAGATCCCGTATGTTTCCGCAAGGATGCCCTCTAGCAGCGGGTGCGGATAGGCGATCGGCTCGCGCCCGTTCTTGCGCGCGCCGAACAGCGGGATATTATCCATCGGGCCCGGTCGATAGAGCGCGACCAGCGCGATGATGTCGCCGAAATTGGTCGGCTTCACCGCCGACAGCGTCCGCCGCATCCCTTCGGATTCCAGCTGGAACACCCCGACCGTCTCGCCGCGCTGGAGCAGTTCATAAACCGCCGGATCGTCCCACGCGAGGGTGTCGAGGTCGACGTCGATCCCGCGCAGCGCGAGCAGGCGCCGCGCCTCCTTCAGCACCGAAAGCGTTTTCAGGCCCAGAAAGTCGAACTTCACCAGCCCCGCCGTCTCGACATATTTCATGTCGAACTGCGTCACCGGCATGTCCGATCGGGGGTCGCGATAAAGCGGGACAAGCTGGTCGAGCGGGCGGTCGCCAATCACCACGCCCGCCGCATGGGTCGAGCTGTGCCGCGGCAGGCCTTCCAATTGCCGTGCCATGTCGAACAGCCGCCGCACGCCGTCGTCCTGCTTATATTCGGCCATCAGCTCCGACACGCCGTTGAGCGCGCGTTCGAGCGTCCAGGGGTCGGTCGGATGGTTCGGCACCAGCTTCGCGAGCCGGTCGACCTGGCCATAGCTCATCTGGAGCACGCGTCCCGTGTCCTTGAGCACCGCGCGCGCCTTCAGCTTACCGAAGGTGATGATCTGCGCGACCGTGTCGCGACCATATTTCTCTTGCACATAACGGATCACCTCGCCGCGCCGCGTTTCGCAAAAGTCGATGTCAAAGTCGGGCATCGACACGCGTTCGGGGTTGAGGAAGCGTTCGAAGAGCAGGCCCAGCCTCAGCGGGTCGAGGTCGGTAATCGTCAGCGCCCAGGCGACGACGCTGCCCGCGCCCGACCCGCGTCCCGGTCCGACCGGAATATCCTGCGCCTTCGCCCATTTGATGAAGTCGGCAACGATCAGGAAATAGCCCGGAAATCCCATCTGGGTGATGACGTCGATCTCGTAATCGAGCCGTTCGACATAGGCCTGCCGCTCGTCGGCGGTGAGGTCGGGATAGAGCGCCAACCGGGCATCGAGTCCGGCATGGGCATCGGCCTTCAATTGCGCCGCCTCGCCCTCGCGATCGCCGGCAAGGCTCGGCAGGATCGGCTTGCGCTTTGGCGCCATGAACGCACAGCGCTGTGCGATCACCAGCGTGTTATGGATCGCTTCGGGCAGATCGGAAAAGGCATCTTCCATCGCCTCTGCGGGCTTCAGCCAGGCTTCGGGATTGCTCGATCGGCGATCCGCGCTGTCGACATAGGCCGACTGCGCGATGCACAGCATCGCGTCATGCGCGGCGTGGAATTGCGGTTCGACGAAATGGGCGGGATTGGTGGCAACGATCGGCAGCGCGCGCGCATAGGCCATGTCGATGAGCGCATTTTCGGCGGCCTGCTCGGTGGAATCGCCGCGCCTTGACAGCTCGATGTAAAGCCGTCCGCCGAACAACGCCTCCAGTTGCTCGACATAATCTTCGGCGGCGCTTTGCTGCTCGCCCGCGAGCAGGCGCGCCAAAGCGCCTTCGCCACCGCCCGTCAGGCAGAGGAGGCCGTCGGTCTTGCCGGTCAGATCGGCCAGGACAACGTGCGGTTCCAACTCGACGGGTCGCGCGAGATGGGCGGCCGAGACGAGCGCGCAGAGATTATTGTAACCCACCTCGTCCTGCGCATAAAGCGCGAGCCAGTCGATCAACGGCGCGCCGTTCGCCATCCGCTGCCCAGGCCGCGCAACGCTGAGCAGCGCGCCGACGATCGGCTGCACCCCGGCCGCCTTGCACGCTTCGCCAAAGGCCATAACGCCATAAAGGCCGTTGCGATCGGCAATTGCAATCGCCGGAAACCCCCTTTCGCGCGCCGCCTTGGCAATCGCCTTGGGGTCGATCGCCCCTTCGAGCATCGTGAAACTGGAAAAGACGCGCAGGGGAACGAAGGGGCTATAGGCCATCGGGGGACGCTAACGTGAACCCGATGATTCGACCATGGCCTCGTTTCACAAAAACGTCATGGCGAGGAGCCGGAGGCGGCGTGGCAATCCAGAGTGGCGAAACGCCCCGGCGTTCGCTTCGCCTGCAATGACGAATCTCAGAAGGACTGTCCCAACAGGTCCTCAATCTCTTTGCGCAGCTGCTCCGGCGTCGTCGTCGGCGCGTGCCGCGACACAACCTTGCCGTCGCGATCGACGAGGAACTTGGTGAAGTTCCACTTGATCGCGCTGCCCAGAAGGCCGGTCTTTTCCTTCTTCAGATGCTTGAAGATCGGGTCGGCATCGTCGCCATTGACGTCGATCTTTGCCATCAGCGGAAACGAAACATCATAGGTCAGCGAACAGAAATTGCGGATCTCCTCGGCGTCGCCGGGTTCCTGCGCGCCGAACTGGTTGCACGGAAAAGCCAATATCTCGAACCCGCGATCCTTGTAATCGCGATACAGTTGCTCCAGCCCTTCATATTGCGGGGTGAAGCCGCATTTCGATGCGGTGTTGACGATCAGCAGCACCTTGCCCCGATAGTCCGCGAGCGGCTGCGCGCCGCCGCCCGGCAGCTTCGCCGAAAGATCGTAAAGCCCCATATCAATCCTCCTTCGCCTTGCGCGGCCTGTAGACGAAATCGAAACTCGTCGCCCACGTCAGCCCGTGATCGAGCGACTGTTCGCCATGCTGGCGTACCGCGCCGCCCGGCAGTTTGCTAAAGGTCATGCGGATCAAGCCGTCCTTGCCCTCTCCGGCAACATTCGCCCAATGCCCCGTCAGCACCATCCGCCCTTCGGCGACGCCGCCGTCGAAATCAACCCGCGTCCCGCTGCCGTCGACCCACGCCTGCCGCCAGCGGCGGCGTTCCTTGTCATAATGGCTGAACGAGCCGCCACCCGCGCCCTTGAAGGGCTTCCGGGTCTCGCGGATCGCACAGCCGCCGAACATCGCCTCGATGCTGCTTGTCGCGACCTGTGTGGTCGCACCGTTGGCAAAGACGTCCCATTCGCCGACCCAGAAATCAAAGGCGCGATATTCGGGGCCGATGCAGGTCGGCGGCGCGGGCAAGATCGGCGGGGGCAATATGGGTGGCGGCGGCGGTGGCGCCGACGGCGGCGGGGGCGGCGGCGATTGAGCCCGTCCAGCGCTCGCACCGCCCAGCACCAGGGCAAGCAGCGCCACCATGAAACGGATGGTCATCGGCAATCCCCCTACCTCTGATGGAAGGAGCCTAAGCCTCGATATGCCCTTCGTGCAAGCGCAACACGCGATCCATCCGCGCCGCGAGCCGTTCATTATGCGTCGCGACGAGCGCCGCCGACCCATGATCGCGGACCAGCGCGACGAATTGGTCGAACACCCGGTCCGCCGTCGCCTCGTCAAGATTGCCCGTCGGCTCGTCGGCGAGCACGAGCAAGGGCCGGTTCGCCAGCGCGCGTGCCACCGCAACGCGCTGCTGCTCGCCGCCCGACAGCTTGCTCGGCTTGTGGTGCAGCCGTTCGGCGAGTCCAAGCCTTCCGAGCAGGTCGGCGGCGCGCCCCTCGGCCTCCGCCTGGCCCGCGCCGCGAATGAGCTGCGGCAGCACGACATTCTCGATCGCGCTGAAATCGGGCAGCAGGTGGTGAAACTGATAGACAAAGCCGATCTTTTCGCGCCGCGTCCTGGTGCGTTCGCCTTGCTGGAATCGCGTCACATCCTCGCCGTCGATGCGGATCGTGCCGCCGAAGCCGCCCTCGAGCAGCCCGACCGCCTGAAGCATCGTCGACTTGCCCGACCCCGACGGCCCCAGCAGCGCCACGATCTCGCCACGGCGCAGCGACGCGTTGACGCCGCGCAGCACGTCGATGGTGACGTCCCCCTGCACAAAGCTGCGCTGAAGGTCGACGAGTTCCAGCACGGCGTCATTCATAGCGCAGCACCTGCACCGGATCGGTATTCGCCGCCTTGTAGGCGGGATAGAGCGTCGCGAGGAAACTGAAGACGATCACCATCACCGCGATGCCGACGATTTCGACCGGATCGGGCTTTGACGGCAGTTCGGTCAGAAAGCGGATCGACGGATCCCACAAGGGCTGGCCGGTCAGAAACTCGACGCCGCGCAGCACGCCCTGCCGAAAATGGAGCAGCCCGAAGCCGGCGATCATGCCGACGATCGTGCCCGCAACACCGATCGACAGGCCGATCGCCATGAATATCCGCATCACCGAATCGCGCGGCGCGCCCATCGTGCGCAAAATCGCCATGTCGCGCGTCTTGGCGCGCACCAGCATGATGAGCGACGAAATGATATTGAACGACGCGACCAGGATGATCAGCGACAGGATCACGAACATCGCGACGCGCTCGATCGACAGCGCCTCGAACAGGCTGGCGTTCATCGACCGCCAGTCGGACACGACCGCCTGCGCCGCCAGCTTTTCGGCGAGAGGCTGCAATATCTCGCCCACGCGGTCGGGATCTTCGGTCTTGACCTCGATCATCCCGATCTGGTCGCCGCTGAGCAGCAAGAGCTGCGCATCCTCCATCGGCATGACGACATACGCCTTGTCAAAGTCATAAACGCCGATCTCGAACACCGCCGATACCCGGTAACCGATCTCGCGCGGCACGGTTCCGAACGGCGTCGAGCGGCCCTGCGGATTGATGATCGTCACGTTCGAGCCGACCGTCGCGCCCAGGTTGCGGGCAAGTTCGCTGCCGATTGCGACATTGCCGGACCCCGGCGTCAGGCTGTTCAGGCTGCCCTGCAACACCTTGCCGCCCAGCACGGCGTTGCTGCGAATGTCGGGCACGGTCATGCCGCGCACCAGCACCCCCTCGACGCGCCCGCCAAAGGTCGCAAGCAGCGGCTGTTCGATCAGCGGCGTGGCCGAGGTGACCCCCGGCGTCGCCTTCGCCTGATCCAGCACGTCGCGCCAGTCGTCGAGCCGTCCGCCGAACCCCTGCACGACTGCATGGCCGTTCAGGCCGACGATCTTGTCGAACAGGTCGCTGCGCACGCCGTTCATCACGCTCATCACGACGACCAGCGCCGCGACGCCCAGCGTCACGGCGACGAAACTGAACGCCGCCGCCACGAAGATAAAGCCCTCGCCGCGCTGTGGCAGCAGATAGCGTTTGAAGATGGCGCGCTCATAAGGGCGGAGAATCATGGAAAACGCGGTCCTTGCGGCGCAGGAGAAGCATCACGCATGGCGCCGCTTTAGGCAGGTCGCGGGGCGCTGGCAATGGGCGCTGCAATGCGAGCGATTCGCAACATATGTTGCCCATTGGCCACAGGGCTTTGAAAAAGCGCGCTCGGCAGAGCGCGGAAGGGTGACAAGAGGCCGCCGCCGACCTACCCATCTGGCTTCTGGAACAACGCGGCCCGAAGGCCCGGCTCCAGGGAGCGCAGGTCTTTCGCCAGGCCTGCGACAAGGGGGATGGCGAGTGTTCGTCACAGGCGCCCGGGTCTTGGGAACAAGGCCCGGGCGTTGTGATTCCGGCAGGTTCAGCCGATTGAAAATGCGGCAGCAGCCGGCTTGACCCCAAACCGGCATCCACATCGCCGCCGTGCGCTGCCCGCAAAGGACAACGAAATCCTACTGCCCGTAACCCGCGGCCCCCGCGACCCGCACCGCCTCGCGCGCGGCGGTAAAGAGCGCCCCCGCCTTCGCCTCGCACTCACGCTGTTCATAGGCCGGGTCGCTATCGGCGACGATCCCCGCCCCCGCCTGGACGTGCATCATGCCGTCCTTGACGATCGCGGTGCGCAGGACGATGCAACTGTCCATATTGCCGTCGGGTGCGAAATAGCCGACGCCGCCCGCATAAGGCCCGCGCGCATCTGCCTCCAGTTCGGCGATGATCTGGCACGCGCGGACCTTGGGCGCGCCGCTCACCGTCCCGGCGGGAAAGCCCGCGAACAAGGCGTCGATCGCGTCCTTGCCCGGCGCGATGCGACCGATGACGTTCGACACGATGTGCATCACATGGCTGTAAAACTCGACCGTATAGCTGTCGGTTACGGTCACGCTGCCGCCGATCGCCGCACGACCGACGTCGTTGCGGCCGAGGTCGAGCAGCATCAGATGTTCGGCGCGCTCCTTGGGGTCGGCGAGCAGGCTTTCGCGGTTCTCGGCGTCCTCGGCGCTGGTGCGTCCGCGCGGGCGCGTGCCTGCGATCGGGCGGATCGTGATCTCGCCGTCGCGCACGCGCACCAATATTTCGGGCGACGAGCCGATCAGCGCAAAGCCCGGCAGATCGAGAAAATAGAGAAAGGGCGACGGATTGACGCGCCGAAGCGCGCGGTACAGATCGAAGGGCGGCAGGTCGAACGGCGTCGAGTAGCGCTGCGATAGCACCACCTGAAAAATGTCGCCCGCGGCGATATAATCCTTCGCCGTCGCCACCATCTCGGCAAAGCGTTCGGGCGACGTCGCGGGTGTTGCGGCGACGTCGCAGGGAAGCGATGCAGTCGACACGCGATCCGCGTGGACGCTCGCGCTCGACAGGCGTGCCGCGATGCTTTCGAGCCGCTCTTCGGCGGTGTCGATCATCCGGTCGATCGCGCCATGGGCGTCGGGCCAGATCGGCGCGATCAGGAACAGTTCGTCGGCGAGCCGGTCGAAGACGAGAATCGTCGTCGGACGCACGAAAATCATGTCGGGCAGGCCAAGCCCCGTGCCCGGCGCGCGCGGGATGCGTTCAACAAGGCCAATGGTTTCATAGGCAAAAAAGCCCACGAGCGTCGCCAGCGCCTTGGGCAGTCCCTTGGGCACGTCGAAACGGCATTCGGCAACGAGATCGCGCAGCGCCCGCAACGCCCCCGCCGCGACCGGGACAAAGGCGTCGCGGTCGAATCGCCAGTCGCGGTTGACGCGTGCGGTGTCGCCGCACACCTCGAACATCAGGTCGGGGTCGAGGCCGATCAGGCTGTAACGCCCGCGCGTCTCGCCGCTTTCCACCGATTCGAGCACCCAGTCGCCGCGCCCCGGCTCGATCAGCTTGAGCGCCGCCGACACCGGGGTTTCGACGTCGGCGATCAGGCGCTGCCAGACGACGGCCCCGCGTCCCGCGGCGAGCGCTTCGAGCGCGGCGGCCCTGCCCTCCAGGCTCACGCTTATTCGACGACCGGCGCGGTGCCGGTCAGTTCGCGGCGCAACTGGTCGACCAGCTCCCTGTTGATCGTCACCCCGGCGCGCCGCTTCGCCTCGGCCGCCATCTGCTCGACCAGTTCATTGCCAAAGGCGGGCGCCAGCGGCCGCGCAATCGCAGCTATGCGCTCGGGTTCGATCGCCTTGGGATCGGGACGCTGCACCTCGGCCAGCGCGATCACCATCCAGCCGCGATTGCCGGGAATCTCCAGCGTCTTTACGCTGCCCTCTGCCATCGAAAAGAGCAGCGCCAGTTCGGGCGGCACCCGGTCGCCATTGGCGCCCAGATCGGCGCGGCGACCGCCGATCGCCTGTACATTGCCGATGTTCGGCCCAGCAGCCGCGACGGCTTCGTCGAGGGTCTTGCCACCTTCGACCGCCTTGACGATCGCGCGCGCCTTGTCGCGCGCAACCTTCTGCCCCTCGGCAAAGCGCCATTCGGACAGCAGTTCGCCGCGGATTTGCGCGAAGGGCGGCGGCGCGGCGGCAACGATCGACTTCACCGCAAAGACGGCGAACTTCTCATTCTCGACGATCGTCGCGATCTGACCTTCACCCTCGCCGCCGACCTGGAACGCCTGCGCAATGACCGGCGCGAGTTCTGGCGCGGGTGCAAAGCCGGGCTGTCCCGGCGCGCGGCCGCTCGGCAGGATCGCCGGAGTCTCGATGAGCTGGAGCTTGCGGTCGGACGCAACCTCCTCGATCGACGCGCCGCTGTTCACCGCATCCTGGATTGCATTGTAATAATCGACGATCGCCTCGTTCGCCTTGCTCTTTGCCAGTTCGGCGCGAATCTCCGCGCTTGCTTCGGCCAGGCTGCGGGCCGGGCGTGCCGTCACATCCTCGACGCGCAGCACGGTCCAGCCGAGGCCGGTCTGGAGCGGCCCGACCACCTCGCCGCGTTTTGCGGCAAAGGCGGCCTTCGCAACCGACGCGCTTGTGGTCGCGGCATAGGCGCTCTGGCTGAGGTCGCCGGTCGTAGAGGCGGACAGACCCGCCTCGGCAGCCGCGCTCGCGATTGAAGCACCGCCGCGCACCTTCGCGGCGAGGCTGTTTGCGGCCGCCTGGTCGGGCAGGATCACCTGCGCGAAACGGCGCGTTTCGCTCGCCGCATATTGCGCGGCATTGTCCCGATACACCTTCGCGATTTCGGCGTCGGTCACGGCGGGCACCGGCACCGAGGCGCGGTCGAAAATCGCATATTGGATCACGCGGCGTTCGGGCACGGTGAACTTCGCGACATTCTGCGCCAGGAACCGGCGCAACGTCGCATCGCCCGGATCGTTTCCGGGCGCGAACGCGCTTGACGGGATGAAGGTCGCCTGCCCGCGCCGTCGTTCCAGCAGCAGCGCGGCATAGGGCTCGGCCATGCCGGACGCGATCCGCGGCATCTGCGCGATCGGCGCCGCCAGCTGTTCGAGCAGTATCTGTTGACGAAGGTCGCGGCGCAGCTGTGCTTCGCTGATCCCGTTCTGACGGAGGAAGTTCTGGAACACCGTCTGGTCGAACTTGCCCGAAACGCCTGCAAAGGCCGGCAGGTCGGCGATTCGCCCGTCGATCAGCCGCTTGCTGACACCGAAACCCAACTCGGTCGCATATTGATCAAAGGCCAGCCCGTCGATGAGCTGACCGAGCACCTGGTCGAGTCCGCCGCCTTCGACGAACGCCGCCATCGTCAGTCCCGGCTGATCACGGCGCGCCTGCTCATAGGCCTGCCGCACGCGGTCGCGCAGTTCGCCGACACCGATCTCTTCGCCACCGACCTTTGCCACATTGGCGCCGCCGATCCCGCCGAAGGTCGAGTTTCCGGTGACGTCGCTGAGCGCAAAGGCGACGCCGACCAGAACGACAAAGGCCAGCGCGAGAAACTTGCCGATCGTCGAGGAAAACATGGCGCGGATGGCGGTAATCATGGAACAGGCGGTCTTTCGGGCAGGGCGCAACGAAGCGCGGTTGCGCGCTGCTTTAGAGGCGCGATGCCGCGGCATCAAGGCGCGAAAGGCGAACCCGGCGGATCGCGGCGCCGCTTGCCTCGTGGCGACCTTCGCCGCTAGGGGCGGATCATTGTTCGCAGAAGCGGGAGAAGCGGGGCGATGACGCGGCGCAAATATGTGGTCGGTAACTGGAAGATGAACGGACTGAAAAGCGCGCTCGGCGAAGCGCGGTCGATCTTCGCCGCCGCCGATGCGCATCCCGGCGTCGATGTCGCCCTGTGCCCGCCCTTCACGCTGATCGGCGCGATGGCCGCGACGGCACCGGGCAAGGCGGTCGGCGGACAGGATTGCCATAGCGCGGCGTCGGGAGCCTTCACCGGCTCGGTCGCGGCGCCGATGCTGGCCGACGCCGGCGCGTCGCTCGTCATCGTCGGGCATAGCGAACGGCGCGAAGGCTTTGGCGAACGCGACGCCGATATTCGGGCGAAGGCGCAAGCGGCGCTCGCCGCGGGCCTGTCGGTCATCCTGTGCGTTGGCGAGCCGCAGGGCGTGCGCGAATCGGGCGGCGCGATCGCATATGTCCTGGCGCAGGTCGAAGGGTCGGTGCCCGACAGCTTTGATCCGCAGCGGTTCGCGATCGCCTATGAACCCATCTGGGCAATCGGCACCGGACTGGTTCCGACCGTGGCGGACGTCGCGGCGATGCACGGCGCGATCCGTGGCGCGCTCAGGGAACGGTTCGGCGATGCAGCGGAATCGATCCGAATCCTCTATGGCGGTTCGGTCAATGGCGACAATGCCGCCGAGCTGCTCGGCGCGGGCGACGTCGATGGTGCGCTGGTCGGCGGGGCCAGCCTGACCGCGGCCAAGTTCGTGCCGATCATCGCGGCGGCAGCGGGACTCTGATCTGATCTGTCGCCCCCGCGAAGGCGGGGACCGCCGATTACGCCTTCGCCTTCGCGGGGGGCGACGGTGGATGGGCCGATGTATGGCTTGAACCCATGCGGCATCGTCTCTATGTGCGCCACGGGCGCGATCCGTTTGAGGCCGCGCAAGTTCGGGAAAATAAGATGTCCAGCCTTTTCACCTTCCTGCTCGTCGTCCAGGCGCTCGTTGCCGCTGCGATGATCGGCGTCATCTTGATGCAGAAGTCGGAAGGCGGCGGCCTGGGCGTCGGCGGCAGCCCCGCGGGCCTGCTCTCGGCGCGCGGCGCTGCGGACTTTATGACCCGCGCGACGACGGTGCTCGCCTGCCTGTTCGTGGGTCTCTCGATCCTGCTCGCGGCGATGGCATCGGTCGGCCGTAGCGGCTCGACGATCGACACCTCGCTGTCGAAATCGGCGCAGACGAGCGGCGCGGCTCCGGCTTCGTCGATCACCGCCCCGGCGCAGCCCGCCGACGGCGCCGCTGCGGGCACCGCGCCTGCGCCGCTGACCGACGATCCGCTGGCCGCCGCGGCGGCGGCGGCGGCGAGCCAGGAAAGCGCTCCGGCCCCGGCGGATAGCACCAAGGCGGCGCCCGCCACCGAATAACAAACGGCGGCTTCGGCCTCCGCATCCACCCCGCACGCCAGCGGAAACTTTTTCCGTGGCCTGCGATTCGACGGCTTGCGCCGTCCCCCACCCTTTGAGTAAGTCTTTCCTCCCATGGCGCGGTTCATTTTCATCACCGGCGGCGTGGTCTCCTCGCTTGGCAAGGGTTTGATGGCGGCTAGTCTCGCCGCCCTCCTGCAAGCGCGTGGCTATCGTGTCCGCATCCGGAAATTCGATCCCTATCTGAACGTCGATCCGGGCACGATGTCGCCCTATCAGCACGGCGAGGTTTATGTGACCGACGACGGGGCGGAAACCGACCTCGACCTTGGCCATTACGAACGCTTCACCGGTGTCGCGGCGCGGCAAAGCGACAATGTGACCTCCGGCCGCATCTATCAGGGGATCATCGCCAAGGAACGCCGCGGCGACTATCTGGGCGCTACGGTGCAGGTCGTCCCGCACGTCACCGACGCGATCAAGGACTTTGCCCGCGCCGAAACCGACGACCTGGATTTCGTGCTGTGCGAGATCGGCGGCACTGTCGGCGACATCGAATCCCTGCCGTTCATCGAAGCGATCCGCCAGCTGAAGAACGAGGTCGGGCGCGACAACGCCATCTCGGTCCACGTCACTTTGGTGCCCTATATTGCCGCCGCGGGCGAGCTGAAGACCAAGCCGACGCAGCACAGCGTGCGCGAACTCGCCTCGCTCGGCGTCCAGCCCGACATATTGCTCTGTCGCTGCGAAAAGCCGCTGCCCGACACCGAGCGCGCCAAGATCGCGCAATTCTGTAACGTGCGCAAGGAAGCGGTGATCCCGGCGCTCGACGCCGACAGCATCTATTCGGTGCCCGTCCAATATCATGGCGAGGGACTCGACGCCGAAGTGCTCCACGCCTTTGGCATCCACGATGCGCCCGCGCCCGACCTTACCGCCTGGTACGACATCATGGACCGCAAGCAGCATCCCGAGGGCGAGGTCACGATCGGCGTCGTCGGCAAATATGTGTCGCTGCCCGATGCCTATAAATCGCTCAACGAGGCGCTGATCCATGGCGGCATGGCACATCGGGTCAAGGTCAATATCCGCTGGCTCGATGCCGAAATGTTCGAGCGCGACGAGGATCTTGTCGCCAAACTCGAACCGCTGCACGGCATCCTTGTTCCCGGCGGCTTCGGCGAGCGCGGGTCGGAGGGCAAGATTTCGAGCGTGCGTTTCGCGCGCGAAAGAAATGTGCCCTTTTTCGGCATCTGCCTTGGCATGCAGATGGCGTGCATCGAGGCGGCGCGCAATACGAGCGGAATTGCGAAGGCGTCGAGCACCGAGTTCGGCCCGACCGACGAACCGGTCGTCGGTCTGATCACCGAATGGATGAGCGCCGAAGGCCTGCAGAAGCGCGGCGCCAACACCGATCTTGGCGGCACGATGCGCCTCGGCGCCTATGAAGCCAGGCTCTTGCCGAACAGCCATGTCGCGAGCGTCTATGGCGCGACCAAGATCAGCGAACGCCACCGCCATCGTTACGAGGTCAACGGCGCTTATCGCGAGCGGCTTGAAAAAGGCGGACTCGTCTTTTCGGGCATGTCGCCCGACGGCATGTTGCCGGAAATCGTTGAGCGGCCGGACCATCCGTGGTTTATCGGGGTGCAATTCCACCCGGAGCTCAAATCCAAACCCTTCGACCCGCATCCCTTGTTCGCGGGTTTCATCGAAGCGGCGGTGAAACAGAGCCGGCTGGTCTGACCAAAAGGGGATTGGGGCCATGGATCACGCACGACTTGCCGAACTGCAAGGCCCCGACAGCATTTTTTCCGGTCTTTCGACTGACGATTGGGCCGACATCGCGCGCCGTGCAGTCCAGATCCAATTCGCCAAGGGCAAGGAACTGCTGGTCCAGGGTGATCCCGGCGACATGATGCTGATCCTGACCGAAGGCACGGCGCGCGTGTCGATGCTGACGTCGGGCGGGCGCGAGATCGTCCTTGCCTATGCCGAACCGGGCGCGGTGCTGGGCGAGATCGCCTTGCTCGATGGCGGTGAACGCACTGCGTCGGTGACCGCGACCAGCGCGGGCAGCGCGCTCCAGCTCGGCCGCAATGCGCTCAAGGATTTCGTCGCCAGCCACCCCGACTTCGCCTGGTCGCTGATGCAGCAACTCGCACGGCGACTGCGCACCGCCGACCAGACGATCGAAAGCGACCGCGCCTATGCCTCCGGCCCGCGCCTCGCGCGCTATCTGAAACGCCTGATCCGCAAGGATAGCGGGGTCGCGCAGCGCGTCGAGCTCAGCCAGACCGAACTCGGCAATTTCGCGGGAATGAGCCGCGAACATATCAACCGCCAACTCAAAAGCTGGGAGGAATCGGGAATCATCGCGCTCGAACAGGGCCGGGTGCGCGTGCTCGATCCGGCCACGCTGGAAGAGATCAGCGAAAGCGAGGGATAAGGGGTTTTCGAACCCAGCTGCCCATTCATACCCCGTCACCCTGAACCTGTTTCAGTGTCCATGGCCCGGCGGTTCCTCCGCCGCAGCGATCGACCAAAGGTCCGGCCACGGATGCCGAAACGAGGTCAGCATGACGAAACGACTGGGCGATCCAGCGCCCGGCCAATGGTGCGTGCCCTAATCCTCGTCCCGCGCCGGCAGGCTCAGCGTAAAGCGTGCGCCCTGCCCCGGCGCGCTGTCGACGGTCAGGTCGCCGTCCATAGCGCGCGCCAGGCGGCGGGCGATATAGAGGCCCAGGCCCGATCCGCCGCTGTCGGTGCGGCCCAGCCGCTCGAACTTTTCGAATACCACCGCCTGTTGCTCGGCGTCGATGCCCTGACCCTGATCGGCGACGGTGACCATCGCGCGGTCGCCCTCGCGATCGACGCGGAGCCATATCTGCGAATCTTCGGGCGAATAGCGGATCGCATTGCCGAGCAGGTTGAGCAGCACCTGCAAAACGCGACGAAACTCGCCCGTTGCGGGCATCCGGTCGTCGGCGCTGGGCGCCGAAATGCGGATGCCCTTCTCCTCTGCCTTCATGCCGAGCAGACCGACCGCGCGGCGCGCCAGATCGCCCAGATCAATGTCGTCGCGCGCCGCCTTGAACCCCGGCCGTTCGATATTCTGAAGGTCGGCGAGGTCGTCGACAAGCCCCAGCAAATGCCGTCCAGCATGAGCGATGTCGCCGGCATAGCGCGCATAATCGGCGCGGATCGGGCCTTCGAACTGGCCCGAAATCGTTTCGGCGGTCGCGATGATGCGGCTCAAGGGACCGCGCAGCGCGCCGTCGATCCGTCGGCCGAACTTCGGGTCGGACAGCGGCAGCGAGCCAAAGGCAGGATCGACAAGCACGCCGCCGTCCTTCGGCGTCGCGGCGGGCGGGGCGCCGGTCGCCGCCGCAAAGCCGCGGAAGCCGGTGAAGCGGCCCGCCGCATCGAACAGCGCGTCGCCGCCAAGCGTCATCGCCATCCCCGCAGCCCGCACATTCTGTCCTCCAAAGCGCGACTGGCGGGCGAGCGCGCGCAGGACAGCAAAGCGACCGTCGACGTCGGGTTGCAGCTCGAACAATTCGGACAGCGAACGTCCCTCCCATCCCGGCGGCACCGCGGGCGCACGCCCCGCGGCGCGAAGCGCGACGAGCCGCAACTGCTGGTCGCACTCCCACGCCCATCCGTCGGCGAGCGCCGTTTCCTCGGCGACGGGCGGCATTCCGGGTTGCGCCACGGCGCGCGCGCGCCAGTCGCTGATCTCGATGCTCACCCCCTCGTCGTCGGGTATGACGCGAACAAGCGCGTGGATGTCGCTATGATCGTCGGCGGCATGAAGCGGCCGGTTGATCTCGCGATGCAACCGCTGCGACAACGCGACGAGCCGCGCAAGGTGCGGCAGTGCCAGCGGCTTGCCAAGCCCCGCCCCGGCGCGCTGCTGAAGGCGGAGCAGCGGCACATCGGCGCTGACCAGCGCGCCCGACCGGTCGACGCGGCCGCGGACAATGCGCTCGCTCATCGCCCCGCCTCCGGGGCCGCGCCATCGGCGTCGTTCACGGCACGCGCCGGCAGCATGGCGAGCGATGCTTCAAGCAGCGCCAGCGCGTCGCGGTCGAGGCGCAACGGAGCGAGCAGCGACGGCAGCGCCGCCGTCTCGGCGGTCAGAAGCGACAGCGCCATATCGGCATATCGGCGCCGCTGCGCCGCTGCCGCGAGCGCGATCAGCGCGGGCCAGTCATGCGCCGCGATCGCCATGCGCGCCGTTTCGGGCAATGCGGTGCCGACCGCCTCGTGATAGGCGATGGCGGCGGCGGTCATGCCGCCCTCGTCGGCCTGCCGTTCAACCGCGTGCCGCACGGCATCGCCCAGGCTCGCCGCCCGGCCGGTGTCGATGCTCACCTCGGCCAGCCGCCACGCTGCCACCTCGTGGAGCAAGACGCGGAAGATGTCCTCGTCGACGTCGGCGATCGCCAGCTTAGGCTGTCCATAGGCGTCCAATCGCCGCCGGTCGGCAATACGCAGACCCAGATAGGCACGCTCTCGCGCCGTCATCGGAGCGTCAGACGCCGCGCCGCTCGCCTCGTCCGCGGCGCCCGCCAGCGGCGCCGGCACCATGCGTTCGGCCGACAGTGCGCGCCAGCGATGCTCCTCGGCCCGCGCAAAGCAGACGCCGACCAGCCGCGCCGCGTCGGGTATTCCCCGAAGCAGCCAGTCGGCCCATAGTGCAGCGCTGTCGATTGCGGGGTCGATCCGCGCCGCGACATCGGCGACCAGGCGTCGCGCGATCCCCAGCGACAGCGCGCGTTGTTCGTCGGTCAGCCGACCGGCGGTGGGCGCGGCGAAAAAGTCCGCCAGCTCGCCAAGGCGCGCCGACAGCGTCGGCGACGGCGGTTCGATGCCGGCAAAGGAGAGCGATTCACTCATGCGCATCCGCCAATAGCAGTTTGGCGTTAATAGGCCTTAAACCTTGAAGGACGTTGTTTTAGCGGGGCTCCGGGCGCCGCGCGAGGCGCAGCCAGAGCAGGATCTGGAACAGCGCGAGCAGCGGCAGGATCGCGAACATCAGCGACGCCAGCCCGAACAGCAGCGCAGGCGCGAGCATGATCCACGCCTGGTCGGCGTCGGGGAGCAACCAGTGAAAGCGCCGCCGCTCGCCCGCATCCTCGTAAAGCGCGCGCGCCAGCACGATCGTCGCCGCGAGGCACGGCGCCAGCGCCGCTTCGGCAAAGGGCGGCATCGACCGGCTGGCTGCACCGAAGGCGAGCAGCCACGGAAAGAGCGCGAGCAAGGCGAGCGCGAAACTGCGAATAAGCAAGCGCGTCCGGTCCTGCGCCGCACTTTCGGCGCGAAAGGCTGACAGAAAGCGCATCGCGGCAAGCCCCAGCCCGCCCAGCACCGCGACAAGCGCTCCCGCCGCGGCCAGCCCGCTCGCTGCCAGCGCAGCGACCCCGATCCACAGAAATGCGGTGACGACGGGCAGATAACGCGCGGTTTTCGGCGACTTGACGAGCAGTGGCCCGGCGAGCCGCACAAGCGGCATCATGATCGCCGAACGTCCCAGCCCCATGCCGCCATATTCGGTCCGTTGCAGGCTCGATTGCTCGATCAGCGCCGCGGTCGGGCGGTCGGACACGATCGCAATCTCGCCCTGCTCGAACAGCGCGGGTTCGCAGTAAAGACGGCGCGCGCCCGATTGCACGGCTAGGCGCAGCAACGTCAGCATCATGTCCCATTCACCCGGCATCGCCGCGAGTTCGGCGACCATCGGCGGCGCAACGGAGGCCAGCCCGCCCCAGCGCCGCGTCGCGTCGATCCGCTCGAATCCCTGGGTCAGCATGGTATCGCCGGTGACGAGAATCGCCGGCGATCCCGGCTTTGCGATCGCGGCATAATGGGTTCCGCCGGCGCGCAGACCGTCGGCGACAAGGATCAGTCTGTCCTCGGCCTCGACCAGCGGGACAAGATCGCTCGCCGCGCGCACCGGCGTCACCTTCACCCCCCGACGGCGAATGCGGTCGCACACCGCCAGCAGGTCGGCGGGCAGCGCGGCGACGGCGACGGCGATGTGCGTTACCCCGACATCGACAAGGCGCGCCGCCTGTCGCTCGATCAGCGTCTCGCCCGCGACGGTGACAAGCGCCCGCAATCCGCCATCGGGCAGCGTCTCGCTGGCGCCGACGAGCGCGATCAGGGGCATAGACAGGCGAGGAACGACAAGGGATGCACGGATCAACCTATTATGGCGGCAAGCGGCTTTGGCAAGCATCGCTTGTTCCTTCGTGCTTTCGAACGACGGCCGTCGCTTCCATGGCGGAAGCGCGATCGGCGTTGGCAATCGGCGCAGCGGGCGGCCTCGGCGCTGTTTTGGCTGAAACGCTTGCCGCCGATGGGCGCCATGACGTCATCCACTGTCCTGCCCGTTCGGCGTCACCTGCGCTCGCCATCGACATCACCGACGCGGATTCGGTGGCCGCAGCATCGGCGACGACCGAACCGGCGGCCGGTTCAGCGACCGCGCCATCCAAAGCCGCGTTCAACCAGATCGTCCGCAGCCTTGCGATCGCCGAGAGCGGCGCAATCCCGACGCCCTGATCATGGCCTTGCACAGCGGCTGGTCGATACGCCGGTGTCGCGGCCGTTTCGGCGCGCTCACGCCGGACCGGACGGTCCGGGGTTTCGCGTGGGACGGCAGCGAAATCATTCCCTGATAATCGCCCGAATCACTGGCAATCCGTTGCGCCTTGGGCTAGGCAGGAACCACCTCCCGAAAAGCAGAAAAAAGGCCGGGTCTTGACCGAAGATAATACGCCTGTGCAGCCGTCCGACGACGGCGTTTCGCCGATCAATATCGTCGACGAAATGAAGACGTCCTACCTTGATTACGCGATGAGCGTGATCGTCAGCCGCGCGCTGCCCGACGTGCGCGACGGCCTGAAACCCGTCCACCGCCGCATCCTCTATGCCGCGCAGGAAGGCGGCTTCGTCCCCGGTCGTCCGTACAAGAAATCGGCGAAGATCGTCGGCGACGTCATGGGCAACTATCATCCGCACGGCGACAGCGCGATTTATGATGCGCTGGCGCGCATGACGCAGGACTGGTCGCTGCGCGTTCCGCTGATCGACGGTCAGGGCAATTTCGGATCGATGGATCCCGATCCGCCGGCATCGATGCGTTATACCGAGGCGCGCCTTGCCAAGACCGCGATGGTGCTGCTGAACGATCTCGACAAGGATACCGTCGACTTTCAGCCCAATTATGACGCCAGCCGCGAGGAGCCGACCGTGCTCCCCGCGCGCTTCCCCAACCTGCTCGTCAACGGCGCGGGCGGCATCGCGGTCGGCATGGCGACCAATATTCCGCCGCATAACCTTGGCGAAGTGATCGACGCGACGCTCGCGATGATCGACCGCCAGCTCGAAGGCGGCGAACCGATCACGCTCGACGAATTGATGGCGATCGTCCCCGGCCCCGACTTCCCCACCGGCGCGATGATGCTGGGCCAGGGCGGCGCGCGCAGCGCCTATGCCACCGGCCGCGGTTCGATCATGATGCGTTCAACGCATGTGATCGAAGAAGGCAGGAATGACCGGCAATCTATTGTTTTGACGTCGATTCCGTTTCAGGTCGGCAAGTCGGGCCTGGTCGAAAAGATCGCCGAAGCGGCGCGCGACAAGCGGATCGAGGGCGTCGCCGACATCCGCGACGAATCGAACCGCGAGGGCGTGCGTGTCGTCATCGAACTGAAGCGCGACGCGACCGCAGAGGTCGTGCTCAACCAGCTGTGGCGCCACACCCCCGCGCAGTCGAGCTTCCCCGCGAACATGCTCGCCATCCGCGGCGGCCGCCCCGAAATGCTTGGCCTGAAGGACATTCTTTCGGCCTTCATCGCCTTCCGCGAAGAAGTCATCACCCGCCGCTGCAAGTTCGAGCTCGCCAAGGCGCGCGACCGCGCGCATATCTTGCTCGGCCTCGTCGTCGCGGTCAGCAATCTCGACGAAGTCGTCGGTATCATCCGCGGCTCGTCGTCGCCCGCCGCCGCGCGCGAAGCGCTGCTCGCGCGCGAATGGCCGATTGGCGACATCGCGCCTTATATCCGGCTCGTCGAAGCGATCGAGGGCGAGATGGAGGAAGCGGCGACCTATCGCCTGTCCGACGTGCAGGTGAAGGCGATCCTCGACCTTCGCCTGCATCGCCTTACCGCGCTTGGCCGCGATGAAATCGGCAAGGAACTCGGTGATTTGGCGGCCGAGATTGAGGAACTGCTTTCAATCCTGGCCGATCGCGTCAAACTATATGGCGTGATGCGCGAGGAACTGGTCGCGGTGCGCGACGAGTTTGCGACGCCGCGCAAGACGCTGGTGGCGCCCGCGGCCGACGGCATCGACGACGAGGATCTGATCGAACGGGAGGAGATGGTCGTCACCGTCACGCTCGACGGCTATATCAAGCGCACGCCGCTCGGCACCTTCCGCGCGCAGCGTCGCGGCGGCAAGGGCCGCGCCGGCATGGCGACCAAGGACGAGGATGTCGTCACCGAATTGTTCGTCACCTCGACGCACACACCGGTGCTCTTCTTCTCCACCGCGGGCAAGGTTTATCGCATGAAAGTGTGGCGCCTGCCCGAAGGCGGGCCGGCGACGCGCGGCCGTCCGATGGTCAACCTGCTCCCGCTCGCACAGGGAGAGACCATCTCCACGGTGCTGCCGCTACCCGAGGATGAGGCCGAATGGGGCAAGCTGCACGTCATGTTCGCGACCGCCAGGGGAAGCGTGCGCCGCAACAGCATGGACGCCTTCACCAACATCCCCTCGAACGGCAAGATCGCGATGAAGTTCGAGGGCGAGGATGAGGATGACCGGCTGATCGGCGTCGCGCTGCTTGACGAAAGCGACGATGTGTTGCTCGCGACGCGGCAGGGCAAGGCCATTCGTTTCCCCGGCGACGATGTGCGCGAGTTCCAGAGCCGCAACTCGACGGGTGTGCGCGGCATGAAGCTTGCCGACGGCGACGAGGTCATTTCGCTTTCCATCCTGCACCGCGTCGGCACGACGAGCGATGAACGCGAAGCTTATTTGCGCGCCGCGCCGTGGAAGGACAATGAGAATGAACCGGCGCTCCCCGCCGCGCGCATGGCCGAGCTTGCCGCGCGCGAACAGTTCATCCTCACCGTCTGTGCGAACGGCTATGGCAAGCTTTCGTCGGCCTATGAATATCGCCGCACCGGCCGCGGCGGCCAGGGGATCACCAACATCGACAATATCGCGCGTAACGGCCCGGTCGTCGCCAGCTTCCCCGCGACGCAGGCGCACCAGCTGATGCTCGTCACCGACCAGGCAAAGCTGATCCGCATGGGACTGGACAGCCTGCGCATCATCGGCCGCGGCAGCGCTGGCGTGCGCCTGTTCGACGTCGCCGAGGGCGAACATGTCGTGTCGGCGGCGCTGATCGAGGAAGGCGAGGACGACGAGACGGAGGGAGCGGAAACCGCAACCCCGGCAAACGAAACGTCCGCCGAATGACCAGGCCGACGACGGCCTTCAAAGTGCTTACCGCGCAGCAATGGGCGGCGTTCGAGCGCGAACGGGTGTTCCGCGGCGCGCCGGTCGACGTCGAGGATGGCTATATCCACCTGTCGACCGCAGAGCAGCTCGACACGACGATCGCCCGATATTTCGCCGACCAGCCGGACCTGATGATCGCCGAGGTGGACCTGATCCGGCTCGGCGACGCCGTCCGCTGGGAACCGGCGCGCGGCGGCCAGCTTTTTCCGCACATCTATGCCGAACTGCCGATCGAGGCGGTGGTCAGCCTGCGACGACGCGGCTGATCGCACCGCGACCGCGGGACAATTCTGACCCCCTACCGGCGCCTTGCCCTCCACGCGCGCACGGCGGCCATCGTCTTTTCGACATGCGCCTGCGGCTTGGGGTCGGTGTAGCTCATCAGGATGGTCCCGTTCGGCGCGATGACAAACGATGTCCGGTTCGACAGCATGGTCCCGTCGGGGCGCCGCATCGTGGCGTCATATCTGGCAGCGACCTTCGCGCCGGGATCGGCGGCGACCGCGAACTTGTCGCGGCATTCGGAGCGCGAAAACTCGGCGACGCGCTCGATATTGCCCGCGGTCACGCCGACGACGCGCGCGCCGAGCCGGTTGAAATCATCGCTCGCTTCGGCGAACAGATGCGCCTCCAGCGTGCAGCCCGGCGTAAAGGCGGCGGGGAAGAAATAGAGCACGACCGGCCCCTTGTTCAGCGCCTGTTTCAAGGACAGGCTGAACGGCTTGCCACCCAGCGCCGCGTTCAGTGTGAAATCGGGCGCCTTTGCGCCTTGCTGGAGGGCCGCGATCCCCGGCGCGGGCAGCAACGCGAGCGACACGCCCAAGCCAAGGGCGAGCCCCAGCGGCATTGCAATTCTTTTCAGCAATCTCATCGGGCGAACCTCCCTGCGACCGAAACCAAGAATGCGGAAAAATGGCCGCCGCGTCCAGCGCGATTGACGGCGCCTGGTAACGGCATGGCGCAAGCTGATCGCGGCGTGGGACGGGTATCGTTCACGGGTTCGCTCGGCGAGGCGGTTTTCTGGAAACCTGGCGTTCCGCCTGGGGCGGCTTTCGACCTAAGCCCGTCGTTCAACCGTCACTTTCGCGCGCCAGCGTCGATACCGTCCCCCAAGCGATCAGCGCCTGCCCGCCGAAATAGAGCGGCCAGACGAGCCACATCGTCACGTCCCTGGACAGCGCCCCGCCCTCGCCGGCAAAGATGAAGAGGTCGCTCGCAAGAAACAGCATCGCGCCGATGCCCGTGCGATAGCGCGGAAAGCGGCTCGCCCAGGCTGTCGCGGCCATGAGCGCGACGATCGCCGTATAACCGATCGCCGCCGCCATCTGTTCCGGCGCAGCCTGTTTCGTCAGCCCCCACGCCGCAAGCAGCGCGAGCGGCACAAGCACAAAGACAAGCAGTTTCTGCGATCCGGTCATCGCCGTGCGCCGGTTGCCGACATAGAGGGCAATTGCAATGACATGTCCGGCCGCGAACGCCGCCGCGCCGTGCATCATCCCGATCGCATCGAGCATCCAGTCGCCGAGCGCGCCGAAGGCCAGCGCCGCGGCGATCATCCACCCGCCCGTGCCGCGCGCATTCGCCGCCGCCCAAGCCGCGAGCAAGCCGACACCCGACGCCTTCCACGCCCAGATCGGCGGCCCGTCAAGGCGCAGGACCACAGCAGCGAAATAGCTGATCCCGCCCGCCAGCGCCGCAAGCCACAGCCCGCGCGCCCGGTCCCAGCGTCGCTCCCCGCTCATTATCGCCCCCTTTGCATCTTGCTCGCAACCGGCCTAGTGCGCGGCGCATTGGTCGCAAGTCAATGGACAGGGTAAATGGCGGATTACGACGTGCATATCATCGGTGGCGGCCTTGCGGGCTCTGAAGCGGCGTGGCAGCTCGCCGAGGCTGGCTATCGCGTGCGCCTGTCCGAAATGCGCGGGGGCGGCGACACGACGCCCGCGCATCAGGGCGACGCGCTCGCCGAAATGGTATGCTCGAACAGCTTTCGCAGCGACGATGGCGACAGCAACGCCGTCGGCCTTTTGCATCGCGAAATGCGCGCCCTGGGTTCGATCATCATGCGAGAGGCCGACGCGACCAAGCTTCCTGCCGGCTCGGCGCTCGCGGTCGATCGCGATCTTTTTTCCGGCGGCGTGACGCGCGCGCTGTCCGCGCACCCCAATGTCACGATCGTCCGCGAACGCATCGACACGCTGCCAAGCGAAGGCCTGACGATCGTTGCGACCGGACCGCTCACCGCCGCCGCGCTTGCCGAGAGTATCGGCGCCGCGACCGGCAAGGACGCGCTCGCCTTTTTCGACGCCATCGCGCCGATCGTCTATCGCGACAGCATCGACATGGACATCGCGTGGATGGCCAGCCGCTGGGACAAGATCGGCCCCGTCGGCGAGGGCAAGGATTATATCAACTGCCCGATGGACAAGGATCAATATCATGCCTTCGTCCAGGGGCTGATCGATGGCGAAAAGACCGAGTTCAAGGATTGGGAAAAGGACACCCCCTATTTTGAAGGCTGTATGCCGATCGAGGTGATGGCCGAGCGCGGGGTCGAAACGCTGCGCTTCGGTCCGATGAAGGGCGTCGGCCTCGACAATCCGCGCACCGGGCGCTGGCCCTATGCGGTCGTCCAGTTGCGGCAGGACAATGCGCTCGGCACGCTGTGGAACATGGTCGGCTTTCAGACCAAGCTCAAACATGCCGAGCAGGTCCGGCTGTTCCGCACCATTCCCGGCCTCGAAAAAGCCGAATTCGCGCGGCTGGGCGGGCTCCACCGCAACAGTTTCATCCGCTCGCCTGAATTGCTCGACGGCCAGCTCCGTCTCAAATCGGCGCCGCATATCCGCTTCGCGGGACAGATCACCGGCTGCGAAGGCTATGTCGAAAGCGCCGCGATCGGCCTCGTCGCCGCCCGCTTTGCGGCTGCCGAGCTTGGCGGCCGCACCCTGCCCCCGCCGCCGCCCGAAACCGCGCTCGGCGCGCTGCTCAGCCACATCACCGGCGGGGCCGATGCGTCATCCTATCAACCGATGAACGTCAACTTCGGTCTCTTTCCCCCGCTCGCCGAAGATGTGCGCAAGAAGGACCGCAAGCTCGGCTATACGCAGCGCGCGGGCAAGGCGCTGGCGGAGTGGATGAAGTTCGCGGAAGGTGTGGCGGCCTAGGCGCGGGCCGTCGGGATCGAGGCTTAGAACCGCTGCTTTGCAGTCGGGGAGCGGACGTCGGGGCATCCTTCCCGATTATGGCCGCTTGGGGTCGCTTCCAGACACTCCGTCCCGTCCCGGCTTTCTCAACAATGACACTTTGGCCCTGCCGCGCGTTTCGGCGCGGTCGTCGCAAACTCCGCCCGCGTCAGGTCGCCCGACTTGTCGGCATCGGCCCTGGCGAACCGCTCCCCCGTCGTCACCGCCCATTCCTCGAAAGTCAGCAGATTATTGCCATCCGTGTCCAGTTTGCGGAACGCCGCGGTGCGCGACGACATCAGCTCGACGCGACTGATCCGCTCGTTGCGGTCGCGGTCGAAACGGTTGAAGCGTCGCTCCTCGCGCGATGCTTGCTTCGCAGCGGGCAGCGCCGGCGGCGCCGGTCCGCGCGTTGGCGCATTGGCGCCGGCCACCGGGATCGCGGGCAAGGCGGGCGGCGGATCGGGCAGCACCGCCTCGTCGGCCAGCTGGCTATGTCCTTGCCAAAGGAACAGCCCGCCGGTCAGCAGCAGGGCGCTCGCCACGCCGCCGATCAGGAAACGCGAAACTGCCATACGCCCCTCCGTTCCGAGTGATCGCATCCGCTATCACGGTCGGCGCCGCGCCGCCAAGCGATGCAACCATATTGGCGGTGAATTATAATCGCCTGAATTGTTCAAAACCGCCTGACAAATCACTATACTCGATCAATGCAGAACTACCTCCCCTCGCTCAAACAGATGCAATATCTCGTCGCGCTCCATGAGCATGGCCATTTCGGCCGCGCTGCCGATGCGTGCAACGTCACCCAGTCGACCTTGTCGGCGGGCATTCGCGAGCTGGAGACGCTGCTGGGGCAAACGCTTGTCGAACGCACGCGCCGCGTCGTGCGATTTACCGCGCTGGGCGACAAGATCGTCGAAAAGGCGCACCGCGTGCTGCGCGAGGCCGAGGAGCTTGCCGATATGGCGGCCGCCGCATCGGCGCCGCTCGTCGGCGAGCTGCGGATGAGCGTCATTCCCACCATCGCGCCTTTCCTGCTGCCGGGCCTCCTCCCGCGGCTGCGCAAGGAACGCCCGTCGCTCAAGCTCTTCCTTCGCGAGGAACCAAGCGCGCAGGCGTGCGAGTCGCTCCATCACGGCGCCGTCGATTGCGTGCTGCTGGCACTCCCCTATCCGTGCGGCGACGTGGAGAGCGAAACCTTGTTCGACGACGCACTGTTCGTCGCCTTTCCCGGCGACCAGTCCGAAGACCTTCCCGCGATGGTCAGCGCCGACCAGATCGACCCCGCACAGATGCTGATGCTCGAAGACGGCCATTGCCTGAAGGATCATGCGCTTGCCGCGTGCAACCGGCCGGAGCTGCGCGCAGGCGCGCGAATGATGGGCACTTCGTTGCACACGCTCGTGCAGATGGTCGACAACGGCCTCGGCATTACCATGTTGCCCCAGATGGCGATCGAGGCGGGCATCCTCGACCACACCGACATCGACACGCGCCCGCTCGATTCGGACCATGACTGGCGCACGATCGCGCTTGTCTGGCGCAAGGGCAGCCCGCGCGCCGAGGAGTTCCGGATGCTCGCCGATATTTTCAGAAAGCATCAGGGGCGGGAAACGCCGCCTTTGGATCGGCGTCCCCGCGACGGCCGGCCTCTTTCCGGCGCGTCATGACGACCGGTCGAGATACCGGCCTTTGCCGGGATGCCGAGCAGCGCTCACTCCCACCGCGCAGCGCGGTCCCGGTCGTCCTCGCGTTCCTCGACCCACGCAATGCGTCCGTCGGCAAAGCTCTCGCGCTTCCACAGCATCACGTCGGTCTTCAGCCGGTCGATCAGATATTCGCACGCCGCCAGCGCCTCGGCGCGGTGGCGGCTGCTCGCGAGCACGAGCACGATCGTTTCGCCCGGCGTCATCGAGCCGACGCGGTGAATCAAGGTTAGCGCGCCCAGTTTCCAGCGGTCGGCCGCCGCATGGGCGAGCGAGGCCAGCCCCGCCTCGGTCATCGCCGGATGATGTTCGAGGAACAGTTCGGTCAGTCCCGCATCGCCGCGCACGCGGCCGATGAAACTGGCGCTCGCACCATGCCCGCCCGCGTCATGCAGGTCGATCTCGGCACCGACATCGATCGGCGCAGCCTGAACGAAAACGCGGATCATCCGCCCGTCACCGGCGGGAACAGCGCCACTTCGCGCACGCCCGCGAGCGGCGCATCCGGCCCCGCCAACGCGCCGTCGATCGCGGCGCGGATGCGGTGCGGATCGGCAAAGGTCGCGGCCCCGCGTTCGTCGCGCGCCGCGAGCCAGCCGAGCAGCGCCGCAACATCAGCGATCGCGGGCGGCAGCTCAACCGTCTCGCCCGGCGTGCCCATGCGCTCGCGCACCCAGGCAAAATAGGCCAGCTCGATCCGCATCAGTCCATATGCTTCAGGCCGACGCGCAGATAATCCCAGCCGGTCACCAGCGTCAGCACCGCCGCCCCCCACAAAGATGCGAGCCCGACCGTCTTGATCCACGCCATCGCGGGCAAGGCGCCCGCCAGGATCAGCGCGCCGAAGGCGACAAGCTGAAAGGTCGTTTTCCACTTGGCAAGCTGCGTCACCGGCATCGACACCTGCAAGGTCGCAAGAAACTCGCGCAGCCCCGACACGATGATTTCGCGCAGCAGGATGACAAGCGCCGCAATGACGTGCCACCCGTCGATGTCGCGCGTGAAGACGAGCAGCAGGATCACCGCCGCGATCATGATCTTGTCGGCGATCGGATCTAGGAAAATGCCGAGCCGCGACACGGTGCCCCGCGCGCGAGCCACATAGCCGTCAAAATAATCGGTAATGCCCATCAGGCAGTATAGGCTGAACGCCAAAGCATAATCGATCGGTTTGGGCTGATGCGACCCCTCGGTCACGCCCGGCCACAGCAGGAACAGCAAGATGGGAACCGCCAGGATTCGCGACAAGGTCAAAATGTTGGGAAGGCTCAGCATGATCCCCATCGACTTGGCCGGTCAAAATCACCTTTGACCAGCGCCGCCCTAGCCGATAAGCCCCCCCGGCGACAAGCTGTTGCCCGCGAAATGCGCGCGAACCGACAATGTTGAAAAGATTGGACCACGCATGACCGGTTCCTTTGCGCTGTTGAGGCAACGCCGGTTCCTGCCCCTTTTCGTTACCCAGCTCCTCGGCGCATTCAACGACAATCTGTTCAAGAATGCGATGGTGTTGTTCGTCGTCTATGGCGTGTTCAACGACGAGGCATCCGAAACCTTGTTCAGCGCGGTCGCGACGGGCGTATTCATCCTGCCCTTTTTCCTGCTGTCGGCGCTCGCGGGCCAGCTTGCCGATACGCGCGACAAGGCGCGGATCATCCGCATCGTCAAATTCTGCGAAATCGTCATCATGCTCGTCGGCGGGCTTGGATTGATCCTCGCCTGGCTCGGCTTTGCCGTTCATCTGCTTGCCATCCCGCTGATGATGCTCGCGCTCTTTGCGATGGGCATCCATTCGACCTTCTTCGGCCCCATCAAATATGCGATCCTGCCGCAGCATCTCAAAAGCGACGAGGTGCTCGCGGGCACCGGGCTTGTCGAAGCGGGCACCTATATCGCGATCCTTGCGGGGACGATCCTGGCCGGCATCATCGACGTCGAATGGGCGGCGCTCGGCGTCGTGCTCGTCGCCGCGGTGGGCTATTGGACGGGGCGCCAGGTGCCTCCCGCCCCGCCCGAACATCTGGAGACGGGGATCGACTGGCATATCATCCGCTCGTCGGTGGCGCTTGTGCGCGGCACGATGCACATCCCGCGCCTCTATCTCGCGATCCTCTCGATCAGCTTTTTCTGGACCATCGGCGCGGTGCTCTTCATCCAGTTCCCGCCGCTGGTGAAGAATGTCCTCCACGCCGACAAAAGCGTCGCCAGCCTCTTTCTCGCCATCTTCTCGATCGGCATCGCGATCGGCTCGGTCGCCGTCAACCGGCTGCTCAAGGGGCAGGTATCGGCGCGCTACAGCCCCGCCAGCGTCATCGTCATGGGCCTGTTCGTCGTCGCATTCTATTGGGTGTGCCGCAATTGGGAACATGATCCGTCGGGATCAATGTACGGCATTGCCGGATTCCTGGGTCACGCCGACGTCATCCCGCTCCTCGCCGCGCTGCTCGGCATCGCCATCAGCGGCGGCATGTTCGTCGTCCCGCTCTATGCCTTTCTGACGACGACGGTTCCCAAGGATCAGACCGCGCGCACCGTGGCGGCAAACAATATCGTCAATTCGGGCGCGATGGTGATCGGCTCGCTGCTCGCAATGGGTCTGGGCTTCGCGGGCATCGGCGTTGTCGACCAGCTGCTGATGAGCGCCGCCATGTGCCTTGTTTCCGCCTGGCTCGCGGTCAAGTTGCACCGGGCTTGCGATTAAACGCCTGTTCTTACATCACGAACAGCATCGTCGCGGTAAAGAAGATCGCGAAGCTCTGGACAAACAGCCGCAGATCGTTGTTTGAAAAGATCGTCGCGGATTCGCGATGCCCGGCCAGCGCCCGGCGCAATTCATCCTGCCAGTCCGCGGGAGCGTTCATTCGCGCGATCGTCAGCTGGCGCGCACCGTGCGCCCGTATACGCCCGCGAATGTCGACATGATCGTCCGTGTCCATGCGCCAAGGCTAGGACCATGTTAACGAGTCGGTAAGCTTAAAAGAGTGTTAACGCGCAACTGTCCCGAAGCAGGACGGTTTCGACGGCTCAGCGCCGGGGCACCGCCAACGGCCGGACGCGCACCGGCCGGCCGTCCTTCAATCCCGTCTGAAAAGATTTGCAGCGCGCCGGCTTCATGCGTGGCCCCAGGCAGAAGCGCGCCTCCTTCAGCCAACCCTGCCGGTCGGCCGTCACCGCGATCATTGCGGGGCTCACCCCCGGATTGACTGCGGCGAAGGCCCGGCGGACGTCGCCCGCCGTCAACCGCCGGGACGCCAGTGCCGCCATGTCGGGAAAGCGCACCGCGCGGAACAATAATTCGGAAGCGCGGAAATAGGCCGCGGGGTGCGGGCTCATGCACGTCCCGTGCTTTGCCCATTCATGCTGGAGCAGCTGCGCCGACGGCGTCATGCAAAGATGCTTTTTCAGCACCGGCTGCGGGACGATCTTTGCCGGGCGGCACCATTGGGGGTAGCCTGCATCGTCGGTTTCGGGCCACAGCCCGTGCAGCACCCACCCAAAGCGACCATTCTCACCCGAACATTGAAACCGCTCGCGCGCGCCCCTGGGATTGCGCACGCCCGCGCAATGCTGGGGCGACCAGCTCATCGCCAGCAAATAGCCGGTGACCGGCGGCCGCCGCACCGGCTCCCCCCGGCGCGGCTGTTCGAGCCGCGGCACCGGAATCCGGTCGGGCAGCGAACAGGCGAACGCTTGCGCCTGCGCCACCACGGGCGCAAGCAGCAGCAGCGCGGACGTCGCGCCGAACATAAATTGTCGCCTCCGCGCAAACGGGGGCCGTCGACGGCCCTTTTCTGCGTCGCCGGGTGAAACGACGGCGGCCCCCGCCTGCGCGATGGTTTGAATCTCAAGCCAGCGCAAAGTCGAGCCCGATGTCGGCCGCGGGTGCCGATTGGGTGAGCCGCCCGACCGACACATAGGTGACCCCCGTTTCCGCGATCGCGCGGATCGTGTCGAGCCGCACCCCGCCCGATGCCTCGGTCGCCACCCTGCCATCGACGATGGCGACGCAGGCGCGCAGATCGTCGAGCCCCATATTGTCGAGCAGCAGGTGCGTCGCGCCGGCGGCCAGCGCGGGTTCGACCTGCGCCACGCGGTCAACCTCGACGATGATGTCCGCGATTCCCGCCGCCACCGCACGGCGCACCGCTTCCTCGACCGACCCGGCCACTGCGACATGATTGTCCTTGATCATCGCCGCATCCCAAAGGCCCATGCGGTGATTCGTCGCCCCGCCCACGCGCGTGGCATATTTTTCGAGCACGCGCAGGCCCGGAATTGTCTTGCGGGTATCGAGCAGCGTCGCCCCGGTCCCCGCGATCGCATCGACATATTGGCGCGTCATCGTCGCTATCCCCGACAGATGCTGCACCGTGTTCAAAGCCGAGCGTTCGGCGGTCAGCATCGCGCGCGCATTGCCCGAAAGGCGCATCAAATCGCTGCCCGCCGCCACTTCGGCGCCGTCGTCGACAAGGATCTCGATCTCCATCGCCGGATCGAGCGCGCGGAAGAATCGCTCGGCGATCGGCAGGCCGGCGACGGTGATCGTATCGCGGCTGTCCATCACCCCGGCGAATCGCGCACCGGCAGGAATTGTCGCCATCGACGTAATGTCGCCCCCCGTGCCCAGATCCTCCGCCAACGTGGCGCGGACAAAGGCGTCGAGGTCGAAACCGGGCAGCGAAAAACGGGTCATAACGCCCGCGATAAGCCGCCGGCACCGCAAATCAACTTGACGTTTACGTAAACCAACGCTGTCATGAAAGAAAGAAAAGGTCGAGCCGTCCGCTCGTCCGGTCGTGCCGAGCTGATCGAAACACCATTTTTCTCTTCGGCGACGTCGAAAGAGGATGGCTCTTCGGCCCGCTCAGGGCGAACGGTTCTGGAAGGCGGCACGAAAAAGAAGGGAGAGGTTCGCATGCAGTCCCCCATTTGCACGATGCTTGGCATCGAGTTTCCGCTACTCGCCTTCTCGCACTGCCGCGACGTCATCGTCGCGGTGTCGAAGGCGGGCGGCATGGGCGTGTTCGGTGCCGCCGCACTGCCGCCCGAGCGGCTGGAGGAAGAACTGGCGTGGATCGACGCGCATGTTGGCGGGCGTCCCTATGGCGTCGACCTGATCGTTCCGAACAGCTTTGCGGGCAAGGGGGATGCGCCGTCCGCGGGCGCAACGCAGATTCCCGAAACGCATCTCAATTTCGCGGCCGAGCTGCTCGGCAAGTTCGATATTGATGCGAGCGGGCTCGATAGCGCGATGGAAGCGCGGCAGAGCTTTGGCGAAAATATGCGCGAGGAAGGCGCCGCGCGACTGCTCGAAGTCGCCTTTCGCCACCCGATCAAGCTGATCGCGAACGCGCTCGGCGTTCCGCCGCCGCTGATGCTCGACCTTGGCAAGCGGCACAATGTCCCGGTCGCCGCGCTCGTCGGCACGCGCGATCACGCGCTGGCGCAGGTGCGCGCGGGGGTCGACATCCTCGTCGTCGCGGGCGGCGAGGCGGGCGGCCATTGCGGCGAGGTCGCGACGATGGTGCTCGTCCCCGAAGTCGCCGCGGCGCTCGATGCGATCGGCGACACGACACCGATTCTCGCCGCAGGCGGCATCGTCACCGGGCGGCAGATGGCGGCGGCGATGGCGATGGGCGCACATGGTGCGTGGACCGGATCGGTCTGGCTGACAACCGCCGAGGCCGAAACCAACCCGGTCGTGAAGGAAAAGATGCTCGCCGCCTCGTCGCGCGACACGGTGCGCTCAAAGAGCCGCACCGGCAAGCCGTCGCGCCAGCTCCGATCGCCCTGGACCGATGCGTGGGAAGCCGAAGGCGCGCCAAAGCCGCTGCCGATGCCGCTCCAGTCGCTTGTCAGCGAACCCGCGCTCCGCAAGGTCGACAAGCTCGCCGAGGGCGGCCACGAAGGTGCCAGGACGCTCGCGACCTATTGGGTCGGCCAGGGCGTCGGGCTGATGAACGAGGCGATGGGCGCCGGACAGGTCGTACAGGCGTTCAAGGAAGACTGGATCGCCGCGTGCGAGCGGCTGAACGGGTTCCTGGGGGACTAATCCCGGCCGCTTTTGCAAGCTTTGCGTGCTCCCGCCTTCGCGGGAGCACGCCCATTGCATTTACGCCACCGTCGCCTTCAGTATCTTCCCCGGCTCGCGCGGCGGTTCGCCCTTGGGCAGTGCGTCGACATTTTCCATGCCTTCGATCACCTCGCCCCAGACGGTGTACTGGTTGTCGAGGAAGCGGGCATCATCGAAGCAGATGAAGAACTGGCTGTTTGCGCTGTTCGGATTCTGCGCACGCGCCATCGAACAGACGCCACGGACGTGCGGTTCGCTGTTGAACTCCTGCGGCAGGTCGGGAAGCTGGCTGCCGCCCATGCCGGTGCCCGTCGGGTCGCCGCCCTGCGCCATGAAGCCGGGAATCACGCGGTGAAAGACGACACCGTCGTAAAAACCCTCTTTCGCAAGGGTCGAGATGCGCTCGACGTGCAGCGGGGCGAGGTCGGGACGCAGGCGGATGACAACATCGCCGGTCGACAGCGAAAGCGTAAGGGTATCGGACATAATCTTGGCTCCTGCAAGCGGGGTTGGCAGCGCCATAGCGACACGCGGCGGGCAAGACTACGCCCTAAATCGCGAAAGCCTGCTCGCGGCGTTGCCATCGGCGAACGGCCGCTCTAGGGGAAAAGCCGGACACCGCCAAAGACGAGGGAGGACCGCGCGATGGACGAACGCGAAGAATCCCGGCCAGCGGACGGCGTCGCGACCACTGACGATCGCGAAGCTTTCATCCCGGAAACCGAGCTTGACGAGGACGACCGGCTGAAACCCGATTTCGTGCGCGATGTGATCGACCTTGCCGAAGCGGGCGAAAGCGAGGCGGCGCGCGAACGCATCGGCCGCCTCCACCCCGCCGACATCGCCGACCTGTTCGAACTTGCGCGCTCCGACGAGCGGCCCATGCTCGCCGCGGTGCTCGGCGACATGCTTTCCGCCGACGTCCTGGCAGAAATGAACGATTATGTGCGCGAGGAGCTGATCGGCCTGCTCGCGCCCGAACAGGTGGCCGAACTCGCGTCCGAACTCGATACCGACGACGCCGTCGCGATCATCGAGGACATGGAAGCCGACGAGCAGCAGGCGGTGCTCGACGCGATGGAGCCCGAGGATCGCGCCGCGATCGAGGATGCGCTTTCTTTCCCCGAGGAATCGGCGGGCCGCCTGATGCAACGCGACCTCGTCGCGGTGCCCGAACATGTCACGGTCGGCGACGTGATCGACCGGCTGCGCGAGGATGCCGAACTTACCAGTGATTTCTGGGAAATATATGTTGTCGACCCGATGCACCGGCCGGTCGGCACCTGCCAGCTCAGCTGGATCCTCCGCACCCCGCGCGACATCGCGATCAGCGACGTGATGAAGCGCGAGCAGACGCTGATCCCCGTGGACATGGACCAGGAAGAGGTCGCGCTGCGCTTCCAGAAATATGCGCTGATCTCCGCCGCCGTTGTCGACAAGGCCGGACGCCTCGTCGGCATGATCACCGTGGACGACATCGTCCACATCATCCAGGAAGAGGCGGGCGAGGATATATTGCGGCTGTCGGGCGCGGGCGACGGCGACATCAACGAACCGATTCGCGAAACATACAGCGCGCGCGTGCGCTGGCTGATCGCGAACCTCGGTACCGCGCTCGTCGCATCGACGATTGTTGGCCTGTTCGGCGGCGCGATCGAACAGATGGTCGCGCTTGCCGCGCTGATGCCGATCGTCGCGGGGGTCGGCGGCAACGCCGGCACGCAAACGCTTGCCGTCACAGTGCGTGCGCTGGCGATGAACCAGCTCACCGATTCGAACAGCTGGCGCGCGATCTGGCGCGAGATGAAGATTGCGCTGCTCAACGGCGGTACGATCGCGCTGATCGCCGGGGCTGGCACCGCGCTGTGGTTTGCCAACCCGGCGCTGGGCGGCGTGATCGCCGCGGCGATGATCGTCAACATCTTCGTCGCGGGGGTTGCCGGGGTCGCAATCCCCCTGTTGCTCGACCGGCTCGATCAGGATCCCGCGGTCGCCAGTTCGATCTTCGTGACGATGACGACCGATTCGATGGGCTTTCTGGCGTTCCTCGGCCTTGCGGTGCTCAGCGGCCTGACGACGCTATAGCCCAAATATCTGGAATCACTGGATTGACAAATGGCGGCAAAAAAATGCTGCCCCTGTCGCTTTTTTCGGGAACCAATCGCCCGCGTCGGTCGTTTCCCGTTCGAGCAGCGGTCATCGCCCCCCCCGCAGCGCTGCTCAGCAACATTGGCCCGGCCCGCATTCCCTCCCCCCCCCCTCGAAGCGTGCCGGGCCATTTTGCATCAGGATTTGGGTAAAGGTAAGAAGATGACTGGTTTTCGTGCAATCATCCTGGCCCTGCTCGCCAGTTTTCTGGTCGCTGGCTGCAATACGGTGAAGGGCGTCGGCCGCGACATCGAATCGGTCGGCGAGGCGGGCGACCGGGCCATCTGACTCGATATTTCGCTTACCCTAAGCCTCTTCGAGAGGCTCGACAGGCGCCGCTTCGGCGCCTGTTTTGCGTCGGCGCTGGGTGAACCAGATCGCGAAGATCGAAAATTCATAGAGCAGGATCAGCGGCACCGCGAGCAGGAACTGGCTCAATATGTCGGGCGGCGTTGCCACCGCCGAAATGGCGAAGGCGGCGACAATCATATAGCGGCGCGCCGAAATGAGCTGGTCGCGGCTGACCAGCCCCGCACGTTCGATGAGCATCAGCAGGATCGGCAGCAGAAAGGCGATGCCGAACGCCATGATGAACTGCATCGTGAAGCTCAGATAATTGCCCACCGACGGCAGGGCTTCCTGCGTCACACCGCCGACATCACCCTGAAAGCCAAGCAGGAAGCGCAGCGCGAGTGGGATGGTGATGAAATAGGCGAAGGACGCCCCCACCGCGAACAGCACCGGCGTCGCAAAGAGGAACGGCAGCAACGCGCGCTTTTCCTGGCGATAGAGGCCGGGCGCAACAAACTTCCAGAGCTGGTTCGCAATCACCGGAAAGGCGATCATCATCGACGCGAAAAAGGCGACCTTTACCTCGACGAAAAAGGCCTCGAACAGCTGTGTATAGATGAGCTTGCCCTGCCCCGCCGCGATCAGCGGCTGAACAAGGATCGCAAAGATCGGCCGCGCGAAATAGAAACACACACCAAACGCAAGCGCGACGGCAAGCAACGACTTGAGAAGGCGCGAGCGCAGTTCGATCAGATGGTCGAGCAGCGGCATCTTGCCGCCCGTGCCATCCTCCTCTGCCGCATCGCCGGGCGCCGGATCGCTCATGGCAGCGCCTCGCCGCGCGGTGGAACGACATGTGTTTCGGCCTCGCCCGTTCCGATCGCTTTGCCCTTGTCCGCGTCCGCGCTTTGGGCCGGATGCGATGCGCTGCCTGTCGGCGTCGCCGCGGCGGCCGCATCGATGTCGTCGACGCGCGGGAACTCGCGCATGATCGCCTCATTCTGCTCGCGCCACTGTTTCTCAAGCTCTTCCAGCTCGGCCTCGCGCATCATTGTGTCCAGCCCGGCGCGGAAATGACGCGCCATACCGCGCGCCTTGCCCAGCCATTTGCCGACAAAGCGCATCGCCTTCGGCAAATCCTTCGGCCCGATGACCACCAGGGCCACCACCACGACGAGCAGCAACTCGGTGGGCGCAACATCGAACATGATCTAAAACGTCTCCCGCTTGCCGAGAAAACGCGGTCAGCGGCGTTCGGTTTCCGCGGTCGGAGTCGGCGCGGGCGCGTCGGAAATGCGCTGTCCTTCGATCTGCTTCGGCGCGGGCGTCGGCGTGTCGTCGTCGGCCATGCCCTTCTTGAAGCTCTTGATGCCCTTGGCGACGTCGCCCATCATGTCCGAGAAGCGGCCCTTGCCGAACAGCAGCAGGACGAGGATCCCGACCACAAGCCAGTGCCAGATGCTGAAGCTACCCATCTCATATTCTCCTTGAAGGGCTCATCTAAGCCTCTTCACCGTCTTTTACTAGGTCCAGCTCACCCATCGCCGCATCAAAAGCGAGATCGACGGGATCGAGCAGCCCCGCGGCGCGCAGATCGTCGATCCCTGGCAGATCCTTGCGGCTTGCAAGCCCGAAATGTTGCAGAAAGGCGTCGGTCGTCTTGTAGATGAGCGGGCGCCCCGGCACTTCGCGCCGCCCGGCCGGAGCGATCCATTCGGCTTCCATCAGCACGTCGAGCGTGCCCTTCGACGTCTGAACGCCGCGGATCGCCTCTATCTCCGCGCGGCTGACGGGTTCGTGATAGGCGACGATCGCCAGCACCTCGGCGGCAGCGCGGGACAATTTTCGTGGGTCGTCGCGTTCGCGGCGGAGCAGATGCGCCAGATCCGCGGGCGTCTGGAAATGCCAGCGCCCGCCGCGCTCGACGAGTTCGATGCCGCTCCCCGCATGGCGCGCGGCAATGGTTTCGATGATCGCCTTCACCTGTCCCGGCGTCATTTCGTCGCCAAGCCGACCGGCAATCTGTCGTGCGTCGAGCGGCTCGTCGCTGGAAAAAAGCATCGCCTCGATCGCGCGCTCCAGATCGTCGATCATGCCCCCTGCCCCCCTGTCGCCGTCCTAAGATAGAGCGGCTCGAACGCCCGCTCCTGCCGCAAATCGACCCGGCCCTGCCGCGCCAGTTCGAGCGCCGCAACGAAGGTCGACGCGATCGCCGAGCGGCGAAGCGGCCCTCGATAGTCGGCGGGCAGGAAATCGGCCAGCTCGCCCCAGTCGAGCCTGACCCCCAGCATCCGTTCGAGATGATGAAGCGCGGCGTCGAGCGTGACGACGGGGCGCCGCGACACCATATGGACCACCGGTTCGGAGCGCAGTTTCACCTGCCCGTAAGCGGCGAGGAGATCATAAAGGCTGGCATCCCAGCGCCGCCGCTTCACGTCGCGCAGCCCTTCGGGCTGCGGACGCAGGAAGACGTCGCGGCCGATGCGGTCGCGCGCGAGCAGGCGCGCCGCAGCCTCGCGCATCGCCGCGAGGCGCTGGAGCCTGAGTTGCAGGCGCAGCGCAAGTTCGTCGGGCGACGGCTCCTCCAGCGGGTCTTTGGGCAGCAACAGCGCCGATTTGAGATAGGCGAGCCATGCGGCCATCACCAGATAATCGGCCGCCACCTCCAGCTTGAGCTCGCGCGCTTCGGCGATGAAGCGCAGATATTGTTCGACCAGCGCCAGTATCGATATTTGCTTGAGATCGACCTTCTGGCTACGCGCGAGCGCAAGCAGCAGATCGAGCGGGCCTTCCCAGCTTTCAAACGACAATTGCAGCGCATCGTCGCGGGCCGTCGGCGGCGGCGCCATGTTGAACGCGAGCGACAGCCCCTCCATCGGCGCGTCAGGCCATCGCCAGAAGCGCGTCACGCTGATCGACGAGCGCGGCGAATTCGCCTTCGTCGCGCACGCCCGCGATCCGGTCCATCGCGCCTTCAAGCCGTGCGCGCGATACGGTGCTGATCGGGTCGAGCCGATTGGCGATACCGATCATGTCGTCCATCCGCGCCCAGCAGTTGAGCGCGATGTCGCACCCTGCCGCGATTGCCTCAGCCGCGCGCGAAGGCACGTCGCCCGACAGCGCCTTCATGTCGAGATCGTCGGTCATCAACAGACCATGAAAACCGATGCGTTGGCGGATCACGCTGTCGATGACGGTCGGTGAAAGCGTAGCGGGCCGGTCGGGATCCCACGCCGCGAAAATGACATGGCAAGTCATCGCCATCGCCGCGTCGCGCAGCGCGGCAAAGGGGGCAAGGTCGGTCTGAAGCTCGCGGTCGGAGGCGGTGACCGTCGGCAGGGCTTCGTGCGTGTCGAGCAGCGCGCGGCCATGGCCGGGGATATGTTTGACGATGCCGACAACGCCGCCCGCCTGCAGGCCGCCCAGAATGGCGCGTCCAAGCGCGGCGACGCGCATCGGCTCGCTGCCGAGCGCGCGGTCGCCGATCACGTCGCTGGCGCCGGGCTGGCGCACATCGAGGAGCGGCAGGCAGTCAACCGTGATGCCGACTTCGGTCAGCATCGCCGCCAGCGCCATCGCATTAAGGCGCGCCGCCTCGATCGCGCTGGCGGGCGCGCGCTCATAAAGCGCGTCAAAGGCGGCGCCGCTTGGAAAGGCGGGCCATTCGGGTTCCTTCATGCGCGCAACGCGGCCGCCTTCCTGGTCGATGAGGATCGGCAGGTTGCTCCGTCCGTCGAGGCTGCGCAGTTCGTCCGTCAGACGGCGGAGCTGGTCGCGGTTCTCGATATTCCGTCCGAACAAAATATAGCCCGCAGGCGCGCAATCGCGAAAGAAAGCGCGCTCATCGTCGGTCAGGGCCAGCCCGGACAGGCCGAAAATCGCCGGAATCATCGTGCGTCAAACTCCATCGGCCGCCGCCCCGCCCACGACGGCCATGGCGGCGATCATGCCACAGCCACGCGATTGCACCAACGGAGTCTGCGGCCAAGCGGGGCGATTCAGCGGACGATGACGCAATTTTCACCAGCGACGCGCAGTTTTCCGCATAGATTCGATGCGTTGGCGGCCGTTCCTGCGGGAACGCGCAAACGATAGATAGTGCCCGATCCGACCTTGGCGGGTGAAATCACCCGGTCGAGTTCGGCGAGATAGGCAAAACGCTTCGACAGGTTCGTCCAGGCCTTGGTCGCGGCGCCTTCGCTGCTGAATGCTCCCAGCTGGATCATGGCACCGCCTGGCGACGCCGGTTCGGGCGCTGCCGTCGCCTTTGCAGGCGCCTTGGGCTCTGCCTTCGCCGCCGCAGCGGGCGCCTTCGCCTGCTTCGCGGCGGCATCGCGCTCCGCCACCGTCACCGCCGGCTCTTCGGGCATTCGCGACGGATCGACCTTGCCCGCCGGCGCCGCTCCCTCGCTGGCGGAGAAGCTGGCATCGCCCTCGCCCTCGAACGTCTTCGCGCCGTCGCTCTTGGGGGCGATCTTATAGTCGCCCTTTTCGGCGACAATCAGCTCGCCCTTGCCGCGCGCGCCGCCATTCTGGATCCACCACAGCCCGCCCAGCACCGCGCCGATCAGCAACAGGCCGCCAAGCACCATGATCAGCAGGCGCGCAGGCGACACCTCGCCATCCTCATCGAAGCCATCGGCGGCCTCCAGCCAGGGCAGTCGGCCCTCATCGTCGAGCCCCAGCCCGTCGTCGCGTCGTTGCGTATCGTCGTTACCGGCCATCAGTTCATCTCCTCGAGCGCCTCAACCCCCATGAGTTGCAGCCCGTTGCGGATGATCTGCCCGATTCCATCGGCCAAATAAAGGCGGGTCGCGGTCAATTCGGGGTCATTGTCGAGCACGATGCGCGCCGCGGGATCGTCGTTGCCCAGATTGTACCAGGCGTGAAAGGCCGCTGCGACATCGGCCAGATAGAAAGCGATCCGGTGCGGTTCGCGCGCATAGGCCGCCGCCTCGACGATCCGCGGGAATTGCGCCAGCAGTTTGACGAGCGACAGTTCATTGGCACCCAGCCGCTCGGCCGCCGGGGCCGGAAGCAGGATTCCTGCATCCGCCGCCTTCTTGCGCAACCTCGAAATCCGCGCATTGGCATATTGCAGATACCAGACGGGATTGTCGCGCGACGCCTCGACGACCTTGGCAAAGTCGAAATCCATCTGCGCGTCGGCCTTGCGCGTCAACATGGTGAAACGCACCGAATCCTTGCCGACCTCGTCGACGACATCGGCCAGCGTGACGAAATTGCCGGCGCGTTTCGACATCTTGAACGGCTCGCCATTTTTGAGCAGGCGAACCATCTGCACCAGCTTGACGTCGAAACGCGTCTTGCCGCCGGTCAACGCCGCGACCGCGGCCTTGATCCGCTTGACCGTCCCGGCATGATCGGCGCCCCATATGTCGATGAGTTCGTCGGCCGTTTCGCTTTTCTGGAAATGATAGGCGAGGTCGGCGCCGAAATAGGTCCAGCTGCCGTCCGATTTGCGGATCGGGCGATCCTGATCGTCGCCAAATTGCGTCGATCGGAACAGCGGCAGTTCGACCGGCTCCCAGTCTTCGGGCGTTTCGCCCTTCGGTGCTTCCAGGATGCCGTCGTAGACCAGCCCCTGTTCGCGCAGCAATTTTTCGGCCGCCGCGGGCTTTCCCGCCGCCTGAAGCTCGGCTTCGGACGAGAAGAGGTCGTGATGGATGCCAAGCTTGGCAAGATCGGCGCGGATCATGTCCATCATCGCGCTGACGGCTTCGGTGCGGAACAGGCCGAGCCACGCGCTTTCGGGCGCCGCAACGAAACGGTCGCCATGCTCGGCGGCCAGCTTCTGGCCAACGGGAATCAGATAGTCGCCCGGATAAAGGCCCTCTGGAATGGCGCCCACATCTTCGCCGAGCGCTTCGCGATAGCGCATATGGACCGAACGCGCCAGGACGTCCACCTGCGCCCCCGCATCGTTCACATAATATTCGCGGATCACCTCGTGCCCCGCATATTCGAGCAGCGCCGCGAGCGCATCGCCGACCACCGCCCCGCGGCAATGACCGACATGCATCGGCCCCGTGGGGTTCGCCGAGACATATTCGACATTGACGCGCCGTCCCCGGCCCATCTGCGAGCGGCCGTAATCGGCGCGCAGTTCGTGAATCAGCGCCAGTTCGTCGCGCCAGCTGTCGTCGGCGAGGCGCAGGTTGATGAATCCCGGTCCGGCCACACTCGCCTCGACGACCTCGTCCAGCGCGCCGAGTTCGGCCACCAGCAGTTCGGCGAGCGCGCGCGGGTTCATCCCCGCCGGTTTGGCGAGCACCATCGCGGCATTGGTGGCAATGTCGCCATGCGCCGCGTCGCGCGGCGGCTCGACGCTGACCGCCGAGCGGTCGAGTCCGGCGGGTATGACGTCGCGGGCGGCGAGCGCATCGAGCGTGGCATCGATATGGTCGGAAAAGCGGCGGAACAGGGTCATGGACGGGGCCTGGCTTCGTTCAATAGTCGTGGGGCGCCCTATAACAGCTCGGCGGGCGCGAAAAGCCCCGCGTCGCCGGTCGGCGGAGCGGGGCGCGAGCGTGCGACCGGCGCAGGGCGCCGCCGCATCACCTATCGTCGGACATTATATTCGAGCTGTTCTTGCGTCAGCTGGAAGCCGACAAGCAGCTCAAAGCTGGCGCGTTGCACCGCCGCGCGCACTTCGGGAAGGCTGAGCGGGTCGATCGCCGCATCCTCGTCACCCGCCTTGCGCTTGCGCGTGATGCGTTCCTGAATGTCGGCGGGCAGGGTCGCCGCCGCGCGGTCGACATAGGCCGATGCCTGCCCGCGTCCCGTGCCGCGCGTCTGTCCTTCGGCAAAGGTCACCGCGACATTGCCCAGGCGCTTGGCGACGACGGCGGTGCCGCCTTGCAACACCGTTGCATAATAGGGCAAGGTCACCGTGCGTGCCGGCCCCGCATCGCGGCGCGTGGCGATCACGTCGAACGTCGCAAGCTGGTAAACCTTGTCGCCGCTATCGTTGCACTGCGGCGTCACATTGGTGATCGTCGCGACGATGTCGATTGCCCGCGCATCGCGGCTAGTCGCCGGATCGAACAGCGTGATGTCGCCCGTATGAAGCGGAACGGCGACCGCCGGACAGGCGCTTCGCGTCGCGGTGATGCCGACGCCGCCCGCCACCTCGATCTCGTTGTCGCGCGCGCAGCCCGCAACCATCGCCATGGCCGCCCCGCCGCACACAAGGATCAGACTTTTGCGGAACGGTAACGAAATGGCCATCATGACAAGACTTTCCAAACAGGCGCGCGGACAGGGCCGGAACGATCGATCCCGCTTCATGCGCGCCGCTTCTTATCGGCGCGATGAACGAGGCGCAACCGCGACGCAACCGACGAAGCCGCTTTACCGCGAAGGACTTGCTGCGCTAGAGCGCGGGCATCATGAACGCACCTTATTCGACGATGCCGGCGACGACCGGTGACGGCGCCCTGCTCACGGTATTGATCGCCGCACCGCGGGGCTTTTGCGCCGGCGTCGACCGCGCGATACGGATCGTTGAGCTGGCGCTCGAACGATTCGGCGCGCCCGTCTATGTGCGGCACGAAATCGTCCACAACCGCTATGTTGTCGAATCGCTGAAAGCCAAGGGGGCGATCTTCGTCGAATCGCTCGATCAGGTTCCCGACGGGGTTCCCGTTGTTTTCAGCGCTCACGGCGTGCCCAAATCGGTGCCCGCAAAGGCCGAAATGCGCGGGCTCGACTATATCGACGCAACCTGTCCGCTGGTCTCAAAGGTGCATCGCCAGGCCGAACGCGCGCATGAGGCAGGCCGTCACATCATTTTCATCGGCCATGCCGGGCACCCGGAGGTCGTCGGCACGCTGGGACAATTGCCCGAAGGCGCAATGACGCTGGTCGAATCGGTCGACGATGTCGCCGCGCTGGCACCTGCCGACCCCGACCGGCTTTCTTTCCTGACCCAGACCACGCTTTCGGTCGACGACACGCGCGACATCGTCGCGGCGCTGCAGCATCGGTTCCCCGCCATTGCCGGGCCGCGGGGCGAGGATATCTGCTATGCGACCTCGAACCGGCAGGAAGCGGTGAAAGCCATCGCGACGCGATGCGACCGAATGATCGTGATCGGGGCGCCGAACAGTTCGAACAGCCTGCGGCTCGTTGAGGTGGCCGAGCGGCTCGGCACGCCAGCGCATCTGGTCCAGCGCGGCAGCGACGTCGATCCCGCCTGGCTCGATGCCATTGGAACGCTTGGCATAACTGCGGGTGCGAGCGCTCCGGAAACGCTGGTGCGCGAAGTCATCGACGCCGTGGCCGCCGTGCGTCCGGTCAACGAGAATGTGGTCGTGACCGCTGAGGAAAATATGGTGTTCAAGCTGCCGCGCGGCCTCGAAGCCGCCTGATGGCTGTCTATACCCACGTCGAGCCCAGCGACCTTGCCGCGCTGATCGCCCGCTATGACATCGGCACGGTGGTGTCGTGCAAGGGAATCGCCGAGGGGGTCGAAAACAGCAATTTCCTGCTCGAAACAACGCATGGCCGCTTCATCCTGACGCTTTATGAAAAGCGTGTCAGCGAAGGCGATCTGCCCTTTTTCGTCGACCTGCTCGATCATCTGGCAAAGCGCGATTGCCCCGTCCCCGCCATGATCCGCGACCGCGAGGGCGTGGCGATCCAGCAGGTTTCGGGACGCGCGTCGTGCGTCATCCAGTTCCTGCCCGGCATTTCCCTGACCCATCCCACGCCCGGCCAGTGCGAGGCGGCCGGTGCGGCGCTGGGCGCGATGCACCGCGCCGTTGCCGATTTTGCGGGTGCACGCGAAAACAGCATGGGGCATCGCCACTGGCGGGCGATTGCCCAGGGCGCGGGCGATCTTGACGGGGTGATTCCGGGATTGCAGGCAATTGTCGATCAGGAACTCGACCATCTCGACGCGCACTGGCCACACGACCTGCCCGCGCACGTCGTTCACGCCGACCTGTTCCCCGACAATGTGCTGATGCTCGGCGAGCGCGTCACCGGCCTGATCGATTTCTATTTCGCTGCGACCGATTACCGCGCCTATGATGTCGCGGTCACGCACGCGTCGTGGGCCTTTTCCACCGATGGCAGCGACTGCGATATCGCTCGCGCCGCGGCGCTGATGCGCGGCTATGCACGCGAAATCGCTCTGACCGACGAAGAGTTTGCGGCGCTGCCGCTGCTGGCGCGCGGCGCTGCGCTGCGTTTTTTGCTCACACGCGCGCACGACTGGATTCACACGCCACCGGGCGCGCTCGTCACCCGCAAGGATCCCGCGCCCTTTCTTGCACGCCTGCGGCGTTATCAGGCGTCCGACGCAGCCACGCTGTTCTCCGCGGCATGACGGAAGGGCAAACGGTCATCGTCGCCACCGACGGCGCGTGCAAGGGCAATCCCGGCCCCGGCGGCTGGGGCGCCGTCCTGCGCTGGGGCGACGTCGTCAAGACGATGTCGGGGGGCGAAGCCGACACGACGAACAACCGCATGGAACTGATGGCTGCGATCGAGGCGCTCGCGGCGCTCAAGCGTCCGTGCAACGTCGAACTGTCGACCGACAGCGTCTATGTCCGCGACGGCATCACCAAATGGGTCTTTGGCTGGCAGAAAAACGGCTGGAAAACGGCCGCAAAAAAACCCGTCGCGAACGCCGACCTGTGGCAACGGCTGATAAAGGAGGCCGCCCGGCACAAGATCGAATGGCTGTGGGTCAAGGGCCATGCCGGGCACGGCGACAATGAACTTGCCGACAAGCTTGCCCGCGATGCGGCGCTGGAAGTGGCGCGGGCGCGCTGAACGCCCGCGCACGATCACTATTCGGTTTCGCGGACCTCGGCGCCGGGACCGTTTTTCTGGATCGACTCGATGGCATTTTTCGCCGACGCCTTGCTGTTGTAACCTTCGGTCCAGAAGATCGATTCGCTATTATATTTGAAACAGGCGACAAATTCGCCGGCTTTGTTCTTCTTGATCTCGAAATAATGGGCCATACCATCCTCCACCGGTCACGCCGCGCCGGGGGTGGCGGGGCAAGCCCATGCTAATCCAGCAATTTCAGCGCGCAAGGGGGCGATGACTTACGCAAAGCGCGACGCCGCAAAGGGCGACGGGTCGATCCGCCCGATCGCGCCCCGCGGTTCCGGCGCTCCAAGCTGCGCGGCGAGCAATCCGGCGATCGCAGGGGCGGTCTGGATACCGAAACCGCCCTGCCCTGCACACCAGATGAAGCGCGCTTCGTGCGGATCGGATCCGAACACCGGCAGCCGGTCAGGCGCGAAGCTCCGCAGTCCGGCCCATTTGCGCTCGACCGCGGCAACCGGCCAGTCGACGACCGACTGCAACCGGTCGATCGCGGTTGCAACATCGATATCTTCGGGCGCGACGTCGTGCGGATCGACGGGCGTTTCGTCGTGCGGGGTCAGCCAGATGCGTCCCTCACTCTCGCCTTTGAAGTAAAAGTCGCCGCCGATGTCGATCACCAGCGGCAGCGCGGCCGGGGTGGGAACGCCGAGCCGCAGTTGCACCATCGTGCGCCGGCACGGCCGAATGCCCAGCGGCGCGATGCCCGACGCCGCCGCGACCCTGTCGGCCCATGCGCCTGCCGCGTTGACCAACAGGTCGGCGTGGATCGTGGCGCCACCGACCTCGACGACCCACCCCGCGGCCACGCGGCACGCGCGGCGCATCGAGGCGCGCGTGACGAGCTGCGCCCCGGCCCGCTTCGCGGCGCGCAGGTAGGCGGCGTGAAGCCGCCCCACGTCGATGTCGCGGCACCCGCTTTCATAGGCGGCCTCACACCATTGCGGCCGCAATCCGGGGACCAGGGCGGCAACGGCGTTCCCCGATATCCGTTCGACGGCCACGCCTTTAGGCCTGAACTCGTCGGCAAAGGCGTCGACCGCCGCGGCGTCGGCGGCGCGCCCCAGCGTCAACGCGCCGCGCGGCGTCAGAAAACCCCGCTCGGCAAAATCGGCGTGGGGCCGGTCAAGCGCCTCGAACGACGCGCGGGTCAACGGCTGCACTCCCGCGCCGCCATAGCTTTCGTGCCAGAAGGCCGCCGATCGGCCCGTCGCGTGATAGCCCGGTGCATCCTCGGCCTCGACAAGCAGGACACGGCGCCACGGCGCCAGCGCAGCGGCAAGACTGGCGCCCGCAATCCCCGCGCCAACGATCAGGACGTCGGTAGCGGAAGGGGCGGCGGCGGTCATGCTGGCCGCATATCGGCTGCCTCGCGGAATGCAAGCGCGGCGGCTGCGCAGCGACGAACATGGTTACTTTTTGGTAAGCCATAGGGCGTAGACGCATGGCGATGGAGAATGGCACGATTGCGCTGGGCCTGATGGCCGTTCTGGGGCTGATGATGATCGCCGCGGCGATCAGCGACATCCGGTCGCGGACTATTTCCAACGAACTCAACGCCGCGATGGCGATATTGGCGATCCCTTTCTGGGTTGCGTCCGGGCTGGCGCTCTGGCCGGACGTGCCGATCCAGTTCGGCGCGGCGCTGCTTGTCTTTCTGGTTTTCGCGGGGCTTTTCGCAATCGGCGCGATGGGCGGCGGCGATGTCAAAATGATCGGTGCGGTGATGCTGTGGATGCCGCTGCCGCTGTTTCTGCCCATGTTGATGGTCATGGCGATTGGCGGCGGAATCCTTTCGGTCATCATGCTTATCCACATGAAATTGCGTCCATCGGGCAAGGCGGTGGAGGTGCCATATGGAGTCGCCATCGCTGCCGCAGGGCTTTGGGCGCTTCACCAACATTATCTTAACCAGTTTCAGGCTATCGGTTTGTCCTGAGGGCAAGCGCCGCCGTTTCCGGACGGTGCAGGAGGCGAAAAATCGTCATGGATACGCGAAAGATTATGCTGATCGTCGGCGCGCTGGTGATTGCCATCGGCGCGGCATTCGGGGTCAACTACATGATGCGCGGAGCGGGGGCTCCTGCCGCGCGGGCGGCCGCGGCGCCAGAGATTACGGGTCCGATGATCCTGGTGGCGACACGGCAGTTGCCCGTCGGCACGATCATCGGACCGGACAGCTTCCGGTTCCAGCCCTGGCCGAAAGAGCTCGTCGAAAATGCGTATTTCGTGAAAGAAAAAACCGATGTGAACACGTTGGTCGGCACCGTCGTGCGCCACCCGATCACGGCCGGACAGCCGCTTACGCAGGGTGCGCTCGTGCATCCCGACGACCGCGGATTCCTCGCCGCTGCGCTGGGCCCGGGGATGCGCGCGATCACCGTCAAAGTGTCGCAGGAACAGGGCGTCGCCGGCTTCGTCTTTCCCGGCGACCGTGTCGACGTGATGCTCACGCAGACGATCGACGTGAAGGAAGGCAGCACCTATCCCGACGAGCAGATTTTCACTGCCGAAACCATCGTTCGCAATATCCGCGTGCTGGCAACCGACCAGCGCTACGATGCCGAGGATGAAACGGGCAAGACGCCCGTTCGCACCTTTGGTTCGGTGACGCTGGAAGCGACGCCGGAGATCGCCGAAAAAATCGCGGTCGCGCAGGGCATGGGCAAATTGTCGCTCGCGCTGCGCCCGCTGGCCGAGAGTGCGGGGGAGCTGGACGCTGCAATCGCTTCGGGCGAAATCGATGTGCCGGCTTCGGGCGGCACGGCGGCGGAAAGGAAGATGCTGGCGCAGGCGGCCGCACGTCCGGTGGCCAGCCGTTCGTCGGCGACGACCGGCGGCGACGTGTCGCGCTTCTGGATACCGGTGCGCGGCCGAGTGACGTCGCCGCGTCCGCAGCAAACGGAAAACAGGGGCATTTATCCGACGTCCAACAATGGTCGCGAGGCGTCCGTTCCGACCGGCCCGGTCGTGCGCGTGACGCGCGGCGACAAAATGACCGAAGTTCCGGTTGGGGGTAAGTAAGATGAACAGCAAAGCCCATTTCAAGGCGGCGGCTCTGGCTCGCACCCTGGCCATCGGCCTCGTGGCGGCCACGCTGGCGGCAGCGCCCTCGCAGCCCGTCGCCGCGCAGGCAGTTCAGAACGCGAGCAGCAGCATCGACCTGTCGGTCGGCCGCGGCCGCCTCGTCAGCCTGCCCACCGCAATGAGCGACGTGTTCGTCGCCGACGACAAGGTCGCCGACGTCCAGGTTCGTTCGAGCCGTCAGCTCTATGTCTTTGCAAAGGCGCCCGGCGAAACGAGCATCTATGCCACCGACGCGAACGGCCGGGTCGTCTTTTCGACCGTTGCGCGCGTCGGCAACAATATCGAGACGATCGACCAGATGCTGTCGCTGGCCATGCCCGACGCCAGCATTGCGGCGAACACGATGAACGGCTTTGTGCTGCTCACCGGCACGGTTCAGTCGCCCGACGACGCCGCCGAAGCCGAACGGCTTGTCCAGGCCTTCGTGGGCGAGCAGACCAAAGTGCTCTCGCGCCTGCGCACGGCGACCCCTCTGCAGGTCAATCTGCAGGTCCGCATTGCCGAGGTGAACCGCTCGCTGGTAAAGGAACTGAGCGGCAATCTGCTGACGCGCGACACCGACGGCCCCCTCGGCAACGGATTTCTGGGTGGCGTCTTTGGCGGGCGTCAGGCCGGGACGATCACGACCGATGCCAATGGCAACACCGTCTATACGATCACAACCCCTCCCGGCACGCGCAGCCTCGCCGGTGCGGGCCGCCTCTTCGGGCTAGACCTCATCGCGTCGCTCGACATTGGCGAGCGATCGGGTCTGGTGGCGACGCTCGCGCAGCCCAATCTGACGGCCATTTCGGGCGAAACCGCCGACTTCCTTGCGGGTGGCGAATTTCCCGTGCCGATCCCCGGCAACTTCGCGGGGACGACGATCGAATATCGCAAATATGGCGTCAGCCTGGCCTATACGCCGACGGTCCTGTCGAACGGCCGCATCAGCCTGCGCGTCCGCCCCGAAGTGTCGGAACTGTCGACCGAGGGTGCGATCGAGATGCAGGGCTTTCAGGTTCCGGCCCTTACCATCCGGCGCGCCGAAACGACTGTCGAGCTGGGTTCGGGCGAAAGCTTCATGATCGCAGGCCTGCTCAACAATCGTTCGATCGGCGCTATCGACAAGATGCCGGGCCTTGGCGATGTTCCGCTGCTGGGCACGCTGTTCAAATCGGACAGCTTCCGCCGCGGCGAGACCGAGCTTGTGATCGTCGTGACGCCCTATCTCGTCGAACCCGTTTCGGCGAACGACATCAAGCTGCCCACCGATGCGTTCCGCGACGCGGACGATCTGCAGCGCCTGCTCCTCAATCAGACGAGCGACGGCGTGACCGGCGGCGATCGGCCGAAACCGCGGCTCGACACCAATGTCGGCGACGCCGACCGCCCGCGCGGCGGCGGCGACGCCTCGCCCGGTTTCAGCATCAAGTGACGCGGCCGATTTCAGGAGCAAAGTGATGAAAAATATCGCAACTTGGACGGTCCTGGCGCTGGCGACGACCCTCGCCGGCTGCGCGGGCAGCGCCTATAGCAACCGCAGCCTGGAATCGGTGCACCAGCCGGTCGTGCGCAACAACATCTATCAGTTCGACGTCGCCGCGACGGGCGGCGAACTGCCGCCAAGCGAACAGGGCCGCCTGCAAGGGTGGTTCGACGCGATGGGCATCCGCTATGGCGACCGCATCGCGATCGAAGATCCTTCGCTTTATGGAGCGTCCTCGGCGCAATCGACCGTCCGCGCGATGGTCGAGCGACGCGGCCTTCTGCTCAGCAAGGATGTTCCGGTGACAACCGGCGCGGTTCCCGAAGGACATATCCGCGTCGTCGTGACGCGCGCCTCGGCGTCGGTGCCGGGGTGTCCCGACTGGAGCAGCAAGTCGTCGCTGAACCCGCTGAACGCGACGTCATCCAACTATGGCTGCGCGACCAACAGCAACCTTGCCGCGATGGTCGCCGACCCCAACGACCTCATCAAGGGCACACGCGACACGGGCCATGACCCGGTTGCCGCCACGCGCGCCATTCAGACCTATCGCACGAAGCCCCAGACCGGCGCCGGCGAACTGACCAAAACACCTACGAGCGGAGGCGGCCAGTGAACGCGCATTTCAGATCCGCAACGCAGCGCGATCCTTTCAACGCTTTCGTCTGCGACGACGATACGCTGGAACTGATCCGCGTCGCGGCCAGCGACATGGGCTGGCCGATGGAAAAGTGTAACAAGGGTGGCCTGCGGAACGCGGTCCAGTCGCTGTCGGTATCGGCAAGCCCCAATATCCTGTTCGTCGACATGTCGGAATCGGGCGACCCGATCAACGACATCAATGCGTTGGCAGAGGTCTGCGAGCCGGGCACGGTGGTCATCGCGGCGGGTCAGGTCAACGATGTCCGCCTGTATCGCGATTTGCTGTCGAGCGGGATTCAGGACTATCTGCTCAAGCCGCTGTCGCTCGATCAGGTCCGCGAATCGCTGACGATGGCGCAGGCGATGCTGTCGGCGCCCAAACATGCCGATATGCACGACGACAAACCGCATCACATGATGGCGGTGGTCGGCGTGCGCGGCGGTGTCGGCGCGTCGATGGTCGCAACTTCGCTGGCCTGGGCGATCAGCGAACAGGCCGACCGCCAGACCGCACTGCTCGATCTCGACGTTCATTTCGGTACGGGCGCGCTGACGCTCGATCTGGAGCCCGGTCGCGGGCTCATTGATGCGATCGACAATCCCAGTCGCATCGACGGCCTGTTCATCGAGCGCGCCATGGTCAGGGCGTCGGACAAGCTCAGCCTGCTGTCGGCCGAAGCCCCGATTCACCAGCCGGTGATGACCGACGGTTCGGCCTTTTTTCAGCTCGAAGAGGAATTGCGCAATGCCTTCGAGATGACGATCGTGGACATCCCGCGCCAGGTTCTGATCCCCTTCCCGCACCTCGTGTCGGAAGCAGGCACGATCCTGCTGGTGAGCGACGTCACGCTGGCGGCCGCGCGCGATACGATCCGCCTTCTGTCCTGGTTCAAGCAGAATGTGCCCGGCGCACGCGTGCTGCTGGTCGCCAACAAGTTCCAGAGCGCGATCGGCGAACTGTCGCGCAAGGAGTTTGAATCCTCGATCGAACGGGCGATCGACATCGTCATTCCCTTCGATCCCAAGCTGGTCGCGCAAGCGGCAAAGCTGGGCAAATCCTATGCCGAAACCTGCAAGGGCACCAAGGCGGCGCAGGTCTGGAACAATCTGATGCGGCTGATCCTCGACGGCGCCGATGCCGAAGCGGAAGACGCGGCTGCTTCGGTCAAGGGCAAGTCGGGCGGATCGCTGCTTGGCAAGCTCGGCTTCACCAAGAAGGGTAAGAAGGAGGCGGCGTAATGACGCGCGCCCCCTTGAAAGAAGCGGACATCTGCTTGCCATGAACCTGCCAGTCATCCTTATCGTCGTCGGGGCCGTCATGGCCTTTGCGGTTCTTGCGATCCTTCTTGGCGGTCCGTCCGAGGGCAAGGCGAAGTCGCGGCGGTTGGCGATGGTCAAGGATCGCCATGCCGCTTCGACCGAGGCGGTCGTCGCGGCACAGATGCGCAAGACGATCCAGTCGGCGGGCCGGAGCGGAGATTCGTCGCTGATCAGCCTGCTTCCCCGCCGCGACGAGCTGGAAAAGCGCATCCGGCGGACGGGCAAAGGCTGGACGCTCACCCAATATATGTTCGCGTCGATGGGGCTGTTCGTCATCGCCACGGGTGCGATGCTGATTGTCCGCGCGCCGTTTCCGATGGCGGCTCTGGTCGGGCTGCTCGTCGGTCTCGGCCTGCCCTACATGGTCGTCGGCATGGCGATCAGGAAACGCGTGACGCAATTCAATGCCCGCTTTCCTGATGCGATCGACCTGCTCGTGCGCGGGCTTCGGTCGGGTCTGCCGGTGACTGAGACATTCCAGGTCGTCAGCCAGGAACTTCCCGGCCCGGTGGGCGAGGAGTTCAAGGGCGTCGTCGAACGGATCCGAATCGGCAACACCATGGAGGCGGCGCTCCAGGAATCGGCCGAAATGCTCGGCACGCCGGAGTTCCAGTTCTTTTGCATCACCATCCAGATTCAGCGCGAAACGGGCGGCAACCTTGCCGAAACGTTGGCCAACCTGTCGGACGTGCTGCGCAAACGCGCGCAAATGAAGCTGAAAATCCGCGCGATGTCGTCGGAAGCCAAGGCGTCGGCCTATATCGTCGGCGCACTTCCCTTTTTCGTCTTCGGCGTCGTGTGGACGGTGAATCCCAGCTATCTGGCCGGCTTCTTTGTCGAACAACGTTTGATCGTCGCGGGAATCGGTGGGCTGATCTGGATGAGCATCGGGGCCGGGATCATGGCCAAGATGGTCAATTTCGAGATTTGAAGGCGCGGAGACCATGATCAGCACCCTGCCCGTCACCGCCGCATTTACGGGCGCCCAGAGCGGGCCCTCGATCCTTGGCATCGACGTCGTCTGGGCCGGCACCCTGCTCGCCGCGATCGGCGTCTTTGCCGTGCTTGTCGCCATCTACAATGCGCTGACCGTGCGCAATCCCATGGCAAAGCGCGTCAAGGCGTTGAATGAGCGGCGCGAACAGTTGAAGGCGGGCATTACCGCCTCGACGGCCAAGCGGCGCGCGCGCCTCGTGCGGAAAAATCAGACCGCCGACAGGATGCGAAACTTCCTCGGCCGCCTGCAGGTCCTGCAGGAAGAGCAGATCAAGGACGTCCAGCAAAAGCTGGCGCAGGCGGGCATCCGGTCAAAGGATCTGGCGGTCGCGGTCATTTTCGGGCGAATGGTGCTGCCCATCCTGTTCGGGGGGCTTGCCGTATTCCTCATCTATATCGTCGACATGTGGCCGACGCTGACCCCGTTCAAGCGGTCGGGATTCACGATGGCGGCGCTGATCCTCGGCTATAAGGCGCCCGACCTGTTCGTCGACAACAAGCGCCAGAAACGCACCGACGCCATTCGCAAAGGGCTTCCCGACGCGCTCGATCTCCTTGTGATCTGCGCCGAAGCAGGCCTGACCGTCGATTCGGCCTTTGCGCGCGTTTCGAAAGAACTCGGTCGCGCCTATCCCGAACTGGGCGAAGAATTCGCCCTGACGTCGATCGAGCTCGGCTTCCTGACCGAGCGGCGGCAGGCGTTTGAAAACCTGGCCTATCGCGTCAATCTGGAATCGGTGAAAGGCGTCGTCACGACGATGATCCAGACCGAAAAATATGGCACCCCGCTGGCCAGCGCGCTGCGTGTTCTGTCCGCCGAGTTCCGCAACGAACGCATGATGCGCGCCGAGGAAAAGGCCGCGCGCCTGCCGGCGATCATGACAGTGCCGCTGATCCTCTTCATTCTGCCGGTGCTGTTCATCGTCATTCTGGGCCCTGCGGCCTGCTCGCTGAGCGATGCGATGTCGGGCGGCAGCTTCGGCGGCAGATAGCCTGCCAAGCCGACGTCGATCGAGGGGGAGGGCCGAAGCGATTCCGCCCTCCCCTCCCTTTTTGGGTCAGGCAACAGTCTGTTCGATCGCACCAAAGATGCTGTGGTGGCGTTCGTCGTCCATCCAGATGCGCACGGTATCGCCCTTTTGCATAAAGGATGTCCTGGCTTCCCCGTGCAGGATCGTTTCCACCGTCCGCACTTCGGCCAGACAACTATATCCCAGCCCGCCTTCGCTGACCGGCTTGCCGGGTCCGCCGCCGGCATCGCGGTTCGACACCGTGCCCGACCCGATGATCGTGCCGGCACCCAGATTTCGCGTCTTCGCCGCATGGGCGATGAGCTGGCCGAAATCGAAGGTCATGTCGACGCCCGCATCGGCCCGCCCGAGCGGCCGGCCGTTGAGGTCGACGCACAGCGTGCCATGCAGCTTGCCCTCTTTCCAGCGGTCGCCGAGCGCATCGGGCGTCACAAAAACGGGTGACATCGCGCTGGATGGCTTCGACTGGAAAAAGCCGAACCCTTTGGCCAGTTCGGCGGGAATCAAACCGCGGAGCGAGACGTCATTCGTCAGGCCGACAAGCAATATCTTTTCGCGGGCCGCGATCGGGTCGATCCCGGCGGGAACGTCGTCGGTGACCACGACGACCTCGGCTTCCATGTCGCATCCCCACGCCGGATCGCCGAGCGGGATCGGATCGCGCGGCGCCAGAAAGGCATCGCTGCCGCCCTGATACATCAGCGGATCGTGCCAGAAGCTTTCGGGCATCTCGGCGCCGCGCGCCTGCCGCACCAGCGCGACATGGTTCACATAGGCGCTGCCGTCGGCCCATTGATAAGCGCGCGGCAGCGGCGAGGCTGCGTCACGTTCGTGGAAACGCTCCTTCGGAATCGCGTCATGGTTCAGATCCTCGGCCAGCGCCGCCAGACGCGGCGCGGCGTCGGCCCAATTGTCGAGCGCCGCCTGCATCGTCGGTGCGATCGCCGCGGCGTCGGCATACCAGGCAAGATCGTCCGAAACGACGACCAGGCGGCCGTCGCGGCCCTGTTTGAGCGAAGCTAGTTTCACGAAAACTCCCTTATTCTGGCGATCGGCCGAACGCGCGATCGCCCATCAGAGAGCCAAGGTCAGCGCGACGTCGTGATCGATGCGAAACAGGTAAAGCCGCTCTGCCCCGCCTGCAAGCGCCGGATGTACTGAAGATAGGCCTGCGACTGGTCATAGGTGGTGCCCGGCAGCGTGCGACCACGGAAGGCGCGCTTGACTTCTTCGCCCGTAAAGGGACGCGCGGCACCGGGAAAGGCGCCTTTGGTTCCCGGCGGAACCAGTTTGCCCGCCGCGTCGATATATTGACCGGCCGCGGTTGGTCCCGGCACCGGAATCTGGCAGTTCATCACCGACACGGCGGTCTGGGCGAAGGCGGGCCGGATCGTCAGCGCCGCCGACACGCCCGCTGCACCAAGCGCGAGCATCCGGCGCCGCGACGGCGGGCCTTCGCAATTATCGGTCGGTAGAGCCGGATCGTCGCTCTTTTCCATGGTTGGCGCATAACGCAATGACGCGGCAAGGAAAAGCAAAACACCGCGGCCTGCCGCGCCCTTCCCGCTTTGGCACAGGCCGTCCGAAATCCCTAACGGCCATAAAGCGGCTTGCGTGCATCCCCCGCTTCGTGCCACGCGGGCGGCGCATGTTCGATCGCTTGTCCAGCCTTGTCACCGCGTTGACGCTGGTTGCCATTGCGGCGATCTTTGCAGCCCTGGCCGACGGCGATCCGCTGGCGATCGCGATGATGGCGGTCGCGGGATTCGCCGCCGCGCTCACCGTATATAGCGCGCTTCCCCACGCCCATTCCGATACGCGCGCCGCGGAACTGGCGCCCGCCGAAATGCGCACTCCTTCCTTTCTGCGCCACCCCGATTTCGCGCGCTGGGTCGATCAGGAAAAAGATCCGCTGCTTGGCGTCGCCGACAATATCGTCGCCATCGCCAACGACGCCGCGATCCGGCTTTTGGGGCGCCATATCGTCGGCGCCGACATCCGCACCGCGATCCGCCATCCGGTTGCCGCCGAATGGCTGTCGCGGATCGACGGCGATGCCCCGCTGGAGACGATCAACCTGGTCGATTATCCACGCCCCGGCCAGCGCTGGACGATGCGCATCGCGGCGCTTTCGAACGGCGAGCGCATTGTCTTCCTGTCCGACCGCTCGGCGATCGACGCTGCCGACCGGATGCGCTCCGATTTTGTCGCCAACGCCAGCCACGAGTTGCGAACGCCGCTCGCCGCGATCCTGGGCTATGTGGAAACGCTGCAGGACATGAACGGCGACGACGACGGCGCGACGCGGCACCGCTTCCTGTCGATCATCGAGCGCGAGGCGCGGCGGATGCAGCAATTGGTGATCGACCTGCTGTCGATTTCGCGCGTCGAAGCCGACCGCTTTCGCCGCCCGACCACCGAGGTCGACCTGGCCGCGATCGTCCGCCACACGATCACGCAGTTACAGGACAGCGAAACCGCCCGGCCAAAGGATATCGTCATGGCGCTCGGCACCGAAAAACTGCCGATGCACGGCGACGAAGCGCAGCTTGGCCAGCTTGTCCACAATATCATTTCCAACGCGATGAAATATGGACACCCCGGCACCCCGGTGACGGTCGAGCTGCTGCGCGAAGGCGCGCGCGTACGCCTGTCGGTCAGCGACGAAGGCGACGGCATCGCCCCCGACCATATCCCTCGGCTGACCGAGCGCTTTTACCGCGTCGACGAGGCGCGCAGCCGCTCGGTCGGCGGCACCGGGCTTGGCCTCGCGATCGTCAAGCATATCAGCGAGCGGCACCAGGGGCAGCTCGACATCGAAAGCGAAGTCGGCAAGGGCACGAAGGTATCGGTGACCTTCCCCCTCGCCGCTGTTGCCTAATCGATCCGTTCGATAAGGTCGGCAATCCGGCCGAAGATTTCGTCGATCTGATCCTTCGCCACGATCAGCGGCGGCGACAGCGCGATGATGTCGCCGGTCGCGCGCACCAGCAGGCCGTTGTCGAAACAGGCATGGAACAGTTCCATCGCGCGCGCGGTCGGAGCACCGGGGCGCGGGGTCAGTTCGATGCCCGCGACAAGGCCGATCGTGCGGATGTCGATGATGTGGCGCCGCCCCTTCAGGCTGTGCGCCGCATCCTCCCAATAGCCGCCGAGTTCGTTCGCGCGATCGAACAAACCGTCGCGCGCGTAAATGTCGAGCGTTGCGAGCCCGGCCGCGCTCGCCAGCGGGTGCCCGGAATAGGTGTAGCCATGGAACAGTTCGATCCCGCCCGGCGTGCTGTCGATCACCGCATCGTGAAGCTCGCGTTTCACCGCGACGGCTCCCATCGGCACGGCGGCGTTGGTCAGTCCCTTCGCCATCGTGATGATGTCGGGGGTCACGCCCCACGTCCCGGCGGCCGTTACGCCGCCGACGCGGCCAAAGGCGGTGATGACCTCGTCAAAGATCAGGATGATCCCGTGCCGGTCGCAAATCTCGCGCAGACGCTGAAGATAGCCGACCGGCGGCACAAGCACACCGGTCGAGCCCGCCATCGGTTCGACGATCACCGCGGCGATCGTCTCGGCCCCGTGCAGGTCGACGAGGCGCTGCAGGTCGTCGGCGAGTTCGGCCCCGTGCCGAGGAAAGCCGCGACTGAAGGTATTGCGCTCTGGATCGTGCGTATGGCGCAGATGATCGACGCCAGCCAGTCCGCCGCCAAAGGCACGGCGATTGTTGACGAGCCCGCCGACGCTGATCCCGCCAAAGCCTGTGCCATGGTAGCCGCGCTCGCGTCCGATCAGACGGGTACGCGTGCCCTGCCCCTTCGCGCGCTGGATGGCGAGCGCGATTTTCAACGCCGTATCAACCGATTCAGAACCACTGTTGGTAAAGAATATCCGGTCGAGGCCACTTGGCATCAATGCGCCAAGCCGTTGCGCCAGTTCAAAGGGCAGCGGATGGCCAAGTTGAAAGGTCGGCGCGAAATCGAGCGTTGCCGCGGTCCTGGCGATCGCCTCGGCAATTTCGGGTCGGCAATGACCCGCATTGCTGCACCAGAGACCCGATGTGCCGTCGAGCACGTCGCGCCCGTCGCTCGACCGGTAATACATGCCGCTTGCCGAAACGAGCTGACGCGGATGTGCCTTGAACGCCCGGTTCGCGGTGAAGGGCATCCAGAAACTTGCCAGCCGGTCGTTGTCACCCCTCATCGCCGCGCGCCTCCCTGTGGTCTTGCTCGGCGTCAATCTGACGGCCCGCCGGCGTGCTGGCAATGGACAAAACCGGCCCTCTGGCGCTTGACCAGACTTCGCGATAGGCTGGCCGCTCCACAAAGGGGTCGGCTCGTCGGCCCAATCGGGGGCGCATGTCAGTCAATCTGGAACAATGGATCAGCGAGCATAATATCGACGAAGTCGAATGTATCGTCCCCGACATTAACGGGGTTCAGCGCGGCAAGGTGTTGCCCGCGCGCAAGTTCCTGACCTCAGTAAAGGACAAGACGCTGCGCATTCCGGGCAGCGTCTTCATCTGCACGATCGACGGCCATTACCCCGACGACATCGACGACATATGGGACAAGGATCCCGACAAGATACTGATCGCCGATCCCGATACCATCTGTGTCGCGCCAGGCTTTACCTCGCCGACCGCTTTCGTGATCGCCGACGCCTTTAACGGCGATGGGACGGAGGTCGACATCGCGCCGCGGACGATCCTCAAGAAAGTGCTGGGCCTTTACGAAGAAAAGGGCTGGAAACCGATCATCGCGCCCGAGGTCGAATTCTACCTCGTTTCGCAGAATACCGACCCCGATTTCCCGCTCACCCCGCCCACCGGCCAATCGGGCCGCGCCGAGACGGCGAGCCAGCCCTATGGGCTGGAGGCGATGAACGAATATGAGGACATCATCGACCATATCTATGACGATTGCGAGCTGATGGGGCTCAACATCGATACGATGATCCACGAAATGGGTGCGGCGCAACTGGAAGTGAATTTCAATCACGGCGATCCGCTGCGCCTCGCCGACGAGGTGTTCCTGTTCAAGCGCATCGTGCGCAACGTCGCGAGGCAGCATGATGTCTACGCGACCTTCATGGCCAATCCGATGGCGGGTCAGCCGGGCAGCGCGATGCACATCCATCAGTCGGTCGTCGACGCGGATACGGGGCGCAACCTGTTTGCCACCGCCAATGGCCGCGACAGCGCCGCCTTTCGTTCCTATGTCGCGGGACTCATCCGTTTCATGCCGCAAATCTCGCCGATGTGGGCGCCCAATGTGAACAGTTTTCGCCGGATGCGCCCCGACAGCGCGGCGCCGATCAACGTCCAGTGGGGCGCCGACAACCGATCGTGCGGCTTTCGCATCCCCGTGTCGGACAAACACAACCGGCGCGTCGAAAACCGCCTGCCGGGGGCGGACAGCAACCCCTATCTCGCGATCGCCGCCTCGCTCGTATGCGGCTATATCGGCATGGTCGACCGCATGGTGCCGCCCAAGCCGATCACCGGCAGCGCCTATAACCGGGCGCGCACGCTGCCGCGCACGCTCGAAGCCGCGCTCGACCGCTTCGCCTCATGCAAGAAGGTGCGCAATCTGCTCGGCGACGATTTCTTCGAGATTTTCTACGCGGTGAAGGATCATGAGCTGTTCAATTACCAGTCGGTCGTGTCGAGCTGGGAGCGCGAACATCTGCTGATGCGGGTCTGAACCGCCGATGATATTTTGCCCGCCCTTCCCTTTCGCGTCGAGCGAAGCCGAGACGCCCTTCAGGCCCGACGACAGCGTCTCGCTCGCTCGACGCGAACGGGGCGAGGGGCTGGCGACGGAATGAGCGATCCGCTGAACCGCAGCTATTACCTCGCGACTGCCCATCAATGGCGGCCGCGCGCCGACTTCGAGGGTGCTCTCGAATGCGATGTCGCCGTCATCGGCGGCGGCTTCACCGGGCTGAGCGCCGCCCTTGCCTGCGCCGAGCGGGGTTTTTCCACGATCCTGATCGAACGCGAGCGGATCGGTTTCGGCGCGTCGGGGCGCAACGGAGGGCAGCTTATTCCTGGCCTGCGCTGGACCGCCTCCGAAATCGAAGCCCAATTCGGTCGCGAGCGCGCCGACGCGCTGTTCGACCTTTGCTGGCGCAACAATCGCGTGAAGGTGCGGATTGCCAAGCACGGCATCGACTGCGATCTCAAGACCGGACATCTGGAGGCAGCGTGGACGCCGAGCGACTTCGACGCGATGCGGCGCGAGGCGGAACATCTCGCCACGCGCTTCGGCTATCAAAGCGAGGCGGTGACAAAGGCGGAAATGCCTGCCCACATCGCCAGTCCGCTTTATCATGGCGGCGTTTATGATGCCTGCGCCGGGCATTTCCACCCGCTGAACTATGCGATCGGGCTGGCAAAGGCCGCCGAGGCGGCGGGCGTGCGGATTCTCGAAGGCCGGCGCGCCACCTCGATCGCGACCGGCAATCCCGGCAAGCTGTTTCTCGGCGAGGAGGCAGAGGTCAAGGCGCACTATTTCATCAACGCCACCGACAGCTGGATCGGTGACCTCGAACCCGATCTCGGCCGCTACACCATCCCGATCATGAACTATAATATCGCCACCGCCCCGCTTGCGAGCGCCGACGCGCTGCTCCCCAGCGATGCTGCGGTCGCTGACAGCCGCTTCGTCCTAAACTATTTCCGTCTGTCAGCCGACAAGCGCCTCGTCTTTGGCGGCGGCGAGCGTTATTCGCAGACGCCGCCGCGCGACATCGCCGCATTCGTGCGGCCGTTCATGGCAGAGGTGTTCCCGCAAATCGCCGATGCGAAGATCGATTATGGCTGGGGCGGTGCGGTCGCGGTGACGATGAACCGGCTGCCGCATATCGGACGGCGCGGGAACATGTTTTTCGCGCACGGATTTTCGGGCCACGGCGCGCTGGTGACGACGCTGGCGGGCGAGCTGATTGCAGAGGCGATGGCAGGCACCGCCGAACGCTTCGACGTGCTTGCCGACCTGCCTGCACGGCCCTTCCCCGGTGGCAAATGGCTGCGCCGCCCGCTCGCGACGCTGGGGCTCATCTATTATGCGCTGAAAGACCGTATCGGATGATCGACAAGTGCGCCATTGCACGCGTCGCCGCGCGCGAGGCCGATCGTTTCCGCGCCGCCAATCCGCGCGCTTTCGCGCATCATGCGGCGGCGACCGGCTGGTTCCAGTCGGTGCCGTTCCACTGGATGCGCGACTGGCCCAGCCCGGTGCCGATCGTCGCCGCGTCGGCGCGGGACGCGACGCTGACCAGCATCGACGGCCAGACCTACGACGATTTCTGCCTCGGCGACACCGCCAGCCTGTTCGGCCATTCGCCGCCACCGCTCGCCGCCGCGCTGGCGCAGCAGGCGAGCGAGGGGCTGAGCTACATGCTGCCCACCGAACGCGGCGCGGCGCTGTCGGAACGGCTCGCCGCGATGTTCCGCCTCCCCCAATGGCAGGTGACGACCACCGCGAGCGAAGCCAATCGCGCCGTCATCCGCTGGTGCCGCGGCATCACTGGCCGACCGAAGATCCTCACCTTCAATGGCGCCTATCATGGCGCGGTCGACGACGCCTTTGTCGACCTCAAAGGCGGCGCGCCGACGATGCGCGCCAGCCTGATCGGACAGATCCACGACCTGACCGGCACGACGAAGGTGATCGAGTTCAACGACGAGGACGCGCTGACCGCCGCGCTCGCGGTCGGCGACATCGCCTGCGTCCTCGCCGAGCCGGTGATGACCAATATCGGCATGGTGCGCGATGCTCCCGGCTTCCTCGCGGGGCTGCGCAGGCATTGCGACGCGACCGGCACGCTGTTGGTGTTCGACGAGACGCACACAATCTCGTCGGGCTATGGCGGCCATGGCGCCACCCATGGACCAAAGCCCGACATGATGGTGGTCGGCAAGTCGATCGGCGGCGGCGTCCCCTGCGCCGTCCACGGTTTTTCGGCCGAGGTCGCCGAACGCATGGCGGCACTGAATGCCGCCCGGCCGCCGGGCCACAGCGGCATCGGCACGACGCTGTCGGCCAATGCGCTCGCGATCACCGCGATGGATACAATGCTGGCGGAAGTCATAACCCCCGCCGCCTATGACCATATGTTGCGCGGCGCCGCGCGGCTTGTCGCCGGGCTGGAGCAAGCGATCGCCAGCGCCGCGCTCGACTGGCACGTCACCCAGGTCGGCGCGCGCGTCGAGTTTCTCACCTGCCCGATCCCGCCGCGCAACGGCCACGAGGCGAAAGCGGCGATGCAGCCCGAACTCGAAGCCGCAATCCACCTCTTCCTCGCCAATCGCGGGATTTTGCTGGCGCCCTTTCACAATATGATGTTGGTGAGTCCGGTGACCGGCGACGATCAGATCGACCGGCTGGTCGGCGCGTTCGCCGACTGCGTGAGCGCGTTGAAGGAGTGAGCGGGCGATGTCGAAATCATCGGGGGTGATTGCGGAGCGGTCGGAGGCCGAAGCCTTTTTCAGGGCGAACCCCGGCGTCGACGCGATCGAGATGATCTATACCGACATGGGGGGTGTGCCGCGCGGCAAGCGGCTGCGCCAGCATGAAGTGATGGCGGTCTATGAAAGCGGCCGCATGTTTCCGGGCTCGATCACCGTCGTCGACATCACCGGGCAGGATACGGTCGAAACGGGCCTGGTTTGGGAAGATGGCGACGCCGATCGCTCGATGAAGCCGATCCCCGGCACCCTCGTCCGCACACCGTGGGGCGGCGACGGGGCGGCGCAATTCCTCGTTGATTTCTACGAACTCGACGGCACGCCGCACGACCTTGACCCGCGCCATGTTCTCGGCCGCGTCATCGACCGCTTTGCCGCCGACGCCCTGACCCCGGTGCTCGCGGTCGAGCTTGAGTTCTACCTCGTCGACCCGCGCCGCGCGCGCGACGGCGGCATCCGCCCCGCACGCCCCGGCTACAGCCGCAGCACGCCGCGAAATGTCGAGGTTTATGGCCTGCGCGAGCTCGACGATTTCCGGCCCTTCTTCGATGCACTCTACGCCGCGACCGATGTGCAGGGTCTGCCGCTTGAAAGCGCGATCAGCGAATTTGCGCCTGGCCAGTTCGAGCTGACCTTGCGCCACAAGCCCGACGCGCTGCGCGCCGCCGACGATGCGATCATGTACAAAAGGCTGGTCAAGGCCATCGCCCAGCAACAGGGGCTGGAGGCGACCTTCATGGCCAAACCCTTCGCCGACCAGGCGGGCAGCGGGATGCATATCCATGTCTCGGTCAACGACGCCGACGGCAACAACATTTTCGCCAGCGAAGACCCCGAAGGCACCGATGCGCTGCGCCACGCGATCGGCGGGATGATCGGCAGCGTCGGCGATGCCTTCGCGCTTTTTGCCCCGCACGCCAACAGCTATCGCCGGTTCAAGGCGAACAGCTACGCCCCCGTCGCGCCGACCTGGGGCGTCAACAACCGCACCGTATCGTTCCGCATTCCCGCCGGCCCGCCGCCAAGCCGCCATGTCGAGCACCGCGCGTGCGGCGCTGACGCCAACCCCTATCTGGCGGTCGCGGCGGTGCTTGCCGGGATGCACCACGGAATGACGACCAGCGCCGATCCCGGTGCGGCAGTCGTCGGCAACGGCTATGACCGCGACAACAGCGGCGACGACAAGCCGCCATCGAACTGGTTTGCTGCCGTCGACCGCTTCCACGCCTCGAAACTCATGCGCGATTATCTGGGCGACCGGTTTGTCGACATGTTCAGCATCGTCAAACGCGTCGAACAGGATAATTATTTCAGCGTCGTGCCGCCCCTCGATTATGACTGGTATTTGCGCAACGCATGATAGTTTCACAAAATCCTGATGCGGCGCAAAAAAGCCTCTTTCCAAGCCGCGTTTAATGAGTCAGCTTGGCGTTTCACACAGGGAGGCCGACCATGGATTTCAACGAACTGATCAAGCAGACCCGCGGGCGCCGCTCGCTTCTTCAGGCGCTCGGCGTTGCCGCCGTCGGGATCAGTTTCGGCGGGCTTGCCGCGTGCAGCAAGGAAGGCGGCAAGACGCTCGCGAACGGCGAAGAGGCGAAGCTCAACTTCTACAACTGGGATACCTATATCGGCGAAACGACGCTCGCCGATTTCGAGGAAGCGACGGGCGTCGCGGTGACGATGGACCTGTTCGACAGCAACGATGTGCTGTTCGCCAAGTTCAAGGCCGGCAATCCCGGCTATGACGTGATCGTGCCGTCGAACGACTTTGTCGAACGGATGAGCAAGGCCGACATGCTGATGCCGCTCGACCACAGCCTGATTCCGAACAAGAAGAATATCGACGCCGCCTATATCAACGTCGAATACGACCTCCAGCGCAAATATTCGATGCCCTACACCTGGCTCGCGCTTGGCATTGGTTATCGCAAATCGAAAGTGTCGGCGACGCCCGACAGCTGGAAAGTGCTGTTCGACAGCCCCGAATATGCCGGGCGCATCGCCTGGCTGTCGGAGGCGGGCGACATGTTCCGCCTGTTCGGCAAATATCTGGGCAAATCGGTCAACGACCTTACCCCCGCCGATGTCGCGACGATCGAACGGATGATGATCAAGCAAAAGCCCAATGTAAAGAAGTTCCACGAGGATGACGGGCAGGATCTGCTGCTCAAGGGCGACGTCGACGTCGTGCTCGAATATAATGGCGACATCGCGCAGGCGATGGTCGAGGATGACGACATCGACTTCGTCATTCCGAAGGAAGGCAGCCAGCTCAATTCGGACAATCTGTGCATCCCCAAGGGCGCCCCGCATCCGAAGAACGCCCACGCCTTCATCAACTTTATCCTCGACGCGAACGTCGACAAGCATATCACCGAAACGATCCTTTATCCGACGCCCAACAGCGCGGCAAAGGCGCTGATGCCCGAAAGCTACAAGAATAATCCGGTGATCTTCCCCCCGGCCGACGTGCTCGCCAAATGCGAATATGCACGCTTCAACCCGGAGCTTCAGCCCCTGTTTGAAGAAGCCTTCACGCGCGTGCGGGCGGCGTAGGCAGGTGATTTTCGCCCTCGTCATCGCAGGGCAAGAAACGATGGCAAGCGTCTGAGCCAGGAGGCATAAGGGGGTGGCCGAACAGGACTGGAAAACCAACAGGCGCGTTTTCGCAGCGGTGTCGCTGCCGACGTTCCTGTGGGTTCTGCTCTTCTTCATCGTCCCCATGGCGATCGTCTGGCTCTACAGCTTCGGCGAGAACCGCGGACTGACCGAGATCGCGATTTCGGGCACGCTCGACAATTACAAGCGCGCGACCGAATGGCTCTACCTCAGCATTTTCGGCAAGAGTTTCGCGGTCGCGGCGCTCGTCACGCTCATCTGCCTGATCGTCGGCTTTCCGGTCGCGATGGCGATCACCTTTGCCAGCGAGAAATGGCGGCCGTGGCTGCTGCTTGGCATCATGCTGCCCTTCTGGACCAATTTGCTCATCCGAACCTATGCGCTGATGATGCTGCTCGGGACGCAGGGCTTTGCCAACAAGGGGCTTGGCGTCCTGTGGGAAGGCGCAAGCTGGATGCGCACGCTCGTCGGACTCCAGCCGCTCGCGACGTGGGAACCGGTCGAGCTGCTCTTCAACAATTTCGCGGTCGTCTTCGGGCTCGTCTATGTCCACCTGCCTTTCATGGTGCTGCCGCTCTATGCCGCGCTCGACCGGCTCGACCGCAGCCTGATCGAAGCGAGCCTCGATCTTGGCGCCGGACATTTCCGCACCATCATGCGGATCGTCGTGCCGCTCGCGGCGCCCGGCATCATTGCGGGTGTGATGATCACGCTGATCCCCGCGCTCGGCGCCTACCTCACGCCCGATCTGATGGGCGGCACCGACAGCCAGATGATCGCGAACGTGATCGAGCGCCAGTTCAAGAAGGCGAACGACTGGCCCTTTGGGGCCGCGCTGTCCTTCCTCCTTATTTATGCGATGTTCATTCTCATCGCGATGCAGTCGCTGCGCCGCCGCGCGCCAGAGGTGCAATGATGGCGGTCCTTGCCCGCACCCCGCGCGCGCCGCTCGAATATAGCCGGACGCTGTGGATGCGGCTGTGGGTCGGCGCGGTGATGGTCTTTCTCTACGCGCCGCTGGTGGTGCTGATGATCTTCAGCTTCAACGACAGCAAGCGCAATGTCGTCTGGCGCGGCTTCACGACGAAATATTATGAGAAAGCGCTGGACAATAATCAGCTGGTCGAAGCGCTCGTGAACTCGCTCACCATCGCGGCGCTGGCAACGGTCGTCAGCCTTGTCCTCGGCGCGGTCGCCGCGGTGATGCTCTGGCGCTTTCGCTTCCCGTTCAAGAGCGCGGTCGACGGGACGATTTCGCTGCCGATCATCGTCCCCGAAATCTGCCTGGGTGTCGCTTTCCTGATGTTTTTCGCGGCGATCGACTGGCCGAACGACCTTGTCTGGCCGTTCAACCTCGGCGCGATCACGATCGCGCACATCACCTTCTGCTTCCCCTTCGTCACCATGGTCGTGCGATCGCGCCTCGCGAGCTTCAACCGCGAGCAGGAGGAAGCGGCCAAGGATCTGGGCGCCAGCGAATGGCAGGTCTTTCGCGACGTCCTGATCCCGCACATGAAACCCGCGCTCGTCGCCGGAGCGCTGCTGTCCTTCACTCTCAGCCTCGACGATTTCGTCATCACCTATTTCACCAGCGGCCCCGACACGATCACCTTTCCGGTAAAGGTCTATTCGATGGTCCGCTTTTCGGTGACGCCAGAGGTCAACGCGGCATCGACGCTGCTGATCATCCTCACCGTCGTCCTGACCTTCATCGCGCTGAAAGCGCAGGGCGTGAAAGCCATTGCGGAAACCCACTGACCATGACCCAACCCGCCAAACCGATCATCCAGATCCAGAATGTCTCCAAACGCTTTGGCAAGGTGACCGCGGTCGACAATGTCAGCCTCGACATCAACGCGGGCGAGTTCTTCGTGCTGCTCGGCCCGTCAGGTTGCGGCAAGACGACGCTGCTCCGCATGATCGCCGGGTTCGAGCTGCCGAGCGAGGGGCAGATATTGATCGACGGGCAGAACATGGCCGGCATCCCGCCAAACAAGCGGCCGGTGAACATGGTGTTCCAGAGCTATGCCGTGTTTCCGCACATGAGCGTGGCCGACAATGTCGCCTATGGACTCAAGATCGCGGGCGTGAAAGGCGGCGAGGTCAGGGATCGCGTCGCCGAGGCGCTGGAGCTGGTCAAGCTGGGCGGGTTCGAGGGCCGGATGCCCGACCAGATGTCGGGCGGACAGCGCCAGCGCGTCGCGCTCGCGCGCAGCCTGGTCATGCGGCCCAAGGTGCTGCTGCTCGACGAACCCTTGTCGGCACTCGACGCAAAGCTGCGCGCGCAAATGCAGTTCGAACTGTCTGAATTGCAGGAGAAGGTCGGCATCACCTTTGTCACCGTCACTCACGATCAGGACGAGGCGCTGTCGATGGCGTGCCGGATCGCCGTCATCAACAAGGGCGACGTGGCGCAGCTGGCGACGCCGTCGGACCTTTACGAATATCCCGCCAACCGCTTCGTCGCCGATTTCGTCGGGTCGGTGAACATCTTCGAGGGCAAGCTGACCCTCGACGAACCCGACAAGGCGGCGGTCGACTGCCCCGGTCTGGGCAAGGTCTATCTCAACCACGGCGTGACGGGACCGCACGGCGCCGACGTATGGGTCGCGCTCAGGCCTGAGAAAATCTATCTCCACGTCCCCGGCGCGGGCAAGGCGGTGCGCGCGGCGGCCGAAGACGCCCCCGACGGCCATAATTTCGCGCGCGGGACGATCAGGGGCATGTCCTATCTTGGCGACATCACCCTGTTCGAGATCGAACTGGAAAGCGGCGCGCGCATCCGCGTCTCGCGCCCCAATCTGTCGCGCCACGACCAGGAGGATTTTACCTGGGACGACAAGGTGTCGATGCACTGGCGCGCCGACAGCCCGGTGGTGTTGCTGGGATAGCCGCGTCGGTTCCCCTCTTTTCCTTGAAAGAGCAAAGCGCCCCCGCGAAGGCGGGGAGCCATCTCCACATGGTTCAGATCACATCAACGGGTGATGCACCCGGCCTGCGCTGGGGAAGGCGCTTGCGACTGTCCGTTCATGGCGTCAATGCGCCGCCTTTTTCCCCGGCACCAGATGCAGCGCCGCCACGATCAACCCGCCCAGCACCAGCCCGAACACCCCTGCCCCGCCGGCGTTGATGAGCCATTCCCACGCGCCCGCGCCCGGCAACCCGCCCGCGACCGAATGCGCAAAATCGTGCAGGCCGTGGCCGATACCGCCGATATGATATTCGTCGAGACCGTGCAGCACGATCTGCCCGCCGACCCACAGCATTGCCGCGGTGCCGATCGTCGCCAGCGCGGCCAGCAGCCTGGGCATGAAGGCCACCAGTCCACGCCCGATCGCACGCCGGGCGTTGCGCCCTTCCTTCGCCATATGCAGCCCGATGTCGTCCATCTTCACGATCAACCCGACGACCCCGTAAACCGCGATGGTAATCGCGATCGCCACGACAACCAGCGTCGCCGCGCGCATCGCCATGGCCTCGCCCAGCACCTCGTTGAGCGCGATCACCATGATTTCGGCCGACAGGATGAAATCGGTTCGGATCGCCCCCTTTACCATAGCCTCCTCATGGTTTGGATCGACCACTTCGGCGGCGTCTTCGGCCAGGCTGTGCTGCTTCGCCGCAAAGCTGTGCCACACCTTCTCGGCGCCCTCGAAACACAGATAGGCGCCGCCGACCATGAGCAGCGGCGTGATCGCCCATTGCGCCAGCGCCGACAGCAGAAGCAACACGGGCAGGATCAGCACCAGCTTGTTGAACATCGACCCCTTGGCGATACGCCAGATGATCGGCAGTTCGCGGCTGGGCTGAAAGCCGGTGACATAACGCGGCGTCACCGCGGCGTCGTCGACGACCACCCCCGCGGCCTTGACCCCCGCTTTCGACGCTGCGGCACCGATGTCATCGATGCTCGCCGCGGCAACCTTGGCAATGGTGGCAACGTCGTCGAGCAAGGCAAAGAGGCCGGAAGGCATAGGGTCCTGGTCCTTTTGAGGTGTCTGGATCGACCCATCTATCCGTCCGTGTCGAACGGATTGACAGGAAAGCGCAAATCGTCAGCTTAGCATCCGCAATTTCGGCAACACGTCATCCAGAGATTTGCGGATGATGCCAACCATCTCGTCGATCTGTTCGGCGGTGATCACCAGCGGCGGGCACATCACCAGGCTGTCGCGGATACCGCGCACCATCAAGCCGTTCGCGATGCAGGCATCGCGCGCCATCGGCCCCGCCGTTCCCTCGGCACCGCCGAAACGCGCGCGGCTTTCCTTGTCGGCGACGATCTCGACCGCGCCGAGCAGGCCGATCGAGCGCGTCTCGCCGACAAGCGGATGATCGTCCAGCGTTGCCAGCGCTTTCGCGAGGTGCGGGCCGGTGACGCTTCCGGTGCGCTCGACCAGCCCTTCGCGGTCGATGATCTCGATATTCTTGAGCGCGACCGCGGCGGCGACGGGATGCCCCGAATAGGTGAAACCGTGGACGAAATCGCCACCGGTCTTGAGCACCTCGACGACATGGCTTGCGACCGCAGTGGCCGAAATCGGCAGGTAGCCCGACGACAGCCCCTTCGCCATGGGCATCAGGTCGGGGGTAAAGCCCATCGTTTCGTGACCCCACATCTTGCCCGTGCGACCGAAACCGCAGATCACCTCGTCGGCGACGAGCAGCAGGCCATATTTGCGCACGATCGCTTCGACCTTTGGCCAATAGCCCCTGGGCGGGATGATGACGCCGCCCGCGCCCTGCACCGGTTCGCCGATGAACGCCGCGCAATTTTCGGGGCCAACCTCCAGAATCCGGTCCTCGATCGCCTGGACGCAGGCGTCGCAGAACTCCTCCTCGCTCATCCCCTGCCCTTCGCCGAAGAAATAAGGCTGCCGAACATGCTCGACGCCCGGAATCGGAAGGTCACCCTGCGCGTGCATCGCCTTCATCCCGCCAAGGGAAACGCCGGCGACGGTCGAGCCATGATAGGCGTTCCAGCGGCTGATAAAGACGGTGCGCTTCGGCTCGCCCTTCAGCTTCCAGTAATGGCGCACCATGCGGAACACCGTGTCGTTCGCCTCGCTGCCCGACGCGTTGAAAAAAACATGCGGCAGGCGGTTACGGGTCAGGCTGGCGATCTTGGCCGCCAGCGTCACCGTCGGCGGTGTCGCGGTCTTGAAGAAGGTGTTGTAAAAGGGCAGCTCGCGCATCTGCGCTGCCGCCGCCTCGACCAGTTCTTCGCGGCCATAGCCGACATTGACGCACCAAAGGCCGGCCATGCCGTCGAGGATGCGGTGGCCGTCGCCGTCGGTGATCGTGCAACCGTCGGCATGGGTGATGATGCGGCTGCCGCCCAAAGCCTCGATCTCGGCCCAGTCGGCCTGGGCCGGAAGATGGTGCGCAATGTCGAGGCGCTTGAGTTCGGCGATGTCGTGATTGCGGGGCATTTGAAACTCCTGCTTGCCTGGAAACGGAAAGAAGCCAGCTTCCGGGAAATCAGGGCGAAAAGCTGATGCGCGCGAGATAGCGATCGTAACGGGTAACGCGGCGGTTCATAATTCGCCTCTTAACGCGCGGCCGAGCAGGTGAAAATAGGTCTGACTCTGCGCATCGCCGTCGGTCCGCCATTCGGGGTGCCACTGCACCGCGAGCAGCGGCGCGCCATTCGGGCGGGCGCTATAGGCTTCGACCAGCCCGTCGGGCGCACGCGCTTCGACCGCCAGACCGTTCGCGAGTTTGCCGATCCCCTGGAAATGAACCGAGTTCACCTCCAGCGACGGCGCCCGATAGGCCGAGGCGAGCAGGCCGCCTGCGACCAGATCGACGGTGTGCCGATGGTCGAACATGGCGTCGAACGGCACATCGTCCGGCGCATGATGATGCAGCAGCTCGGCGCTTGCCGACGTATCGCGGCGCAGCGTCCCGCCCAGCGCGACGTTGATTTCCTGAAAGCCGCGGCAGATTCCGAACAGGGGTCGCTGCGCCGCGATGACCGATTCGACAAGCCCGATCATCATCCGGTCGCGATCGGGGTCGAAGGGCCCTTCGCCCGTCGCGGCATCGCCGTAGCGCGCCGGTTCGACATTCGACGGCGTCCCCGTCAGCAGCACGCCGTCGAGCCGCCCGACCACTTCGTCGGCGCGCATCAGATCGGGGAGCGACGGGATGATGAGCGCGGCGCAATCGGCATGGCGCATCGCCGCGGTCGCATAACGGTTCATCACCGCCTGTGCGATTTCGACGCCGATGGTGCGGTTGCAGGCGATGATGCCAAGAACGGGGCGCGCGGACATGCCTTCTAGCTGCCGATTTTTCGGCACGGGCGCCAGCGAAATGTGCGACGCGAGTCGTGTCGGCCTGAAGGGAGCGGGGAGGAAAGTAAACGTGCGCGAGCGGTCGAAACGTGGTGCCCGACCTATCCCGCAAATTGCCGCGCAAACGCCGCGGCGGCACCGAACAGCCCCGGCTGCGGGTGCGTGATGAGCTTCACCGGCAGCGCCGCCATGAACCCTTCGAACCGTCCCTTTTCAATAAAGCGTTCGGGAAAGCCCGAGCGCACCAGGCTGTCGCGGATGCGCAGCCCCAGGCCGCCCGCGATGACCACCCCGCTTGCCCCCTGCGCCAGTGCAAGGTCGCCCGCGACGCTGCCGAGCGAGAGGCAGAAGCGATCGACCGCCGCCGCGGCAAGGCTGTCGTCGCCGCTGAGCGCCGCCGTCCAGATCGCCTTGTCGTCAAGCGGCGTCACCGCGCGTCCTTCGAGCATCGCCAGCGTTTCATAGATGTCGACGATCCCTGGCCCCGACACGATGCGTTCGACCGACACGCGCCGGTGCCGCTTGCGCAACCTGGCAAGGATCGCATCCTCGATGCTGTCGAGCGGTGCAAAGTCGATATGCCCGCCTTCGGTCGCCTGGACGCGATAACCCTTTTCGTCGCGCCAGATATGCGCAACGCCCAGTCCAGTGCCGGGGCCGATGACGCTGATCGTGCCGGTGGCCGGCAAAGGTTCGTCGGGACCGGTCAGCCGCTCGAAATAGCTTTCGTCCGCCTGCGCGACGGCATGGCCCACCGCCTCGAAATCATTGACGACGACATGGGCGTCGACGTTCAGCTTCTCCCCGATCAGTGCGGGTCGGATGATCCACGGATTGTTGGTGAAGCGAATGATGTCGCCGCGCGTCGGCCCGGCGATCGCGATCGCGACCGCGCGCGGCAGCGTGCCGCCCTGCTGGCGCTCGAAATCCTGCCACGCGGTCTGGAAACTCGCATGATCGCTGGTATGCAGTGTTGTCGCCTCGCCGAGCGAACGGACGCGACCGCCCTCGACCTCGGCAATCGCAAAGCGGGCGTGCGTGCCGCCGATGTCGACCGTGACGATCTGCTTGCTCATGGCTCTCCCCGTCGGCCTGTCTGGCCTTTACGGCGATGGCATGTGCGATGGCCCAACGCGATGCAACAGGGCATAGCTATGCGCGGCAGCAGACGTCCCCCGCCGCCCGCATATTTTTTCCAAGGTTCGCGCCGTCGCGCTCCGTCTTGGGATTGTCGCCGGGATGCCTCCCGGCCCGATTTCAAGAGGAACCCGATGCGCAAGACCTTGCTGGCCTCCACCTGTCTGGCCACCCTTATCTCGACCGCAGCCTACGCCGAAACGACGATCAGCACCGCGACGACGGCGCCGGTGCGGACGTCGACGATCAAGTCGGGGACGCCCGACGACATCAAGATCACCTCGGCCGGGTCGATCAAGCCCACGGTCAGCGGTCCTGCGGTCACGATCGACAGCAATCACAAGGTCGTCAATGAAGGCACGATCGAGTTCAGCAATCGCAACGGCGCGACCGGCATATTGGCGAATGCGGGAACGACCGGCGGCATTACCAACAGCGCATCGGGCAAGATCACGATCGACGAAACCTATGCCGCGACCGATATCGACAATGACGGCGACCTCGACGGGCCGTTCGCGATCGGCAGCAATCGCGTCGGCATCGCGACAGCGGGCGCCTTTACCGGCAATATCATCAATTCGGGCGCGATCGCGATCGAAGGCAATGATTCGGCGGGCATAAGGCTTGGCGGCCCGCTGACGGGCGGTTTCACCAATGACGGGACGATCAGCGTGCTGGGCGACCGCGCGCTGAGCGTCGGGCTTCAGAACGTCACCGGCAATGTTCGCCTCGCCGGCACGATCGCCGCCACCGGCGTCGATGCGGTCGCCGCCCGGCTTGGTGGCGACATCACCGGCGCGCTCGTCGTGCAGGGCAATCTGACCGCGACCGGTTATCGCTTTACCGCGCCGCCCGCTGATCCGTCAAAGCTCGATGCCGACGACCTGCTGATCGGCGGCTCCGCGCTGGCGGTCGAAGGCGATGTGACGGGCGGCATCATCCTGGCGGTTCCGCCAAAGGATTCGAGCCCGACCGACAAGGATGAGGACAAGGACGGCATCGACGACGACAAGGAAGGATCGGCAACGGTCCGCTCCTTTGGATCGGCGGCAGCCGTTCGCATCGGCGCTTCCGGCCGGAATGTCGCGATTGGTCCCGTTGCGGGAACGGGCACCGGGCTGGGCATCATCATCGACGGTTCGGTGCTCGGCAACGGGCTCTATGCGGGCAAGGACGGCAATGCGATCCAGATCGGCGGGCTTGGCGGCGCGGTGACCGTCGCCGGCGGTGTGGGCATCGGCGCGACCGGCAGCGTCGCGGCCCAGTCGAAAGATGCGGCGGCGACCGCGATCCGTTTCGGGAACGGCGCTGTGACCCCCGAACTGCGCAATGCAGGCAAGATCGAGGCGACCACCGGCGGCAATGCGTCGGGCGCCGTTGCGACCGCGGTGATCATTGGAGCGGGCGCCGATGTCGCGCTGATCCGCAACAGCGGCGCAATCGCGGCCAAGACCGGCGGCGACAATGGCACCGCGCGCGCTATCGTCGACCTGTCGGGCAATGTCGACATGGTGGAGAACAGCGGCGCGATCAGCGCAAGCGGCGCGGCGGCCACCTCCGACCGCAATATCGCGATCGACCTGTCGGCGAATGGCGCGGGCGCGACGGTCAGGCAGACCGCGGTTGCGGCCGACAAAACCGCCCCCAGCATCGTTGGCGACGTGCGCTTCGGCGGCGGCAACGATGTTTTCGACATCGCCGACGGGTCGGTGAAGGGCGACAGCTTTTTCGGCTCCGGCAACAACCGCCTGGCGCTGTCGGGCGATGCTACCTATGCAGGCGACGCGCGCTTCGGCGCGGGCGCCGATACGATGACGCTGGCGGGGACGGCAAAGTTCAACGGGCTGGCGGACTTCGGCGGCGGCGCCGATACGCTGACGATCGGCGGCACGTCGGTTTTTTCCGGCACGCTTGCCAACTCGTCGGGACTGGCCGTGTCGGTCCGGGGCGGCACGTTCGATGTGCGCGGTGCCGCGACGATCGCATCGCTCGCCGTGACCGACAAGGGCGTGCTCGGCGTCATGCTCGACACAGGCAGCACGGGCACCGCCCTGCAAGTGACCGGAAACGCCAGTTTCGGCGCCGAATCAAAGCTGGCGCTTCAATTGTCGAGCATCGAAGAAGCCGAGGGCAGGCATATCGTGCTCACCGCCGGGTCCATTACTGGCGCCAATAATCTGACCGCGTCGCAGACCCTCCTTCCCTTTCTTTACAAGGGCACGCTCACATCAACGGCCACCCAGCTGATCGTCGATGTCAAGCGCAAGAGCGTGAACGAGCTTGGCCTCAACCGATCGGAAGGAAGCGCTTTCGACGCCGTGCTCGATGCGGTCGTCGCCGAACAGAAGATCGAGGACGCCTTCCTCCGCATCACCGACGGTGATCAGTTCCGCGCCCAGCTTCAGCAGATGCTGCCCGAACATGAAGGCGGCGTCTTTGAAACCGTCACATCGGGCTCGCGCGCGCTCGGCCGCCACCTCCTTGATCCCAATGCGCCCTATCAGGACGAGGGCAAATGGGGTTATTGGGTCAATCAGGCGGTGTGGGGCACGTCGAAGGGCATCGGCAACACCGCCAGCTATGACGTCAGCGGCTGGGGCATTTCGCTCGGCGCCGAAATCGAGAGCGACGTCGGCAATTTCGGCGGCTCGATCGCCTTTCTCAGCGGCAAGGACAAGAATGGCAGCAACGCCAATGAAGTCAGCACGAGCCAGTTTGAAGGCGCGTTGCACTGGCGCCTGCGCTCCGACGGTTTCATGGCGCACGCCCGCGTGTCGGGCGCGCCGGTGAAGCTCAAGGGCACGCGCATCTTCCGCGCCGAAGCAGGCGCCGAGGACATTGAGGAAACGATGAAGGGCAAGTGGGACGCAACCTTGTGGTCGGCGTCAGGCTCGGTCGCATATGATACGCGCGTCGGCGGGCTGACGCTGCGTCCGATGGTCGCGGTCGATTATTTCAAGCTTCAGGAAGACGGCTATCAGGAAACGGGTGGTGGCGACGCGCTTGACCTCACCGTGCTCGATCGCGACAGCGACGAGCTGGCGGTGACGGGCACGGTTACGCTCGGCATAGAGTTCGGCGGCGCCGACGAATATGACGGCTGGACACGTTTCGAGCTCGAAGGCGGGCGCCGTCAGATCGTCAGCGGCACGCTGGGCGCGACGACCGCCTCGTTCAAGGATGGCACGCCCTTCACCCTGATTCCCGATGATCGCACGAGCGGCTGGGTCGGCCGCCTTCGCGGCATCGCCGGCAACTCGGCCTTTCAGTTCGCCGGCGAACTGTCCGCGGAAGAACAGCAAAGCCATGTCGGCTGGGCGTTCCGTGCGAGCCTGCGGGTCGGTCTCTAGCCCCCCGGACCGACCCGTCCGCAAGGGGGAAGCGGAACCCCTACCCCGCTTCCCCCTTGCCTTGGTTTCAGGAAATGACACGCCAGATGCTTGCCGCCGACCTCTTTGCTTTTCCCGCCGCGCAGTTGCGTGGCCGACCATCGGCGTTATATGACCGCAAGCCCAAAGGGTGTTTTGCCGCGGGGCGATGCGGCCTGTTCCGGCAAGAAATGGCATTCCAAAGCAAACAAGTCATGACCGAGCCGCGCGATCAGAGCGACGCCTTGCAGGGCATTGAAGGCATATTGCTCGCCCATCGCGACCGCATCCTGCGGTTTCTGGAAATGCGCGGCGCCGCCGACAGTGCCGAAGATCTGTTCCAGGATCTGTGGATGCGATTGACCGAACGCGGGGTGGGCCCGGTGGCCGATCCGCTTGCCTATGTGATGCGCGCGGCCAACAATCTGATGCTTGATCGCTACCGCGCGGCGCACCGGCGCGACCTTCGCGACAAGGCGTGGGGCGAGAGCGCGGCGCTGCACAGCCCGTCGAGCGAGGCGTCGCTGATCTCGCGCGAACAACTCGCGCTCGCCGACGCGGCGATTGCGGCAACCGGCGAAAGGCCCGCGCGCATCTTTCGCCGCTTTCGCATCGATGGCGTGCAGCAGCGCGAGATTGCCCGCGAAATGGGGGTCAGCCTGAGCACCGTCGAAGCCGATCTTCGCAAAGTTTATGCCGCGCTCGCCGCGCTGAGGAGGCAGTTCGATGGCGGATGAACCGAACAGCGCCGCCGAAGCCCGCGCGATCGACTGGCTGGTCCGCCAGCGCGATCCGGCCTTCGACGATTGGGACGGCTTTACCGAGTGGCTGGCCGAAGACTCGCGCCATGCCGCAATCTATGACGCGATCGCCAGCCTCGACCGCGACCTCGATATGCTGCCGCGCACCCCGCCGATTGCAACGATAGCCGAGGCGCCCCTGCCGCCGCGCCGGACAGGGCGGCGCTGGTTCGGCGGCGCCATCGCCGCAGCGCTCGTCGGCGCCATCGGCCTTTCGCTGCCCGGCCTTCTGGGCAATGACGGCCGTATCGAAACCGCGGCGGGCGAACATCGAACGATCACCCTTGCCGACGGGTCGACGATCGACATCAACGGCGGTTCGGTGGTCGAGATCGACGATGACCGCCCGCGCTTTGCGCGTCTCGAATCGGGCGAGGCGATGTTCCGCGTCGCGCACCGCGACGGCGATCCTTTTGTCGTCGAGACGGGCGGCGCGCGGATCGTCGACCTGGGCACCGCGTTCAACGTCGTGCGACGCGACCGGACGACATCGGTTGCGGTGTCCGAAGGCGTCGTTCTTTACAATCCCGATCGCGACAATGTCCGACTGACCGCAGGCAAGGGACTCGACGCGCGCGACGACGCCAGCGCGCCGCCAGTGGTGAAGGACGTCGACATCGCCCACGTCGGCGGCTGGCGGAGCGGCCTGCTCGTCTATAATGGCGCGCCGCTGTCGGTCGTTGCCGAAGATCTGCGCCGGACCGCGGCAATTCAGATCAGTATTGCGCCCAACGCGGCCGCGGTGTCGTTCCGCGGCGCGCTGATCGTCGACAAGGATCGAGGCCGCACGGTCGCCGACCTCGCCGCACTGTCGGGAACTCGCGCCGAACGGCGCGGCGATGGCTGGATATTGACGCGCTGACGATGGAAAGGCGCCTTGGCCTTGTCGCAGCAGCGATCGTGCTTTGCCTGCCGATGCAGGCGAAGGCAGCCGAAGAACGCGCCTTCGACGTGCGCGGCGGCAACCTGTCGGCCGTAGTGCCGGTGATCAGCCGACAGGGCGGCGTCAGTATCAGCGTCACCGACGCCGGGCTGTGGAAAGCGCGCGTCCGGTCGGTGCGCGGGCGAATGCCCGTCGACGAAGCGATCCGCCGCCTGCTCGCGGGGACCGATGCGCATGCCGTCCGCGTCAGTGCGACAAGCTGGCGCATCGAACGTCGCCCGGCTCCGCAGCGCGCCCATGCCGCACCCGCGCCGCGGCAGGCGCCTCAGCCGCGCGCGCGCGAACCCGCGAACGAGGTGGTTGCCGCCGCGGCCGACACGATCATCGTCACCGCGTCGAAGGCCGACCTTCCCTATTCGCATTTCGCCGGCGTCGTCACCCAATTGGATGGCGGCGAATTGGCGTTCGGGGGCGAGCGCGGGATGGATTCGATCCTGTCGCGCACCGCCACCGTTTCTTCGACCCATCTGGGTTCGGGGCGCAACAAGCTGTTCATTCGCGGTATCGCCGATTCAAGCTTCACCGGACCGACGCAGGCCACCGTCGGTCAATATCTGGGCGATATTCGCCTCAGCTATAACGCCCCCGACCCCGACCTGCGCCTCTATGACGTCGACAATGTCGAAATCCTCGAAGGGCCACAGGGCACGCTCTATGGCGCCGGGTCGCTCGGCGGGATCATTCGCGTCATCCCGAAAGCGCCCGATCCGCGCGGCGCGACGGTGCAGGCGATTGCGGGCGTCGCGCTGACCCAGCACGGCGATCCCGGCGGCGACATCGCGGGCATTGCGAACCTGCCGGTGGGCGAGGACGGCCATGCGCTGCGCCTTGTCGGCTATATGATCACCGATGGCGGCTATATCGACAATCCACTGCGCGGACAGAAGGACGTCAACCGCGTTCATATCCGCGGCGGCCGTGGAATCTTTCGGATCGAAGCCGGCGACGGCTGGGCGGTCGATATCGGCGGCATCTATCAGTCGATCACCTCCGACGACGCGCAATATGCCGACAAGGACGCGGCGCCGCTCACCCGCCGTTCGATGATCGAGCAACCGGCGAAGACGCGGTACGGTCTTGGGACGCTCGTGGTGATGAAGGATTGGGGCGATTTGCGCTTTCAGTCGTCGAACGCCTTTATCGACCACCGTTTGTCCGAACGCTTCGATGCGAGCCTGCCGTCTGACGGCGAAAGCGATGGTGCCGGACCGGGTGCGGCCGTCGGCACCATCGACGTCCGGCGCCTCTTTGCGCCGATCGACATCACCCCGTCGCGCGATGTGCCGCGGCGGCTTGAACAGCATAATGCGACGCGGATGTTCGCCAGCGAAAACCGGCTCTGGCGCCCCTATCATGACGGGTTCGGCTGGGTCGTCGGAGCGAGCTTCATCGCCAATCGCGCGCGTCAGGACCGCGAATATGCCTATGGAACGCTCCGCACACCGCTGCCGGGCGTGACCAACCGCGTCACCGAATGGACGGGCTTTGCCGAAGCGACCGGGGAATTGCTGCCCGGCCTCGTCGCCTCGGGCGGGCTGCGGCTGTCGCATGTGCGGCTTGGCGGCACGGCCGAGGATGTGCCCTTCGCGCTCGCCGAGGCCGGGCGCGCGACGACGGCGTCGCGGCACGAAACCGACCTCCTGCCCTCTGCGTCGCTGCTCGCGATGCCGCTCGACAATCTGCGTCTCTACGCGCGCTATCAGGAGGGTTTCCGTCCCGGCGGGCTGGCCGTCGATGGCGATTTCGTTCGGCGTTTCAGGAACGATCGGGTTCGGACATGGGAAGCGGGCGTGCGCTTCGGCGACCGAAAGCAGACGCTGCTCGACGCGACCCTGTCCGTGTCGCACAGCCGCTGGCGGAACATCCAGGCCGATTTCATCGACAGCAACGGCTTTCCGACCACCGCCAATATCGGCGACGGCCGCATCACCAGCCTGTCGGGGGCGCTCGCAATGCGGCCGACCGACGCGCTGACCTTTGAACTGGGCGCGGTCTACAATCACAGCCGCGTCGATGATCTGTCGCCGGAGATTCTGCCCGTTTTCGCAGCAGCGCCCGCGCGGCTGGGCCGCATCCCCAATGTTGCGAGCCATGCCGTGCGCGGCTCGATAAATTACGCAACGAACGTCGGCGACGAGGATTTTCGCATCAATGGCTGGGCCAATTATATCGGTCCGTCCAGGCTCGGCATCGGCCCGCTCCTCGGCGAAAGCCAGGGCGATTATGTCGATACGGGGCTTGCGATGCGCATCGGCAACGACCGCCGCGGCCTGTCGCTGACACTCACCAACCTGTTCGATTCACGGGGAAATCGCTTCTCGCTCGGCACGCCATTCGTCGAAGGCAATGCAGGATTCCTGACCCCGCTGCGCCCCCGCACGCTGCGCATTGCGGTGGACGTGGCCTATTAGCGAATGTCCGCTTTGCGGCGGGGAACTACAGTAGCGGCGTTTGAACCCCTCCCCTGAAGGGGAGAGGTTTTGCTTTGGATTATGGCCGTAACCGGCCGAAAACCGATTTCGTCAATCGGCCAGCGTGATCCGCTCGTAACGATCCATGTGATAATCGGCGGTGCCGAACTGGCCCTCGATCATCGTCGCGCGCTTGAAATAATGGCCGATCGCCAGTTCCTGCGTGATGCCGATGCCGCCGTGGGTCTGAATCGCGTTCTGGCCGACGAACCTGGCCCCGCGCGAGACCTTGTTTTTCGCAGCCGACACCGCCGCCATGCGCTCGTTCGCAGGCAGGCCCAGCTTGAGCGTCGCCATGATCGTCATCGAGCGCGCCTGTTCGACCTCCATGAACATGTCGACCATGCGGTGCTGGAGCACCTGGAACTTGGCGATCGGCACCCCGAACTGCTTGCGCTGCTGCGTATATTCGAGCGTGCCTTCGTGCAGCTTCTGCATCACGCCCGTCGCTTCGGCGCACACCGCCACGGTGGCTTCATCGACGATCTGCTCGATCAGCGGCAGCGCGCCGCCCTCGCTGCCGAGCAGCGCATCGCCGGGGATGGCGACATTCTCGAAATAAATCTCCGACGCGCGGTTGCCGTCGACGGTCGGATAGTCGCGGCGCACGATGCCCGGCAGCTTGGCGTCGATCAGGAACAGCGAAACGCCATCCCTGTCGCGCTGGCCGCCGCCGCTGCGTGCGGTGACGAGCAGATGCGTTGCCCAGGGCGCCGCATAGACCACGCTTTTGTGGCCGTTCAGGACATAGGCAGCGCCATCCTTCCTGGCGCTCGTCTTGAGATTGGCGAGGTCATAGCGCCCCTGCGGTTCGGCATAGGCAAAAGCCACGATCGCATTGCCGGCGATGATTTCGGGGATCACGGCGTCAGCCTGCGCGCCGCCGACCGCTTTCAGCGCGCCGCCCGCGATCACGACGGTCGGCAGATAGGGCTCGATCGCGATGACCTTGCCCAGTTCCTCCATGACGATCGCATTTTCCAGAGCGCCGCCGCCGAGACCGCCATGTTCCTCGGCAAAGGGTGCGCCGAGCATCCCCAGCTCTTGCGCCAGCGCGGTCCAGATCGCCGCATCGCGGCCCTGCCCGTTATTGATGAACTTCTGGCGCGATTCGAAGTCGTAGGTGTCGGCAAGGAAGCGCGCCAGCGTGTCGCGGATCATGTCCTGCGTTTCGGTATAGGTGAAATCCATTTTTATGTCCCCGTCGCCCCCGCGAAGGCGGAGGCCGCTATAGGTTCCTGATGCAGTGCTGCGTAAAGCCGATCGCGGCCCCCGCCGGCGCGGGGGCGCCGCAGGCGTTAGAGGCCGAGCACCATTTTCGCGATGATATTGCGCTGAATCTCGTTCGATCCGCCATAGATGGTCGTTTTGCGCATATTGAAATAGGTCGGCGCAGCGCGGTGGGCATAGTCGGGTCCGATCGGATGCTCGTTGTCGCCTTCCCCGAAACCGCGGAAATAAGGTGCGCCATAATGGCCCACGGCTTCGAGGGTCAGCTCGGTCAGCCGCTGCTGGATTTCGCTGCCCTTGATCTTGAGCAGGCTCGATTCGGGGCCCGGTCCCTTGCCCGCGTTGGCGCCGGCAAGGCTGCGCAGCTCGGTGAACTCAAGCGCCGTCAGATCGACCTCCAGCTCGGCAACCTTGCGCTTGAAGAAAGGATTGGCGAGCAGCGGCCTGTCGCCGTCGAGTTCGGTGCGCGCGATCGCCTTCACCTTCTCGATCCCGCGCTTCGACGCGGCGACGCCGGCAATTCCCGTGCGTTCATGCGCGAGCAGGAACTTGGCGCAGGTCCAGCCCTTGTTTTCCTCGTAAACGCGATTGGCAACGGGGACGCGGACATCCTCCAGCCATACCTCGTTCACCTCATGCTCGCCGCCCAGGGTGATGATCGGGCGCACCGTGATCCCCGGCGATTTCATGTCGATGAGAAGGAAGGAAATGCCCTCCTGCTGCTTGGCGTCCTTGTCGGTGCGGACAAGGAAGAAACCCCAGTCGGCGTGCTGCGCCAGTGTCGTCCAGGTTTTCTGGCCATTGACGATATAATGATCGCCGTCGCGGACCGCGGTGGTGCGGAGCGAGGCAAGGTCGCTGCCCGAACCAGGTTCCGAATAACCCTGGCACCACCAATCCTCGCCCGACAGGATGCGCGGCAGGAAATGGGCTTTCTGTTCGGGCGTGCCGAAGGTGTAGATGACGGGGCCAACCATCGCGAGGCCAAAGGGCATCAGGCGGATGCAATCGGCGCGCGCGGTTTCTTCAGACCAGATGAAGCGCTGCGTCGGCGTCCAGCCGGTGCCGCCATATTCGACCGGCCACGCGGGGGCGATCCAGCCCTTTTTGTACAGGATCTTGTGCCAGGAGAGGAAATCCTCCTTGGACAGCTCTTCACCCTCGTCCTGCTTGCCGCGAAGCTCCGCGGGATAATTGTCGGCGATGAACTGGCGCACTTCCTGCTGGAAAGCCAGGTCTTCGGGGCTGAACTCCATGTCCATATCGAATCTCCCATTGGGCACTGGCGCCCTTATATCGAGCGCTAACCTTTACGTAAACGGCAAGTTGCAACCCGCAACGCTTTGCGATCGATGATTGCGCTTTGCAGGGGGCGTGTCCAGCGGCGGCGCAATGCACCGGGACCGGACGGAATCAGCGCGCGGCGGTGACGGCGATCACCGCGCCCTCGCTGGCATAGGTGCCGCGGATTTCGGCGATCGACAGGGTGACGGGCAGCGCCGTCCCCTCGCGCGTCACCAGTTCGGCGGTGATGCGTTCGGCGGTGCCGGTGCGAAACACCGATTCCAGCGTTTCGACAAAGCGCCGGCGATGCCCGATGGGCATCAGCGCCGAAAAGCGCACGCGCCGGATCGCCGCGGCATCGACGCCGATCATCGCGATCAGCGCCGCATTGGCGCTCTCGACCGTTTCGCGCACCGAAATGCGCGCGTGACCGATCGCCCCGTCGACCTCGATCGCCTGCAACAAGGCACGCTGCGCGTCGGCGGCGGCATGTTCTTCCATCGCCGCGCTCACATCGCGCAGGACGATCGCGCCGCCGACGGGGACAGGAAGCAGATCAATCCGCAGCCACTGGCCCGGACGCACAACGCCCGGAATCTCACCCGAAAAACGCTCGCGATGATCGATCAGGCGCGTAAGCCGATGCGCAAGCAGGCCCGTTTCCAGCCCCGGCAGCGTCGCCGCCAGCGCTTCACCGATCAACGCGGCGGCCGACCGTTCGAGCAGGTCGCACCCCGCCGGGTTGACCGCCACAATGTGCCAGGCCGGGTCGATCAGAATCACCGCGTCGCGGATCGATTCGACCAACGCCGCGTGCGAGGCCTGCAACGCGTCGCCCCGCGCGGCGATGTCGCGCGCGTCGCCACCGTCCAGTCGGCGATAATCGTCGAGCGAGATCAGCACATGCGCGTCCTTGCCATGGTGCGTCACCACGACGGGCTTGCGCGCCGCCTGCAATCGCCAATTGGCAAAGCCGCGGATGAAATCCGCTGCCGAGACCCGTTGCGGTTCCTGTATCATCGCTTCGTCGCCCTTTGATAACCGGACTGCACCTGTTCTTCTGTAGCGCGCCTTGCGGCAATTTCGGTCGGAAAGGGATGAAAAGCCGCGGTGGACCTGTCCGAAATGGCGCCGTGGCGCGATCGATCACACCAACCGCGCACGACCGCAGCGCAGCGCGTTCACCCGCGTGTCGCCCTGCCCAAGATGCAGACCGAGCAGGCCGGTGAGGTCGCCGAGCACATCGTCGAGCACGGGCGCGGCGAGCGCGACCGTCTCACCGACCACGGCGGTCAGCGCGCCGAGTTTGAGCCCCAGCCCCAGCACATTAACGTCGAGTTCCAGGTCGTCGGCGAGCGATTGGGCCGCACCCGCGACCAGCCCGCTGCTCGACACGGTCTTCACCGTCCCGTCATCGATCTCGCCGCGTGAAAAGGCGACGGGTTTTTCATTGAGGTCCGACAGCGTCATTTCGGCCTGCGCGTCGATGCTGACGAGCGGCAGCTTGACGAGGCGCGCGGGCGCCGGATCGAGCGGACGCCGCATGTCGGCGAAATCACCATCGTCGACGGTCCCGATCGCCACCATGGCGGGCGACGTGACAACACCCAGCGTCACCGCGGCGCTGCTGTTCGGCGTGCAATCGATGTCGGTGATCCGCGCCGAGGCCGAGCCCAGTTCGGCGAGCAGCGGGATATGGACACTCGCCAGCGGGGTCGCAACGCGCGTGTCGACTTTCAGCCGCACCTGCGCGGTGCGAATGATCACATCATTGGTATCGGTTACCGCGATCAGCGGCGAATCGGCGGCCGGTTCGCCGATCAGCAGCGCGACGTCGATCCCCGATCCGCCCGGCAAATCGCTCGCCAGCGACAGGTCGACCTGCCGCTCCGCGCTGCCGAGCAGCAGCATGGTGCGCAGCAGGCTCAGCGCATTGACCTTTACCGGGTTCGCCGCATCGACGCGAATGCTCGACGCGCGCGGGCCAAGGTCGATCGCGCGCGAGGGGACCAGGCGGCGCGGCAAGGCGGTATCGGCGATCCGATTGAGCGCATTCGCGGCATCGCCGCTCGATGCGCTCGCGAGCGCCGACACCACCTGCGGCAGCGTCACCTGGCTGTCGAGCGTCTGGCCAAAGGTCAAAACATCGGCGTCGATCTCGGTCCGCAGCGCTTCGGAAAATGCGAGCAGGTCGATGTCGGTGCTCGCAAGCGCGTGATAATCCATCACCGACAGATTGACCGCGCCGCCGGTCAGCCCCGACAGCAGCGCATTCGCCACGCCGCCGTTCAGCGCCGCGACGCGCGATCCCAGCGAAAAGGCGGCATAGCCGCGCCGCGCGCCCGTCGCGGTCGCGCGGATGATGCTGTCGCGCCGCCCGGTCAGAAAGCCGCCGAAAAACAGCGGCCGGTCCTGCGACAGCGTGATCCGAACTGCGTTCGGCGAACCCCCGCCCGCCGCGAAGCGCGCTTCAGCCGGAAGCGCCGGGTCGGCGGTGTAGGTGCCCGCCGCCAGCGTATCGATGCGGATGACGCAGGTGCAATTGGCGGCGATGATCCGTTCGGCCGCCGCGCGCTCCTCTCCGGGGCGGCCCGCCGCCGCCAGCGCCGCCGCGTCGGCGATCCCCTGCAACTTGCGCCGGTCGAGATAGAGCGAACCGACATCGACCGCGAGCGCCGCCGCGCCGATCAGCATTGGCATGGCAAGCGCCCCGGCGATGCTGATTCCCGCGCGGCGGCAGCGGATCAGCGCTTCGGGAAGCAACCGGATCGCCATGTTCAATCGACCGGCAACTCAAAGGTCGCCTGCGCGCGGATCACATGATCGGGCGCCGGAACGAAGGTCGACCGCAGAAAGGCATCGTCGGCGGCGGTGAAAGTGACGGCGACGGTGATCGCCTCGGCATTTTCGGACACCGCGACGCTGTGCGTGCCCGCCGCCGGATCGATGCTGCGCCCCACCGCGCGTTCGGCCACGGCGCGCCGGTCGGCGGCGTCAAGCCCGACGATCGCCGCGCGCGCGCCGTCGTTCGCGGCCTGCTGCACCATATGCGCGAGCATGAAATAATGACCATAGACCAGAATGCCCATCAGCAACGCGAGGAGCAACGGCAGCGCAAGCGCCATTTCGACGATCGCGGCGCCGCGTTCCCCGCGCGTCAGCGTCACGCCAGTCAGGGCGATCGGGCGGACGAACCGCGGAAATCGGGTCGAACCTGTCATGGCGGGCAGTTTGCCCGCGCGGCGTAAAATCGGCGTCGAGGCTGCTCAACGCCGATTCTGCGCATTTTACACAAGGGTCAGCCGGTGACGAACGGGGCCATCCGCCCCAGACCGCGGCGTTTCACCAAAAGGTTAACGCCGGCGTCGTCGCATTCTGCGCAAATTACGCATTCTCGCCGGCCTCCAGCTTGTCCTGCGTACGCAGTTCGAAATCCGAAGCGTCGTGGCGTTCGCGAAGCTGGCTTGCCGGGTCGCCCGTCACGCGGTTGACCATGCGCCCGCGCTTCACCGCCGGGCGCGCGGCAAGCTGGTCGGTCCAGCGCAGGACGTTCCGATATTCCTGCACCTGCAGAAACTCGCCCGCGTCATAGACCAGCCCCTTCACCAGCGCGCCATACCAGGGCCAGATCGCCATGTCGGCGATCGTATAGTCACCGCCCGCGATAAACTCGCTCTCCGCAAGGCGCCGGTCGAGCACATCGAGCTGGCGCTTCACCTCCATCGCATAGCGATTGATCGGATATTCCTGCTTTGTTGGTGCATAGGCATAGAAGTGCCCGAAACCGCCGCCCAGGAAGGGCGCGCTGCCCATCTGCCACATCAGCCACGACAGCGTTTCGGCGCGCTTCGCGGTGTCGGTCGGCAGGAAGGCACCGAACTTTTCCGCCAGATGGATCAGGATCGCGCCCGATTCAAAGACGCGGACCGGCTCGGCGCCGCTGCGGTCGACAAGCGCGGGGATCTTGCTGTTCGGATTGACGCCCACGAATCCGCTCGAAAACTGGTCGCCCTCGCCGATGTTGATCAACCAGGCGTCATATTCGGCGCCGCTGTGACCCGCCGCGAGCAATTCCTCGAGCATCACTGTCACCTTCACGCCGTTGGGGGTGCCGAGCGAATAAAGCTGGAGCGGATGCTTGCCGACGGGCAACTCCCTGTCGTGCGTCGGCCCCGCGACCGGTCGGTTGATATTGGCGAAACGCCCGCCGCTTTCCTTGTCCCACGTCCAGATTTTCGGCGGCACATATTCGCTGCTATCGGTCATCGAAAAGCTCCTTGGCTCATTTTTATACCGACCGGTAACTTAAGTCGCCGCACGCGCGCTGTCCACCCTCGCGGATCAGATTATATTTGCGGCGCGCAACGCCGCAATCGCGTCGGCGTCATAGCCGATCTCGGTCAGGATCGCGTCGCTATGCTCACCCAGCCGCGGTGCGCGCTTCGCGGCGACTTTCTCGCTTTCCGACAGGCGGATCGGCGCACGGATGACGGGAACGGGGCCGTGCGCGCCGGGATAATCGGCGGGCTCGACGAGCCGCATCGCCGCGACCTGCGGCTGCGCCAGCACCTCCCCGGGGCGCAAGACCGGCGCGGCGGGGACGCGCGCCGCCGCGAGTTCGGCGATCGCATCGGCGCTCGTTCGCTCGATGCACCACCGCTGCATGATCGCGCTCAGTTCCGCGCCATTGTCGCCGCGCAATATGTCGCTGGCATAAAGCGGATCGTCGACCAGCGCGGGGCGCCCGACGAGTCCGGCCCAGCGCGCAAAGATGCCGTTGCCGACGATCTGCGTGACGATCCATCCGTCGCGCGTGCGGAACAGGTCGGTCGGGGCGGAGCTGAAGCTGCGATTGCCGATCGGCTGGCGCTCGATCCCGTTCAGCGCATGGTCGATCGTCAGCGCATTCGACAGCGCCAGGGCGGTGCCGAGCAGCGATCCCGACACGCATTGCCCCTTCCCCGTCGCCTCGCGCTCGCGCAGCGCGAGCATCACGCCGAAAGCGCAATGAAGCGCGGTGCCGAAATCGACATAATTGACCTGCGCGCGATAGGGCTGGTCGGGCGTCCCGGTCAGATGCACCGTTCCCGACATCGCCTGTCCGACCGCGTCGAAGCCGACGCGGCTCGCCAGCGGCCCTTCGCTGCCGAACGCCGAGGCGGTGGCGAGGATGATGCGCGGATTGATCGCGGAGAGGCTGTCGTAATCGAGGCCGAGCTTGACGAGCGTTTCGTGCGGCAGATTGGCGATCACAACATCGGCGGTTTCGACGAGGCGGCGGACGATTTCGCGGCCGTCCGGACTCCCCGGTTTCAGCGTCAGGCAGCGCTTGGCGCGGTTCATCTGCATGAACATCGCCCCCGATCCATCCTCGGCGACGGGCACCGTATAGCGATCGTCGTTGCCGCCGGGCGCCTCGATGCGGATGACATCGGCGCCATAATCGGCAAGCAGCGCCGCGCAATAGGGACCGGCGATATAGCGGCCGAAATCGAGCACCCTTATTCCCGTCAGCGGCACACTGTCCCCTCCCCCTCCTGCATCTTTCCACCGGGCTAGCAGCCGCCCGTCGAGCCGACCAGTGGCTTCGTCGAAAGCGTCGGCTTGCATGTTCGGACGGCGATCATATGCTTGGTCGATAATTTCAAACGGGGATCATATCATGGCGCGCTTCGATCTCGCCCTTGCGGCGACTCTGGCTTGTTCGACCTCGGTCTGGGCGCAGAGCGCGCCCGCTCCGACCGCCGAAGCGAAAGCGGATCAATGGGACGTCAACGCCCCGCCAGGCATGGCCACCCGTAAAGTGCCCATTGCGGTTGACGAAGGCAGCTGGATGAACGTCGACGTCGCCCCCGACGGCCGCACCATCGCCTTCGACCTTCTGGGCGACATCTATACGATGCCGATCGATGGCGGCGAACCGACGCGCATCGCCGAGGGACTCGCCTATGAACATCAGCCGCGCTTCTCGCCCGACGGGTCGCGCATCGCCTTTGTCTCCGACCGTGGGGGCGGCGACAATATCTGGATCATGAACCGCGACGGCAGCGACAAAAGGCAGGTGTCGAAAGAGGATTTCCGCCTGCTCAACCAGCCAGGCTGGTCGCCCGACGGACAATTCCTCGTCGCCAAAAAGCATTTCACCACCAGTCGCTCGCTCGGCACGGGCGAGATTTGGATATATCATGTGTCGGGCGGCGCGGGCGTGCCGCTGGTCAAGAAACCCAACGAGCGGCATCAGAAAGAACTCGGCGAACCCATTTTCGCACCCGACGGCAAGAGCGTCTATTACACGCGCAATGTGACGCCGGGGCCGATCTTCGAATATGCGCAGGACAGCAACACCGACCTGTTCCACATCGAACGTTACAGCCTTGAGGACGGCAGCATAAGCACCGCGGCGTCGGGCAACGGCGGGGCGGTGCGCCCGACGCCCTCGCCCGACGGTCGGCGCCTTGCCTTCGTGCGGCGCGAGGGCGCGCTGTCCAAACTTTATGTCAAGGATCTCGCCTCGGGCGCCGAAACCAAGCTTTACGACGCGCTCGACCAGGACGTGCAGGAAACCTGGGCAGTCACGGGCGTCTATCCGAACATGGCGTGGACCCCCGACAGCCGCGACATCCTGTTCTGGGCGGGCGGCAAGCTGCGCCGCGTCGGTGCGAACGGCGGCGAGGCGCGCATCATCCCGTTCAGCATCGACGACGACCGCGTGATCGTCGATGCGATTCATCCGGCGGTCGAGGTCGCCCCCGACAGCTTCATCACCAAAATGCCGCGCTGGGCCGAAGTGTCGCCCGACGGGCGCAGCATCGTGTTCGAGACGCTCGGCAAGCTGTGGGTCAAGCCCGCCACCGGCGGCACCGCGCGACGGCTCACCTCGGCCACGGATGCGGCGATGGAACTGTGGCCGAGCTGGTCGCGCGACGGCAGGTCGATCGTCTTTGTGCGCTGGACCGATGCAGGACTTGGCGAAATCCATGTGACGGGCGCCAGCGGCGGGCGTTCGCGCAAGGTGACGGCAACACCCGGCCACTATGCCGAACCGCGCTTCTCGCCCGACGGCCAGACGATCGTTTTCGAACGGCGCAGCGGCGGCGGGCTGGTTTCGGCGCGCTGGGGCGACAATCCCGGCATCTATCGCATCGCAGCGTCCGGCGGTGCCGTCCAACTCATCAGCCGCGACGGGGCAAAACCGCAGTTCGGCGCCACGAATGACCGCATCTTCATGGTCACCGCCGCCGACGGCAAGAGCCAGCTCGTGAGCACCGACCTGAATGGCGAGGACAAGCGCGTGCACGCGAATGGCGAGCTCATCAGCGACTATGAAATATCGCCCGACGGCCGCACCCTTGCCTTTCGGCAGAATTACGACGCGTATGTCACGCCGCTGATGCCCGGCGGGCAGGACGTGTCGCTCGGCACCAGGAACGGCGCGCTGCCGGTAACGCGCGTGTCGGGCAGCGGCGCCGACTATATCCACTGGTCGGACAACGGGCGACGCCTGCACTGGAGTCGTGGCGCGACGCTTTTCAGTGCGGATCTGCCGAGCCTGTTCGCCAATGCCCCCACCGACGCCAAGGCGCCGAAGTTCACGCCGCCGACCGACGGCGTGTCGCTCGCGATGACGCAAGCGGCGGCGAAACATAAAGGCACGGTGCTCATTACCGGAGCCAAGATCGTCACCATGGCCGACAAGGACGGCGGCGTGATCGAAAATGGCGCGATCCTGATCGAGAACGACCGCATCGCCGCGGTCGGCCCCGCGGCCGGGATTACCGCTCCCGCGGGCGCCGTGACCGTCGACGCCACCGGCAAGACGATCATCCCCGGCTTCGTCGATGCCCATGCGCATGGTCCGCATGGCGCCGACGAGCTGGTGCCACAGCAGAACTGGTCGGAAATCGCCAATCTGGCGATGGGGACGACGACCAGCCACAACCCTTCGTCGCGCGCGTCGGAAATCTTCGTCTCGTCCGAAATGCAGCGCGCGGGGTTGATCCTCGCCCCGCGTATCTTTTCGACGGGCGAGATCATCTATGGCGCCAAGGCGGCGGGCGTCTATGCCGAGATCAACGGCTATGACGACGCGCTCGCGCATGTCCGGCGGCTGAAGGCGCAGGGCGCCCACAGCGTCAAGAATTATAACCAGCCGCGGCGCGACCAGCGGCAGATGGTCGTGAAGGCGGCGCAGGCCGAAGGACTGACCGTCGTGCCCGAGGGCGGCTCGCTCTACACGATGGACGTCTCGCTCATCCAGGACGGCAATTCGACCGTCGAGCACAATATCCCGCTGCATATCTTCTACCGCGATCTCGTGCAGCTGTGGGGCCAGACGCAGGTCGATTACACGCCCACGCTCGTCGTCACCTATGGTGGTCCCGCGGGCGATCCCTATTGGCGCGCGCATACAAATGTGTGGGAACATCCGATCCTGACGAAGCATATCCCGCCGACCGAGCTTGCTGCGAACAACAAGCGTCGTGTGATCGCGCCCGAAAGCGACTATGTCGACGACGACGCCGCGCGCCAGGCCGGCAAAATCGCCGCGGCGGGCCGCATGGTATCGATCGGTGCGCACGGCCAGCAGGCGGGCCTTGGCGCGCATTGGGAAATCTGGTCGTTCGTGCGCGGCGGGTGGAGCCATATCGACGCGCTGCGCGCCGCGACGATCATGCCCGCGACCTCGCTCGGCTATGCAAAGGATGTGGGGTCGATCGAGGTCGGCAAGCTCGCCGACCTGCTCATCCTCGACGCCGACCCCACCGAAAACATCCGCAATACCGAAAAGATCCACCGCGTCATGCTCGGCGGGCGGCTGTTCGATCCCAAGACGATGAACGAGGCGGAAACAGGGACGCGCAAGCGTCAGCCCTATTGGTGGGAAGCCGAAAGGCCCTGATCGCCATCCGGTCCGTCCTTTTTTGTGACCAGAGGGTTGCAACAAGGACGGACCGCCGCTAGGGGCTTCTCCTCTCAGCGAGGAGAGTTGGCTGAGTGGTCGAAAGCGTCGCACTCGAAATGCGAAGTGCCCGCAAGGGTACCGAGGGTTCGAATCCCTCACTCTCCGCCATTATCTTGTAGCGAACCCGAGATGAGGCTCCCGTTGGGGGCCT